>NZ_JAVDUL010000003.1:0-928831 GCF_031456345.1 Pseudomonas sp. 2957
GGGAGGCGAATTCTACAGCGTTAATCGCTGCTGTCAACACCTCTTTTTCTCCGCTTTCGACCGAGAAGATCGAACCGTTAAAAGAGCTACACATCACCGCTCTTTCAACTCCTTCCAGGCTTCGATAATCTGAAGCAAGCCGCTGTCGAAAACCGCGTAACTCTTTGAATCTCAAGGAGTTTTCCGTTTCGACTGCGCCGGAAGTGGGGCGAATTATAGACCTCTGGAATCTGCCGTCAACCGTTAATTTCGCTTTTCTTTCAAATCAGCAAAAACGCTTTCTATATATAGACGCGACCCCATCCAATGCGCAGTATATTGCCCACTACCACAACAATACTGTGTTTTTGCCTTGGATGCTGCCGCGCAATGAATGATCAACCTCGCTCCCTTGCTTCCACATTGTTTCCGGTTTGCCTGCTCATGATAGCCATGGCGTCCATCCAGTCGGGCGCTTCTCTGGCCAAAAGCATGTTCCCCATTATCGGCGCACAAGGAACAACCACGCTGCGCCTGATCTTTGCCAGCGTCATCATGCTGCTGTTGCTCCGCCCATGGCGCGCAAAGTTGACCGCCAAATCCCTTCGTACCGTCATCGTCTATGGGATGGCACTGGGAGGAATGAACTTCCTCTTTTATATGTCGCTGCGCACAGTGCCGCTGGGCATCGCCGTTGCGCTGGAATTCACCGGCCCATTGGCGGTAGCTATATATGCCTCCCGCCGCGCCATCGATTTTGTCTGGATCGCGCTCGCTGCAGTCGGTTTGCTCCTATTAATACCTACTGGGGCAACCACTGCTGGCATTGACCTCGTCGGAGCGGGCTATGCGCTGGGCGCCGGGGTCTGCTGGGCGCTGTACATTTTGTTCGGGCAAAAGGCCGGCGCCGACAACGGGGTGACGACGGCAGCCCTCGGCGTAATGATCGCCGCGCTGTTCGTGGCACCGATCGGAATCGTTCATGCCGGTGCTGCGCTGCTTACACCATCGTTGATTCCAGTCGCTATCGGCGTTGCCATTCTGTCGACCGCCCTGCCCTATACCCTGGAGATGGTCGCGCTGACGCGTATGCCCGCGCGCACCTTCGGCACGCTCATGAGTATCGAGCCGGCCTTCGGCGCGCTGTCAGGTCTGCTTTTTCTCCAGGAATACCTTTCATTGTCACAATGGCTGGCCATCCTGTGCATTATTCTGGCTTCAGTGGGCGCAACCATGACCATGGGTAGCGGAGCAAAGCCTGCTGTCGCGGCTGACTGAAGCGTAGCGAAAGTGGCTCTGGTAATTGGCGCTCATTTAGGCCATGTTTAGCTGCGTAACCCATCGCCAGGCATGGATTTTTTCGCAAAGGACGGCACCACGCTGCAAACGCGAGCGAATACAGGCAGACCCGAGCACCAGACTCGCGGCCGCTATTAAGGATGGTAATGAAACGAATTTTGCTAATGATCGCCCTACTGGCGATCGCGAGTTGCGCAGCGACCTCGGAAACCCAGGTCAAACGCGGCAAGAAGGGACTGCACATCAACTGTTCCGGTCTTTCATCCTCATGGGACAAGTGCTACAGCAGCGCAGCCAACTCCTGCGCTCCCAAGGGTTACAAGGTGATCGCCAAATCCGGGGATGCCGTCGAGGAACCTGGCGATTATCCGTTCGGCCTGAACCCCGCCGGTTATACCAGCCGCAGCATGATCGTCATCTGCAAATAACTACTCGGCTCGTGGCAAAGCGAGCTGACGAGTGATTTGCTCATGACTCGAGCGCAACACCGTTCGCTGCACGTCCGGTGTTGCCAGCATTCGCGCGACCACCAATGCACCCACACATTGCGACAGCACCGACCAGGCCAGACTCTCGCTTTCCAGTATCTCAGCCCAGCCCTGCTGAAGACGGCAGATCCACTGTTCAGCCTGCTCACGCACCTGCATATCGGCACGGGCAACCTCTGCGCCCAATGTCGGCAGCGCGCAACCGGACTCTGGTTGCTCGACGTGGGCCATGCTCAGGTACTTCTTCAGACAACGCTCCAGCCGCTGCCGATCTGCACCGCCCTGGCCACCAAGGCGCTCAAGACTTTCACTCAACTCTCGCTCGACGATGGCAGCGAACAACGCATCCTTGGATGAAAAGTGGCTGTAGAACGCGGCGCCACTCAAACCGATGGCTTTCATCAGGCCATCCACGCCCACCGTGGAAAACCCCGATTTCTTCGCCGACAGCGCGCTGCTTTGCAGCAATCGTTCGCGGGTTTCCGATTTGTGTCCGGCCGAATAACGCATGTCCTCTCCTGAAAATAGATCGCCTTGACGCTGCCCGGATCCTAGCATAACGTTCGTTAACTAAACGATCGTTAACCAAAAGGGATTCATCCATGAATAACAACAAGGTCGTGTTGGTTGTCGGTGCCGGCGATGCCACGGGTGGGGCCATCGCCAAGCGCTTTGCCAGTGAAGGGTTCATTGCCTGCGTAACCCGTCGCAGCGCCGACAAGCTGCAGCCACTGGTTGACGCAATCATCGCTGAGGGCGGTGAGGCTCATGGTTTTGCCTGCGATGCGCGCAAGGAAGAAGACGTCATCGCCTTGATCGAAGACATCGAAACCCGCGTCGGCCCGATCGAAGCCTTTGTTTTCAACATCGGCGCCAACGTGCCCTGCAGCATTCTCGAAGAAACCGCGCGCAAATATTTCAAGATCTGGGAGATGGCCTGCTTCTCCGGTTTTCTCAATGCCCGTGAAGTGGCCAAGCGCATGGTCACTCGGCAGCGCGGTACGATTCTGTTCACTGGTGCCACGGCCGGGCTGCGCGGCGCTTCTGGATTTGCCGCTTTCGCTGGAGCCAAACATGGCATCCGCGCACTGGCGCAAAGCATGGCGAGAGAGTTGGGGCCGATGAACATTCATGTCGCCCACGTCGTGGTTGATGGTGCGATTGATACCGACTTCATCCGCAACAGCTTTCCCGAGAAATACGCGACCAAGGATCAGGACGGCATTCTCGATCCAGAGCACATCGCTGAAAACTATTGGTATCTGCACAGTCAGCCACGGGATGCCTGGACTTTTGAGCTGGACCTGCGTCCTTGGAACGAACGCTGGTAAGCCCTCCTCCCTCATTACAACAATAAGAGCGCAATTTGATCATGACGAAAACCGTGGAATTCTATTTCGACCTCGGCAGCCCCGCCACCTATCTGGCGCACACTCAGCTAGCGAAAATCTGCGCCGATACCCAGAGCGAACTGATCTACATCCCGATGCTGTTGGGTGGCGTGTTCAAAGCCACCGGCAACGCTTCGCCGGCAATGATTCCGGCCAAGGGCCGCTACATGTTTCAGGACCTCGATCGCTTCGCCAAACGCTACGGCGTACAGCTCAGATTCAATCCGCACTTTCCAATCAACACGCTGACGTTGATGCGTGCCGCCAATGGCATGCAGTTAAACCAGCCGCAGCGTTTCGCGGAGTTCGTCGATTGCCTGTTCAGGGCGCTTTGGGTAGAAGGCCGTAACCTGAACGATCCGCAAACCGTTGCCGCCGTGCTGACTGAAAACGGCTTCGACCCCCAAGAGATAATCGCGCTGACCAACGATGAATCAGTAAAAGCCGCACTCAAGGAAAACACCGAAGCCGCGATCAAGCGCGGCGTTTTCGGTGCCCCCAGCATGTTTATCGGCGATCAGTTGTTCTTCGGTCAGGATCGACTCGACTTCGTGGAAGAGGCATTGCGCCAGGATTGAAGCCGAGCCCCAAGGCACCGCGAGCGGCGCCTTGGGTAAATCGATCAAATGGCCACAGTGCGCTCGTTCAACCAGCTCAACGCCCCGCCATCCAGCAATGGACTGAGTCGCTCACGCACTTCGCGGTGGTAGTCGTTCAGCCACTGTTTTTCTTCGTGGGTCAGCAGGTCAGCAATCAGGCAGCGGGTATCGATCGGGCACAGCGTCAGGGTTTCGAACTTGAGGAAGTCGCCGAATTCGCTGCTGCCGGCCTCACGGTTCATCGCCAGGTTTTCGATGCGCACACCCCAGCGGCCCGGGCGATAAGTGCCGGGTTCGATCGAGGTGATCATCCCCGGCTGCATTGCCGTTTGTGGCGCCGGTGCCGCCTGATAAGCGATCACTTGCGGACCTTCGTGAACGTTGAGGAAATAGCCCACGCCATGACCGGTGCCGTGACCGTAGTCGACGTTGTCAGCCCAGATCGGCGCACGAGCGATGGCGTCGAGCAGCGGCGACAGAATGCCTTTCGGGAAACGTGCCCGCGACAAGGCAATCACGCCTTTCAACACGCGCGTGCAATCCTGTTTCTGCTCTTGCGTCGGCGTGCCCACCGGGACCATCCGCGTGATGTCAGTGGTACCGCCGAGGTATTGGCCACCGGAATCGATGAGCAACAGACCGTCACCCTCGATCAGCGCATGCTCCTCTTCGGTAGCGTGATAGTGCGGCATCGCGCCATTGGCGTTGAACGCGGCAATCGTGTTGAAGCTCAGCGAAACGTAATCGGGACGACGTTCACGGGCAGCGGTAAGTTTCTCGTCGATGGTCAGTTCGGTGATGCGCTCGCGCCCCCACGCCGATTCCAGCCAGGCAAAGAATTCGCACAACGCCGCGCCATCCTGCTCCATCGCTTTACGGATGTGTTGAGCGTCGGCTTCGCTTTTCTGCGATTTGGCCAACGTAGTCGGGTTGAGGCCCTCGACCAGTTTCACACCACTGTCGAGGTTATCCAGCAACCCCGTGGTCACTCGCGCCGGATCGACCAGAAGGCTCGCGCCACTCGGCACAGACCGCAACGCATCGGCCACTTCGCTGTAGTCACGCAGCGTCACGCCATCCTGCTCCAGTACCGCGCGCAGATCGGCATCGACCTTGCTCAGCGCCACGAACAGCGTGGCCTGTTGCTGATTGATCAAGGCGAACGAAACAAACACCGGATTGAACGAAACATCACCGCCACGCAGGTTGAACAGCCAGGCGATGTCATCCAGGGTGGCGATGAAGTGCCAGTCGGCACCACGTTCTTGCAAGGTTTCGCGCAATTTCGCCAGTTTCTCGCCACGGCTGACGGTCGCTTGCGGCGGCAGATGCTGATAGATCGGCGCGTTCGGCAGGCTCGGGCGATCACGCCAGACTTCCTGCAACAGGTCGATATCGGTGCGCAGGCGAGCGCCGCGTGCCTCGAGCTTGCTGCTCAGTGTGCGCGCCGAAGCCACCGCCATTACCGCGCCGTCGACCGCAACCACGCCGCCCTCGGGGGTTTGCTCCGCCAGCCAGTCCAGCGGGCTCGGTTGCCCCGGTTGCAGCTTGACCAGTTCGATGCCGCTGCCGTTGAGCTCTTTCGTCGCCTGTTCCCAGTAACGACTGTCGGCCCACACACCGGCGAAATCCGCAGTGACGATCAGCGTACCGACCGAACCGTGGAAACCCGACAGCCATTGCCGGCCCTGCCAGTAACCCGGCAGGTATTCCGAAAGATGCGGGTCGGCGGACGGCACCAGCAGCGCATGGATGCCTTCGCGGCGCATCAGTTCACGGGTATGCGCCAAGCGCTGAGGCACCGATCCTTCGGTCAAGGTGTGGGAACTCATCATGTCTCCTGCTAATCGCGTCATCGTTATTGTTCGTAGCCTTCGCGGCCATGGAAAGCGTCGGCTGTTTAAAGCCCTGTCGCCCAGAATGCCGGGGCACTGGCGCAGGCGGTAGTGATCAGTTCGACGGCCTTGTCGACATCCTCGACGGTGGTAAACCGCCCGAGGCTCAAGCGAATGGTGCGCCCCGCCAGCCGCGCATCGTGTCCGAGCGCGAGCAGCACGTGGGACGGTGTGTTGCTCGCGGAATTACACGCCGACGTCGCGGAAAACGCGATCGAATGGCTCAATGCGGCGCTGTTGAACTCGCCCTCGCTGAAGGTCAGGCTCAGGGTGTGCGGAATACGTTGCGAGGCACTGCCATTGAGGCGCACGCCAGGTAGAGTCATCAAACGTTCGAGCAAGCGTTCGCGCAAAGCGATGATGGATTTTTTCTCTTCCTCGAATGCGTCGGCGGCCAGCGCGAATGCGGCGCCCATACCGGCAATCTGATGAGTCGCCAGGGTTCCGGAGCGCAGGCCACCTTCATGACCACCACCGTGAATCTGCGCCTGCAAACGTTGCTGCGCCTGCGGGCCGACATACAAGGCGCCGATGCCCTTGGGCCCGTAGAGTTTATGTGCGGAAAACGACATCAGATCCACCGGCCAGCGGCTCAGATCGATCGCGACCTTGCCGGCGCCCTGCGCAGCATCGACATGAAACAACGCCTGCCGACCGCGCACCACCTCGCCAATCGCCTCGACATCGTTGACCGTGCCCAACTCGTTGTTGACCAGCATCAGCGAGACCAGAAAGGTGTCATCACGCATCGCTTTGCTGACCGCTTGCGGCGTGATCAAGCCTTGGGCGTCCGGCACCAGATAGGTCACGGCAATGCCTGAGTCCTGCAATTGCCGCGCGGTGTCGAGAATGGCCTTGTGTTCGATCTGACTGGTAATGATGTGCCCGCCGGAAATGCCACGGCCCTGGGAGACGCCTTTGAGGGCGAGGTTGTTGGACTCGGTGGCACCGGAGGTCCAGACAATCTGCTCAGGCTGCGCGCCGACCAGATCGGCTACTTGCCGACGCGCCTGCTCGACCGTCTGCCGGGCCTGCTGGCCGAAAGCGTGGGAGCTGGACGCCGGGTTACCAAAGTTACCGTGAAAACCCAGACACTCGATCATCACCTGGATGACCCGCTCGTCCACCGGGGTGGTGGCGGCGTAATCGAAATACAACGGACGTGTGTTCATAAAGGACTCGCAGAGCGTGTTCCGGGATCAGGAGGCTCGTATCTGCAAACGACAATGCACAGCCTCGTGAGCTGTGCATGGGTTCGAGAGCGTCATCAATACCTGATCGGATGCCGTTAAAGAAGTAGGGCTTCATTTAAAAGTGCGTAGGAACGCTCCTGAAACCGAGCTTAACAGGCATCGGGCCGGCGATTGAAGCAATGCGTCAGTGAAAGCTTTCCAGAAGTAACGGATACAGCGAGATCACCAACAGCGCCGCCATGCCCCAATTGAACACGCGCAACCAGCGCGGATCTTTCAGCACATTGCGCAACAGCGTGCCGCACGCCGCCCACAGGCCGACACTGGGCAGATTGATGATGGCGAACACCGCCGCGATGATCACGACGTTATAGAAATAACCCTGCATCGGCGTGTACGTGCTGATGGCACCGATTGCCATGATCCATGCCTTGGGATTGACCCACTGGAACGCCGCGGCGCCCAGATAACTGATCGGTTTCGCCTCGCCGTCGACACTGTCGCCGACCGGGCCGGAGTGGGCGATCTTCCACGCCAGATACAACAAATACGCCGCGCCGACATACCGCAGCACCGTATACAGAATCGGGTAGGCCTGAAACACCGCACCAAGGCCGAAGCCCACCGCTACCACCAATAGAAAGAAGCCGCAGCTGATGCCGAGCATGTGTGGAATGGTGCGGTTGAAACCGAAATTCACTCCGGACGCCAGCAACATGGTGTTGTTCGGCCCCGGTGTGATCGAGGTGACAAGGGCAAACAGGGCAAAGGCCAACAGCAGATCAAGCGAGAGGTTCATCGAGGCAGTCCATCCAGGGTCATTCAGCTATTGACCCTATCCCACACGGCCCGGCAAACCCACGGACAGTTAGGGAAAACTTCAAGCAGTACAGTTTGCTTTCAGCTTGGACGACCGTGCAGCTGTATGGCACGTTCGGCGCTCATCTCACCCTGTTGATCGAAGCCGAAAGTTTTCTGCGGCTGGCCGAGCAATTGGGCTTTTTTCGCGTGGTATTCGTCGAACGACAAACCGCTGCGGTTCAGCGCTTCCAGCGCCAGCTCGCGGGATTCTTCAGCGGTATAGGGGCGCAGCTCTGGCGAAACGTGGCTGGCACAGCCGGCGAGTACGGAAACAGCGAGCATCAGCGAAACAGTCAGTAAACGGTTCATGGGAGCGTCCTGGCGAGCAATGTGGGGTCGATGGAGAAAGGCTACGCCCGGGCACGCTCGCGCAGAAATCAACGCTCTCAATAGTGGCTATCAGGTTGGCACTAATACTGGCTGACCGGCAGACGGCAGTGCAGCGCGTCGTCGTGGCTGCGGGCAATGCTGCTGTGCACCTGGAACGAGTTGAAGGTCACGGTTTTCGCCCGATGCGTACGGATCAACTGCCAGAAATCCTCTTCGCCGCGTTCGAAACTGCGAAATGCCGCCTCGCCCGCTTCGCGACTTTGCCACTGCAAAAAGCTCAACACGCGACGGCCGTCGTCGCTGGCTTGCACGCTGGCGCTGAGAAACCCGTCGTGACGCTGAGCCAGGCCCTCGGTCTGCGCCGCCAGTGCCGAGACCAGCGCCGCTTGCTGGCGGGGTTCGATTTCGAATTCGATCAATTGGGTAAAGCTGCGATTGCTCATGGAAAGCCCCCACTCATCTTGAAGCGAGCCTTGCGACCCGAAGAGCTGCAGGGTAAAACCTCTAGTTAAGTCAAGGTCAAGGGTATTTTCAGCATGATCAGCAAAGACCAGGTGCACAAGCCTCTCACCGTTGGGGAGGTCTCGGCGCGCAGTGGCGTCGCGGTCACGGCGCTGCACTTTTATGAAGCCAAAGGTTTGATCAAGAGTGAGCGCAATGCCGGCAATCAGCGCCGCTATCCGCGCGCCGTCCTGCGCCGGGTGGCGTTGATCAAAGTCGCGCAACGGCTGGGAATACCGCTGGCGGAAATCGGCGAAGCGCTGAAGATCCTGCCGCAGGATCGCGCGCCATCGGCGGCGGACTGGAAAATGCTGTCTGAACAATGGCAGCGCGAGCTCGACGAACGAATCAGGCAATTGACGCTGATGCGCGATCAGCTCACCGGGTGCATCGGCTGCGGCTGTCTATCCATGGAAGCGTGTCCGTTACGCAATAAAGGCGACATGCTCGGTGACCGAGGCCCAGGCCCGCACTTTCGCGATGAATGATGATTGCTGCTCGTCGGCGGAAAATCTGTGCAGTAAGGACGGTTCTATAGTGATTGCTCCGGGTAAGTCCGGTGTAACCACATCTGTTGAAAACAAAAACAGGGAGAACGTCATGAGCGTCAAACCCATTCCCGAGGGGTATCACAGCATTACCCCGTATCTCGGCATCCAACAGGCTGCCGAGGCCATCGAGTTCTACAAAAAAGCCTTCAACGCCAGCGAAGTCATGCGCCTGACCATGCCCGACGGCAATATCGGCCACGCCGAACTGCGCATCGGCGACAGCGCGATCATGCTTGGCACCCCTTGTGATCAGGGGCCGTTGAGCAATCCGCAGCAGGCGGTGTCGATCGGCTTGCACCTGTATGTCACCGATGTCGACCAGTCCTTTCAACAAGCGCTGGATGCCGGGGCGCAAAGCGTCTCCGAGGTCAAAGACCAGTTTTATGGTGATCGCAGCGGCACGCTCAGAGATCCGTTCGGCCATCTGTGGTTTCTCGCCACGCATAAAGAGGATCTGAGCGAAGAGCAGATTCGCCAGCGGGCGATGGAGATGTTTAACCAAGGTTGAGGTTTTTTACCTCGGATCAACCGGCAGAAATACACTGCCGATGTAATTGCGAAACATTTACTTTCATATCCGCTTTCGGGATTTTCTTCGCTCATCCGTCTTATAGGAATGCAGGCCGTTCGCGTAGGCAAAAGCCACGAACGGTCTCCCGGGGGAGTTCCGTGCTGCGAAGCCCGTAGCCCGGCCCCTTCCACCGCAATCAAGACGCGCAATCATGTCGAAGAAATCCCGTTCCAAACTGTGGTTCCTGGTGCATAGCTGGCTGGCGTTGCCGATCTGGTTCTTTGTGCTGATCGTCTGTGTCACCGGCACGCTGGCGGTGGTCAGCCAGGAGATTGTCTGGCTGGCCAACCCGCAAATGCGCGCCAGTCAGCCGTCGGACGACGCGCCGCGACTGAGCTACGACCAGATCCTCGCCGCGATCAAACAGGCCGAGCCGCAAACCCTGGTGCAGAGCATCAATCGTCCGGACGAGTCGCACTTTGCCCTCGACGTCGAAGTCAGCTACCCCGACGGGCGCTCGTTGACGGTCTATGTCAATCCGTACACCGGAGTCATTCAGGGCACCGCGCCGGCCTTCGATTTCAAGGCGTTCACCCGCGCCCTGCACGGCTGGTGGCTGGTGCCGTTCACCAACGGCTACAGCTGGGGCTGGTATCTGGTGTCATTGCTCGGCGTGCCGATGCTGGTGTCGCTGATTACCGGGCTGGTGGTCTACAAGCGCTTCTGGAAAGGTTTTTTGCGCCCGACCCTGCGTGTACGCCATGGTGCGCGGATCTTCTGGGGCGACTTCCATCGCCTGTGCGGCATCTGGTCGATCTGGTTCATCGCGGTGATTTCCATCACCGGCATCTGGTTCCTGATCAAAGCGATCCTGTTCGATAACCAGATTTCCATTTCCAGCGAGCCGATCATCCCGGCGATGTCCCGCGAAAGTGTGCCGATCTCGGCAGCCGGCACCCCGCCGCCGCGCATCAGCCTGGATCGCGCAATAGAAATCGCCCAGCAGAAGATTCCGGGGCTGGAGGCCAGTTACGTCAACCTGCCGGGCAATGCCTACTCGCACATGAGCGTCAGCGGCCGTGGCTGGTATCCGCTGATGTATCAGACCGCGACTCTCAACCCGTACAACGGCGAAATGGCTTCCTCACGCTTGCTGTCCGATCGGTCCTCGCTGGAATTCGTCACCGAATCCATGCGCCCGCTGCACACCGGTGACTTCGGTGGAATCTGGATCAAGTTGATCTGGTTCTTCTTCGGTCTGTTGCTGAGCATGATGATCCTCAGCGGCCTGCTGATCTGGACCAAGCGCACCGCGTTGGCCACCGCCAATGCGCTGAAACGCGAGGACAAGAAAAACCGCGTCACCGCCCAACCGGCGCTGCGCCGTGAACCTTCGGAGGCCAGCCTGTGAACAAAGCCATCTCGATCACACCGCCGTCGCGCCTGTCGCGTTTCTGGCACAAGTGGCGCTTCCATATCAACGTTCTGCTGTTGCTGATCCCGCTGGGCTTCATGCCGAAATACTTTGCCGATGCTTCGCTGTTTCGCGGCGACAGCGGCCTGGGCCAGCGTGAAATAGGCACCGTTCAGGTTGGCCCGTGGAGCCTGCGTCTGGCCGAGTTACGCGAAGAGGCGCCGCACCTGAGCGGCCCGGCCGGCTACATGAAGGATTTCACTGCCGCCGTCTGCGACAGCTGTGTCGAACAGGTCAAGGCCACTTACCTGCGCATCGGCAAGCCGCGCAGCCTGCGTGCCGCCGGCACGATCTTCTTCGGTACCCCTTACCGCATGGGCACGCAGATGCCGATCCCGGCAAAGACCAAACCTGACGCCGAGCTGTGGATCACCATGGAAGGCTGGGACGGCAGCATGCACCAAGCCGCGATTCCCCTGAGCCAAGCCTCCCCCGCCACGGTTGCGTGGCTGAACAAACAAGGAGCCAAACCATGACTCGCTCACCCCTTCATACCCGTTTGATCGCCAGCGCCGCGCTGCTGCTGAGCGCCGGTTTCAGCGCCAGCGCCCTGGCGCACAACCCGATGTGCGAATGCAAAGCCATCGATGCCGAACAGATCAAATGCACCGGCGGTTTCTCCGACGGCAGCGGCGCGCCGGGGGTGACCCTCGATGTGATCGGCTATGACGAAACCATTCTGGTGCCGGGCAAATTGGGTGATGACTCGACGCTGACGTTCAAGAAGCCCGGCAGCGAGTTCTATGTGCTGTTCGACGCCGGACCAGGCCACGTGGTGGAAATCGACCAGGCGGATATCGAAGCCCCATGAGTAGCCCGACGACGCAAGTGGTACGTCCGGCCGGTGCCGGTCATGAAACCCTCAATGTGCTGCTGTTGTGCCTGCTGATCCTCGCGGTCGCCGGCTCGGTGGTGGCGTGGCGCGGGGTTTCCCATGAACCGGAGCCGGTCGCCAGCAACCAGTACGACGCCCGCCGCGATCTCAGCGCCGCTGAGCAAGGCATCTATGCCGACCTGCGCGTGACCCTCGACGAAATCCGTCTACTGCGCGAAGAGCAACAAGCCCTGCCGACGCCACAGGTGCTGGCCGAAGAAGGTTTCGCGCCGTTCGCGCAGGATGCCAGTTCGGTCAGCCGTGGCGGTCACGCATGGCAGATGTTCGCCGATCGTGCCTATTTCGGTCGGAGTGCGACGCCTGATGTCGCCGGTTCGTTTTTGATGCGTGTCGGCACTGACGCCAACGCGGCGCCGGACATCTGGCTGAACCGCAGCGCCGACCTCGCGCCTGCGGAGGATCTGTCCGACGCGGCGCTGTCCGCCGCTGGCTGGAAACAGATCGTCGCGCAATTCGATGCCGGGGTTACCCGCGAACATCGCCATTGATTCCTCGCCTTTATCCGAGAGAAGACTGCTTGCCCATGTCCATTTCATCTCCTCGCCGTCCATTGTTACGCCTGTTTCTGCTTGGCCTGTGCGCCTGCCTGTTGAGCCCGTTGGCCAGCGCCGAGCAAGGCAAACGCCTGCGTATCGGCATCACTCTGCATCCGTATTACAGCTACGTCGCCAACATCGTCGGCGACAAGGCCGAAGTAGTGCCGCTGATTCCCGCCGGCTTCAATCCGCACGCCTACGAGCCTCGAGCTGAAGACATCAAGCGCATCAGCGGGCTGGACGTGATCGTGCTCAATGGCGTCGGCCATGACGACTTCGCCGACCGGATGATCGCCGCCAGTGAAACACCCAATGTCAAAACCATCGAAGCCAACGAGAACGTGCCGCTGCTGGCGGCCACCGGTGTCGCTGCGCGCGGCGCCGGCAAAGTGGTCAATCCGCACACGTTCCTGTCGATCAGCGCCTCCATCGCCCAGGTCAACAATATCGCCCGCGAGCTGGGCAAGATCGATCCGGACAACGCCAAGACCTACACCCAGAACGCGCGTGCCTATGGCAAACGCCTGCGGCAGATGCGCGCTGACGCTTTGGCCAAACTGACCCAGGCACCCAACGCCGAACTGCGCGTGGCCACGGTGCACGCGGCTTACGACTATCTGTTGCGTGAATTCGGTCTGGAAGTGACGGCCGTGGTCGAGCCCGCCCACGGCATCGAGCCAAGCCCGAGTCAGCTGAAAAAGACCATCGACCAGTTGCGTGAACTCGACGTCAAAGTGATCTTCTCGGAGATGGATTTCCCATCCAGCTACGTCGACACCATCCAGCGCGAATCCGGGGTGAAGCTGTACCCGCTGTCGCACATTTCCTACGGCGAATACACCGCCGACAAGTACGAAAAGGAAATGACCGGCAACCTCAACACCGTGGTTCGGGCGATTCAGGAGTCAGGGGCATGACGTCGAAAGAAACCCTGATCCCTGACAACACCAATAACCCGGTGGGAGCGAGCCTGCTCGCGAAGGCGCCGGATCAGGCAACATCTTCGTTGAATGACACACCGCATTCGCGAGCAGGCTCGCTCCCACAGGGGATAACCGGGCCGACGCTGGAGTTTGCGGATATCAGCCTGACCTTGGGCCGCACGACGATTCTCGACAAGGTCAGCTTCCAGGTGCAGCCCGGCAGCGTGCATGCGCTGGTCGGCCCCAATGGCGGTGGTAAAAGTTCGCTGATCAAGACCCTGCTCGGGCAGATGCCGCATCAGGGCCAGCTCAGCCTGCACTGGCCCGGCGAGCCCGGCATCATTGGTTACGTCCCGCAGGCGCTGGAGTTCGATCGCGGCTTGCCGATGACCGTCGACGATTTCATGGCCGCCATGTGTCAGCGCCGTCCGGCCTTTCTCGGCTTGAGCAAACACTATGCCGGCGCCATCGGCGAGGCGCTGGCACGGGTCGGCATGCAGGACAAGCGCAAGCGGCGCATGGGCGCGCTGTCCGGTGGTGAGCGGCAGCGGGTACTGCTCGCGCAGGGCTTGATCCCGGCGCCGCAACTGCTGGTGCTCGACGAGCCGATGTCGGCCCTTGATGAGGCCGGGATTCAGGTGTTCGAACGTCTGCTGACTGACTGGCGCGCGGCGGGCATCACCGTGTTGTGGATCGAACATGATCTGGAAGCGGTGGGTCGGCTGGCCGATCGGGTCACCGGTCTCAACCGCCGCGTGCTGTTCGATGCCACACCGCAACAGGCACTGACTCCGGAGCGTCTGCTGACGCTGTTTTCCACCCATCCACGGAGCGCGGTCTGATGAGTTACGAAGCCTTTCGTTTGATGGTCCAAGGCTGGGCGTCTTCCGGTTATCTGCCGGAAGCGCTGGCCTACGGTTTTGTCGTCAACGCCCTGCTCGCCGGCCTGCTGATCGGCCCGGTGCTGGGCGGGCTCGGCACGCTGGTGGTGGTCAAGCGCTTTGCATTCTTTTCCGAAGCAGTCGGCCATGCCGCGTTGACCGGTGTCGCCATCGGCATTCTGCTCGGCGAACCCTACACCGGCCCGTACGGCAGCCTGTTCGGCTACTGCCTGCTGTTCGGCATCCTGCTCAATTACCTGCGCAACCGCACCGGGCTGGCGCCGGATACGCTGATCGGCGTGTTTCTCTCGGTGTCGCTGGCACTGGGCGCGAGCCTGCTGCTGATTCTCGCCGGCAAGATCAACGTGCACATTCTGGAAAACGTGTTGTTCGGTTCGGTATTGACCGTCAACGGCAATGATCTGGCGGTGCTGGCGATCGTCGGTTCGCTGGTCATGGCCCTCGCCCTGCCGCTGTACAACCGCATCATGCTCGCCAGTTTCAATCCGCAACTGGCGGCGGTGCGTGGCGTAGCGGTCAAGACCCTGGATTACCTGTTCGTGATTCTGGTGACCCTGATCACCGTCGCCGCCGTGAAGGTGATTGGCGCGATTCTGGTCGGTGCCTTGCTGGTGATTCCGGCGGCAGCGGCGCGCTTGCTTAGCCAGTCGCTCAAAGGTTTTTTCTGGTGTTCGGTGCTGATCGCTACCGTCAGTACGCTGTGCGGGATTCTCGCGCCGATCGTCTTCGACCTGCCGATCCCGTCCGGCGCCGCGATCATTCTGGTCGCCGGCATCGCTTTTGCCCTCGCCGCCATCGCGCGCGGCGTCGTCCCCAGCCTGAAAGGGAATCTTGGATAAATGGCTTTTTCACTGCGTAACCTGACTCTGGCCATGGCCCTGTGTGGCATGGTCTGCACCCCGCTGCTGGCGGCTGAAAGCGCGAAACCCTTGCGCGTCCTGGCCTCGTTGCCGATCACCTATGGATTGGGCGAAGCATTGCTCAAGGGTACCGACGTCAAACTCGAACGCGCGGCGCCGGCCAACCTTCCGGGTAGCCGTCAGACTGCGTATTTCACCGGCCGTGGCGCTCCGACGCTGAGCAAACTGGCCACTGACGCGGACGCGGTGATTGGTCTGCGCTCACTGTGGGCCGATGATCCGCTGTACCCGATCGCGCGGCGCAGCAATATTCGTATCGTCGAAGTCGACGCTGCGCGCCCGGTCGACGGCGCGCTGCCCGGCATTGCCGTGCAACCGGGCCTGCTGGTTGATGGCCTGAACAGTCAGCCATGGCTGGCGAGCAACAATATGGGGCGCATGGCCGATGTGATGGCCGCGGACCTCGTGCGCCTGGCGCCGAGCGCCAAGCCTGCGATCGAAGCCAACCTGGCGGCGTTGAAACAGCGTCTGCTGAAACTCAGCGCAGACACCGAAGCGCGCCTGGCCGAGGCGGACAACCTGAGTGTGATGAGCCTGAGCGATCACTTCGGCTATCTGATTGGCAGCCTCAACCTTGAACTGGCTGGACAGGACGCACGGCCTGATGCCGAGTGGACGCCAGATGAATTAAAGAAGCTGACAGCGACGCTCAAGGACAATGACGTGGCGGTGGTGCTGCACCATCGCCAGCCAGCGGAGCCGGTGAAAGCGGCGATTGCCGAATCCGGCAGCCGCCTGGTGGTGTTGAGTACCGATGCGGCGGATCCGCTGGCGGAGCTGGAGGGGAATGTGGATTTGTTGCTCAAGGGGTTGAGCGGAGCGTAGTTTCAGTAAGTCCGCGTAATCGTTCTTCGCGAGCAGGCTCGCTCCCACAGTTGAAATGCGATCCCCTGTGGGAGCGAGCCTGCTCGCGAAGAGGCCCGCACCCACAACGTCACTCTCCAGACATGAAAAAACCCGCTGACCATCACTGGTCCAGCGGGTTTTTTATGCCCGGTCGCTTATTGCGCCGCGACTTGCGCATCCATCTTCTGACGCAGGCTCAACGGACGCATGTCGGTCCAGACTTCTTCGATGTAGGCCAGGCATTCCTTTTTCAGGCCGCTCTTGCCCACGGTGCGCCAGCCTTCCGGCACAGCTTTGTAATCGGGCCAGATCGAATATTGCTCTTCGTGGTTGACCACGACCTGAAAGAGGATGTCCTCGCGGTCGAATACTGACGTCATGCTGGTTCTCCATCGTTGTAAGGTCGGCCGCACAACGGATGCAGCCGGGGTATGTAGAAAGAACGTTCGCCGCGCGGAAAAATTTACAGCGTGGCGGCGGCAGCGGCCAATGCGCGTCCGAAGATCTCGGCCACCCGATCGATTTCCGCTGCGCTGATCACCAGCGGCGGCAGGAAGCGCACGACCGCGCCATGGCGGCCGCCCAGTTCCAGAATCAGGCCACGCTTGAGGCATTCACGCTGGACCAGCGGCGCCAGACGCGCGAATGCCGGCGGATGACCGAGCGCATCGGGCGCGCCGTTCGGGTCCACCAGTTCGACGCCGAGCATCAGGCCACGCCCACGGATATCGCCCAGTTGCGGGAAGTCGCGCTGCAGAATGTGCAGATGCTCGCTGAGCCGATCACCCATGGCAGCGGCGTGCTCGCAGACTTTGTGCTCGACCAGGTAACGCATCACCGCTGAACCGGCGGCCATGGCCATCTGATTGCCACGGAACGTGCCGGCGTGGGCGCCCGGTTGCCAAGTGTCGAGCCAGTCGCGGTACACCACCACCGCCAGCGGCAGGCTGCCGCCGATGGCTTTGGACAGTACAACCACATCCGGAACGATGCCCGCATGTTCAAAGGCAAACATCTTGCCGGTGCGGGCGAACCCGCTCTGGATCTCATCAACGATCAGCGCCACCCCGGCCCTTTCGGTAATTCGGCGCAAGCCACGCAACCACTCGATATCGGCCGGAATCACGCCGCCCTCGCCCTGCACCGCTTCGACGATCACCGCCGCCGGCAATTGCACGCCAGCCTCGGGATCGTTGAGCAGGTTTTCCAGGTAGCTCAGATTGGCGTTGACGCCCGCCGCGCCGCCGAGGCCGAACGGGCAACGGTAGTCGTAGGGGAACGGCATGAACTGCACGCCATTGCTGAGCAAGGCACCCAGTGGTTTTTTCGGCCCCAGGCTGCCCATCAGGCTCAACGCACCCTGACTCATGCCGTGATAACCGCCGGAAAATGACAGCACGGTGCTGCGCCCGGTTGCGGTGCGCACCAGTTTCAGCGCGGCTTCCACGGCGTCGGTGCCGGTCGGGCCGCAGAACTGGATTTTCGCCTGCGCCGCCAGCTCCGTCGGCAGCAGTCCGAACAGGTCCTGGACGAATTGATCCTTGACCGGCGTGGTCAGGTCGAGGGTGTGCAGCGGCAACTCATCGGCGAGCACTTGCTGGATCGCCTCGATTACCACCGGATGGTTATGCCCCAGCGCCAACGTGCCGGCCCCAGCCAGGCAGTCGATGAAGATACGCCCTTCGACATCCTCGACATACAGGCCCTTGGCACGCTTGAGCGCCAGCGGAATACGCCGAGGATAGCTGCGCGCGTTGGACTCCTGACGACTCTGGCGCGCCAGTAACGGTGATTCGTTGAATTCGTATAACGTTTCTGCCGGCGCCGAGGCGACCCGGGCCGACGACGCTTCGATAAGACTGGTGGCGACTGACATCTCTCGACCCCTCAATTCGCTATGGATAGTGACCAGAACAGCACACCGACAGGTGCGCGTTCCGGTCGCGGGGCGCACTTGCAGGTTTTCCTGTTCTGGAAACGCTTCAGCGCGGTGCGGATTTACACCCTTGATCGAGTTGTCAGGCCGGTGAGGACAAAGGTTTGTGCAGCGGCACGGTTTGCAAGCCGGTGGAGAGGCCGGGTGGCGCTGCCTGTTCGTAACCCAGATGCCGATAGAACGCCTCGGCGGTGCGGGTGCTGTTGAGGTGCACATGCTGCACACCACGAATGCGCAACCAGCCCTCGAGATTGTGCATCAGCGCCCGGCCGACGCCGCGACGAAAGGATTCAGGCTGGACGTAACACAGCAGGATTTCGCCACTGACCCGGGCCATGCCGACACCGACCGGTTTGTCTTCGAACGAAGCGATACAGAGATAAAAGTGTGGGTCGGCGAGCCGGCTACTGATGAAATCGGCGGAGGAGTGGTTGAGCCAGTCGCTGACCAGAAGTGGATGGTTGCGGTGATCGAGTGCACATCCGATACGGATCGAGCGCTCGACAATACGGTTGATGATGCCGGTGTCGGCCAGAGTGGCCGAACGAACGCAGACGGGTGCTTCCATGGCGCAGTTCCCTCAATCCTTTGAGTCAAAGCTGGGTTGACCTTAGCCCCAACCCTGACGGATTGCGAACGCCGAGAAGTTACATTTGATGTGGAAGAAAGTGATCATTTGTGGGAGCGAGCCTGCTCGCGAAAGCGTCAGGCCAGTCAACGTCGATGTTGAATGACTTACCGCATTCGCGAGCAGGCTCGCTCTCACAGGGGATCTGAGGTGAGATCAGAGGGCTTGCAACGGCATGGTCAGTTCGACCCGCAAGCCGTCCGGGCGGCTGTCGAAATGCAGCGCACAATCACAGCGCTGAACAATCGCCTGGACAATCGCCAGCCCCAGCCCGCAACCGGTGCTCTGCCCGTTGCGCCAGAAGCGCTGGGTCAGATGTTGCAAGTCATCCGGCGCAATGCCCGGACCATGGTCGCGCACGACAAAACGCACACGATTGCCGATGCTCTCCAGGCTAACCTCGACCGCACAATCTTCTGACGTGTGGCGCAGGGCGTTGTCGAGCAGGTTGCGCAATGCAGCAATCGCCAGCACGGCAGGCATTTGCAGAGGCGCGGCGGACAGATCGTCAGGCACGTGCAGTTTGATCCGCAGCCGTTCACCGCCAGTGGAGTCCTGGATCGCCAGTCTGGCCACTTGCTCGGCGCTGCATTGCGAGCCGTCATCAAACGACAGACTGCCTTCGACCCGCGCCAGTAACAGCAATTGCTCAAGGGTGCGATGCAAGCGATCGGCGCCCTCCTCGGCGCGCGCGAGCGACTGATCGCGGGCGCTGCCGTCGGTCATGCGCGCCACTTGCAGGTGGGTCTTGATCGCCGTCAGCGGACTGCGCAGTTCATGCGCGGCGTCGCCGGTCAGACGACGTTCACGTTCGATGGTCTTGCCGATGCGTTGAAACAACTGATTCTGAGTTTCCAGCAACGGCTTCAATTCGCTGGGAAACGCCTGCAACTGCAATGGTTCAAGAGAGTCGGCATTGCGCCGCATCAGCGCCTCGCGCAGACGATTGAGCGGCGCCAGGCCCTGACCGATGCCCAGCCACAGCAGGCACAGGCAACCCAGCAAGGCCACACCGACCGGCACCGAAGCAGCGAGCAGAATCGACATGTTCAAAGCTTCGCGCTCGATCTGCCGATCCGCCGTAGTGATGCGCACATCGCCGCGGGCCAGGGTGAAGCTGCGCCACGGTGCGCCGTCGATCATCTGATCGTGGAAGCCCATTTTCTCGGCTTCCAGCGCTTGCTCGGGGTTGTTATGGCTTCGCGCGAGTATCTCGCCGCGCAATGAGCTGACCTGACAGGCCATGCCGCCGGGAATGTTCAACTGTTCAGCACTGAAGTGGGTGCCCTCGCCCTTGCTTGGCAGCGTCGGCAATTGCTCGAGCAAACCGGCGACCATGCGCGCTGAGGCAACCAGACGCTGGTCGAGGGAAAACATCATCTGATTGCGCAGATCGCTGAGCATCCACGCCGCCGCCAACGCCCAGATCAGCGCGAACGCCGCGCCAAGCGTCAGGCTCAGGCGCAGTCGCAGACTCATCATTTGCCTTGCTCTGCGCCATCGGCAGGCCCGAGGCGATAGCCCAGACCGCGCACGGTTTCAACGATGCCTTTGCCAAGCTTGCTGCGCAGATGATGGATATGCACGTTCAGCGCGTTGCTTTCCAGTTCGTCGTTAAAGCCGTAGACGCTGTCCTTCAGTTGCTCGGTGGACAGCACCCGGCCGCGATTGTGCAGCAGCGCCTGCAACAGCGACTGCTCACGGCGCGAGAGGTCCACCGGTTGCCCGGCCAGACGGGTTTCGCGGCTGCTCGGGTCGTAGGTCAGCGCGCCGTGCTCAATCAGATTGACACTGCGCCCGGCCACGCGGCGCAACAGGGTTTGCAGGCGAGCGAACAGTTCGCGCAGGTCGAAAGGCTTGAGCAGATAGTCGTCGGCGCCGGCCTGCAGACCATCGACACGATCGGTCACCGAGTCACGGGCAGTTAGGATGAGAACCGGAATTTCCAGGCCGCTCTGCCGCAACTGTTGCAGCAACTTGAGGCCATCTTCGTCCGGCAGGCCGAGATCGAGCACCATCACATCGAATTCGGCGACCTTGAGCATCGCCCGCGCCTTGGACGCGGTGTTGACGTGCTCGACGGTCAGACCCTGAGCCGTGAGCCCGGCAACGATGCCGCTGGCAATCAGCTCGTCGTCTTCGCAAACCAGTACGTGCATGGTGAATCCCACAGGAAAAAAGCGGATTAGGCAGTTGGCCGATTAAGCTGACATTATGGCGCCCAACGTCACTGCGACAAGGGCATGGCGGTTAATCATCGGTTAATCGCCGCTGCCCATTGTGCACCTCACTTGCACAGGGACAAGGCTTCTCCATGCGTCATTTTTTTGTTTTGTTTGCGTTACTGATCTCGGGCCTGGCCCAGGCTGGAAACAATCCTTTCGATACGAAACCGGACTTCTTGCCGGTCGACCAAGCGTTCGTGTTGACTTCCGAGCGTCTGGATTCAGGCGAAACCCAGCTGTTCTGGCAGATCACCGACGGCTACTACCTGTATCAGAAACGCCTGAAATTCGATGGACTGGCCGCCGATCAGCAGCCGGTGTTGCCTGAAGGCGAATCCCACAGCGATGAGTTCTTCGGCGAGCAGCCGGTGTACCGCCAAGGGCTGGAAGTAAAAATCCCGGCGGCGGCCAGCGGTCAGATCAAAGTCAGCTATCAAGGTTGCGCCGATGCCGGTCTGTGCTATCCACCGCAAACCCGGGTGATTGATCTGGGTGGCAAAGCCGCAGCAATAACGGGCGGTGAAGCGCCGGATCAGGCTTTGGCCAGCAGCCTGCAACAACGGGCGCTGGGCTGGAGTCTGCTGGTGTTTTTCGGACTTGGCCTGCTGTTGGCGTTTACCCCGTGTTCGTTGCCGATGCTGCCGATTCTCGCCGGGATGATTGTCGGCAGTGGAGCCACACCACGGCGTGGCTTTGCCTTGGCCAGCAGCTACGTGATCTGCATGGCGCTGGTTTATGCGGCAATGGGCGTGATTGCTGCGCTGCTCGGTGCGAACCTGCAGGCGTGGTTGCAGAATCCTTGGTTACTCGGAGCATTTGCCGCCATTTTCGTGGTGCTGGCATTGCCGATGTTCGGCTTCTTCGAGCTGCAACTGCCGGTGGCCCTGCGTGATCGCCTTGAACATGCGTCGCGCAGCCGCAGCGGCGGCAGCCTGATCGGCGCCGGCGTGCTGGGCGCATTGTCCGGTCTGTTGGTCGGGCCGTGCATGACCGCGCCACTGGCCGGCGCGCTGCTGTACATCGCGCAGAGCGGTAACGCTTTGCACGGCGGTCTGATTCTGTTTGCGCTGGGCATCGGCATCGGTGTGCCGCTGTTGCTGCTGGTCACTGTGGGCAACCGTTTCCTGCCGAAACCCGGCGCGTGGATGAATCTGCTCAAGGGCATATTTGGCTTCCTCTTTCTTGCCACTGCATTGTTGATGCTGCGCCCGGTACTGGATCCGTCGTTGTGGCTGGGCCTGGGTGGCGCTCTGCTGTTGATCGCCGCTTACAGCGCCTGGAAACAATCCGAAGGTTTTGGCCGCGTCGCACAGATGTTTGGCGCGCTGTCCTTGTTGCTCGGTTTGTGGGGCAGCTTGTTGGTGATCGGTGCGGCGGGCGGCAGTGATGATCCGTATCAGCCATTGCAGGTCTACAGCGCCGGCCCTGTCGCCAGCGCGGCGCCGACGGGTCACGATGCCTTTAGCACAATCAAGGAACCGGCGGCACTGCAACGCGAACTCGACGCGGCCAAGGCTCAGGGCCAGTGGGTGTTGCTCGATTACTACGCCGACTGGTGTGTGTCGTGCAAAGTGATGGAGAAGAAGGTGTTTGGTGAAGCCAAAGTCATGCAGGCCCTGAGCGATGTGCGCCTGCTGCGTCTGGATGTGACCACCGACAACGCCGCCAGCCGCGAGCTGCTCAGTCGCTACAAAGTGCCGGGGCCGCCGACGTTCATCTGGATCGGCGCCGACGGTGAAGAACGCCGCAGCCAGCGCATCACCGGCGAGGTCGATGCCGAGACCTTCCTGCAACGCTGGTCCACCACCAGAGACGCCAACTGATGCTGACGTTCACCCTCGGCACTTTCGCCATCGCGCTCAATCACCTGCTGCTGATCAGTGCTCTGGCACTGGCGACGTTTGTCGGCTGGCGAGTGGCCAAGCGCGGCGGCGAGAACCCCGAGTCAGCGCTGTTCAGCCTGTTTTTGCTGGGCATGCTTGCGGCGCGCATTGCGTTTGTCGCGCTCTATTGGTCGCACTATCGCAATGACCCGTGGCAGATCATCGATCTGCGCGACGGCGGTTTCCTCGCCTGGCCCGGAGTAATCGTTCTGTTGCTGGCGGCGTTGTATCGCGGCTGGCGCCGGCCCGCTTTGCGCCGCCCGCTGGGCTTCGGCGTGGTCAGTGGCGTGGCGTTCTGGCTGCTTGCCACCCTGTCGCTGAATATCTACGAACAGGGCACCCGGTTGCCGGATATTGCCCTGCGCAACGCCGCCGGGGAAAAGATCAAGCTCAGCGACTATCAGGGCGGCCCGCTGGTGATCAACCTGTGGGCGACCTGGTGCCCGCCATGCCGGCGAGAAATGCCAGTACTGGAGAATGCCCAGCAACAGCGCCCGGATCTGACGTTTCTGTTCGTCAATCAAGCCGAAAGCATGCAAAGTGTGGCCACGTTCCTGGAAACCCAGGGCCTGAGCCTGAACAACGTCCTGTTCGACCGCAGCGGCCGTCTCGGTCAGGCCGTGGGCTCCATGGCGCTGCCGACTACGCTGTTCTATAGCCCGGACGGTCGCCTGCTGACCAGCCATCTCGGTGAACTGTCGAACGCCAGCCTGGCACGCGCTCTGGAAACCTTCGACACTTCGCCCTCAAGCCCGAATCAGGCCGTTGCCCCGGCCAACTCTGCAAGGAAACTGCCATGCCCCGCCTCCGCCACCTGCTGACGCTGACTCTGGGCACTGCCCTGCTGCACTTGCCGTCGGTGCAGGCCGCTGAAGAACTACCCGCAGCGATCAAAAAAATCGAAGCCAAGGGCGCGAAAATCGTCGGCCAGTTCGACGCCCCTGATGGCCTGCGCGGGTACGCCGCGCAATACCAGAATCGCGGCATGGCGCTGTACCTGACCCCGGACGGCAAACACGTCGTGGTGGGTAATCTGTACGACGCCGACGGCAAGGACCTGAGCAGCGAGCCGCTGCAGAAACTGGTCTACGCACCGATGTCCAAGGAAGTCTGGGCCAAGTTCGAGGCGAGCAACTGGATTCAGGACGGCAACAAGGATGCACCGCGCACGGTGTACCTGTTCAGCGATCCGAACTGCCCGTACTGCAACATGTTCTGGGAACAGGCGCGACCATGGGTCAAGGCCGGCAAAGTGCAGCTGCGCCACATCATGGTCGGCATCATTCGCGAAGACAGCCCGGGCAAATCAGCCGCGCTGCTGGCGGCGAAAGACCCGGCCAAGGCCCTGCAAGATCATGAGAGCGCCGGTAAGAGCAGCGCCCTCAAGGGTTTGAAAGACATTCCGGTCGCCGTGCAAACCAAACTCGCGGCCAACATGCAGTTGATGGAAGAGCTCGAACTGCAAGCCACCCCGGCGATTTTCTATATGGATGACAAAGGTGAACTGCAACAGCAGCAAGGCGCGCCATCGCCGGACAAGCTGGTGAAGATTCTCGGGCCGAAATAGTCTTCACAACCACTGACCGGTGCGGGTCTATCAGTACTCACACCGCTCGATAATGTCCTGCAAGTGCTCGGTGTTTCCCTGTTCCGTGAGAAAGCTTGTCACCTCAGCGCACCACGCTTGGTCTGAAGGAATACCGGCCCAAGCGTGCGTCCCTGCCCAATGCCAGGGACGGTCGTCAAACGTATTGATCAGCGCCTGATTGAATGTGTGAACGTTGAACTTGGGGTTTCTCGCGTTTTGCAACATCAACGAACTGAACACGCGTTGTTGCGTTACTTCGCATGGTTTGATTTGCTGGGCTTTGGTCGAGCTCAGGACAATGAAATCAGGTTTGACACCTTCATCGAGCGCGGCCTGCAATCGGTAATGTCCATCGATGACCACGTAAGAACACAGTCCGCCCACATACCAGAGCAGGATCGGCGGCAAGCTGCCCTCCCTGGCTTTTTTGCGCCACCATTTGAGGCGACCTGCCAAAGGGTCCACCGTGTGCAGCCCGATCAAGTGCCCCAGATCCCAATCAAGCCAATGCACGGTGTGCGGTTGCACGTTGTCGAGAATGCCCTCGCCGCGCGCGTACCAGTTTGGCAGATGACTGGACGCATCGGCCGGGGTGGAAAAATACCAGCCATCCCGACCTGCGACGGGTTTGTATCGGCTAACTGCTGGCAATAAAGGGCGCGCCACCCAGTGGCCGGGATAGATAAAGTCAGCCTGATTGTTCATCAACTGGTTGATGAAATAGCGACACCAGCGCGGGAAGCGCTCTTGGACGGGTAATTCAAAGTGCTCCTGAACGTCAGCCGAACCGATGGGTGGCACGGATGGCGATTCCAGTTGAACGGGCCGCGGATTGCGAACCAGCCAAGCACCGTAATATGAGGTGGCAATGGTCGCCCAGAAGAGTGGGCTTTCATTGAGCATCAACTTCATCCGCCCGTTGTTGCCACTTTGCAGATGAAGCGGCGGTTTGCTTGATTTCGGTCGGTTGACCTCAATACTCAACCCGACCCACTTGTCCTCAAGATCCCTGAGGTCACGCCACCAGAACTGTTGCACGTCATTCCCTTATCAAATGCTTTTATAGATGAGTTTCACACTCGTGATTGCATGGTGACCTGAGAGGCCCCTTCGCGAGCAGGCTCGCTCCCACAGTTGACTGCATTCCCTCAGCAAGAATGCGATTAATTGTGGGAGCGAGCCTGCTCGCGAATGAAGCTCACTCGGTGTGTCAGTTGCGCTCGCGGAGAAACGCCAGCAGCGCCTCAGTGACAAACCCGGGATTCTCCAGATTGGAGATATGCCCCGCCTCCGGCACCAGCACACACGGGCAACCAATCAACTCAGCCATTTCCCGGGCTTCCGAGGGTGGCCGTGGTTTGTCCTGATCACCGCACAGCACCAGCGTCGTCGCCGGGTTCAGCTCGCCCAGCCGTGGCAACAGGTCGTTGCGGCCAAACGTGATGCGCCCCATCGGCACGATGCTTTCGCGCAGACGCTCGGGCGAATAGCCCTTCAATTTCGCGCGAAAGTCCTGATACAGCGCCGACTGCGGGTCGATGCCCGGGCGGAAGAAGATTGGCACAACGATGTCGAGCAATTGTTCGGAGATGGTGCCGCTGTCTTCGATCTGCTTGAACAACGAGAAGTAATACTGGCGCGTCGGTTCCGGCTCGACACCGACGTAGGTGTCCATCAGCACCAGACCGTTGAGGCGTTGCGGTGCGGACAGTGCCAAACGCGCGCCCCACATGCCGCCGACCGAAAGCCCGACGAGGGTGACGCGGTCGATGTCCAGGTGATCGAGCAAGGCCTGCGCCTGTCGGGCGATGTCGTCCAGCGATGTGGTGCCTTTAGGTAACTTGCCGGAATCGCCATGGCCCCACAGATCCAGGGCGATGACGCGATAATGCGGGGTCAGCGCGGCGATCTGCGGCGCCCACATCGCTTGGTCCCAAAGGTAACTGCCGGCCAGCAACACGGCGGGGCCGGTGCCTTGATCAATGTAGTGCAGTGCTTGTCCGTCAACCGTGAAAAAGGGCATCGACCACCTCCGCGAGAAAAAACAGAACCGGCAGACTGAGCTGCCGGTTGGTGATCGTCAAGGATGGAAATGTACGGCAATGTACAGACGCCATTCGCGAGCAGACTCGCTCCCACAGGGGTTTTGTAAACACCACAGATCCTGTGTGGGAGCGAGCCTGCTCGCGATGGGGCCAGTACAGACACTAGAGAACTACAACCCCTCCAGCTCCGCCATCAGATCATTCAACCGATCAACCTTCTCCTCCGTAATGTCGCTGGCCGCCAGCCCATCGATGTACTCGGCCAGTTCCTCCACCGTGCTGCATTCGAACATCGCGCGCAGCGGCACGTTGCGTTGCAGGGCTTTCTGTACCCGCGAAGCGATCTGCGTAGCCAGCAACGAATGCCCGCCCAGTTCGAAGAAGTTATCGCGCACTCCGACCTTTTCCACTTTCAGCACCTCAGCCCAGATATCAGCCAGGGTCTGCTCCAGCTCGTTGCGCGGGGACAGATAATCCTCGCTCTGCAACTGACCGATCTCCAAGGCCGGCAAGGCTTTGCGGTCGAGTTTGCCGTTGGCATTGAGCGGCATCTGCTCCAGCCATAGCCAGTGCAGCGGCACCATGTATTCGGGGAGTTCGGCGCGCAGGCGCTGCTTGATCCGCTCCAGGCGTTCACCCGGATTGAGCGCTGCGTCGGCCGCGACCAGATAACCGACCAGATGCTTGCCGTTGACGCCCTCCTGCACACCAACCGCAGCGTCACGCACTTCCGGTTGTTCATGCAGGCGCGCTTCGATTTCACCGAGTTCGATGCGGTAACCGCGAATCTTCACTTGATGATCGACGCGGCCGACGTATTCCAGCACGCCGTCCGCGCGGCGCCGCGCCAGGTCACCGGTGCGGTACAAGCGCTCGCCCGGCGCGCCGAACGGGTTCGGCACAAACACCGGCGCGGTGCGCAGCGGATCGCTGACGTAACCGCGACCGACACCAGTGCCGGCAACACATAACTCACCCACCGCGCCCAAAGGCACCAGATCCAGCGCGCCATCGACCAGGTACAGCAAGTTATTGTCGGTCGGCGTGCCGATCGGCAAGTAACTGCCGCGCGTCGAGGCCATGTCGATGCGGAAGAACGCCACGTCATCCGAGCATTCCGCCGGGCCGTAAGCATTGACCAGACCAATATCCGGGTAACGCAGCAGCCATTGATGGGCCAGTTCCGGCGGCATCGCTTCACCGGTCGGCAGCATCCAGCGCAAGCCGTCGAGGCTCAGACGCTCGGAGCCGAGCATGCCCTGAATCAGCGACGGCACACTCTCCAGCACAGTGATGCCCTGCGCCTGCACATGCGCCAGCAGACCTTGCGGATCGTGGGCAATCGCGTTCGGCACGATGTCGACCCGCGCGCCGAACAATGGCGCGGCTAGGAACTGCCAGACGGAAATGTCGAAGCTTTGCGAGGCGGTCTGCGCGATCACATCGGCCTCGCTCAAGTCGAGGTATGGACGTTTGCTCAACTGGTTGTTGAGCATGCCGCGCTGCTCGACCATCACGCCTTTAGGCAGCCCGGTCGAACCCGAGGTGTAAATCACATAGGCGAGATTATCCGGGCCACTGTGGATGCCCGGATTGTGCGCCGCTGCCGCCGACGCCTGCACCTCTTCCCACACCAGCAGGCGCGGACGATTCGAACAGCCAAACTCCTCGAGCAAGGTCTGCGCCTGTTCACGGCAAGCGGCGCTGCACACCAGCAACGGCGTGCGGCTCAGCTCGATGATGCGGCTCAGACGCTGGCTCGGCAGGCCCGGATCCAGCGGCAGATAACCAGCGCCGGCCTTGAAGCTGCCGATGATCATGCCGAGCAGGTCGAGATTACGCTCGGCGAGCAGCGCCACCGGTTGATCCATGCGCACACCGGCAGCGACCAGGGCATGGCCGAGGCGGTTGGCGTTGTGATTCAGTTCGGCATAGCTCAAATGCTGATCGAGGCAACTGGCGGCGATGCGCTGCGGATGCGCCGCGACGTGCGCTTCGAACAACGCCACGTAGCTTTGCTCCAGCGGATAGTCGTGGCCGCTCTGGTTGCAACCGTGCAGCAGGAAATCGCGCTCTTCGTCGCCCAGCAGCGGCAAATCGGCCATGTCGCCATGGAAGCCGTCGACCAGCGCCAGCAGCAGGCGCTTGAACTCACTGAGCATGCGCTCGACGGTCGACTCGTCGAAGTAACGCTGGTCATAGGACAGGTGCAAGCCAAGGTCATCGCCCGGGTAGCACACCGCGGTCAGCGGGAAGTTGGTATGGGTGCGACCGGAATCCGAGGTCGCATTCAGGCTCTGTGCACGATCAAGCACCGAGACTTCCACCGGGGCGTTTTCGAAGACGAAGAGGCTGTCGAACAGCGGCTGGCCTTTGGGCAATTCGCTCTGCTCCTGGATATTCACCAGCGGCAGGTATTCGTACTCGCGCAGTTGCATGTTGCTGTCGAGCAAAGCGCTGAGCCACTGGCGCACGCTGCTGCGCTGATCGTCCGCAGGCATCTTCACCCGCAGGGCGATGCTGTTGATGAAAAGGCCGACGGTGCGCTGCATTTCCGGCATGTCCACCGGCCGCCCGGCCACGGTGACGCCGAAGAGCACATCGCGATCACCGCTCAGACGCCGCAAAACCAGAGCCCATGCAGCCTGGGCGAAGGTGTTGACGGTCAGTTGATGTGCCTGCGCCAGTTCCCGCAGCCGTGCACCGTCCTCGACATTCAGGCGGGTGTAGCGGTCGCCGACGATCATGCCGCCGCTTTCACCGGCATGCTCGCGCAAAAACGGCCGGTCGCTCGGGATCGGCGTGGTGCGCTCGAAGCCTTGCAGATTCTGCCGCCACCACTGCCGCGCCTCGGCCAGGCTCTGGCGTTGCAGCCAGCCGATGTAATCGCGATAACGCGGCGGCACGCTCAACTGCGCTTCACGACCTTCACCGAGGGCGCTGTAGATCTCGAAAAAGTCGTTCATCAGCAGCGAACGGCACCAGGCGTCGATGAGAATGTGGTGGTTACTCATCATGAACCAGTAACGCGCCGCGCCGACCTTGATCAGGCGCAGGTGAAACGGCGCCTGATTGAGCAGATCGAAGCCGGCTTCGCGCTCGCTTTTCAGCAGCGCTTGCAGTTTCGGTTCCTGCTCGGGTTCGGCGACGGCGCTCCAGTCCAGATACTCGATCGGCGTACGTCCCGGCGTGTGAATCACTTGCAGCATGTCTTCGCCAACGTTCCAGCAGAACGACGCGCGCAGTGCTTCATGACGGGCGACCACCGCTTGCCAGGCCTGGGCGAAACGTTCGGGATCGAGCTCGCTGTTGATGCGATAACGATCCTGCATGTAGTACAGACCGGTGCCCGGCTCGAGCAAGGTGTGCAGCAACATGCCTTCCTGCATCGGCGTCAGCGGGTAGACATCTTCGATGTGCGCGGCCGGCACCGGCAAGGCATCGAGTTGTGCCTGAGTCAGTTTCGCCAGCGGGAAGTCCGACGGTGTCAGGCCGCCGGCCTCGTCTTGCAGACAGTGGGCGATCAGGCTTTGCAACTCACCGAGGTAGGCGGCGGCCAGATCGTTAATGGTTTGCGTCTCGTAACGCTCGGCACTGAAAGTCCAGCGCAGCAGCAGTTCACCACCGTAAACCTGACTGTCGACACTCAGCTCGTTGGGCAACGGCGCCTGCGGATCGTGGGCGGCACCGACCGCTTCATCCAGCGGACGGAACAGCGCATCGGCGCCGAAGCTCTGGTCGAACTGGCCGAGGTAGTTAAAGGTGATCGGCGCCTGTGGCAGCGCGGCCATGCTCTGGCGGCAGCCGTCATCGGCCAGATAACGCAGCACGCCATAACCGAGACCTTTGTGCGGCACGGCGCGCAATTGTTCTTTGATCGCCTTGATCGAAGCGCCCTGCCCGGCGGCCTCTTCGACATTGTGCGGAGTCAGGCGCAGCGGATAAGCGCTGGTGAACCAACCGACGGTGCGGGTCAGATCGATCTCGTCGAACAGGGTTTCGCGACCGTGTCCTTCCAGTTGAATCAGTGCCGAGGGCTGGCCGCTCCAGCGGCACAGCACACGGGCCAGCGCGGTCAGCAGCAGGTCGTTGACCTGGGTGCGGTAAGCGCTCGGTGCCTGTTGCAGCAACTGTCGGGTGCGCTCGGCATCGAGGCGCACGCTGACGGTTTGCGCATGGCGATTCTGCCTGCCGCCCTGCGGCTTTTCGCAAGGCAGATCAGCGCTCGGCCCGGCCAGTTGCGCTTGCCACCAACCGAGTTCTTCACGCAGGGATTCGCTGCCGGCGTAGGCCTGCAATCGCGCGGCCCAGTCCTTGAAGGCGCTGGTTTTCGCCGGCAGTTTCAGCGGCTGCGCAGCGTCGAGCTGGCGATACGCGGTTTGCAGATCATCCAGCAGCACGCGCCAGGAAACACCGTCGACCACCAAGTGGTGGATGGCGATGAACAGGCGTTGCTGAACATCCGCAACATCGACCAGCACCGCGCGCAGTAACGGGCCGTTGTGCAGATGCAGACTGCGTTGCGCGTCGGCGAACAGGGCTTCGCACCGGTCCAGCGACTCGACGCTGAACTGCCAGAGCAGATCATCACTCGACAGCACTTGATGCGTCGCTTGCCATGCATCATCGGTTTCAGTGAAACGCAGACGCAGCGCATCGTGCTGTTCGATCACCGCCTGCAAAGCTTGCTGCAATCGTTGCGGCTCAAGGCGCGCAGTCGGTTCCAGCAACAGCGCCTGATTCCAGTGCTGACGCTGGGGAATGTCCGCATCAAAGAACCAGTGCTGAATCGGCGTCAGGCGCGATTCGCCGACCACCAGTCCTTGCTCGGCCGTCACCTGCTCGGTGCGACTGGCAACGGCGGCGAGGGTCTGCACAGTCTGATGCTGGAACAGGTCGCGCGGACTGAAATGAATGCCCTGCTGACGCGCGCGGCTGACCACTTGAATCGACAGAATCGAGTCGCCGCCGAGTTCGAAGAAGTTGTCGTTGAGGCCGACCTGCCTGACGTTGAGCACGTCGCACCAGATCTGCGCCAGGGTCTGCTCAAGCTCGTTGCTTGGCGCGACATAGTCCTGACGATTGAGCTGCGGGTCCGGCGCCGGCAAGGCGCGGCGGTCGAGTTTGCCGTTGGCGGTCAGCGGCATGCTTGCCAGCAGCATCAGGTGGGTCGGCACCATGTAGTCCGGCAGTTGCGCCTTGAGGTGCGACTTGAGCGCTTCGCGCAGTTCAGCCTGTTGCGCTTCGCCTTGCCCGGCGACCTCCGTAACGAGGTAACCCACCAACTGCTTGCCACTCGGCGCATCCAGCGCCAGCACCACGGCTTCGCGGATCGAAGAATGATCGAGCAGGCGCGTTTCGATTTCGCCCAGTTCGATGCGGAAGCCCCGGATTTTCACTTGATGGTCGATCCGCCCCAGATACTCGACCAGACCATCGGCACGCTGGCGCACCAGGTCGCCGGTGCGGTACATGCGTCCGCCATCAGCGGCAAACGGGTCAGCGACAAAACGCTCGGCGCTGATGCCCGGACGGTCGTGATAGGCCTGGGCCAGACCGGCGCCACCGACAAACAATTCACCGGTCGCACCTTGCGGCACCAAGGCCAGATCGGCATCAAGAATGTACGCGACCCGCGCACCGATCACGCTGCCGATCGGCACACTGCCGGCGCCCTCTTCCAGTACCTGCGGCGCCAGACTGGCCAGCGGCATGACCACGGTTTCAGTCGGGCCGTAGGCGTTGAAGAACAGCGCTGGCTGGAACGCCGCGCGGATGCGCTGTAGATGCTCGCCGGTCAGCGCCTCACCGCCGGTGATGATCATGCGCACCGGCAGGACTTCATTTTGGGTCGCGAGGAACTGCGCCAACTGGCTGCCGTAGCTCGGCGTGAAACCGAGGACGTTGATCCGATGCGTGCGAATCAAGCCGCAGATTTCTTCCGCGTCCCACTGCCCTTGCGCCCGCAGTACCACCTGCGCACCGCTGAGCAGCGGCACCAGTAGACGTTCGGTGGCAGCGTCGAAGTTGATCGAATAGAAATGCAGTTCACAGTCGTCCGGGCGCATGCCGAAGCGCTCGATCACGGCCTGGCAGTGCATGGCGATTTCACCGTGGGAGACCACCACGCCTTTCGGTTTGCCGGTCGAGCCGGAGGTGTAAATCAGATAAGCCTGATGTTGCGGCAGGCTGATAAACGGCAACTCGCTGGCCGGGTAGTCGGCCAACCCGGCGCTGTCATCTTCCAGACACCAGCGCGCCACGCTTGGCGGCAACTCACCGAGGGCTTCGAACATCGCCCGATCGCTGAGCAGCAGGCCGACGCGACTGTCTTCGATCATGTAATGCAGGCGGTCGAGCGGGTATTCCGGATCCAGCGGCACATAGGCGCCGCCCGCCTTGAGAATCGCCAGCAGGCCGATGACCATTTCCAGCGAACGCTCCAGCGCCAGACCGACCCGCACTTGCGGGCCGACCCCGCGTTCCCGCAGCGCCCAGGCCAGACGATTGGCCCGGGCATCGAGTTCGGCGTAGCTCAGGGTCTGCCCAGCGAAAGTCAGTGCTGGTGCGTCTTTGCGCGCCAGTGCCTGTTCGGCGAACAGATGATGAATGCACTGATCGAGACGATGCTCGCCCGGCTCGATGCCGAGGCTGTCGAGCAGGTGCTGTTGCTCGGTGTTGTCGAGCAGCGGCAGTTCACTGAGGCGTTGCTGCGGATCAGCGATCAACGCTTCAAGCAGGTTGCGCCAATGCCTGGCCATGCGCGCGATGGTCGGTTCGTCGAACAGATCGGTGCTGTAAGTCAGGCAGCAGCCGAGGCGATGGTCGAGGTCGGTGACTTCCAGATTGAGATCGAACTTGGTCGCCCGCGCATCGTTGGCCAGGTACTCGACAGTCATCCCAGCGAGCGTGCGGCTCTGCTGGAATTCCCAGCGCTGCACGTTGCACATCACCTGGAACAGCGGGTTGTAAGCCGCGCTGCGTGGCGGCTGCAAGGCTTCGACCAGATGATCGAACGGCAGATCCTGATAGGACTGGCCTTCGATCACGGTGTGGCGCACCTGCTCGAACAGTTCGCCGACCGACATCTGCCCGTCGAGCCGGCAACGCAGCACCTGGGTGTTGAGAAACGCCCCGATCAGCCCTTCGCTTTCCGGGCGAATGCGGTTGGCCACCGGCGCACCGATGCGCAGGTCGGTCTGGCCGCTATAGCGGTACAGCAACGTGGCGAGCGCGGCGGTCATGGTCATGAACAGGGTCAGACCGTTTTGCGCGTTGAACGCCCGCACCCGCGCGGCGAGATCGTCGCTCAGATCGAAACGGAACAGCTCGCCCTGATGGCTCTGTACCGGTGGACGCGGACGGTCGCCGGGCAATTCCAGCAGCGGATGTTCGCGACCCAGTTGTGCAGTCCAATAGTCGAGTTGGCGCTGACGCTCGCCGGATTCCAGCCACTGGCGCTGCCAGACGCTGTAGTCGAGGTATTGCACCGGCAGCGGCTCAAGCGGCGAGGCGCGCTCATCGACGAACGCTTCATACAGCGCGCTGAGTTCACGGGCAAAGATGTCCATCGCCCAGCCTTCGGTGACGATGTGGTGCAAGGTCAGGACGAAGTAATGCTCGTGCTCGGCGGTCTTGACCAGACAGGCGCGCAGCAGCGGACCGGTTTCCAGATCGAACGGCTGGTGCGCTTCTGCATCGGCCAGTTGCTGGACTTGTAGCTCCCGGACTTCTGCCGGCAGGCTGGAGAAATCTTTCCAGCCCATGCGCACGCCGGTCTCGGGATGCACTTGCTGGCGGGCGACACCGTCGACACTTGGGAACGTTGTGCGCAGGGTTTCGTGGCGCAGGATCAGCGCCTGCAACGCCGCCTCGAAATGCTCGACGTGCAGCACGCCGCGCAAGCGCGCCATGCCCCCGACGTTGTACGCCGGGCTGTCCGGCTCCATCTGCCAGAGGAACCACATGCGCTGCTGCGAATAGGACAGCGGCACCGCTTGGCTGCGGTCGATTTTTGCGATCGGCAACTGTTGATTGGTGCGGCCGCTGGCCTGGATCAGGCGAATCTGCTCGGCGTAATCGCCCAGTTCACTGTGCTCGAACAAGGTGCGCAGCGGCAGTTCGACGTCACAGGCCTGACGTGTGCGCGAAATGATTTGCGTGGCCAGTAGCGAGTGACCGCCGAGGGCGAAGAAATCATCACGCAGGCCAACCCGCTTCAGACCCAGCACTTCGCGCCAGATCGCGGCGATTTGTTGCTCCAGTTCGCTGACCGGTTCGACGTGTTCACGCACCTGCCATTGCGGCTCGGGCAAGGCGCGGCGGTCGAGTTTGCCGCTGGGACTCAGCGGCATCGTATCAAGGCGCAGCAATTGTGCGGGCACCATGTATTCCGGCAGCTCGGCAGCGAGGGCAGCTTTCAGCCGAATGATTTGCTCATCGGCATTCTCATGCGCATCGCTCGCCGTGAAGTAGCCGATCAGTTGCGCACCGGCAGCGGTTTCCCGCACCAGGACCACGGCCTGGGCGACGCCATTTTGCGCCAGCAGTCGCGCCTGGATTTCTTCAGGTTCGACGCGAAAGCCGCGCAGCTTGACCTGCTGATCGAGGCGACCGAGGTATTCGATCACGCCATCCGAGGACCAGCGCGCACGGTCGCCGGTGCGGTACAAACGGGCGCCCTGCTCGCCCAGTGGATCGACGACAAAACGCTCGGCGGTCAACGCCGGACGACCCAGGTAACCGCGAGCCAGACCAATACCGCTGATGCACAGCTCGCCCGGCACGCCTGCCGGCACTGGATTGAGATCGGCATCGAGAATGCGGCAGATCACATTGCCCAGCGGCCGGCCAATCGGCGAGCGCTCGCCATCGGCAGTTGTGCAGTGCCAATGGGTGACGTTGATCGCGGTTTCAGTCGGCCCGTAACGGTTGTGCAATTGCACCGCCGGCAATTGCGCCAGTACCCGATTGCGCAGCTCGGCGGGCAAGGCTTCACCGCCGGAAAACACCCGGCGCAGGCTGGTGCATTCGGCACTCAGCGGCTCATCGATGAACAGCGCCAGCAGCGGCGGGACGAAGTGCAGCGTGGTCACGCCGTATTGCTGGACCCGTTGCGCGATGCGATACGGGTCACGGTGCTCACCGGGCGCGGCAAGCAACAGCCGCGCGCCGGTGATCAGCGGCCAGAAGCATTCCCACACCGAGACGTCGAAACTGATCGGCGCTTTTTGCATCAGCACGTCGGTTTCGTCGAGGCGGTACGTGTCCTGCATCCATTGCAGGCGCTCGGCCAGCGCGGCGTGGGTGTTACCGACGCCTTTCGGTTGCCCGGTGGAACCCGAGGTGTAAATCACGTAGGCGAGGTTGTCGCCGTGCACTCGCAGTCCCGGTGCCTGGCTCGGCCATTTATCCAGGTGCAGCGCATCCATGGCGATCACGCTGACGCCATCGCTGGCCGGCAGACGCTCGAGCAATTGCGTCTGGGTCAGGAGCAGTTCGACGCCGCTGTCGCGGAGCATGTATGCAAGTCGTTCGGCCGGATAATCCGGATCAAGCGGCACATAGGCGCCGCCAGCCTTGATGATCGCCAGCAGACCGATCAGCAGTTGCGGCGAACGCTCGGCGGCGATGGCCACGCACACGTCAGGGCCGACGCCCTTGTCGCGCAGGTAATGGGCGAGCCGGTTGGCTTGCGCGTGCAGCTCGGCAAAATCCAGACGACCGCCGTCCCACACCAGCGCGGTGCGTTGCGGGGCGTTGCGCAATTGTTGCTCGAGCAGTTCCGGCAGCCAGTGTTGCGCCGGGGTGCACGGAGCGACGCTCCAGTCCTTCTGCTGATTCTGCTCGCTGGCGGTCAGCAAGCGCAGATCGCCAATGGCCTGCTGAGGCCGTTCGCAGACCTCGCTGAGCAGATTGTGGAGATGCTCGGCCAGGCGCTCGATGGTCGCGGCGTCGAACAGTTCGCTGGCGTAGTCGAACGACAGGCTCAAACGACCGTTGCGATCCTCTTCGCTGTGCAATTGCAGATCGAACTTGGCCTCGCGGCTGTGCCACGGCAGTTCTTCGGCGAGCAGACCGGGCAGGCGCTTGAGTGCACTGAGGTCGCGCTGCTGATGGTTGAACATGACCTGGAACAGTCCCTGTTCGCGGGCCTGCGGGAACGCTTCGAGCAGTTGTTCGAACGGCAGATCCTGATGGGCCTGGGCGCCGAGTGCGGCTTGGCGGGTCTGGTTCAGCAACTCGGCAAATGTCAGGCGTGAATCGATTTGCGCACGCAACACCTGCGTATTGATGAAGAAGCCGATCAGGCTTTGGGTTTCCAGGCGCGGACGGTTGGCGTTGGGCACGCCGATGCGAATGTCGCGCTGACCACTGTAGCGGTGCAGCAAACTTTGCAACGCAGCGAGCAGAAGCATGAACGGCGTGGTTTCGTGAGCCTGCGCGGTCTGGCGGATCGCCTCGCTGAGTTCGGTACTCAAGCGCACGCTGTGGCGCGCGGCGCTGTGGTTGTGTCTGGCCGAGCGCGGGTGATCGGTGGCCAGTTCCAGTGGCGGATGTTCTTCGCCCAGTTGCGCTTGCCAGTACGCCAGTTGCCGCTCGCCCTCGCCTTGCGCCAGCCATTGCCGCTGCCAGTTGCCGTAATCGGCGTATTGCGTGGGCAGCGCTGCCAGTGTCGCCGGCGTCCCTTGGGTTGCCGCCGCGTAGAGACGCGAGAATTCGTCGAGCAGGATATTCAGCGACCAGCCGTCAGCGATGATGTGGTGCAGGGTCACCAGCAGTTGATGTTCTTCGTCATCGAGACGCACCAGTGTCACCGCCAGCAACGGGCCTTTTTCCAGATCGAACCGGGTGCGCGCCTCGTCTTCGCGAATCTGCTCGGCACGGGCTTCACGCTCGGACATTGGCAGGTCGCTGATGTCGATCAGTTGCAGGTTGAATTCGGCATCAGCGAGCACTTGCTGCAATGCCACGCCGTCGCGCTCGAAGAAACGTGTGCGCAAGGATTCGTGGCGTTCGATCAGTTGCTGGAAGCTGTTGCGCACGGCGTTTACGTCCAGCTCGCCACGCAGGCGCAGACCACCGGGAATGTTGTAGGCGCTGCTCTGTGGATCGAGTTGCCAGGTGATCCACAGACGGTTTTGTGCCAGCGATTGCGGCATCGGTTCGCTGCGCGGCAACGTGCTGATCGGACCTGGAGCGCTCCCGCCGTCCTGTTTTAGCTGCGCCACAGCGGCAGCGAAGGTGGACAAGGTTGGCGCTTCGAACAGCAGGCGCAGGCTCAGCTCCACATCGAGTGCTTCGCGAACCCGCGCAACCACTTGCGTGGCGGCGATCGAGTTGCCGCCGAGCAGAAAGAAATGGTCGTCGCCACTGACCTGCTTGACGTTGAGTTGCTCGGCCCAGATTTGCCCGATCAACGCTTCAAGGTCCGAAGTGCTGCTGGTCGCGTTTTCCGTTGCCGCTGTAATCGAAGGGAACAGCGCGTAACTGTCGAGACTGCCATCAGCCAGACGATTGCGGCACGCCGAGCGCTGCAGTTTGCCACTGGAGGTTTTCGGCAACGCGCCCGGATTGAGCAGCACCACCACGCTTGGCGCCTCCTGACAGGCCTCGGCCACGGCTTGGCGAATGGCTTTGATCAGCGCATCTGGCGCAAGGATTTTCTGCACGCTGCGGCTGATTTCCGCAGCGACGCCGATGCCCTCTTCGCCGTTGTGAGTGACCGCAAACGCCGCCACACGCCCCTTGCGCACCACTTCGACTTCGCGCTCGACAGTCTGCTCGATGTCCTGCGGATACAGGTTATGGCCACGGACGATGAGCATGTCTTTCAGGCGCCCGGTCACGAACAGTTCGCCGTCACGGATAAAACCCAGGTCGCCGGTGCGCAACCAGGTGCGCCCGACGTGCTGGACAAAAGTCTTGGCGCTGGCTTCGGGGTTGCGCCAGTAACCGTGGGCGATGCTCGGGCCGGCGGCCCAGACTTCACCGACGGCATTGTCGGTCAGTTCCTCGAGCGTGTTGGGATCGACAATCAGCACCGCGTGCTCAGGCTGACTGATGCCGCAGCTCATGATCGCGCTGCCGTCGCCCGGCTCGGCGCGGTTTTGCGCCAGCGCCTGATCGTCCACGCGCAGCGCCGGGATGCCGGTGCCGCGCGGTGTGCCAGCGACAAACAGGGTGGCCTCGGCCAGACCGTACGAAGCCATGAAGCTGTTTTCGCTGAAACCGCAAGCAGCGAACTTTTCCGCGAAGCGTTCAAGGGTGTCGAGGCGAATCGGCTCGGAGCCAGAATAGGCCACGCGCCATCGACTGAGATCGAGGCGCTCAAGGGCCGACTCGCTGACCCGCTCACTGCACAAACGGTAGGCGAAATCCGGGCCGCCGCTGATGGTGCCGCCGTATTCGGCAATCGCTTCCAGCCAGCGCAACGGCCGGCCGAGGAAATACGCCGGCGACATCAGAATGCACGGTACGCCGCTGAAAATCGGTTGCAGCAGACCGCCGATCAGACCCATGTCGTGATACAGCGGCAACCAGCTGACGATGACGTCGTCCGGGTTGACGTCGATCCCGAAGCCGTGACGGATAAGCAGTTCATTGGCGACCAGATTGCCATGGCTGACTTGCACGCCCTTGGGCAGCGCGGTGGAGCCGGAAGTGTATTGCAGGAAGGCGATGTGCTCGGGCGGCAGTGGCGGCTCAACCCACTGTTCGGCCAGTGCGCTGTCCAGAGTGTCGACGCACAACAGCGGCGGCGCGCCGTCTATTTGCTGCAAGGCGTCGCGTAGATCGGCGCTGGTCAGCAACAGCCTGGGCTCGGCGTCGGCGATGATCGACAGCAACCGCTCCTGATGGTGACGACGGGCGGATTCCGGCGGATAGGCCGGTACCGCAATCACACCGGCATACAGGCAGCCGAAAAACGCCGCGACATAGTCCGCGCCGCTGGGAAACAGCAGTACCGCACGCTCACCGAATCCAGCCTGAGCCTGCAACGCAGCGGCGATGGTGCGCGCGCGTTGATCCAGTTCGCGATAGCTGAGCACCACGGTCTGCTCCGGGTTTTCGGCGAGAAAACGCAAGGCCAGTCGGTCCGGCGTCAGGACTGCGCGACGCTTGAGGGCATGGACCAGGGTGCTGGGGAGTTCGAACGCGTCGGTCATGAGGTTTCCTGCCTGAATTCGGCTTGCAAGTGGAATCGGGTGGCTGCGTCACACCTGTCGAGAGGCGTGCGGTGCGCGGTCTGTGCCGACCGCGCAAGGCATCGGAATGCGCTGAGGCCGGGGATCTGCACCCGGGCCATTCACCAATGAGAACGGATGGAGTGTGGAAATAATTAGTCGGCAGAGGCGACGTCCAGCGGGGCCAAGGTGCGGCGGCGTGTCGCAGTTGGCAAAACACATCGACTTACAGCACTACTTCTCTTTCTCATTTGACAATCATTATCATTCAACATAATTTGTCGCTCGATGTGTAGGACGGCGCCGTCCCCCGAGGCCCTCCCACTAACCTATTGGCAGCAAGGTGATTTCCATGACGGAACAAGTATCCACAAGCAGGTGCGATTCACCGCTACTTCAGGCATTCGTCGACAATCGACTGATTCTGGTCAAGATTGCAGCCCGTATTACCGGTTGCAGGTCTCGTGCCGAAGACGTGGTTCAGGATGCGTTTTTCCGACTGCAATCGGCGCCGCCGATCACGTCGTCGATCAAGGCTCAGCTGAGCTACCTGTTCCAGATCGTGCGCAACCTCGCCATCGATCACTACCGCAAGCAGGCGCTCGAACAGAAATACTCAGGCCCGGAAGAGGAAGGCTTGAACGTGGTGATTCAGGGCGCTTCGCCGGAAACTTCGCACATCAACTTCTCGACTCTGGAACACATCGCCGATGCGCTGACCGAACTGCCCAGCCGCACCCGCTATGCCTTCGAGATGTACCGTCTGCACGGCGTGCCGCAGAAAGACATCGCCAAGGAACTGGGCGTATCGCCCACCCTGGTCAACTTCATGATTCGTGATGCTTTGGTGCACTGCCGCAAGGTCTCGGGCAGTCGGCGGGATGCGGTGATTGCGGGTCGTCGTTAGGATCCGGATTCTGCGTCAAGCCTGCTCGCGAAAGCGGCCTCAGCTTCAAACGAAAGCCGAGGCCGAACGCATCAGGCCAGGCTGCACCGATCAAAAAACCGCTCCCGCCCCAGAATCATCAGCGCCGCGCGCTTGTGCGGAAAATCGAATTCCTTCTCGCAGTGAAAGCATTGGTTGTGCATATGTCCGATCATCTTCGCGTTGTCGGCACGTGGCTCAGCGACCACGCGCTGGGTCCGTGGATCATCGAGAAACAGGTAATGGACCAGCGCCGATAACCAGCTCGCCACTTTGTGCGGACCGCGATGACTTTCCTCGCCGACCAGCATGTGAATGCCACGGTCGTAATCGTCGGCATCGTAGAACGGCGCGATGCGATCTTCCTTGGCCCAGTAGGCTTCGAAATAAGCGAACGGCTGGTCATCGAAACAGCCGATCAGCGTCAGCGTGTGCGGATCGGCATCGAGCTTGCCGAGGTATTCGCGATGCTGCTCAAGGCTGCCCTCCTCCTGCCAGAAACTCGCCACGCGCGGGCTGTTCTGCCAGCGATTGAAGCGCGACAGATCTTCTTCGATTTCCAGCGTACGCAAGGAAATCCACGCGCCGAGACGTGCATCGAAACGCCGGTAGACTTCACCGCGCGGTTTCACCGGTCGCAGCGGATGGCGCTTGCCCTGGCTGATGACCATTTGCTGCGGATAGCTGCCGGTCAGTGACGTGCCCAGCCACGGCTGCGGCAGTTGCCAGAACAGCGTGCGCTCGCAGCGATACTCGCCGGCGACTTCGGTATTGATCAGCAAACCACTGCGCAAGGCTTCGGTAGGTGGCTGATCGAGTTGCCAGATCAACTGCTGACACGCCGGGTCACGGGCGAACAGCCAATAACAGGCCGCCCACAAGGCGTGGCCGGGCGGCAGAGCAAAACGCTCATCAAGCTGGATCGGGCCATTGGCCTCGCGGTCCAGGCGCAGCCGAATCAGCGGTTGCCCGTCCAGGCTCAGGCTCAGCCGGCTCTCGGTAGCATCAGCGATCAATCGACTGCCCGAGGGCAACGCCAGGGCAGTCAGGTCATTCAGATTGGACATGGGTCGGGCTCACGTAATCGTCGACAGTTCAACGAAGTGACGTGAGACGGGAGGGGAAATTTAAGTGCGAGAGGCAATTAGCGCTTCAGTGATGAGGCGCCGGCATCACGGCAATCCTGTAGGGCTCGAAAATCCTCAGCAATTCGCCGTTGTCGCGCAAACGCTGCAACAGGTTGCCGAAGGCTTCGCCGGTGATAGGAGCGCTTGGCCGCAGAATCGCGTAATGGTGATAGATCTGATCGGTACGCTGCGACGCCAACAGCTCATCGCGGACCTTCTCGTTGCGCAGCAGGTAATCGAACAGATAGGAACGGGTGACCAGGGCAATGTCGGCGCGCCCGCGCAGGACCATCAGCAGGTTGCTGTCGTGGGAATAGGTCAGCGTCGCGTTGTAGTTTTTCGCGAGATATTTCGGGTCGGCGTTGAAGTCGGCGAATTCGTAGTGATAACCGCTGAACAGTGCCAGACGTTTGCCCGACAGGCTCGAGAAGTAGTTTTGCTGGCGGCCGTCTTCGCGTTGCGCGACGAAAATCTCGGCGTCTTCCAGGCCCATGTCGACGTCGTCGTGGGGAATGTCTTTCCAGCCCCACTCGGGGTTCTCGAAGATCGCCATATCGATGCGGCCTTGCTTGAAATCACCGAAGCGGCGCGGGATCGACGTCGGCACCAGGACAAATTGATAGTCGCTCTGCGAGCGGTTCAGCGCCTCGACCAATTGCGGCAACAGGCCGGTGTCGGCGCCGTTTTCCGGGCGAATCGTATAAGGCGGGAAATGCGCGGCGCCGACCCGGACCAATTGCGCTGACTGAGCGGGCAATACCCATAACGCAGCCAGCGCAGCGAGCAGCAGCCCGGCGGCTGTCCGAATTGGCGAAGACTTCAAAACACCCCACTCCCCGAAAAAAATAGCGATCAATGCATTCAAGCTAGGCGGTTTCGCCGACTTAGCCAGTTTCCCGGCCCGTCCGACAACCGTTCAACGCGCTTCGAGGACCAGAATCAACGCTTCATCGGCGAGTTGATCGAGGCTCAAACTGCCGCCAGCACGGAACCAGGTGGTGGTCCAGGACAGTGCGCCGGTAAGGAAACGTCGGGTAATAAAAACGTCGCCGCGAATATAGCCGGCGTCCTTGGCCTCGCCCAGAACCTGCAGCCAGAGGTCTTCATAAACATCACGCAAAGCGAGGACTTTAGCCTGACCGTCCTCGGACAATGAGCGCCATTCGTACACCAGCACGGCCATCGCCTCGCCACTGCCGCCCATGATCGACTGCAACTCGCAACGAATCAGTGCCAGCACCCTTTCGCGCACATCGCTCGCCTCGGCCAAGGCTGCGCGCATCAACGCGGTGTTGTAGCGGATGGTTTCCTCCATCACCGCGCGGAGAATTTCATCCTTGCTTTTGAAGTGATGAAAAATGCTTCCCGACTGAATGCCCACAGCACTGGCCAGATCACGCACTGTGGTGCGCTCATAGCCTTTGTTGCGAAACAGGTGAGCCGCCACTTGCAGCAATTTGCCACGGGCGCTGTCCGGGTCGGTCAACTGGCCTTGGTCGACCAGTTCGCGCATGACCCGCAGGGCTTTTTGCTCGTCCACCCGTTCTCTCCTACAGTCGATCAGTGTGTTGCCCCCTGTAACCGCAGGGTTGCGCGCAATTTAAGCCGCGCGCGGGCACCAAGCAAGCGCTTGGGCAGAAGAATGTTTCGCCTGTTTACAAACCAAGCGCTTGCTTGGTAGCCTCCAGACACTTCTGTCGCAGGTCCCTGAGTCGGAGATAAAAATGCCAACCACCGTGCGAATCGGCTGCGCCAGTGCTTTTTGGGGCGACACTTCCACTGCTGCCGCCCAGCTTGTCTCCAGCGGAAACCTGGATTATCTGGTGTTCGATTATCTGGCCGAGATCACCATGTCGCTCATGGCTGGTGCGCGTCTTAAAGACCCGCAGGCCGGGTTCGCGGGTGACTTCGTTGAAGTGCTGGCGCCGCTGCTGACGCAGCTGTCCGAACAGAAGATCCGCGTGATCAGCAATGCCGGCGGGGTCAATCCGCAGGCTTGCGCGGCGGCCCTGCAAGCGGCCTGCGACCAGGCTGGGGTCCAGCTGAAGATTGCCGTGTTGCTCGGCGACGACTTGCAAGGACAGCTCAAAAACCCCGCCGATATCCGCGAAATGTTCAGCGGCGCGCCGCTTCCGCGCATGTGCGTGTCGACCAACGCCTACCTCGGCGCGCCGGGGATTGTCGAAGCGTTGCGCCTGGGTGCCGACATTGTCATCACCGGCCGGGTGGTCGACAGCGCCGTGGTCAGTGCGGCGCTGGTTCACGAATTCGGCTGGTCGTGGCATGACTACGACAAACTCGCCCAGGCCGCGCTGGCCGGGCACATCATCGAATGCGGCGCGCAGTGCACCGGCGGTAATTTCACCGACTGGCGCGAGGTGCCGGATTACGAGCACATCGGTTTTCCGATCGTCGAGGTCAGCGCCGATGGCCAGTTCCTCGTCAGCAAACCCGAAGGCTCCGGCGGACTGGTCACGCCATTGACGGTCGGCGAGCAGATGCTCTACGAAATCGGCGATCCGCAGGCCTATCTGTTACCCGACGGGATCTGCGATTTCAGCCAGGTCAAACTCCAGCAACAAGGCAAAAACGTCGTGCACGTGCACGGTGCCAAAGGCCTGCCGCCTACCGATAAATACAAGGTCAGCGCCACGTACCCGGACGGTTTTCGCTGCACCGCCAGTTGCCTGATGGCCGGCATCGACGCAGTGGACAAGGCACGGCGGGTCAGTCAGGCAATCATCGACAAGACCGCCGAGATGTTCAGCCTGCGCGGCTGGGCGCCGTACAGCGAAACCCATGTCGAACTGCTCGGCAGCGAAGCCACCTACGGCCCCCACGGCCAGCGCCGCGACAGCCGTGAAGTGGTGATCAAAATCGCTGTGCGCCATCCCGACAAACGCGCACTGGTACTGTTTTCCAGAGAGATCGCCCAGGCCGCGACCGGCATGGCGCCGGGCTTGACCGGCATCGTCGGCGGTCGTCCGACCGTATACCCCCTCATCCGTCTGTTCTCTTTCCTCATCGATAAAAGCGCCTGCACCCTGCAAGTCGACATCGCTGGTGAGCGCCATCCGTGCGCCCTGCCCGACCCGGTGGCTCTGGACAGTGCAAATTTGCCGATCGCCCATCAGCCACCCCGACCCCAGGGCCGCGCCGATGCCAGTGTGCCGTTGGTGAAACTGGCGGTGGCGCGCTCCGGCGACAAGGGCAACCACAGCAATATCGGCGTGATGCCGCGCCATCCCGATTACCTGCCGTGGATCGCCGAAGCGCTGACCACCTCGGTGGTGGTCGACTGGATGCGGCACGTCCTCGATCCGCTTCTCGGGCGTGTCGAACGCTGGTATCTGCCCGGCACCCACAGCCTCAACTTTCTTTTGGAAAACGCCCTCGGCGGTGGCGGTGTCGCCAGTCTGCGCATCGACCCGCAAGGCAAAGCCTTCGCCCAGCAACTATTGGAAATCCAGATCCCGGTGCCGCAGAGCATCGCCGAACAGCTCGACTAAAGGATGGTGTGCATGGCTTACGCGTCGATTTTCCGCGCCGATCTGTTCAGCGGCCAGAACCTGATTGTCACCGGTGGCGGCAGCGGCATCGGTCGCTGCACCGCCCATGAACTGGCGGCGCTCGGCGCCAATGTGCTGCTGGTCGGGCGCAAGCCGGAAAAGCTGGAAAAAGTCGCCGCCGAAATCACCGAGGACGGCGGCCGCGCGCACTGGAAGGCCTGCGATATCCGCGATGAAGAAGCGGTCAAGCAACTGGTCAAAGAGCTGATCGCCGAACACGGGCCGATCCACGGCCTGGTCAACAACGCCGGCGGCCAATACCCGTCGCCCTTGGCCTCGATCAATCAGAAGGGCTTCGAAACCGTGCTGCGGACCAATCTGGTCGGCGGCTTTCTGATGGCCCGCGAAGTGTTCAACCAGTCGATGAGCAAACATGGCGGCAGCATCGTCAACATGCTCGCTGACATGTGGGGCGGCATGCCCGGCATGGGCCACTCTGGCGCGGCGCGTTCGGGCATGGACAACTTCACCAAGACTGCCGCGTTCGAGTGGGGTTACGCCGGGGTCCGGGTCAACGCGGTGGCGCCGGGCTGGATTGCGTCCAGCGGCATGGACACTTACGAAGGCGCATTCAAAGCGGTGATTCCGACCCTGCGCGAGCATGTGCCGCTCAAGCGTATCGGCACCGAATCGGAAGTCAGTGCGGCGATCGTGTTTCTGCTCAGCCCGGCGGCGGCATTCATCAGTGGCACCACAGTGAAAATCGACGGCGCCGCCAGCCTTGGCAGTCGTGCCTGGCCGCTGCACAAGGCCAGCCACAGCGAATCGTTCAATGGTTTCCACCGCGCGTACTTACCAGAAGTGTTGCGTCCCGACGTGCTCAAGGACAAGGAATAAGCCATGGCGCAGATTCAGTCGCAACTCGATCCGCACAGCGAAACGTTCGCGCGCAACCGCGCGGCCATGCTCGCCGCCATCGAGCAGGTGCAGCAGCTCGAACAGAACCTGCTGAACAAGGCCGCCGAAGCCAAAGAAAAATTCAGCAAACGCGGGCAACTGTTGCCCCGCGAGCGCTTGAACCTTTTGCTCGACCCCGGCGCGCCGTTCCTCGAACTGGCCAGCCTCGCCGGCTACAAGTTGCACGACGACAAGGACGGCAGTTCGGCCGGTGGCGGGCTGATTGCCGGCATCGGTTATGTCTGCGGCATCCGCGCGATGGTGGTCGCCAACAACAGCGCGATCAAGGGTGGCACGATCTCGCCGAGCGGCCTGAAAAAATCCCTGCGCCTGCAACAGATCGCTCGGGAAAACAAACTGCCGATGATCACCCTCGCCGAAAGCGGCGGTGCCAATCTCAACTACGCGGCGGAGATTTTTGTCGAAGGCGCGCGCAGTTTCGCCAATCAGGCGCGCATGTCCGCGATGGGTTTGCCACAGATCACCGTGGTGCACGGCTCGGCCACCGCAGGCGGCGCCTATCAACCGGGGTTGTCGGATTACGTGGTGGTTGTGCGCGGCAAGGCCAAGCTGTTTCTCGCCGGCCCGCCATTGCTCAAAGCGGCGACCGGCGAAGTGGCCACCGATGAAGAACTCGGAGGCGCCGAAATGCACGCGCAAGTCGCCGGCACTGCCGAATATCTCGCTGAAAACGACGCTGACGGCATACGCCAGGTCCGCGACATCATGCGCATGCTGCCATGGAACGAGCAGTTGCCGTGGCTGCCGGAGCCGCAATTCAAAGAACCGCTCTACCCCATCGACGAACTGCTCGGGCTGATCCCCGACGATGCAAAAAAGCCCTACGACGTGCGCGAAATCATCGCGCGGATTGCTGACGAGTCGGACTTCCTCGAATTCAAAGGCGAGTTCGATCAGCAAACCCTTTGCGGCCAACTGAAAATCCAGGGCCGCGCCTGCGGCTTCATCGGCAACAACGGCCCGATCACCCCGCAAGGTGCGAGCAAGGCGGCGCAGTTCATCCAGTTGTGCGACCAGAGCCAGACACCACTGCTGTTTTTTCATAACACCACGGGTTTCATGGTCGGCACCGAATCGGAACAGCAAGGGGTGATCAAGCACGGCTCGAAACTGATCCAGGCGGTGGCCAACGCACGGGTGCCTAAACTGACCATCGTCGTCGGCGGTTCCTACGGCGCCGGCAACTACGCCATGTGCGGGCGCGGGCTCGATCCGCGCTTCATCTTCGCCTGGCCCAACAGCCGCACGGCAGTGATGGGCGGCGCACAGGCCGGCAAGGTCTTGCGCATCGTTACCGAAGCCAAACAGCTCAAGGACGGCATCGAGCCCGATCCGAAAATGCTCGACATGCTCGAACAGATGACAGCGCAGAAACTCGACAGCCAGTCCACCGCACTGTACGGCAGCGCCAACCTGTGGGACGACGGCCTGATCGACCCGCGCGACACCCGCACCCTGCTTGGCTACTTGCTGGATATTTGCCACGAAGCCGACAGGCGCACGCTGCAACCCAACAGCTTCGGCGTCAGCCGCTTCTGACCGCCACGGATCCTACGGAGAACAACAACAATGATCTTCACCCCGGAACACGAAGCCCTGCGCCGCACCGTCCGCCAGTTCGTCACGAACGAGATCAACCCGCACGTCGAAGAATGGGAAAAGGCCGGGCGCTTTCCCATCCACGAAATTTTCCGCAAGGCCGGTGAGCTGGGCCTGCTGGGCATTTCCAAGCCGGAAAAATTCGGCGGCATGGGCCTCGATTACAGCTATTCGATCGTCGCCGCCGAAGAGTTCGGCACCATTCATTGCGGCGGGATTCCGATGTCGATCGGCGTGCAGACCGATATGTGCACACCCGCCCTCGCCCGCTTCGGCTCCGATGAACTGCGCGAAGAGTTCCTCCGCCCGGCCATCACCGGCGAACAGGTTGGTTGCATCGGCGTTTCCGAAGTCGGCGCCGGCTCCGATGTCGCCGGGCTGAAAACCACGGCACGCAAGGACGGCGATGACTACGTGATCAACGGCAGCAAGATGTGGATCACCAACTCGCCGAGCGCCGATTTCATCTGCCTGCTGGCCAACACCTCGGACGACAAGCCGCACATCAACAAGTCGCTGATCATGGTGCCGATGAACACCCCGGGAATCAGCCTCAGTTCGCACCTGGACAAGCTCGGCATGCGCAGCTCGGTAACCGCGCAGGTGTTCTTCGACAACGTGCGCGTGCCCCAGCGCAACCGCATCGGCCATGAAGGCGCGGGGTTCATGATGCAGATGCTGCAGTTTCAGGAAGAACGTCTGTTCGGCGCGGCGAACATGATCAAGGGCCTGGAATATTGCATCGACAGCACCATCGAGTACTGCAAGGAGCGCAAGACCTTCGGCAACGCGCTGATCGATAACCAGGTGATCCACTTCCGCCTCGCCGAATTGCAGACCGAAATCGAATGCCTGCGCGCCCTGGTCTATCAGGCCACCGAGCAATACATCAAAGGCCAGGACGTCACGCGCCTGGCATCGATGGCCAAGCTCAAGGCCGGACGCCTCGGCCGTGAAGTCAGCGACAGCTGCCTGCAATATTGGGGCGGCATGGGCTTCATGTGGGACAACCCGGTGGCCCGCGCCTATCGCGATGTGCGCCTGGTCTCGATTGGCGGCGGCGCCGACGAAATCATGCTGGGGATCATCTGCAAACTGATGGGCATCCTGCCGGGGAAAAAGAAATGAGCAACCTGCCCGATTGCCAGGCGCTGTTGCTGGAACTGCATGGTGGCGTACTGCACATCACCCTCAACCGCCCGGACAGCCGCAACGCGATGAGCCTGCAGATGGTCGCCGAACTGCGCGCGGTGCTGGCGGCGGTGTGTGATGACCGCACAGTGCGGGCCTTGGTGCTCAGCGGTGCCGGCGGGCACTTCTGCGCCGGTGGCGACATCAAGGACATGGCCAATGCCCGGGCTCAGGGCGCGGACGCTTACCGCGAGTTGAACCGGGCGTTTGGCGCGCTGCTGGAACAAGCCCAACATGCGCCGCAAGTGCTGATCACTGTGCTGCAAGGCGCCGTGCTCGGCGGCGGCTTCGGCCTGGCTTGCGTCAGCGATATTGCGATTAGCGGTCACAAGGCGCAGTTCGGCTTGCCGGAAACCAGCCTTGGCCTGATCCCGGCGCAAATCGCACCGTTTGTGGTGCAACGGATAGGCCTGACCGAAACCCGCCGACTCGCGCTGACGGCGGCGCGTTTCGATGGCCACGAGGCGCATCGTTTGGGGCTGGTGCATTTCGTTGAACAGGATGCGCAAGCGTTGGCCGAGCGACTGGATGAGGTGTTGCAACAGGTGCTGCGCTGCGCACCGGAAGCGAATGCGATGACGAAAAAATTGTTGCTGGCGAGTGCCGGACAGCCTTCGAGTGAATTGCTCGATGAGGCGGCGCAGTGGTTCAGCGCGGCGGTGACTGGAGACGAGGGAATCGAGGGGACCATGGCATTTATGCAGAAACGTAACCCTCGGTGGGTCAGCTAAAAGCTTCGCGAGCAGGCTCGCTCCCACAGGTCGAAATGCATTCCAAATGTGGGAGCGAGCCTGCTCGCGAAGAGGCCCGCACCTTCGCCGCCCAAAACTCAGGAGCCCCCGAGTTCGCAGTTGAAATGCGCTCCAAATGTGGGAGCGAGCCTGCTCGCGAAGAGGCCCGCACCTTCGCCGCCCAAAACTCAGGAGCGCCCGAATTCGCGGTTGAAATGCGTTCCAAATGTGGGAGCGAGCCTGCTCGCGAAGAGGCCATCCCATTCACCGCTATCATTTCAGGAACCCCACCATGCCTACCCTCCACAAAATCCTGATCGCCAACCGCGGTGAAATCGCCTGCCGCATCCAGCGCACGGCCCAGGCGCTGGGCTATCGCACCGTCGCCGTGTTCAGTGACGCCGACGCCGATGCGCTACACGTGCAAATGGCCGATCAGGCCGTGCACATCGGCCCGGCGCCGGTGCAGCAGTCGTACCTCAACATTGCGGCGATCATCGACGCCGCCCGACGCAGCGGCGCCGATGCAATTCACCCCGGCTACGGCTTCCTCTCGGAAAACGCCGATTTCGCCCGCGCCTGCGCCGAAGCCGGGCTGATTTTCATCGGCCCCAGCGTCAAAGCCATCGAACTGATGGGCAGCAAACGCCTGTCGAAAATTGCCATGCTTGAGGCCGGGGTTCCATGCATTGCCGGCTATCAAGGCGCAGCGCAGGACGACGCGACCCTATTGGCCGAAGCCGCGCGGATCGGTTATCCGCTGATGATCAAGGCCAGCGCCGGTGGCGGCGGACGCGGCATGCGTCTGGTGCACGAGGCCAGCGAACTGGCGGCGCAACTGCGTACCGCGCGGTCCGAAGCAATGAACGGTTTCGGTAGCGACGAGTTGATTCTCGAGCAGGCCTTGATCGACCCGCGCCACGTCGAAGTGCAACTGTTCGGCGACCAGCACGGGCATCTGGTCTATCTCGGCGAACGCGATTGCTCGATCCAGCGCCGCCATCAGAAAGTCATCGAAGAAGCGCCGTGCCCGGTGATGACCGCCGAGCTGCGCCAGGCCATGGGCGAAGCAGCACTCAAGGCCGGGCGCGCGGTGGATTACGTCGGCGCCGGCACCGTGGAGTTCCTGCTCGACGCGCGCGGGCAATTCTACTTTCTGGAAATGAACACCCGTCTGCAGGTCGAACATCCAGTGACGGAATTGATCACCGGCCTCGATCTGGTCGCGTGGCAGTTGCTGGTTGCCGAGGGTCAGCCGCTGCCGCTGACGCAGGAGCAGATCCGTCTCGACGGTCACGCCATGGAAGTGCGCCTCTACGCTGAAGATCCCGCTGCGGATTTTCTCCCGCAAACCGGCCGAATTGCCGCATGGCAACCGGCGTCGGGCCACGGTGCACGGATCGATCACGGTCTGCTTGAAGGCCAGTCGGTCAGCCCGTTCTACGACCCGATGCTGGGCAAACTGATCGCCCACGGTGCAACCCGCGAAGAGGCGCGGCGCAAGCTGCTGCGTGCGGTGCAGGACACCGTGCTGCTCGGTGTGCAAAGCAATCAACGTTTGCTCGAGGGCCTGCTGCAACATCCGCAGTTCATCAGCGGCGATTTCAGCACCGCCTTCATCCAGCACCATTTTTCCAGCCATGCCAGCCTCAACACTTATGTGCCGACGACGGAGCAACTGGCGATTGCTGTGGTGTTGTTCTATCAGGCCAGCGCCCTGCCCCATCGCGCCCCGCTGAACGGCTGGCGCAACAACGCGAGCGTGCCGTTGCACTATCGACTCGGCAGTGACGAGCAGGACTGGACGCTGTCGGTGCTGGCGCGCAAATCCGGCGAATGTGTCGTGCAGCTGGGCGAACGCACGCTGGAGTTGAAAATCATCAAGCACACCGCGCAATCGGTAACCATGGAAATCGACGGCCTGCGCCAGCGTCATGCCTACCGTCTGCACGATCGGCACCTGTGGCTGTTCACCCATCCAGGCAGCCTGCGCCTGGAGGATCGAACTCATGCGCCGATCGACAGTCAGACCAGCGTCGCCTCCGGCACCCTCAAAGCCCCGATGGACGGTGCCATTGTCGATGTGCTGGTCAGCGAGGGCAGTACGGTCAGCAAGGGTCAATTGCTGGTGGTGCTGGAGGCAATGAAAATGGAGCATCCGTTGAAGGCCGGCATCGATGGCGTGCTCAAACGGGTGCAAGTGAAGGTCGGCGATCAGGTAAAAAATCGTCAGGTTCTGTTGCAGGTCGAGTAGTCGCCCGGGCACAAGCGCGGGGTTTGACTACGCTCTGATAAATCAGAACGCGGAAATCAGGAACCCTGCGATGCCCCATTGGCTGGTCATAGATCTGGAAGCCACCACAGACGAGGGTGGCTGGCCGGTCACGGAGATGGAAATAATCGAGATCGGTGCGACCCTGGTCGACCGCGCCGGGCGCGAGCAGGATCACTTCCAGCGCTTCGTCAAACCGACCCGCCGGCCATTGCTGACGTCGTTCTGTCGGGAGCTGACGCATATCACCCAGGCAAACATCGATTCGGCGCAGCCGCTGAACGAGGTCTGGCCAGCCTTTGAGCGCTGGCTGGCACAGCATCAGGCTCGCCTTGAAGGCTGGGCCAGCTGGGGCGGTTACGATCGCCAGCAGTTGCTCCAGGAGTGGCAGCGCCTGCACATCGACAGCGGCCTGAGCAAAGTCCCGCACATGAACCTCAAACAGCGCTTCGCCAAGGCCCGGCGCCTGGAACGACCGCTGGGGCTCAACGGCGCGTTGCAACTGGCGGGCATGCAGTTCAACGGCCAACAACATCGCGCGCTGGAAGATGCCCGCAATACTGCACGGTTATTGCCGCTGGTCCTGCCGCTTTAGACGCGTGACGGCGCGAAAAGCCTTGTGCATACTGGCCGCCCCCTTTTAAGCCCTTTTCGAGGAATCCGCCCATGTTTAAAGTCAACGAGTACTTCGACGGCACCGTCAAGTCGATCGCCTTTGGCACCGCTGAAGGTCCGGCGACCATTGGCGTCATGGCCCCGGGCGAATACGAATTCGGCACCAGCCAGCGCGAGATCATGCATGTGGTTTCCGGCGCGCTGAGCGTAAAACTGCCAGACAGCAGCGACTGGGAAACCTTCGCCGCCGGCAGCCAGTTCAACGTCCCGGCCAACAGCAAGTTCCAACTGAAAGTCGCCGTTGATACCGCTTACCTGTGCGAATACCGCGGCTGATCCCGCCGGTTTCACTGCGCAATAAAATGCCCGCGTCCAAAAGACCCGGGCATTTTTCGTTTCAGCGACAACCTATTCGAGGATTTCCACCGGCATGCCGACTTCCAAGCGGCCGTTGCCGTCGTTGACCAGATTCTGCCCGAACATCGCGCCATCGGCGGTTGAGCGATGTTTCTGTAACGTCGCGAACGGCTCGCGATCGGCGCTACGCTCACCGGTTTGCGGGTCGACAGTGGTCATGATGCAACGCGCGCACGGCTTGACCACGCGGAATTCGATATCGCCGATGCGAATACGTCTCCAGTTGTCCTCGGCGTAAGGCGCGCTGCCTTCGATGACCAGATTCGGGCGAAAGCGCAGCATCTCCAGCTCTCGCCCTACCGTTTCCGAGAGTGCCAGCCGCGAGGCTTCGCCAATGAGCAGCAATGGATAACCGTCGGCGAACGCCACTTGATCGTCATCCTTGCCGAAACCCGACTGCGTGGTGCGCGCCCGCTCGAGTGGCATCTGCACCAGACGTGTCGGCTTGCCGAGGAAGTCACTGACAAAACGCGCGGCTTGATCACCGGCGTCCGGCACACGCAGGGTGTCACGCCAGATCGTCACACCGCGCAGCTCGGCGTCGGCAGCGGGCAGCGCGACTTCGATAGCACCCTGCTCGGGAGCGCTGAGGGTCAGACCGCCGCCGGCATTCCATAACGCCGACAGCTGACTCATCTTCGCTTCGGCACGCTGGGTCAGAAAGCGCCCGCTGGCCTCGTCCACCAGCATCCAGCGTCGGTCGCCCGCCAGCCCGAGCTTGTCCAGCTCAATGCTTTGCAGGATTTCGCCCTTGCCGGATTTCAACGGGTAACGATAAAGCGCGCTCAGACGCAGCATGGCCAGCTTCCTGATGGAAAAACGCCACCCTATACGAGCTTCAATACCGAATCAAAGCCGTCATTAATGTAAATACACTTCTGTGGGAGCGAGCCTGCTCGCGAAGAGGCCGGCACATTCACCATCAATGTGTCCGACCCTGCGCTTTCGCGAGCAGGCTCGCTCCCACAGGAAGCAAGATGTGCGTGTTTCAGGCCGGCACGGCGTCGAGCATCAGACGCTGGCGCACCACATCAACCAATTTGTCCGGCTGGAATTTGGAGAGGAAGTTGTCGCAACCGACCTTCTTCACCATCGAGTCGTTGAAACTGCCGGACAGCGAGGTGTGCAACACAACGTACAAGCCACGCAGGCGAGGGTCGTTGCGGATCTCCGTGGTCAGGCGATAGCCGTCCATTTCCGGCATTTCCGCATCGGTGAAGATCATCAGCAGTTTATCGGTCATGTGCACGCCGGTATCGGCCCAGGCCTTGAGCATGTTCAAGGCTTTCAAACCGTCGCTGGCGATGTGCATTTTCACCCCGAGCTGGCCGAGGGTGTCGCGCAATTGCGAAAGCGCTACGTTGGAATCATCCACCAGCAACACTTCGCGGCCACGGGCGCGCTCGAGTACCGGATCGTCGAGTTTCTCCCGCGAGACCTTGGCGTTGTACGGGACGATTTCAGCGAGGACTTTCTCGACGTCGATGATCTCCACCAGTTGATCGTCGACCTTGCTGATCGCGGTCAGATAATGCTGGCGGCCGGCACTGGTCGGCGGCGGCAGAATGGCTTCCCAGTTCATGTTGACGATGCGGTCGACACCGCCGACGAGGAAGGCCTGCACCGAACGGTTGTATTCGGTGACGATGATCGTGCTGTTCGGGCCCGGCACCAGTGGGCGCATACCGATTGCCTGCGACAGGTCGATCACCGGCAATGTCTGCCCACGCAGATTGACCACGCCGCAGACGAAGGGATGACGCTGCGGCATCAGGGTCAGCTTGGGCAGTTGCAGCACTTCCTGAACCTTGAACACGTTGATCGCGAACAGCTGGCGTCCGGCCAGGCGAAACATGAGGATTTCCAGGCGATTCTCACCCACCAGTTGCGTGCGTTGGTCTACCGTGTCGAGAATGCCGGCCATCAATGACTCCTGGGCTTGTTCTGATGAATTCACTATGGGGGTTTATCGGCTGCATTCAGCTAATCTTGATTGCTGTAAAGCGCGCCGCTAAAAATGCCATAAATGGCCATTGATGTCACACTGACATCATGCTTTACTGGCAATCGTGATTTCATCTGCTAGATTCATTGCGGCGCGACCTCGGTTTGCACGTTAGGTTCCCGCGCCTAAGGGATTCCCCTAGGATCAATCAGGCCCAACCTGATATTCGCCATTTCCAATAGCCATTACTGTGACGCCATTCTCATTGCATGAACGGAGTCAGGCTATTGTGTGCGATCGCAATTCAGTGGCAACCCACCCTCTGGAACCCTTCGGTCCGTGCACCTGCACCGCCGGGCGCGATCTGCCGACGATTCACGATCGTCGCCACACACGGCCATCCGTCAACCAACACGACGTGGTGGAGATGAACATGCCAATCGACCGTAAAGACTGGGCGCAACGCTTCCCCGAATTTCTGGTCGAGGCCGAAACGCTTCTCGCCAAGTCCGAAGAATGCCTGAGCCATCTGCAACTGATCAGCAATGACAAGGATGCCATCGACTGCATGCTCGGCACTCTGCTGAAGCTGGCCGGCCGGGCCGAAGCACTGGCGCTGGAAGCGATCTCCGAGTTTTCCCTGCACATCTACAGCCTGCTCAATTTGCAGCAGGATCACGTAGATCTGCACGAGCAGGCCCTCGATGCGTTACGTGACTGCCTGACCTTGATGGCGTGGCAGCTCGAGCTGGTCGATCCCAGGACCGGGCAGCTGACCCTGGATAAAAGCGAACAGACTGATCTGCTCGAGGCCTTCGCGGCACAAATGGGCCAAACCTCGTTCGAGCCCAAGATGGTGAGCAAACGTTTGCTCTCTTCATCCTTTACCGCGCGCCAGGCTTGAGCCGGTAAGTCGCGATATTGTCGTAAATGAATACTTCGTGCCTGAAAGCGACAATCCGGGGCAAATAATCAGCCCGACCAACGGTTAATTTCCAGGTGCCGCCATCAGGGTTTTCCCTGTGTGCAACCAGCGACACTTCCAGGCAAATCGAAGTGGCCCAAATACAACAACTCCAGCTTTTTCCAATATGGAACTTGCGTCCACGATCCGATATTTCCTGACTGAATAGACATATATAGCAACCGCGACCAACGGTATGTTAAGTGGTATTATGCCGCCGGTTAGTTACCTGCCGGTTAATGGCATACTGACTTCAGTGTTACCTTTTCGATGTTATTGCCGGTCAATGATCGCTTAATGAATGCGGTTTGAATCAATAACATAAATGACAGTATTTCCACACAGAGATCCGCCAGTCACCGGTCGGTCTGCCCGCAGCGAACATCCATTGGCTCCATCCGTTATGTACGCCAGTCTCAAGTCACTCATTACATGGCCACCTTCTCGGGAAAACGCCCGGCGCTTCACACTTGTTCTGTGTGTTCTGGCGACCTTGGGCAGTCTGCTGGCGTATGTTGTTTCCGCACGCCTTCCTTTGGGATTGCTGGCGCTCGACATCGCCGCCACCGCGTGCGTCTGGGTGCAATATCGCTTGTCACGCAAATCGATCAAGTTTCAACCACAAGAGCTGGCTGATCGACTTCTGCAAGTCCAGGAAAACGAGCGTCATCGCCTCAGCCGTGAATTGCACGACGATATCGGCCAGTTGCTCACTGCCGCCAAGCTGCAAAGTGACTGGCTCAAACGCCGCCTGCCGGAGGATCTGCAGGAACAATGCAAGGTGCTCTGCGACACACTGGATGAAACCCTGACCAAGGTGCGTGACGTCTCGGCGATTCTCAATCCACGTCAATTGACCAGTCTGGGCCTCGAAGCCAGCCTGCGTGCGCACTTGCTCAAGACACTGGCCAACACGCCGGTCAACTGGAGTCTCGATTGCCAGCAGCGGCTCAACGGCATCCCCGAGGAAATGGCCGTCGCCGCGTTTCGCATTGCCCAGGAAGCCGTGACCAACATCCTGCGCCACGCACAGGCAAAAAACCTGTTGATTCGGGTACAGCGATTGCCGCAAGGTCTGACGCTGTTGATCAGTGATGACGGCCTGGGTTTTGCCCCGGCGGCCGACCCGGCCAGAGAAGGTCAACGCGGCATGGCCGGAATGGCCGAGCGTATCGAACAGTTGGGCGGCACATTGAGCGTTATCAGCGAGCCGGGCAAAGGCACTCGAATCGAAGCACTATTCCCGTGGGCGCCTCGGGCACTCGAACGGGCCAGTACGAATAAGGTTATGCGTTGACTTGTAACTTACTTCTGGTGGATGACCACTCGCTGATCAGAGCCGGCGTGCGTGCTCTGGTTCTGGATATTCCCGGTTACGCGGTAGTCGGCGAAGCCAGTGATGGTTCGCAATTGCTCGAAATGGTCGAGCAACTGAGCCCCGACATCGTATTGCTGGACATCTCGATGCGGGAAACCGGTGGCCTGGAAGCGCTGCAACGCCTCAAGCGTGTGCGGCCGCAGAGCAAAGTGCTGATTCTGTCGATGCACACCGACCCGGCGCTGATCATGCAAGCGCTGGAGTCCGGTGCCCATGGCTACCTGCTCAAGGACACCACGGCCACCGAGCTCGAGCACGCGCTGGAAGCCCTGCGCAACAACGAACGCTATCTCAGCCCGGCCATCGCTCACACCGTGATCAATCAGGCACTGACCCGCAACCAGAAAAGCCAGCCGGACATCGCCGATTCGCACAATCTGACCGCGCGCCAGCTGGAAATCCTTCGCCTGATCGTGCGCGGCAAATCGACCCGGGAAATCGCCAACGGCCTGGGCTTGAGCGTCAAGACCGTGGAAACCCACCGCGCACAGATCATGAAGCGCCTGCAGATCTATGACGTGGCGGGCCTGGTGCTGTTCGCCGTGCGCGAGCAGATCATCAGCCTTGATGACTGATTGACGGTTGTTGGCCCAATAACGGCGAGTCTTTCGGCAAGTGCACCTGCAACGCTGCGGGTTTCGCAACAAAACGCAGACTGTCGCCTTCCAGCGGCTCGCCGTCGAGATTGATGCTCAGCCCTTCGGCGACCTTGATCTCGACCCACGGCAATCGCGCCCGCACGAACATGTTGTCGAGGCCGAAGCCCTCGCTCAGCAGATTCTTCAGCGTGCCGACCAGTTCTTGCGGTGCCGGCAGGATACTGATGTCCAGCAAACCATCATCGACCTGTGCCTCGGGGCACAGCACATGGCCGCCACCCGCCTGCCGACCGTTACCGATACCCAGCGCCAGCAGCTCACCCTGCCAATGGAAATCCGGGCCTTGCAACTCGCCGTAAGCGGCATGCAGTTCGCTGAACCGGGTCAGGCCGGTAAACAGATACGCGGCGCCGCCCAAGACCTTCTTCAGATCTTCCGAAGTATTGGCGGTCACCTGGCTGCCGAATCCGCCGGTCGCCATGTTGAGGAAAATCTGCCCGCCCACTTCGCCCAGATCGATATCCGAGGGCTGAACATCCAGTAGCTCAAGGGCTTCGGCAGGCTCCAGGGAAATACCGGCGGCGCGGGAGAAATCGTTGGCGGTTCCCAGCGGCAGCAACACAAGACTGGCTTTTTGCGGATGCTGAGCCAGCGCCTCGGCAATATCGCGCAACGTGCCATCACCGCCACCGGCGATGATTTTGCTGTAGCCGGCCGCCAACGCTTCCTCGACCAGACGCTGGGCGTCGCCGGCCTCCCAGGTCACTCGCACAGCCAGTTCCCAGCCTTGCTCACGCTTGGCTTCGACGGCAGCGCGGACATCCTCGTTGAGTGCCTGTTTGCCATGCAAGATCAGCAGTGCCCGGCGTTCACTCATAACGTCACTCCAAGAATTGAAATCGATTGAAACATCTTGACCACTGTGCGCCTTAAAAAAGCCACCGAGCTGGCAATTAATTCTTCGTCCAACTGCTGGCGTCCTACACAGCGGTATTTTTTCTTACGAAACAAGAGGAATCGGCTTAATTGACCCCGTCCGACCATTGGGTCACCGTGTGCCAGCAGCATCAACCTTCAACCCATTAACACAAGGATGTGCCGGTAATGAACGGATACCCCCCGATTTATTTCCATGAATCGAGCAATGGCAAAACCAGCAAGCGTGCAGTTGATACGATCGGCGAGAACTTCCATGCACAACCATGAAACCAAGGCACCGGTGAGCCCGGTCGCCGCTCTCGCCGAAAGTCGTGCCAGCAAGAAACCAGACTTCTGTAACAGCGCCAAGACCCCTGGAGAGTTTGATATGGAACCCCGAGTCAGCGAGCTGGAGACTCACTTCAAATACATGCGCCGCGATATGGACGAAGTGCTCAATGATGTCCGGACGATCAAACACCGCCTGGCGTATTCGGCGGGTGCCACCGCTGTCATCCTCGGACTGCTGGGCTGGGTGGCCAACAGCCGATTCGACCAGTTGGTGACATTGATCAGCAACTGACCGAATCATTCGTTGCACGCGCCGTGCGTATCAGCCGACGCGTGCATGGGCGAGATGCTCTACCCCAGAAGGTCACTGAGGGGAATGAAGCTCACTGCATCACCCTCGCTCAGCGTGCGGCCTTCTCGGACTTCCACCAATCCGTCGGCCCACGCCGCGCTACGCAGCACACCCGAACTCTGGTTGCGGTAAATGATCGCCCGCCCCTGCTCCAAGCGCCCGCGCAGATATTCACGACGGTTGCCGGCCACCGGCCAGACAAAGCCTGCTGGCACTGCAAACTTGAGCGGCTCGACATCTTGCACACCCAGGCGTCGCAACAGATAAGGCCGCGTCAGCAAGGCGAACGTCACCAGCGTAGAGGCGGGATTGCCGGGCAGGCCAATCACCGGCACGTTGCGGAAATGGCCGAACGTCAACGGTTTTCCAGGCTTGATGGCCAGCTTCCACAAGGCCAGTTCGCCTTCCTCTCGCAAGGCAAGGCCGAGAAAATCCGCTTCACCGACCGAGACACCGCCAGTAGACAGAATCAGATCGACATTTTGCAGTTCGCCCAGCCGCGCCCGCGTCGCGGGCAGATCGTCCAGAAGAATTCCGCCATCGATCACTTCGCAGCCCAGACGCTGCAACCAGCTGCACAGAAGTACGCGATTGCTGTTGTAGATCTGGCCCGGACCCAATGCCTGACCGGGTTCAACCAGCTCGTCCCCAGTGGACAGAACCGCCACCCGCGGCTTGCGCACGACGTTAACCCCGGCACAGCCAAGCGAAGCAGCCAGGCCTTGCTCAATCGGTCCGAGCCGGGTTCCAGCTTGCAGTACCAATTCGCCGACCGTGGTTTCCTGCCCTTGCGGACGAATGTTCTGCCCGGCCTTCAAAGGCTCAAGAAAGCGCACTCGGCCGTCGGCCTGAACTTCGGCATTTTCCTGCATCTCGACACAGTCAGCGCCCGGCGGCAGCGGTGCCCCGGTAAAGATGCGTGCGCAGCTGCCTGGTTCCAACGGCTGCGGAGATTGCCCGGCAAAAACTTTTTGGCTGACTGGCAGCGGCTCGCCCTGCCAATCCGCCAGGTTCAAGGCGTAGCCGTCCATGGCGCTGTTCGGCCACGGCGGCAGATCCAGCGTCGAGATCAGATCTTCAGCCAGCACCCGCCCTTCGACCTGAGCCAGCGGCAAGTGCTCGCACTCGACAATGCGCGACGCATCGGCCATGGCCAGCAAACGCTCGAGCGCCGTTTCGACAGGCAGCAGACTGCCGGTCTTGCCCGGCTTACCCACGGGATTCACAAGGCGCCGCCTGCTTCAGATGGGTGACGAAGTTGCACGGACGATGACGGGCGTCCAGTTGCTCAGCAAGAATGCCATCCCAGCCAGTGCGCACCGCATTGGTCGAACCCGGCAGGCAGCACACCAGCGTGCCGTTGGCCAGACCCGCCAAGGCCCGGGACTGCACGGTCGAAGTGCCGATGTCGGCCACGGAGATCTGGCGGAACAGTTCGCCGAATCCGTCGACCTGCTTGTCGAGCAGGCACGCCACCGCTTCCGGTGTGCTGTCACGCCCGGTGAAGCCGGTGCCGCCGGTAATCAGCACGACCTGAACCACATCGTCGGCAATCCAATTGGCGACTTGCGCGCGAATTTTGTAGAGATCATCTTTAAGCAAAACACGCTCGGCCAGCGCGTGACCGGCCGCGATCAAGCGATCGACGAAGACCTGGCCGGAGGTATCGGTTTCCAGGGTTCGGGTGTCGCTGACAGTCAGCACCGCAATATTGAGCGGCACGAAAGGTACATCAGCCTTGGCTTTCATAGGCTCTTCCAGTTGTAGGGGAAACAGCCCGGTGTTATATCACAGCGGCTCATTTTTCCGCCGCCCCTCTGGAGAGTCGTCATGCCCTCGAACAAGCCGTTGCCACCCTGCTCCGTCCTGCTTCTGGCCGGTGGACGCGGTCAACGCATGGGCGGTCAGGACAAGGGCCTCATCGAGTGGCTGGGCGAGCCGTTGATCGCGCATCTCCAGCGCAAGGTACGGCCGCTGACCGACGATCTGATCATCTCGTGCAACCGCAATCGCGAGCGTTATGCCGGGTTTGCCGATCAGTTGGTAATGGATGATGAAGGCGATTTCCCCGGGCCGCTGGCCGGTATTCGTGCTGGACTGAAAGCGGCGCGCCATGCGCATTTGCTGGTGTTGCCATGCGATGTGCCGCGAATCGACACGGCGTTGCTGGAAGCCATGCTGACCACTGCCGATCTGCAACGTGAAAAACCTTTAATGCTGCGCCACGGCGAGCACTGGGAACCGCTGTTGTGCGTGATTCCGGTGGCGCTGTTGCCAGCGTTCGAAGCAGCCTGGAATGCAGGCGAGCGCAGCCCGGGCAGGGTGATGCGCAGTCTCGGCGCCGTCGCATTGCAATGCCCTGACAACGACCCGCGACTGGCCAACCTCAACACCCCCGAATTGTTACATCTGCACAACACTGTGTCAGACTGACACTATCCAAGGAACTCTCACGCCTTGTTTACGTCTCAAGCTCAGTAACCAGAAGATTTCCCATTCGGAGACACACTCATGACTCAACGGACCCTCGCCACTTTCATGCTCGCACTGGGCCTGGCAACCCTCGCCGGTTGCTCCTCGCCGACAGTGATCACCTTGAATGACGGTCGCGAAATCCAGGCCGTCGACACCCCGAAATACGATGATGATTCGGGCTTCTACGAGTTCCAGCAGCTGGACGGCAAAGAGACCCGCATCAACAAGGATCAGGTTCGTACCGTTAAAGAGCTGTAAGGCTCCGCGTCGTTACCGGATACAGAAAAGCCCGCATTGTCATGCGGGCTTTTTCATGGGCGCTCGGAAAGCAGTTTCAGCATTACCACTGCAAGGTGATTCGACTCTCGAACTCCCGCAATTCCCCGGTCACCGGGTCAATGAAGCGCAGGCCTTGCGCAAGCAGCTTCAACGGGTTGGCGTAGTCGTCCTCGACATCTTTCAACACCGTCGGATAAAACGGGTCGTTGCAAATACTCGCTCCCAGCGCCGTCATGTGCACCCGCAACTGATGCTTCTTGCCCGTCACGGGATAGAGGCCATAGCGCCACAGATCACCATTTTTCTCACGCACCTCGACCGCCGTTTCGGTGTTGCTGACGCCAGGCCCTTCTTGCATGCGGAAGAACGGCTCGCCATCGACCAAACGGCTCTTGTGCACCAACGGGAAATTCAGCTCGGGCAGCGCCGGGGCGATCGCTTCATAGCGCTTGTCGATCTGCCGCGTCGGGAACAACGACTGATAGGCCGAGCGGGTTTGCGGGTTGGCCGAGAAGATCACCAAACCTGCCGTGTGCCGGTCGATGCGGTGCAGCGGCACCAGATGCGGATTGTCCAGCCGACGGATCAGCCGGCGCAGCAGGGTTTGTTCGACATATTCCCCGGCCGGGGTGACTGGCAGAAAATGAGGTTTGTCGGCCACTACCAGATGTTCGTCAGCGTAGAGAATCGACTCGAGCACCGGGATCGGCTTCTCGTCCGGCACTTCGCGAAAGTAGTGAATGCGCAGACCTTCCTTGTACGGCAAGTCCAGCGCAATCGGCTGGCCCTGCGCATCCAGCACCCGCCCGCGAGCAATCCGGTCGAGCCATTGTTCGCGGCCGATAGCGCTGAAGTGCTCGCACAGGCAATCGAGCACTGTCAGCCAAGGACCGGGCGGCAAATACAAGGTGCTGGCCTGATTGTGCGCAGCGGAAAATACGGGGCTGGTCATACGAAACAGAAATCCTCAATGCAGGCCGGCATTATCCAACAGTGAGGCAAAGCCACCTAGCGCAGTTTCATCAGGCCGGAATCGACTTGAGGGCCGCCGCTTCGGTGAACTCCTTCAGCCAGCGCAAGACATCGACCGCCTCCCAGCGACCCGGATCGTACAAGGCATACAGCAGGCCCTGATAACCGACCACATCCAGCTGCTTGTGATAACCGGCGCGCTGGAACAGGGCTTCGATCTCGGCAAAGCAGGTGTTGAAATGCAGCTTGTTGAACGGCGTCTTGCCTTCCGTGACCAGCCCGTCCAGGCGCAATTCGAGGACGGCCTCGCGCACCACGTCGACCGACATCCGGTTAACGCTGCTCTTCAACTGTTCGACATTGACCACGGTTCATCCCTCTGACTCGATTGCTGTATGGACATACAGTAACCGAAGAAGTCAGCGAGCGCCAACGCAAGGATGTATCGCTGCGACCAGCGGAAGAACGGTAGTAAACCCCATCATCGTAAAAACGCCGCGATTTCATCGCCACTGAACGGCCAATCCAGCTCCGCGCCAGTGTCAACGCGCCGCAGTACCGGGATGCGCAAGCTGTATTTTTCGAACCACGATTCGTCTTCGGCAATGTCCACCAGTTCAACCAGCAGACCATGCTCGACGAAGGGCATCAGCTCGGCTTCGGCGACTTCACACAGGTGACACCCGAGGGTGCCGAACAGCTGACATTCAGGAGGCATGACGGCATTACCGGAAAACAAGTGAGCCCATTCTAGGACGCCACTAAACCCTCGTCGACCCAGCGCCGCTCAAAGGACCCAGCGCTCCCGGCGCAAAATCCTGACGCAAATCATTCAGCGCAAATTGCAAATGCGTCATCCTCGCGGACTTTTTGCCTCTACGCTTCAGAGGCCAACGCCCTGACAGCGGAGTGTCCCGTGTTTGCAAATCTGTTGATCATCCTCGCCTCATCCCTGGTGGTGATTGCCCTGTTCCGGCGCCTGCGACTGCCGCCGGTACTGGGTTACCTGTGCGTGGGATTACTGGTCGGGCCGAACGCATTCGACTGGGTCAACGAGAGCGAACATCTGCCGGATGTCGCCGAGCTGGGCGTGGTGTTTCTGCTGTTTTCGCTAGGCCTGGAGTTCTCCCTGTCGAAGATGATTGCGCTGCGCCAGGTGGTGTTTCGCCTCGGCAGTCAGCAAGTGCTGATCAGCGCAGCGCTGCTCGGCACCCTGTTGATGGGCCTGGGCATGCCGCTGATGCCGGCGCTGTTGCTCGGTGCCGGATTATCGCTGTCATCCACGGCGATCGTGACCAAGGAGCTGGGCAGTCTTGGTGAAGTGTTCAGCAGCCACGGCCAGAACGCGGTCGGCGTGTTGCTGTTTCAGGACGTTGTCGCGGTATTGCTGCTGACACTGGTTCCGGTCTTCGCCGGCACCAGCGAGCAGGCCTGGTATTGGGCCTTGCCGTTGACCCTGGGCAAAACCTTGGTGCTGTTCTTCGGCCTGCTGCTCGCCAGTCGCTGGTTATTGCCACGGCTGTTTCATGAAGTGGCGGCCTCGCGTTCGGCGGAGCTGTTCGTCCTGCTGGCGCTGGTGATCGTGCTGCTGACTGCCTGGCTCACGCACTTGCTGGGGCTGTCGCCTGCACTCGGCGCTTTCCTTGCCGGCATGTTGCTCGGGGAAAGCCATTACCGGCACCAGATCGAAGCTGACATCCGGCCCTTTCGCGACATTCTGCTCGGCGTGTTCTTCGTCAGCATCGGCATGCTCATCGACCTGCAACTGTTCGTCAGTCACAGCCTGTTGATCATCGGCCTTACGCTTGGCCTGATGCTGATCAAGGGCACCGTGGTCGCGCTGCTGGTGAAGTGGCGCGGCAGTGACAGCGAAACCGCGTGGCGCAGCGGTCTGGCCCTGGCCCAGGGCGGGGAGTTCTGTTTTGCCTTGATGGCGCAGATGCAGCAGAACAGTCTGTTGCCGGCCGAGCCGGGGGCGCTGCTGCTCGCGGCGACGTTCTGTTCGATGCTGCTCACGCCACTGCTGTTGCGTGCGGCGCCGCGCATTGCGGCCGTGCTGCACCGCAAGCCCAATCAGGAGGCGCAGATCGAACAGATCAGCGCGCTCAACGCCGACCTCGACCAGCACGTGGTGATCTGCGGCTACGGTCGCGTCGGCCAGTCCATCGGCCGCTTCATGGGCAATGCGGGGCAAGCCTATGTTGCGCTGGACAACGATCCGGTGCGGGTGCAGGAAGCCGCATCCGCGGAAAGCGACGTGCATTACGGCGACTCGTCGCGTGGCGATCTGCTTACTGCGGTTGGCCTGTTGCGCGCCAGGCTGCTGGTGATTGCCGTGGATCAAAGTGACGTGGCGTTGCGCATTCTGCGCGAAGCCCGGCGACTCAACCGACAGGTGCCGATTCTGGTACGCACCCGTGACGACAGCCAATCGGCGGAGCTCAGAGCCGCCGGCGCCACCGAGGTGGTGCCGGAGCTTCTGGAGTCGAGCCTGATGCTCGCTTCACACGCGCTGATCATGCTTGGCCTGCCCGCGCACAAAGTGCAGGAGAAGGTCGATCAAGTGCGTATCGATCGCTATCGCCTGCTCCACGGTTTCTATCCCGGAGCCAATGATGAGGAAATCTAGTCCTGACTCACCGCGCCGATCTTGTGCAGCGACAGGTCGGCGCCGTAATACTCTTGTTCCTGACTCAGGCGCAGCCCATGCAATGCCTTGATCGCGCCGTAGACGACGAAGCCGCCGACCAGCGCCACCGCGACGCCAAGCGCAGTGCCGATCAACTGGCTGATCAGGCTGACGCCGCCCAGGCCACCCAGCGCAGACTGACCGAAGATGCCGCAGGCAATCCCGCCCCACACGCCACACAAACCATGCAACGGCCAGACACCCAAGACATCATCGATGCGCCATTTGACTTGCGCAGCGGTAAAGCACCAGACAAACAAGGCTCCGGCGATCGCGCCGGTCACCAGCGCTCCGACCGGATGCATCAGGTCGGAGCCGGCGCAAATCGCCACCAGCCCGGCCAGCGGGCCGTTGTGCAGAAAGCCCGGGTCATTGCGCCCAACGATCAACGCCGCGACGGTACCGCCGACCATGGCCATCAGCGAGTTGACCGCGACCAGGCCACTGACGCCTTGCAGCGTCTGCGCGCTCATCACGTTGAAGCCGAACCAGCCGACAATCAGGATCCACGAGCCCAGTGCGAGAAACGGAATGCTCGACGGCGCGAACGCGACCAGGCGTCCATCGCGATAGCGACCATTGCGCGGCCCGAGCAGCAGAACAGCGGCCAACGCCAGCCAACCGCCCACGGCATGCACCACCACCGAGCCGGCGAAATCATGGAATGCCGCGCCAAACTGCGCCGCCAGCCAGCTTTGCAAACCGAAGTTGCCGTTCCAGATCAGCCCTTCGAAGAACGGATAGATAAACGCCACGATCAGCGCCGTCGCGCACAACTGCGGGACAAACCGCGCGCGTTCGGCAATGCCGCCGGAAATGATCGCCGGGATCGCGGCAGCGAAGGTCAGCAGAAAGAAAAACTTCACCAGTCCATAGCCATGGTCAGCCGTGAGCACCGCCGCCGGTTGCATGAAGGTGACGCCATAGGAGATCCAATAGCCTATAAAGAAATAGGCCTGGGTCGAGACGGCGAAGTCGCTGAGGATTTTCGCCAGCGCGTTGACCTGGTTCTTCTGCCGGACCGTGCCGACCTCCAGAAAGGCGAAACCGGCGTGCATCGCCAGTACCATCACCGCACCGATCAGAATGAACAACGTGTTGGAGCTGTGAACCAGCGTGTCCACAGCGCTTTGCAGATTTTCCATGAGGAGGCAGACCCAAGGCTGAAAGGCACCAAAGCGGTTCATGCGGGCATTTCATGCACCAAATCAAGACTCACCAGTCATGCAACGGGAGGGGTTGATGAACTGATTTGGCGCATTTATCGATGTCCGATCACGAACTGCTAGTAAATTAATTAGAGTTTTTCTGCTGGGACGCCCGGCAACAGCGCACATATACCGAGCGACGCACCACGACACAGCAAAAGTTGTACCAGGCATTTGCACTGAACCTTCGCGCAAGGCTCATACTCGAACGCTTCAAAGCCACCTACGGAGATCCACCCATGGCCAGCATCAAGGCAAAGACTGCTCAAGAAATCCTGATGAACGACTTCCAGACTCTGGTCGCCGACACCGAACGCTTGCTCGAACACACCAAGACCCTCGCGGGTGATCAGGCCGATGAGCTGCGTGCCCAGATTCATGACAGCCTGCTGCGTGCCCGGGAAACCCTGAAGGTGACCGAAGACACCCTGCGTGAGCGCGGTCAGGCGGCCGTAACCGCTACTGAAGACTATGTGTCGGCCAACCCATGGCAGTCGGTGGGCATCGCTGCCGGCGTCGGCTTTCTGATCGGCCTGCTGGCAACTCGGCGCTGATCATGTCGATCGGTGAATCCGGCCCGACTGCGGGCACCGCCTCCTCTACGCGTCGCCTCGGCGCTGCCGTTCTGGGCCTGCTGCACAGTCATGTCGAACTGTTCGGCATCGAGCTGCAGGAGCAGAAATCACGCACTGTCAGCCTGCTGCTGTTCGCAGGCCTGGCGCTGGTTTTTGCCCTGCTGTTGCTGGTAGGTCTGTCGACGCTGGTGATGATCATCTTCTGGGACACCTACCGCCTGGCGGCGATCATCGGCCTGTGCGTGTTTTACACGCTGGCGTCGATCTTCTGCGGTCTGCGCCTCAAAGCGGCGATTTTCGATGAGTCCTCGCCTTTCCACGGCACGCTCGAAGAGCTGGCCAACGACCGGGAGCGTCTGCTGCCATGAGCCTGCCTGAACTTCCGCACAACAGCTCCCGCCGGGAAATGCGCAAGGCGCTGATCCGCCTGCGCATGGAAATGCACCGTCAGGAAATCCGCCACGAAACCGCGCAAGTGCTGCAACCGTTGCAGCGCATGCGTGGCATGAAGCAGAACGTGCAGGATGGTTTCGGCATCAAGCACGCGCCGTTGTGGGGCGTGGCGGCGGTGACGCTGCTGGGTTTCCTCACCGGCAAAGGCTCGAAACGCAGCAGTGGTGGCGGTTTGACGCGACTGCTGCGTCTGGGCACGACGCTTGGGCCGCTGATCAGACTGGTCATGCACAGCTCGGGCAAACGCTGAATCGCCCTTCTGGCTACATTCTTGCAGTAGCGCCGGGATGAATCTCCTTATCGGGAGATTCCATCCCGCGTGCCTATCCGGCAAGCGCGGCCAAACCAAAAACAAGATTAAGGACTTGCCGTGATCGACGGGCAACCGCTCGCCTGTTTTCAGCCTTTCATCGATACCGCCACCGGCCGCATTGCAGGCGTCGAAGCATTGGGTCGCCTGCGTCAGAGCGATGGTCAACTGACCTCGGTAGGACCGTTGTTCGCCGATCCGAGCACGCCGGCCACTGCCTTGCGCCGTCTCGACCGGCAAATCCGTGATCACGCCCTCAGCCGCCTGCATGAAGCGCCGGCCGAGTGGTTTCTCAGTCTGAACATGTCGCCACGCTGGATCAGCCGCCTGCGCGCCGATCAAGCGCTGCCAAGTCTCAAACAACTGGCGCGACACGAGGTTGATCCGCAGCGCATCGTTTTCGAGATCACCGAACTGGGTGGTAACAGCGAACGCCTGGCCCACGTGGTCGGGCGCTACCGTGACGCAGGGGCGAGAATCGCCATTGATGATTTCGGCGCAGGCTATTCGCAGCTGGATCGGGTGCTGGCCCTGCAACCGGACATTCTCAAGCTCGATATGCGCCTGTTTCAGGCTGCAGCCCTCGGCGGACCGAGCAGCGATGTGGTAAAGGCTCTCGCCCAGATGGCCGAGAAAACCGGCTGCTGGATCATCGCCGAAGGCGTCGAAACCGAAGCGCAGCTGAATTTCGCGCTGGAGTGCGGCTCGCGCTATGTGCAGGGATTTCTCTTCGCCCGGGCACAAGAAGAATTCTTCGCTACCGATGCCTTCGTCGCGCATTTCGCGCAATTGCGGCAACGCTACGTGAAGCAGAAACTCAGCGAGCGCGGGCGGCTGATGCAAATGCGTCAGCAGCTCAGCGAACTGATGGCGATTCTGCAGCAATGGGCGCAGGCCCGCGCCCCGCTCAGTGCGTTGCCGCAATTGCAGGCGTTTCCCTGGCTGCTGCGCTTTTATCAGTGCGACCGCCACGGCACGCAGCTGACCCCCAACCTGGAATGGCGCCATAACGGCTGGTTCGCCGATGATCGCTATCTGGGGCACAACTGGTCGTGGCGACCGTACTTCTATCATCTGCTGGCCGAAGGCTGGGAAGAACGCCGCCTGACCCTGTCCAACACCTATCGCGACGCCACCAGCAACCAGTATTGCCTGACTGCCGGACAGTTCTTCGATAACGGTGAACGGCTGCTGCTGATCGATATCGATGCGGCGGGTCTGTAGTTCCGCTTGCAGGCGCGGGGCCGAACCGGGAAGCTAGGGCGATCAGTCACCAGACGGAGAGATTCAGCCTTGGATTGGCCAACCCTGCTCAACCGCGAACGCCTCGGCAAGCCGCTGCACAGCCCGCAAGAACTCGGCCGCAGCCCTTTTCACAAAGACCATGACCGCATCATTTTCTCCGGGGCCTTCCGCCGCCTCGGGCGCAAGACCCAAGTGCATCCGGTCACCAGCAACGATCACATTCACACGCGCCTGACCCATTCGCTGGAAGTCAGTTGTGTCGGCCGTTCGCTGGGCATGCGTGTCGGTGAAACCTTGCGCAGCGCGCTGCCAGACTGGTGCGACCCGGCCGACCTCGGCATGGTCGTGCAGTCGGCCTGCCTGGCCCATGACATCGGCAATCCGCCATTCGGCCATTCCGGCGAAGACGCGATTCGCCACTGGTTTCAACAAGCCGCCGGGCGCGGCTGGCTCGATGGCATGAGCGAAGCCGAGCGTGGTGACTTCCTCAATTTCGAGGGCAATGCTCAAGGCTTTCGCGTGCTGACGCAGCTTGAATATCACCAGTTCGATGGCGGCACGCGCCTGACTTACGCGACGCTGGGCACCTATCTGAAGTACCCGTGGACCGCGCGCCACGCCGACTCCCTCGGCTACAAGAAACACAAATTCGGCTGCTACCAAAGCGAGCTGCCATTGCTCGAACAGATCGCGCACAAACTCGGTCTGCCGCAAATCGAAGACCAGCGCTGGGCACGCCATCCATTGGTGTACTTGATGGAGGCTGCCGATGACATCTGCTACGCGCTGATCGATCTCGAAGACGGTCTGGAAATGGAGCTGCTCGAATACGCCGAAGTCGAGTCACTGCTGCTCGGTCTGGTCGGCGACGATTTGCCGGAAACCTATCGCCAGCTCGGCCCGCAGGATTCCCGGCGGCGTAAACTGGCGATCCTGCGCGGCAAGGCCATCGAGCACCTGACCAACGCGGCGGCGCGGGCATTTGTCGAACAGCAGGATGCCCTGCTCGCCGGCACACTGCACGGCGATCTGGTCGAACACATGCACGGGCCGGCAAAGCGCTGCGTGTTGAACGCCAAGGACATCGCGCGCAAGAAGATCTTCCAGGACAAGCGCAAGACGCTGCATGAGATCGGCGCGTATACCACGCTGGAGATTCTGCTCAATTCGTTCTGCGGTGCCGCGCTGGAGCAGCACAACGGCCGCACGCCGTCGTTCAAGAGCCGGCGTATTCTCGATTTGCTCGGCAACAATGCGCCGGACCCTCAAGGTTCGCTGCACAGTTCGTTTCTGCGCATGATCGATTTCATCGCCGGCATGACCGACAGTTACGCCAGTGACATGGCACTGGAAATGACCGGCCGCTCAAGTCATTGATCGTCCCCCATCAGCCGGCCATTGGTCTGGCCGGCTGATGCCCGGTGAGTTATCGCCACGAACGTTATACGCGTTCTTTAAACTGGTAAGACTGGATCGCGCTGACCCAGGCAACCAAACAAAACGAACCGCACTTGTTAAACACAACTTTAAACACCAGTAAATAATTGGAGATCAATATTGGCTCTCGGATAATTTCCATCTTCGGCGAATTGAACTCTCGTGCTTCCTTACGCCAATCCTAATTTCAACGTAGTCCATTTCTTCATTACGCGTAGGATTAATCCGATAACGTAGTCGCGACACTACCAGTCCATGCGAGTGCTCATGCATCTGAGCTAAGGTGCGCGCTTTATTCATGCTTGCATGGGACTCTATTTATGAACTCCGTTTTTATTGTGGACGATCATCCGGTCATCCGCCTCGCCGTGCGAATGCTCCTGGAACATGAAGGCTACAAGGTCGTCGGTGAGACCGATAACGGTGTCGATGCCATGCAGATGGTCCGTGAATGCATGCCCGACCTGGTCATTCTCGATATCAGCATTCCCAAGCTGGACGGCCTCGAAGTACTGGCCCGCTTCAACACCATGGGTTCCAATTTCAAGATTCTGATTCTGACGGCGCAGTGTCCTACGCTGTTCGGTATCCGCTGCATGCAATCCGGTGCATCGGGATATGTCTGCAAGCAGGAAGACTTGAGCGAATTGGTCAGCGCAATCAAAGCGGTACTTTCCGGTTACAACTACTTCCCCAGTCAGGCACTTAATCCGGTGCGCAGCGATGACACTCGATATGCAGAACTTGAACTATTCAAATCCGTTAATGATCGCGAGCTGATGGTATTGCAGTTATTTGCACAAGGACGCACCAACAAGGAAATTGCCAAGGGCATGTTTCTGAGCAACAAGACCGTCAGCACTTATAAAAAGCGTCTGATGCAAAAACTCAAAGCCAGATCCCTTGTAGAACTTATCGAGATGGCCAAACGCAACGCACTCGTGTGAGACCCCACATGCCCAGCCGTCTGAAGGACTACCTGATCACCTTGAGCGCCGTTCTGTATCTGAGCGCCAATGCCTTCGCCTCGCCAAGCCCCTCACCCGACTATGCGTTGCTCAGCCGCTCGGCAACCGAGGCTGTCGGGATTGTCCTGCAATCGTCACAACGGCAATGGCTACAGACTCGCAGCGAACTGAAACTGGGTACCTCCGCACCTGATTACCCGCCATTCGACATGACCGTCAGTGGCCAGGACTACGAGGGACTGACCGCCGATTACGCAGGGATTCTCGGTCAAGCCACCGGTTTGCCGATTCGCGTGCAACGCTTTCCCTCGCGCGAGGCTGCCATTCGCGCCTTGATCGATGGCCAGATCGACCTGCTTGGCACAGCCAACGGCTACGAAGCAGGCAATGCCAACCTCGCGCTCTCCACACCTTACGCGGTCGATCAGCCGGTACTGGTGACCCGCGAAGATGAAACCCGCTCGCTAACCGAAGGCCTCGCCGGCCTGCGCCTGAGCATGGTGTATCACTATTTGCCGCTGCCGGAGATCAAGGCGCTGTATCCCAAAGCGCTGATCACCTGCTATCCGTCCTATCAGAACGCAATCAACGCGGTGGCCTTCGACCAGGCCGATGTGTTTCTCGGCGACACCCTCTCCACCCATTACATGATCAACAAGGGCTATCTCAATAACGTCCGCATGGCCAACTTCGGCAAGCAGGAAGCCCATGGCTTCAGCTTCGCCGTGCGGCGCAGCAATCCGCAGTTGCTGGGCATCATCGACACCGTGCTAGCAGCGATCCCGCGCAGCCAGCGCGATGACATCGCCAAACGCTGGAGCGCCGGCAGCGACCTGCTGCTCACCGACAGTAAACTCCAGCTGACGGATCGTGAGGAGAACTGGCTCAAGCAGCATCCCGTCGTCAGCGTAGTGGTCAATGAGGCGTACGCACCGTTGACCTTCTTCGACAGCGCCGGCAATTTCCGCGGCATCAGTGCCGACCTGCTCGAGCTGATCCGCTTGCGTACCGGCCTGCGTTTCGAAATCCAGCGCAGCCGTAACGATGCGGAAATGATCAGGCAGATCGACAATCACAAGGCCGATCTGATTGCCGCCCTGCTGCCCAGCGCCGAACGTGAAAAAAACCTGAGTTTCAGTCGTCCCTATCTGGAAAATTCCTACGTGCTGCTGACCCGCAAAAGCGCCGACAGCCCGACCAACCTGGCCCAACTCAAAGGCAAGCGGCTGGCGATCGCCCAGGGCAACCCGCTGGTCGCCTACTTGCATGAGAATTTTCCGGGTATCGAACTGATCGAAACGCCCGACACGTTCAGCGCCGTATCGATGCTGGCCGACAATCACGTCGACGGCGCGGTGAACTCGCTGGTGATCGCCAACTATTTCATCTCCTCGCGCATCTTTGACCGGCCACTGCAAATCACCACCACCATCGGCACCAGTCAGGCCGCCTTCTCGCTGGCGACCGCCCGTGACAACACCGAACTGGCCTCGATCATCAACAAGGCGCTGCTGAGCATCGCTCCCGAGGAGCTCGGCGTGATCAACGGCCGCTGGCGCGGTTACTCCACGGCATCACAGAACATCTGGCAAAACTACCAGCGCCTGTTCTACCAAGTAGTCGCAGCCGCCGGCCTGATCCTGCTGCTGTTGTTGACCTGGAACGCCTACATGCGCCACCAGATCAAGCAACGTCAGGCTGCCGAACGCGCGCTGAACGATCAACTGGAGTTCATGCGCTCGCTGGTTAACGGCACACCACACCCGATTTACGTGCGAGATCGCCAGGGTCTGCTGCAAAGTTGCAACGACAGTTATCTCGAAGCCTTCAACGCCAGACGCGAGGACATCATCGGCAAAGGCGTCGTGCAAGGCACCCTGAGCAACGCGTTCGAGGCCGAGGCATTCCAGGCCGATTACCAGAGAGTCATTGCCGAAGGCATTCCCTTGATACTCGACCGGCCTCTGCACATCGGCAGCCGCCGCCTGACGATTTACCACTGGATACTTCCCTACCGCGACTCCAGCGGTGCCGTCCAGGGCATCATTGGCGGCTGGATCGATATCAGTGAACGCCGCCAATTGTTTGAAAAACTGCGTGCGGCCAAAGAACAGGCAGACGAGGCGAACCGGGCCAAAAGTACCTTCCTGGCAACCATGAGCCACGAGATCCGTACACCGATGAACGCCGTGATCGGCATGCTCGAACTGACCCTGCGACGCATCGATCCGCAGCACCCCGATCGCGCTTCGATCGACACGGCCTACCATTCGGCCAAGGATCTGCTCGGGCTGATCGGCGATATCCTCGACATCGCCCGCATTGAGTCCGGCCGTCTGAGCCTGTCTCCGGAGTGGATCAATCTGGTCGACACGGTGACCTCCGTTGCGCGCATCTTCGACGGCCTAGCGCGGCAGAAAAATCTTGCCTTGCAAGTCGTCTTCAACCCGCCGCACCCGGCTGTGGATGTGCACCTGGATCCGCTGCGCTTCAAGCAGGTGCTGTCCAACCTGGTCAGCAACGCTATAAAGTTCACCGAAAGCGGCCACGTGCGGATCACCCTCGACCTGATCCCGGCAGACGCTGCTGGGCGAACATTGATGCAGCTGACCGTGCAGGACAGCGGCTCAGGCATCAGCGCCGAAGATCAACAGCGCTTGTTCGAACCTTTCTCGCAGGCGGATAACGGCAGTAGGCAGGCAAAAAACGGCGCCGGACTCGGGCTGGTCATCAGTCGCAACCTGTGCGAAATGATGGGCGGACAACTGCAGTTGAGCAGCCAGCCCGGCATCGGCACTCAGGTTTGCATATCGCTGCCGCTGGACAGCCTGCCGGCAAAGGTGAATCCGCCGAAAAGCGAACCGTTGATCAAGCCTGCGACAACGCCGTTACATGTCCTGGTTGTCGACGACCATCCGGCCAACCGTTTGCTCATGTGTCAGCAACTGGAGTTTCTCGGTCATCGCTTCAGCATTGCCGAAGATGGCTGCAGCGGCCTCGAGCGGTGGAAGGCCGATCATTTCGATCTGGTGATCGTCGACTGCAACATGCCCTTGATGAACGGCTATGACATGACCCGTGGGATTCGCCAGCTTGAACTGCAAAACCACCGCCCGCCGTGCACCGTGCTGGGTTTCACCGCCAATGCCCAGCCCGAAGAAGTCCAGCGCTGCAAGCTCGCCGGCATGGACGACTGCCTGTTCAAACCGTTGAGTCTGACCTTGCTCGGACAATGGATCGACGGCATCACGCCGGCATCACCGGCCTCGGTCTTCGACCTGCAAAGTCTGAGCCTGCTGACCGGCAACAACCCCGGGCAAACCCGGCGCATGCTGGTGGAACTGCTCAAGAGCAGCCGTCTCGACCGCGAAGAACTGCTGAGGCTGTCGCCCGAGGATGATCGCGAAGCGCTGGCAGTGGTTGCGCACAAGATCAAGGGCGCAGCACGCATCGCGCAGGCCTCGCGGTTGATCGAATGTTGCGATGAGCTCGAGGACGCCTGCCAGCAAGCGCTCGCGTCACAGGAGATTGCCCGTCGCTGGGCGGCAACCAGCCAAGCGATGCTCGAACTGGCGCAGGCCCTGCAACAGCAATTGACCCTGGCCGATCAAGGCACAGTGAGCGAGTCTTAACTATGCTTGGACGCTGAGCAGTGAGTTAAACATTCATGGAGAGCCTGCAATGCACAGCCCACTGCGCCCCGAGCAACGCCGGTTGCCGCTGCACGTGCACATCAGCGTCATGTTCACCTTTCTTTTATTGCTCACCGGAGTGGTGCTGGGCCTGTTCAATTACCACCAGACCACGCAGATCATCCTGTCGAGCAGCGAAAAGCTGTTTGACCGCATCGAGCAGGATGTACGCCTCGATCTGCAGGCAACCTATCAGCCGATCCGCAACCTGTTGAGCCTGCTGGCGGATACCCCGGCAGCCCAGGCTAGTGATCTGGAACAACGCCTGCCCTTGCTCAAACCCTTCAGCCAGTCGCTCACCGACAACCCGGCGCTGGCGTCGCTGTATCTGGGTTACGCCAATGGCGATTTCTTCATGGTGCGCGCGCTGCGTACTCCGGCTCTGAAGGCGCAGCTTCAGGCGCCGGAAGCGGCGGCCTATCAAGTCTGGAGCATCGAGCATGCTCCACAAGGCGCCATACGCTCGCAATCATTGTTCTTTGATCAGGCCCTGACACCGATCAACCGCCGCGAGCATCCCCAAGAGCCGTACGATCCGCGCAGCCGGACCTGGTTCAGCGACGCCCTGCAACAGGCCGGGCAAATCACCACCGAGCCCTATGTATTTTTCTCGACCCACAATGTCGGCACCACGCTGGCCCGGCGCAGCGGCGAGAACGCGGTGATCGGCGCCGACCTGACCCTCGCTTCGCTGTCGACCGCCCTGGGCAAGCACCAGGTCACGCCTTCGACAGAGATCGCGCTGTACGACACCGACGGCAACGCCGTGGCTTACCCCGACAGCCATCGCCTGATCGTCGATGACCGCACTGCGCGGCTGGCCAGAGCGGCCGATCTCAGCCCTGAGCTGAACGCGCTGCTCAGCTCCGACAATATCGGCAAGCGTCTGCAAGTAAACGACCGGCAATGGATCGTCGCACGCACCGGCATCGAGGAAGGCGGGCCGAAAGGTCTGCAACTGGCGCTGCTGGTGCCGGAAGACGAATTACTGGTGGATGCGTTCCGGATGCGCTGGCAAGGCGCGCTGATCACCCTGGCCATCCTGTTGCTGTGCCTGCCATTGGGCTGGGTGATTTCGCGGATTCTGGTCAAGCCGCTGCATGCCTTGGTCAAGGAAGCCGACGCGATCCGCAGCTTCGACTTCAGTTCTCCGCTGGCGCGCCGCTCGCCCGTACTGGAAGTCGATCAATTAAGCCTGTCGATGGCGCGGATGAAAGAAACCCTGGGCAGTTTCTTCCGCATCACCGACAGCCTGTGCGCCGAAACCCGTTTTGCCCCGCTGCTCGAACGTGTGCTGTTCGAAACCGTACAGATTGCTCAGGCGCAGGCCGGTCTGATCTACCTGCGCGAAGCTGACGGCGCGCGCATGGAGCCTTATGGATTGGTCATCGATGGCGTGCCGCAGAAGCTGGAGGCGTTCGACATTGAGGGACGCGAGCTGCATAAGAACACCGGCCCGGCGTGGTTCGAGCAACTGGCCAGCGCCAACAATACCGTCAGCCATCTGGGCTTCGATCAGGCCGGCGACTTGCAGAAAATCCTCCTCGCCATGGAATCACCGCGCATTCACCTGATCGGCATCCGCCTGCACAACCAGCACGATGAAACCATCGGCCTGCTGATTCTGCTGGTCAATGACAGTGGTGAGCCGAGTGATCTGGAAAAGCTGCGGCCTGACCGAATTGCCTTCTTGCAGGCGGTGTCCGGCGCGGCGGCGGTGAGCATCGAAAGTCAGCGTCTGCAAGCGCGGCAGAAACAACTGCTCGACGCCTTCATCCAACTGCTGGCCAGCGCGATCGACGCCAAGAGCCCCTACACCGGCGGCCATTGCCAGCGGGTGCCGGAACTGACGTTGATGCTCGCCCAGGCTGCTGCGGCAAGCCAGGACCCGGCGTTCAGCGCTTACCAACCGAGCGAGGATGAATGGGAGGCGTTGCACATCGCCGCGTGGCTGCACGATTGCGGCAAGGTCACGACGCCGGAATACGTGGTCGACAAAGCCACCAAGCTCGAGACCATCAACGACCGCATCCATGAAATCCGCACCCGCTTCGAAGTGCTCAAGCGTGACGTGTGGATCAACTACTGGCAGACCCTGGCAAGCGGTGCAGACGAAGCGGCGCTGGCCCGCGCCCGTGATAGTGAGTTGCTGATGCTCGACGACGACTTCGCCTTTGTCGCCCGCTGCAATCTCGGTGGCGAGGCCATGGCCGAGGCTGATCTGCAACGCCTCGAGCGAGTGGCGCAACGCAGATGGCTGCGCACACTTGATGATCGCGTCGGTGTGTCCTGGGAAGAAAACCGCCGCCAGGCGAAAACCCCTGCGCCGCTGCTGCCCGTCAGTGAAAGTCTGCTGGCCGACAAACCCGAGCATCTGATCGAACGCGACAAGAGCGAACTGATCCCCGAGGACAACCCCTGGGGCTTCAAACTCGATGTGCCCGCGCACAAGTACAACCGCGGCGAGTTGTACAACCTGAAGATCGGCCGCGGCACGCTGACTCGCGAAGAGCGCTACATCATCAACCATCACATGGTGCAGACGATCATGATGCTCAGCCACCTGCCCTTCCCCGGCCACCTGGACAGCATTGCCGAGATCGCCGGCGGTCATCATGAAAAAATGGACGGCACCGGGTATCCGAAACGGCTGAAACGCGAGGAGATGAGCCTGCCGGCGAGGATGATGGCGATTGCCGATATTTTCGAAGCGCTGACCGCCGCCGATCGCCCTTACAAGAAAGCCAAGTCGTTGAGCGAGGCGCTGGGGATCATGGCGACCATGTGCCGTGAAGCGCACATCGATGCGCCGCTGTTCGGCCTGTTCATCAATGAGGGTGTGTACATGCAGTACGCGACGCGGTTTCTTGATCCCGCGCAAATCGACAGCGTGGATACGGCCAGCCTGTTGCACAAGGCTGGCCTCGGGGGTTGATCAGCAGTCGGTCAGGCGCAGGAAAATCGCCGCCAGTTGTTCGATGCCGGCCTGATCTTCGGCGCCGAAACGCGCCAGCTTCGGGCTGTCGAGGTCGAGCACGCCGATCAGGCGACCGTCCTTGACCAAGGGCACTACCAGTTCGCTGTTGGACGCGCTGTCGCAGGCGATGTGACCGGGGAAAGCATGCACATCCTCGACGCGCTGGGTTTGCAGGCTGGCAGCAGCAGCGCCGCAAACACCGCGCCCGAACGGGATGCGCACGCAAGCGATCTGGCCCTGAAACGGGCCGAGTACCAGCTCTTCGTTGCGATTGAGGTAGAAACCGGCCCAGTTCAGATCATCGAGCTGGTTGAACAGGAATGCGGAAAACTGCGCGGCATTGGCGATGAAGTCGCGTTCGTCCGCCAGTAGCGATTCCAGTTGTGCGGCCAACATACCGTAGCCTTCGAGGCCCTGGCCGCTTTGTTGCAAATCAATCATGCCTTGTGCTCCAGCAATTTCAGTCCCACCCAGTAGCGGGCGAATTGATACGCGCAACGTCCGTTGCGATTACCGCGGCCGGTGGCCCAGCGCACGGCGAGGATGTCCAGTGCTTCGTCGCGCTGCCAGCTCAGGCCGGCCTTGGCGGCCAACTGGCCGATCCAGTGCTCGACGACGTCGAGAAAATGTTCTTGGGTAAACGGGTAGAACGACAGCCACAGGCCGAAACGGTCGGACAGGGCGATCTTGTCTTCCACCGCTTCGCTCGGGTGCAGTTCGCCGTCGACGCGCTTCCAGTTTTCGTTGTCGCTTTCCTTTTCCGGCACCAGGTGGCGGCGGTTGGAAGTGGCGTACAACAAGACATTGTCGGGGGCCTGCTCGAGCGAACCGTCGAGCACGCTTTTCAGCACGCGGTAGTCGCCTTCGCCGGATTCGAACGACAGGTCATCGCAGAACAGCACGAATCGTTGCGGCAATTTGGCGACTTGCTCGACCACGCGTGGCAGGTCAGCCAAGTGATCGCGTTCGATCTCGATCAGACGCAGGCCGGCACCGGCGTGCTCGGCCAGCAACGCACGCACCAGCGAAGACTTGCCGGTACCGCGTGAACCCCAGAGCAAGGCGTGGTTGGCCGGCATGCCATCAAGAAATTGTTGTGTGTTGCGCCCCAACTGCTCCAACTGCCGGTCGACGCCGATCAGGTCGGACAGACGCATGTCGAGGCTGACTTCCAGCGGCAACAGGTAACCGCTGCGACCGTCACGCTGCCAGCGCGCTGCCAGGCATGTGTTCCAGTCAATGACGGGGCGCGGTGCCGGCAACAGTGGTTCGATTCGCGCCAGAACCGACTCGGCGCGTTCAAGAAAAGCATTCAATCGGGAATCCACGTCTTCTCCTCGGGCACTTTCACAGTGATGATGACGATCCAGCGACGACACACAGATAAAATCGCCTCAGCAAGCCTTGTTACAAGGCGATTCGGGAACCTCGGTATCCCTGCATGATCGACTATGCTTGAGCAGCGAAGGGAAACGGAAGTGGTTCAACAACCCATGGATATCAAATTCACCCACCGGCTGTCTTACAAGCAAGCCAGGCTTACCGTGCTGGTCGGGTTCATTCTGGGCACCCTGCTCAGTCTGCTGCAGATCGGCATCGATTATGCCAGCGAAGACGCTTCCATCAACCGTGAAATCCTCGCGCTGCTGGAAATCAGCCACAATCCGGCCTCGCGCATCGCCTATAACATCGACGCCGAGCTCGCGCAGGAGCTCACCCTCGGCCTGCTGCGCTCGCCGGCGATCATCGCCGCGCAACTGATCGACAACAACGAGACCGTGCTGGCCAGCGTCAAACGCCCGGAACTGCAGAGCAGCTATCGGCTGATCAGCGACTTCCTGTTCGGCGCCAAGCGTCATTTCGAAGATCGTCTGTACCTCGACCACTTGCCCAACGAATCCCTCGGCGTCCTCAAGCTTGAAGTCGACACTTATGCCTTCGGCAGCCGCTTCCTGCGCCGCGCGGAAGTCACCCTGCTCAACGGTTTTGCCCGCAGCCTGCTGCTGACCGGGATCCTCCTGGCGCTGTTCTACGTGATGCTGACCAAGCCGTTGGTGCGGGTCATCCGTGAGCTCAGCGGTCGCGACCCGCGCAGCGCCGAGCCGACCACGCTCGAGTGCCCGGCCGGCCACGGCAACGATGAAATCGGCGTGCTGGTCAAGGTCGCCAATCAGCAGTTCGAGAACATCGCCACCGAAATCCAGCAACGGCGCACCGCGGAAAACCGCCTGACCGAATACCTCGCGCAACTGGAAGACATCGTCTCTGCGCGCACCGCCGAACTCAAGGCAATCAACGCCCGCCTCAGTCAATCCAACGAAGAGCTGGAAGTGGCCCGCCGCACTGCGCTGGACATGGCCGAAGCGCGTTCGGCGTTTCTGGCCAATATGAGCCATGAGATCCGCACGCCACTCAACGGTTTGCTGGGGATGATCGCGCTGTCGCTGGATGGCCCGCTCAACGCCGAGCAGCAGCAACAACTGTCAATCGCCCACGACTCGGGCAAGGTGCTGGTGGAACTGCTCAACGATATTCTCGACCTGTCGAAATTCGACGCCGGGCAACTGGAGCTGGAAAACATCCCCTTCGACCTCGGTTCGCTGATCGAAGACACCGCCAACCTGCTCTCGCAGAACGCCGCGCCAAGCGTCGAGCTGACCTGTCTGATCGAGCCGCACTTCCCGGCGCTGGTGCTGGGCGACCCGACCCGGGTGCGGCAGATCGTCAGCAACCTGCTGTCCAACGCGTTGAAATTCACCCGTTTCGGTCGGGTCGATGTGCGTCTGTCGGCGTACAAGGGTGGCGTGCGCATCGAAGTCTGCGACACCGGCATAGGCATCGCCCAGGAAGCGCAGGTGAAAATCTTCCAGCCGTTCACCCAGGCCGGCGCCGGTATCACCCGTCAGTACGGCGGCACCGGGCTGGGGCTCGCGCTGACGTACAACCTGTGCGAGGCGATGCAGGGTCGGCTGACCATCAGCTCCGAAAGCGGCTTCGGCAGCCAGTTCTGCGCCGAACTGCCACTGCCCTCTCACACCCGCGCGCTGCCGCCGATACCGTTACGCGGCAAGGTTCTCGCCATCACCGCTGCCAGCAGTGGCCTGGCGGAATTGCTGAAAAGCCTGTTGCCGGTGTGGGGCCTGGAATACACGCAGCGCACTATTGATGATTCGCTGCTGGGCCTGAGTCCGGATGTGCTGATCACCGATTGCCCGGAATGCCTGTTCGGTCTGCGCCCTAGCATCACCGCGCCGATTCTGCTGGTGACTGCTTACGGCAGTTTTCTGCCCAGCGAAGAAGCCGCCGCCCTCGCCCCCTTGCAGCAGCAAGCCCGGCCGCTGGCGCGCAACGCGCTGTACCAGCATCTGCGACGGATTCTGCAACCGGACGCCGCCACCCTCAACGAAGCACAAGCGGATGCCTTGCCGTCCGCGCGCCGGGGCAAGGTGCTGCTGGTCGAGGACAACCCGGTCAATCAACTGGTCGCCAAAGGCATGCTCGGCAAGCTTGGCTGCGATGTAGTGGTGGCGGGCCATGGTGCCGAGGCGCTGGATCAGCTGGAGTTTGCCGATTTCGATCTGGTGCTGATGGACTGCAACATGCCGGTGATGGATGGCTATGAAGCCAGTCGGCAGATTCGCCAGAGCGGGCGCTGGCCGAATCTGCCGATTGTCGCGCTGACCGCCAATGCCATGTCCGAGGAACGCGAACGCTGCCGCGCGGCGGGCATGAGCGACTATCTGGCCAAACCGTTTCGCCGCGAAGAACTCGCCGCGTTGCTTGATCAGTGGATGCCGACTACTAAAGCCCTTTGATCTGCCCGAGTAAATGATCGAGGCCGGCGCGCAAATCATTGAGCCGGTCGAGATCTACGCCACTGTCGCAGAGCAGGCGCGCCTTGAGTGGCCCGACCTGCTCGCGCAGTGCTGTTCCGGCAGGCGTCAGGCTCAGGTGCATCTCGCGTTCATCCCGCGCCGAGCGCCGACGCTGGACCAGATCGCTCTGCTCCAGACGTTTGAGCAAAGGCGTCAACGTCCCCGAGTCCAGGGCCAGGCGTTCGCCCAAGGCCTTGACCGTCGGTTGCTCCGGCGCAGCATCCTGCCATTCCCACAGCACCAGCATCGCCAGGTACTGCGGGTAGGTCAGGCCCAACTGATCGAGCATCGGCTTGTAGGCGCGAATCACCGCCCGCGAGGCCGCGTACAGCTTGAAGCACAACTGGCTGTCGAGCTTCAGCGAATCAACCGCCAGGCTCATTTCAGCAGAGCTTCGATCTCGCCGCTCAGGTCCTGCGGCTTGGTCGTCGGGGCGAAACGCTTGACCAACTGGCCATCCTTGCCGATCAGGAACTTGGTGAAGTTCCACTTGATGCCCTGCGAGCCGAGCACGCCCGGGGCGCGCTTCTTCAACTGCACGAACAGCGGATGGGCATCGGCGCCGTTGACGTCGATCTTCTTGAACAGCGGGAAGCTGACGCCGAAATTCAGTTCGCAGAATTCGCTGATGGCGCCCTCATTGCCCGGCTCCTGTTTGCCGAACTGGTTGCAGGGGAAACCCAATACCACCAACCCCTGGTCCTTATAGGTCTGCCAGAGTTCTTCAAGACCCTTGTATTGCGGAGTGAAGCCACACTTGCTCGCGGTATTGACCACCAGCACGGCTTTGCCGGCGAAATCGGCCAAGGTCTTTTGCTCGCCCTTGATGGTAGTGCACGGGATATTCAGCAGGTTGTCGCTCATGGGTCGGCTCCGCAATGGTCAGGAAGGCGCAAACATAACGAGCAATTGAATTGTGTGCAATCTAATTGACCGATAAAAAGGCGACGCGATGTCGCCTGTTTCGGTTATTCCCGGGGCTCGAGATTCAGGCACACCGAGTTGATGCAATAACGCAGGCCGGTCGGTGGTGGGCCATCCGGGAACACGTGGCCCAAGTGCGCATCACAGCGCGCGCATTTCACTTCGGTGCGGATCATGCCGTGGCTGGTGTCGCGGATCTCAGTCATCGCGCTATCGCCGATCGGCGCGTAAAAGCTCGGCCAGCCGCAGCCGGAGTCGAATTTGGTCTTGGAGTCGAACAGCGGCTCGTTGCAGCAGACACAGTGGTAGACACCGTCGGTTTTGGTGTTGTTGTATTTGCCCGAAAACGGACGCTCGGTGGCACTCAGACGGCAGACGTTGTACTGCTCGGGGTCGAGCATGGCACGCCATTCTTCCAGGGTTTTCTGCAACTTTTCCATCATCACACCTCAGCGGCTGAAAAAGCCCGATCTGTACCTTTTCCACGGATCGGGCGGCACGTATGATTGCGCCTCGTCACGCGCCAGTCTGGCAGCCAGACCGGGCGCATTCAAACGGATTCTGAGCGCTAAAGCGCCAGACCTCCGCCTGTGCGAAGACGCAGCAATCCCAGTACGGTTGTCCATTTGCCGCCTGGATCGTTCATTTTCGGGATCACATCGCCATGCAGTTCAGCAAATCGAACAAGCTCGCCAACGTCTGCTATGACATTCGCGGCCCGGTGCTCAAGCACGCCAAACGACTGGAAGAGGAAGGCCAGCGCATCCTCAAGCTGAACATCGGCAACCCGGCGCCGTTTGGTTTCGAAGCGCCGGACGAAATCCTCCAGGACGTGATCCGCAACCTGCCGACCGCGCAAGGTTACAGCGACTCCAAAGGCCTGTTCAGCGCGCGCAAGGCGGTGATGCAGTACTACCAGCAGAAGCAGGTTGAAGGTGTCGGCATCGAAGACATCTACTTGGGCAACGGCGTTTCCGAGCTGATCGTGATGTCGCTGCAGGCGCTGCTCAATAATGGCGACGAAGTGCTGGTGCCAGCCCCGGACTATCCGCTGTGGACCGCTGCCGTCAGCCTCGCTGGCGGTAACGCCGTGCATTATCTGTGCGACGAAGGCGCCGACTGGTTTCCGGATCTGGCCGACATCAAGGCCAAGATCACCCCGAACACCAAGGCCATGGTGATCATCAACCCGAACAACCCGACCGGTGCGGTGTACTCGAAGGAAGTGTTGCTGGGCATGCTGGAAATCGCCCGCGCGCACAACCTGGTGGTGTTCTCGGACGAGATCTACGACAAGATTCTTTATGACGACGCCGTGCATATCTGCACTGCCTCGCTGGCGCCGGATCTGCTCTGCCTGACGTTCAACGGCCTGTCGAAATCCTACCGCGTGGCCGGTTTCCGCTCCGGCTGGATCGCCATCTCCGGGCCGAAACACAACGCGCAGAGCTACATCGAAGGCATCGACATGCTGGCCAACATGCGCCTGTGCGCCAACGTGCCGAGCCAGCACGCAATCCAGACCGCGCTGGGCGGCTACCAGAGCATCAAGGATCTGGTGCTGCCGCAGGGTCGCCTGCTGGAGCAGCGCAATCGCACTTGGGAGTTGCTCAACGATATTCCCGGCGTCAGCTGCGTGAAGCCGATGGGCGCGTTGTACGCGTTCCCGAAAATCGACCCGAAGGTCTGCCCGATCCACAACGACGAGAAGTTCGTGCTTGATCTGCTGCTTTCCGAGAAGCTGCTGGTGGTGCAGGGCACGGCATTCAACTGGCCGTGGCCGGATCACTTCCGCGTGGTCACCCTGCCCCGCGTCGATGATCTGGAAATGGCCATCGGCCGCATCGGCAACTTCCTCAAGTCCTACCGCCAGTAATGGCCAGCAGTGCGCAACGGATTGACTGTTGCGCACTGTCTGATTCAGCAACACATCTTTGTTCCGCGCCTTTGCAGCCCTTCTACACTTGCGATGCGAGCCGTACAGACGTGTCTGACCTAATGGCGGCGGGGCGAAAGGCTGTGTCATCCGTGTCGGAATCGAGGGTGGGAATTTTCTTTTTCCTCAAGAAACCGCTGTAGGACACAGTTTGAAATAGTCACTCGGTTGAATAGCCCGGTGCCGCACCTTATATACCCCGCAGTACGCTACATCTTTAGCTTGAGGAGAGTTCTACAACCATGATGCGCATCCTGCTGTTTTTGGCCACTAACCTGGCGGTCGTGCTGATAGCCAGCATCACCCTGAGCCTGTTCGGCTTCAACGGGTTCATGGCGGCCAACGGGGTCGACCTCGACCTCAGTCAGCTGCTGGTCTTCTGTGCGGTCTTTGGTTTCGCCGGCTCGCTGTTCTCGCTGTTCATCTCCAAGTGGATGGCGAAGATGAGCACCGGTACGCAAATCATCAGCCAGCCACGCACTCGTCATGAGCAATGGCTGCTGCAAACGGTCGAGCAATTGTCCCGCGAAGCCGGGATCAAGATGCCTGAAGTCGGGATTTTCCCGGCCTACGAAGCGAATGCTTTCGCTACCGGCTGGAACAAGAACGACGCGCTGGTCGCGGTCAGCCAGGGCCTGCTCGAGCGATTCTCGCCCGATGAAGTGAAAGCCGTACTGGCCCACGAAATCGGTCACGTCGCCAACGGCGACATGGTCACGCTGGCTCTGATCCAGGGCGTGGTGAACACCTTCGTGATGTTCTTCGCGCGGATCATCGGCAACTTCGTCGACAAGGTCATCTTCAAGAACGAAGAAGGCCAGGGCATCGCCTATTACGTGGCGACCATCTTCGCCGAACTGGTGCTGGGCATCCTCGCCAGCGCAATCGTCATGTGGTTCTCGCGCAAGCGCGAATTCCGTGCCGACGAAGCCGGCGCCCGCCTGGCCGGTACCAGCGCGATGATTGGTGCTCTGCAACGTCTGCGCGCCGAACAGGGCCTGCCGGTGCATATGCCCGACACCCTGAACGCCTTCGGCATCAACGGTGGCATCAAACAGGGCTTCGCCCGCATGTTCATGAGCCACCCGCCGCTGGAAGAGCGTATTGACGCACTGCGTCGTCGCGGTTGATTTGATCGCAATAAAAAAGAAGGCCCGCAGTGATGCGGGCCTTTTTTTGTATCTTCAGATCATGCGTTGTCAGCAAAGTCCCATTCGCGAGCAGGCTCGCTCCCACCTTTGAAACGCATTCCCCTGTGGGAGCGAGCCTGCTCGCGAAGACGCCGGAGCTGCTAATAAAAAACTATCTGGAAGAAACCCGATAAACCCGCTCCACCAACCACTCAACCCCGCCCTGTAGAAACTTGGGGCTCTCAGCCAGAATATCTCGCTCTTCCAGTTTCTCCAGCTGCCAACCCTGGCCCAGCAGCCGCTGCGCCTCATCATCATCCACCGCAAACGGCGGTCCCGGGATCTGCGTCTGATCGTAATCCAGGGTAATCACCAGCCCTTTCATCTCCGGCGCCAGCAAGTGCTGCAAATGCGCCGCGTAGCGCTGGCGCATCGCGTCCGGCAAGGCAATCAGCGCGGCGCGGTCATACAGCGCAGTACAATCTGCGACGTCCTCGGCCGTCAGCGCAAAAAAATCACCGCACCACAATTCGAACGCAACACTGCGATAAACCTTGAATGCGCCCTGCTCGCTGATCTGCGGTTGCAACTGATGTTCGCTGAAAAACTCCTCGACAGCCTTTTCCGCTAGCTCAACCCCAATCACCTGGTGTCCCTGCCCGGCAAGCCAGAGCAGATCCAGACTCTTCCCGCACAGCGGCACCAGCACACGCGCCGACGGTGCAATCGCCAGCTCCGGCCAGTAGCGCTGCAAATACGGGTTGGCCTCGGGCTGATGAAAGCCGATCTGGTTCGAATCCCATTTCTTGTACCAAAACTCAGGCTGCATGGATCACTCCCGAAAAACCGATGAAAAACCGCAGAAACTTATATTGGATTCAGATCGATGATCTGACTGAAGATGGTTCATCTTAGCGCTCAGGAGCCCGTCCATGTTGCCCAGCCTGTTTATCTCCCACGGTTCACCGATGCTGGCGCTGGAGCCCGGTGCCAGCGGCCCGGCACTGGCGCGACTGGCCGCTCAACTGCCGCGCCCCAACGCCACTGTCATCGTCTCGGCGCACTGGGAAAGCCAGGAACTGCTGGTCAGCAGCCACCCGCACCCGGAAACCTGGCACGACTTCGGCGGTTTCCCCCGTGCGCTGTTTGAAGTTCAGTACCCGGCCCCGGGCAATCCGCAGCTGGCCGCCGAGGTGGCTCAACTGCTGCACGCCAATGACCTGCCGGCGCGGCTCGATCCGCAACGACCGTTCGATCATGGTGTTTGGGTGCCGCTGTCTTTGATGTATCCGCAGGCCGATATTCCGGTGGTGCAAGTCTCGTTGCCGAGTCGCGGCGGACCGGCATTGCAGACGCGAGTTGGCCGTACACTGGCGAGCCTGCGCGAACACGGCATTCTGTTGATCGGCTCCGGCAGCATCACCCACAACCTCCGGGAGCTGGATTGGCATGCCGGCCCGGAAAGCGTTGAACCGTGGGCGCGGGATTTCCGTGACTGGATGATCGACAAGCTGGCGGCCGACGATGAAACGGCGCTGCATGATTATCGCCAGGAGGCGCCGAATGCCGTGCGCAGTCACCCGAGTGATGAACATTTGTTGCCGCTGTACTTTGCTCGCGGTGCTGGCGGGGTTTTCAGCGTGGCGCATCAGGGTTTCACGATGGGGGCGCTGGGTATGGATATTTATCGCTTCGGCTGACGTCATCGCTGGCAAGCCAGCTCCCACAAGGTGTTGTGTCGCCCGATGAGCAGGCAAAAAAAATCCCCGAACCAGTCGGGGATTTTTTTATGTTCGATCAATCAGCCCAAGGGCGGATCAATCTTCGCGGTAGCGACGCAGCTTGAGCTGCTTACCGGCCACGCGAGTGTCCTTCAGTTTGGTCAGGAGTTTTTCCAGACCTTCTTCCGGCAGCTCGACGAGGCTGAAGCTGTCACGCACCTGGATGCGACCGATCGCTTCACGGGCCAGACCGCCTTCGTTGAGGATGGCGCCCAGCAGGTTTTTCGCAGCGATACCGTCACGCGCACCCAGCGCGGTACGGCAACGAGCACGGCCTTCGCCCAAAGGCATTGGCGCGCGACGCTCGCGGTCACCACGATCAGGACGATCACCGGAACGCTCAGGACGGTCGCCACGCGGTGCGTTGTTCGGCACCAGTGGACGTTCCTTCTCGATCGCGGCCAGGTTCAGCGCTTGACCGTTGGTAGCCTTGCGCAGCAGCGCAGCGGCCAGTGCACGCGGGGTGCAACCGATGTCGGCGGTCAGGCGGTCGAGCAGCTCACCGTGAGTCGATTCGGCATCAGCAACCAGCGGCGAAAGGCTGTTGGTCAGTTTCTTGATGCGAGCATCGAGAACGGCTTGAGCGTCCGGCAGACGCACTTCGGCAACTTTCTGACCGGTTACGCGCTCGATCACTTGCAGCATGCGGCGCTCACGTGGAGTCACCAGCAGCAGGGCGCGACCTTCGCGACCGGCACGGCCGGTACGGCCGATACGGTGCACGTAGGATTCCGGGTCGTACGGCATGTCAACGTTGAACACGTGAGTGATGCGCGGAACGTCCAGACCACGGGCAGCAACGTCGGTGGCGACAACGATGTCCAGACGGCCATCTTTCAGCGAGTCGATGACGCGCTCACGCTGGTTCTGGGCGATGTCACCGTTCAACGCGGCGGCTTTGTAGCCTTTGGCGTCGAGGGCGCTGGCCAGGTCCAGAGTGGCTTGCTTGGTGCGCACGAACATGATCAGGGCGTCGAAGTCTTCGACTTCCAGCAGGCTGAGCACGGCCGAGGTTTTCTGGTCAGCGTGAACCAACAGGTGAGCCTGTTCGATCGCGGTAACGGTCTGGGTCTTGGTCTGGATCTTGACGTGTTGCGGATCGCGCAGATGGCGTTCGGCAATGGCGCGGATCGACTGCGGCAGGGTCGCCGAGAACAGCACGGTCTGGCGGGTCGATGGCAGAGCCTTGAAGATGACTTCCAGGTCATCCATGAAGCCCAGCTTCAACATTTCGTCAGCTTCGTCGAGAACCAAATGGTTCACGGTCGACAGGACTTTCTCGTCGCGACGCAGGTGGTCGCACAGACGACCCGGAGTAGCGACAACAATCTGTGCGCCATTACGGATTGCCTTGAGTTGCGGGCCCATCGGCGCGCCGCCGTAGACAGCCACGACGGTGACGCCAGGCATTTGCTTGGCGTAGGTTTCAAAAGCGGTTGCTACTTGCAGCGCCAACTCTCGGGTTGGCGCCAGGATCAGGGCTTGCGGTTCGCGCTTGGCAGGATCGATGCGGTGCAGAATAGGCAGTGCGAACGCGGCGGTTTTACCGGTACCGGTTTGCGCCTGGCCAATCATGTCCTGGCCGGCCATGATGATCGGGATCGATTGCTGCTGAATCGCCGAAGGCTCTTCGTAGCCAGTCGCTGCGACGGCTGCAAGAATATTCGGGTTGAGATTAAAAGCGGCGAATCCGCCGGTTTCCTGGGTCATGGGTCTGCCTCTAAGTGCATCCGCAAAGACCCATGCTCCAAAGCTGCGCATGCCGTGTTGAGACTCAAGAGTCGCCCTGGCAGCTTTGTCGGCGGGGATTTGCGAAAACGAATGAATGAAGATGAATCGTCAAGGAAGAGCCCGCAATGCGGACGTGCAGCCGAAGCTGACTTCGGGAAATGCGCTACCTAAACGCGGCCCGGTTAAAGGCCGGCGCGCACTATACCGGATTTCGCCCGAAAAGGGAGCTTTTTTTGTGGCCCTTATCCGTGTGTCACCGCCGTGTAACGGGGTTTTGCGGATAATCGCGCAACGGTCTATTTTGCAAAGGCCCGGCCCTGCGGGCGATGACGCTTAAACGGTTCACCGACCTGCGGCAAAGCGCCGCGCATCCGCCCTTCCCGCTTGAGGATTTAGCCATGAATCAGCCCTGCGCCGGCCGCGTCAGCCGAGAACGTCGTGGTCATGTGCACTTGATCGGCCTCGATCGGGCGGCCAAGCGCAACGCTTTCGATATCGACCTGCTCAACGACCTGAGCCTGGCCTACGGCGAGTTCGAAGCCGACCGCGAAGCGCGGGTCGCCGTGGTGTTCGGCCACGGCGAGCACTTCACCGCCGGGCTTGATCTGGTCAATGCCAGCGCGGCTCTGGCCGAAGGCTGGCAGGTTCCGACAGGCGGGTGCGATCCCTGGGGCGTTTTCGTCGGGCCACGGGTGAGCAAGCCGGTAATCGTCGCCGCGCAGGGTTACTGCCTGACTATCGGCATCGAGCTGATGCTGGCGGCGGACATCAATCTGTGCGCGAGCAATACCCGCTTCGCGCAGATGGAAGTGCAGCGTGGGATCTTTCCGTTTGGCGGGGCGACTTTGCGTTTCCAGCAGATTGCCGGCTGGGGCAATGCGATGCGCTGGTTGCTCACCGGCGACGAGTTTGATGCACACGATGCGTTGCATCTGGGCTTGGTCCAGGAAGTGATGGCCAGTGAAGACTTGCTGCCCCGCGCGATCGAGCTGGCCGAACGGATTGCCCGGCAGGCGCCGCTGGGCGTGCAGGCGACCTTGATGTCAGCGCGACAGGCGCGTTATGAGGGTGAGACAGCGGCGGCGCAGGCGTTACCGGCGCTGGTGAAGAAGTTGCTCGCCACTGAAGATGCCCGGGAGGGGGTGAGATCGCTGGTGGAGCGGCGGCCAGGGATTTTCAAAGGGGTGTGAAGAATCTGCTGCCTGTCAGGGCCTTTTCGCGAGCAGGCTCGCTCCCACAGGTCGAACGCATTTCAAATGTGGGAGCGAGCCTGCTCGCGAAGGGGGCGGTACTGCCGGCTCAGGTCGCCGGGCGAATCGCGTTGATCAACGACTGCAACGAGTACCCCAACTGCGGCGCCAGCGCTTCGGCCCGCTGGGTCAGCGCCTGCATGTCCAGCGCCTGATCGAGATCCGCCGGGATAATCAGAATCACGTTGCCCTCCTTCACCGGCAATTCCCAGTAATGCCGATGATAGAGCCCGCGCAACAATGCCGCGCCCAGTGGCTTGCCATCGTCGGTGGCCCACTGGTTGATCACCAGCCAGCCGCCCGGATTCAGGCGCTTCTGACAATCGCCGAGAAAACTCCAGGCCAGATGCCCGACACCGGGACCGACATCGGTATAGAGGTCGACGAAAATCAGATCCGCCGGCTCGGCAGTCGGCAGCAATTCCAGCGCATCGCCGACGCGGATGTACAAACGCGGATCATCATCCAGACCGAGGTATTCAATGGCCAGGCGCGGCACGTCCGGGCGCAGTTCGATGGCCTCGACGTCTTCGAGCGGCAGAAACTTCAGGCAAGCCTGGGTCAGTGTGCCCGCACCCAAACCGAGAAACAGCGCGCTCTCCGGCTGCTCGTGGCACAGCGCACCGATCAGCATGGCGCGGGTGTAGTCGTACTCCAGCCAGCTCGGGTCGGCAGTGAACACGCAGCTCTGCTCGATCGCATCGCCGAACTCGAGAAAGCGGTAATCGGCCACTTCCAGCACGCGAATCACGCCGAACTCATCCTGTACTTCGGCGAGCAGATGCTCGACGCGCTCCTCAGTCATTTCGTCTCCTGATGGTCACCGGGCGCGGTGACGCGATGGCACCGCTGTGGCGCCGTGGCAAAGCGGCGATTGTCGGCGATGGGGCGGGAGCAGGTCACGCACTAATTGCTGCTAACATGGCGCTTCCCTGCGTACGAACTTCGAGACCGTGATGAGCCAACCGTGGAGCCCTGACAGCTGGCGCGCCCTGCCGATCCAGCAACAACCGCAATACCCCGACGCCGCGCACCTGCGCCAGGTCGAGCAAACCCTGGCCAGCTATCCGCCGCTGGTGTTCGCCGGCGAAGCGCGCGAGCTGCGCCGCCAGTTCGCCGAAGTTACCCAGGGTCGCGCGTTTCTGTTGCAGGGCGGCGATTGCGCGGAAAGCTTCGCTGAATTCTCCGCAGCGAAGATTCGCGACACCTTTAAAGTGTTGCTGCAGATGGCGATCGTCATGACCTTCGCTGCCGGTTGCCCAGTGGTCAAGGTCGGGCGCATGGCGGGTCAGTTCGCCAAGCCGCGTTCGGCCAACGACGAAACCATCGGCGGCGTGACCCTGCCGGCCTATCGCGGCGACATCGTCAACGGCATCGGCTTCGACGAAAAGAGCCGCGTGCCGGATCCAGAGCGTTTGCTGCAGTCCTATCATCAGTCAACGGCGACTCTGAATCTGTTGCGCGCTTTCGCCCAGGGTGGTTTTGCCGACCTGCACCAAGTGCACAAGTGGAACCTGGATTTCATCGCCAACTCGGCGCTGGCCGAGAAGTACAGCCACCTCGCCGACCGCATCGATGAAACCCTCGCGTTCATGCGCGCCTGCGGCATGGACAGCTCGCCGCAACTGCGCGAAACCAGTTTCTTCACTGCCCACGAAGCGCTGCTGCTGAACTACGAAGAAGCCTTCGTGCGCCGCGACAGCCTGACCAACGATTACTACGATTGCTCGGCGCACATGCTGTGGATCGGCGACCGCACGCGTCAGCTCGACGGCGCGCACGTTGAATTCCTGCGCGGGGTGAACAACCCGATCGGCGTCAAGGTCGGCCCGAGCATGGACCCCGATGATCTTATCCGCCTGATCGACGTGCTCAACCCGGACAACGATCCGGGGCGTTTGAACCTGATCGCGCGGATGGGTGCGAACAAGGTCGGCGATCATCTACCGGCACTGATCCGCGCGGTCCAGCGCGAAGGCAAGCAAGTGCTGTGGAGCTCCGACCCGATGCACGGCAACACCATCAAGGCCAGCAGCGGCTACAAGACCCGTGACTTCGCGCAGATCCTTGGCGAGGTGAAGCAGTTTTTCCAGGTGCACGAAGCGGAAGGCAGTTATGCCGGCGGCATTCACATCGAGATGACCGGACAGAATGTCACCGAGTGCATCGGCGGCGCGCGGCCGATTACCGAGGATGGCTTGTCCGACCGTTATCACACCCACTGCGATCCACGGATGAATGCTGACCAGTCGCTGGAATTGGCGTTTTTGATTGCCGAGACCCTGAAGCAAGTCCGCCGCTAGACCGAGTAGCCCCAATTCGCGAGCAGGCTCGCTCCCACATTTGCAATGCGTTTCCCTGTGGGAGCGAGCCTGCTCGCGAAAGGGCCGGCTCAGGCAACCTCAATCCGCGCCAATGCCACCCGCAACCGCCCCGCACTCTCGCGCTGACAATTCAACTGCACCCGCGCCAAACCCAACCAACCGGCCATCCGCCGCAAATTCAGCGCCAGCGCCAGCATCCCCTCCTCGTCCAGTCCCGATTCTTCCTCATGCACCGCATGCACTGCCAACTGCCCTGCCGCCCGTTCGGCGCGCAGATCAACCCGCGCGGCGATCCGCTCGTTGTGCAAAAACGGCAGCACGTAATAGCCATACACGCGCTTGGGCTGCGGTGTGTAGATTTCCAGGCGATAGCGGAAATCGAACAAACGCTCGGTGCGGCTGCGCTCCCAGATCAGCGAATCGAACGGCGACAGCAGCGCACTGGTCATGACCTTGCGCGGCACTTTGGGCTCCGGCAGGCAATAGGCGATCTGCCGCCAGTCGGCGACTTCACACATCTGCAATTGACCAGCTTCAACCAACTCCGCCAGACGCCGCCGCGCATCCGCAGGGTTCAGGCGAAAGTAATCACGCAGGTCTTTTTCCGTACCAACGCCCAATGCTTGCGCCGCATGCAAGAGCAAACCGCGTTGCGCCTCGGCCTCGTCCGGCGTGGGCTGTTGCAGGATCGCAGCAGGAATCACCCGCTCGGGCAAATCGTACAAGCGCTCGAAACCGCGTCGCCCCGCCACTGTGACCTCACCGGCGGCGAACAACCATTCCAGCGCATGTTTCTCGGCACTCCAGTCCCACCATGGCCCGGCCTTGTCTTCGCGGGTCGACAGACTGCCGGCGCCAAGCGCACCCCGCTCCTCAACCGCAGTCAGCACGCGGCGAATGGTGTCCTGTTGTTCGCGACCGAACTTTGCCAATTGCTGGTAGATGTCTTCGCCACGCTTGGCCCGTTGCATGCGCCAGCCCAGCAACGGGTACATCGACATCGGCAACAGCGACGCTTCATGGCCCCAGTATTCGAACAGCGTGCGCCGACGGCCCGAACTCCAGGCAGCCTGGTTGAGCAAGTCAGATGGATAGCAACCGAGACGGGAAAACAGCGGCAGGTAGTGCGAGCGCACCACGGCATTGACGGAATCGATTTGCAGCAGGCCCAGCCGTTCGATCAGCCGGTTCAGATGACTGGCATTGACGTTCGGCGGCTGGCGCCCGTTGAACCCTTGGGCAGCCAGCGCCAGACGTCGTGCCTGTTTGAGGGAAAAGGACACTGTCGCGGGCATTTATTCCTCCATGTCTGCTCGCAACCTACCTCACCTGAAAGGGGTTTGTGTAGCGATAGCCTCATCATTTATGCATCGGGTCGTCCCAGAACGGCCGCACGGTTTCATGCTCGACATCGGCGCGGCTGATGCCGATGTCCTTCAGTGCCTCATCGCTCAGACCGGCGAGCATTTCCCGTTCGCGATGCAGCTCATACCAACGGCTGAATTTGTGCAGCAGATCGGACACGATATGGCCATGGCCGGACAGCTGTTCTTGGCTTGCATACTCTCTTTGACCTTTCATCGTCTTGCCTCCTTCTGTGGATGGCTCAAGTCTCGCGCCAGCGCTAAGATCAATCCAACGAATGTTTCTGATGGCATGCATCACGGAGATTCATCAATTGTCCGCCTACCCCAGTATCGATACCGATGTCCTGCGCACCTTCGTCGCCATTGCCGATCAGGGCGGTTTCACCCGTGCCGGCGAGATGGTCAACCGCACCCAGTCGGCGGTGAGCATGCAGATGAAACGCCTGGAAGAAGACGTGTTGCAGCGCCAGCTGTTCGAGCGCGATGGACGCCAGGTGCGCTTGACGGCCGAAGGCCAGGTGCTGCTCGGTTATGCACGGCGCATCCTCAAACTGCACAGTGAGGTGTTCAACACCCTGCGCGAGCCGCACATGGTCGGCACCGTGCGCATCGGTACGCCGGATGATTATGTGATGCGTTTTCTGCCGGGAATCCTGTCGCGGTTTGCGCAGTTCTATCCGCTGATCCAGATCGAAGTGCATTGCGAATCGACCAAACAACTGTTGCAGCGCACTGATCTGGACTTGTCGATCGTCACCCGTGAGCCGGGCAACGAGATCGGCCAGTTGCTGCGCAAGGAGCGCTTTGTCTGGGCCGAGGCGCAGAACTTCAGCGCCCACGAACAGACGCCGCTGCCCCTGGCGATGTTCAACAGTGATTGTTTCTGCCGCTTGTGGGCGTGCAATGCGCTGGACGCGATGGGCCGCGATTACCGCATCGCCTACAACAGCAGCAGCCTGTCGGCGCTGATGGCTGTGGTCAGCGCAGGGCTGGCGATCACCGCGCAACTGGAGAGTCTGATCACCCCGGACATGCGCATCCTTGGCGCCGCCGAAGACCTGCCGCTGCTGCCCGAGGCAAGCATCATGCTGATCCGAAACCTGAACAACCCGTCGCCGATCACCGAGTGCCTGGCCGAGCACATTGTCGAGGGCTTCAAACTTTAAACGCGAGCATCACCGCACACAGCACGAGGAAGCCGCAAAACAGCCCGCGCAGAATTTTTTCCGGCATGGCGTGGGCAACTTTCACGCCCCAACTGATGCTGAGCAGACCACCGACCGCCAGAGGCAGACCGATCATCCAGTCGACTTCATGGTGCACGGCGTAGGTCACCAGGGTTACACCAGTGCTCGGCAGGGCCAGCGCCAGCGACAAGCCCTGAGCAACCACTTGGCTGGTGCCGAACAGGCTGGTCAACACTGGTGTGGCCACCACCGCGCCGCCGACGCCGAACAAGCCGCCCATGGTCCCCGAGGCGGCGCCGAGCACGCCCAGCCACGGCCACGAATAGCGCATCTCGGCAGTCGGCGCTGGTCGTGGGCCGAACATTTTCAATAGATTGTAGGCCGACAGCGCCACCAGAAAGGCAACAAAGCCGATGCGCATGGTCTGCGCGTCGATGCCCACCGCCCAAATCGAGCCGAGCCAGGCAAAGCAGAAACCCATCACCGCCAGCGGCAGCGCATGGCGCAACTCGATGCGATTGCGTTGGTGATAACGCCACAGCGCCAGCATCACGTTCGGTACCACCATCACCAGTGCCGTGCCCTGGGCGATCTGCTGATCAAGCCCAAACCACACGCCAAGCAACGGAATCGCAATCAAGCCACCGCCAATGCCAAAGATCCCCCCCAATGTGCCCAGGGCGGCGCCGAACAGCAGGTACAACAGAAAATCCATCACAACGGTAATCCTCTAACGACAGGCGGCCAATGCTACGCACTCGCGCCTAGCGGGGAAACGCATAGCAACGCACAATGGCTATGCCGATTTTGCACAAGCGTGGTTTCCATGAATCCCAACCAATTGACCGATCAACTCGGCCTGTTTCTCGATGTGCTGGAGAGTGGCAGCTTTTCTGCCGCTTCGCGCCGCCATCCGCTGACACCTTCCGCCGTAGCCCGGCGCATCGACAGCCTGGAAAGTGCCGTCGGCAGTCAGCTGTTCGTACGCAGCACCCATGCCGTGCTGCCGACTTCGGCCGGTCTGGCCTTCGCCGAACGGGCGCGACGGATCATCGCCGAGTTGCAACTGGCACGTGCCGAAGCGGTGTCGTTGAGCAGCGCACCGGAAGGCCTGATCCGCATCGATGCGCCAGCAGCTTTCGGGCGGCGACATCTGGCGCCGGTAATTGCCGATTTTCTCCTGCTGTATCCGGGACTCGATGTGCAGATGCACCTGATCGACAGCTTCAGCGACATGGCCGGCAGCAGCCTGGGCAAGGTCGATCTGGTGCTGCGTACCGGCCAGTTGGCTGACTCGCGCCTGGTCGCCACGCCATTGGCGAGCATGGTCCGCGTCGCCTGTGCCAGCCCTGACTATCTCAAGCAGCGTGGTGTGCCCGAGCATCCGGCGCAGTTGAGTGAACACGACGGGCTCGACTGGGAAGGCCTTGCGCCGCCGTTTGCCTGGAAATTCGAAGTGGACGGGCAAATGCAATTGCACCGGCCATCGCGCGTACGTCTGAGCGCCAACAATGCCGAAGCTCTGGCGTGTGGCGCGGCGGCGGGTCTGGGCGTCGCACACTTGCCGACCTGGCTGGCCAGCGAATACCTGCTGCGTGGCGAACTGGTGCCACTGTTCTGCGAAAATGGCCTGCCTCCGCCGGAGTCCACCGGCATTTACGCGCTGCGCATGGAACAGCAGGTCCATTCGCGCAGTCGGTTATTGCTGGAATATCTGAAAACCCGCTTCAGTCCGGTGCCGCCGTGGGATCTGGCGTTGCAACGGCAATTCGCCCGGCACTGAGGCCGGACATATTTATCTGGCGCCTTAAAGATTCGAGCGCTAGATTAAAAAACGATCAACGATCAAGGCTTTGACATGACCTCCGAACGCGACAACTGCGACGACCTTCTGCTCGACAATCAGGCGTGCTTCGCCCTGCACTCGACCTCGCTGATGATGACCAAGGTCTACAAGCCGCTGTTGCAGGCGCTGGGCCTGACCTATCCGCAGTATCTGGCGATGATGGTGTTGTGGGAGAAGGACGGTCTGACTGTCGGAGAAATCAGCGCACGCCTGCTGACCGATCCGGGATCGCTGACGCCATTGCTCAAGCGTCTGGAAGCCGAAGGCCTGCTCAGCCGCACCCGCAGTCGTGAAGATGAGCGGGTGGTGATTGTCGAACTGACCGCAGCAGGCCGCGCCTTGCGCGACAAGGCGCAGACCGTGCCGCAGTGCATTCTTGGCGCCAGTGGCTTCACCCTGGAACGTCTGCAGAAGTTGCAGGCCGAGCTGCAAGCGCTGCGCGGACATCTGCAAGACAGCCTGAATTAAGCCCCGCTACATCCCCCTGTGGGAGCGAGCCTGCTCGCGAAAGCGTCCGATCAGACAGCGAGTCGTTGAATGTTCCACCGCCTTCGCGAGCAGGCTCGCTCCCACAGTGATTTCAGCGCCAACAAAAATATTTGTCCCGCCTGAATTCCCTCGTCAAGCGCTCTAAATCAGGCCTTACCCGCCCCTTCCACGCTATGCCCTTGAGCAAAACGCGATTTTTATTAAAAATTTATCTTGCGCGCTAAACATTAGCGCTATACATTCTCTTCACACCTACTTAGCGCGCAAACAATTAGCGCGCAAAACCACAACCAATGAGGCTCACACCATGCAAACTCTCTACACCGCAATCGCAACTTCCACTGGCGGCCGTGACGGTCGTGCGATCTCCAGCGACAACGTACTGGACGTCAAACTGGCCACCCCGAAAGAACTCGGCGGTGCTGGCGGCGCGGCGACCAACCCTGAGCAACTGTTCGCTGCCGGTTACTCGGCCTGCTTCATCGGCGCGCTGAAGTTCGTCGCCAGCCAGACCAAGCGCAAGATTCCTGACGACGCGTCGATTACCGCGCACGTCGGCATCGGCCAGATCCCTGGCGGTTTCGGTCTGGACATCGATTTGCACATCAGTCTGCCAGGCCTGGAACAAGCCGATGCGCAGTCGCTGGTCGACGCCGCTCACCAGGTCTGCCCGTACTCCAACGCCACCCGTGGCAACGTCGATGTGCGTCTGCACGTAACCGTGTAATCACTCAAGTCTCCGGCCCGAACAAGGAAATTGAACATGAACACTTTCAGCAAAGTCTTGACCGGCACCCTTCTCGCCCTGTCGGTACACAGCGCTTTCGCCGGTGATGTCGAACACAACACCCAGGCATTTCTCGATGCGCTGAACTCAGGCAGCGGCAAGCCGATCGAGCAGCTGTCGCCCAAGGATGCCCGCGCCGTGCTGGTCGGCGCGCAGTCCGGGGTCAAGTTGACGCTGCCCAAAGCCGATGTCAGCGAGAAAACGGTGCAGGTCGATGGTCAACCGCTGAGCCTGACCATCGTCCGGCCGGCCGGGGTCAAGGGTGAGCTGCCGGTGTTCATGTTCTTCCACGGCGGCGGCTGGGTGCTGGGGGACTTCCCGACTCACGAACGTCTGGTGCGCGATCTGGTGGTCGGTTCGGGGGCGGCGGCGGTTTTCGTCAACTACACCCCTTCGCCGGAAGCGCATTACCCGGTGGCGATCAACCAGGCCTACGCTGCGACCAAATGGGTGGCGGAACACGGCAAAGAGATCAACGTCGATGGCAAGCGCCTGGCCGTGGCCGGCAACAGCGTCGGCGGCAACATGGCCGCAGTGGTTGCACTGATGGCCAAGGACAAGGGCACCCCGGCGATCAAATTCCAGGTACTGCTGTGGCCGGTGACCGATGCCAACTTCGACACCGGTTCGTACAACCAGTACGCCGAAGGGCACTTCCTCACCCGCAACATGATGAAGTGGTTCTGGGACAACTACACCACCGACGCCAAACAGCGTAACGAGATCTACGCTTCACCGCTGCGCGCCACCACCGCGCAACTCAAAGGTCTGCCACCTGCACTGGTGCAGACTGCCAGCGCCGACGTGCTGCGTGATGAAGGTGAAGCTTACGCACGCAAACTCGATGAAGCCGGAGTACCGGTTACGTCGGTGCGCTACAACGGCATGATTCACGATTACGGTTTGCTCAACGTGGTCAGCCAGGTACCGGCGGTGCGGTCGGCGATGTTGCAGGCGTCTGAAGAACTGAAGCAACACTTGAAATAACCACAGTCCCATTGTGGGAGCGAGCCTGCTCGCGAAAGCGTCCCGTCAGACAGCGCTTCATTGAATGACACACCGCATTCGCGAGCAGGCTCGCTCCCACATGGGACAGGTGTGAAACTCAAAGCGCAGGCACAAAAAAACCCGACTCAATGGTCGGGTTTTTTCTTTCCGCAAAAAGCAGTGCTTATTTCGCACGGCCTTTGTAGGAACCGCCTTCGCGGGTATCGATCTCGATCATGTCGCCGATTTCGATGAAGTCGGCAACCGACAGCTCGGTACCGTTCTTCAGTTTGGCAGGCTTCATCACCTTGCCGGAAGTGTCACCGCGAGCGGAGCCTTCGGTGTAGTCAACCTGACGCACGATGGTGGTCGGCAGCTCTACGGAAACCAGACGCTCTTCGAAGAACACGGCTTCGCAAACGTCGGTCATGCCTTCTTCAACGAAAGGCAGAACGCTTTCGATGTCTTCGGCGTTCAGCTCGTACATGGTGTAGTCAGTGGTGTCCATGAACGTGTAGGTGTCACCGCTGATGAACGACAGGGTGGCTTCTTTACGATCCAGGATCACGTCGTCCAGTTTGTCGTCCGCACCGTAAACGGTTTCGGTCTTGTAACCGGTCAGCAGGTTCTTCAGCTTGGTCTTCATGATCGCGCTGTTACGGCCCGACTTGGTGAATTCAGCTTTCTGAACCAGCCAAGGATCGTTGTCGATACGGATCACGGTACCGGGTTTGAGTTCTTTACCAGTTTTCATTGCGAATATCCGAATTTGGATGGGATTTACAAAAATCTAGGCCGCGTATCATATCCAATTTACATAAAACTGTACCAGCGCCGTGGCAAGATCCGCCTGCAAGGCCTGTTCCAGACACCATGCCTCGGCATTTTCCTCGAGTTCCGGCCAATGATTTCGCACCGCCAGCCAGTGCTCGCCGATCGGTTGCCCGGCGCTCCACGCTCGCCACAGACCGTTCATCGCCTGCGCCGCAGCGGGGGAAAGGCCGTGAGTGTAGAGCGCGAGGAAAGCGTCGAGCTTGTCCAGATGGATGTCATCGTCCTGCTGATAGATGTGCCAGAGCATCGGCCGCCCCGCCCATTGCGCGCGCACGAATGAGTCTTCACCGCGCACCGCGTTGAAATCGCAGCACCACAGCAGATGGTCGTATTGATCCTGACGGACGAACGGCAGCACTTGCACGGTCAGGGACTCGCGCACGTGAATCGCGCCGACCGTCAGGGTTTCTACCTCCAGCCAGCGCGCCACATCGCCGAGAATCCGCCCTTCCGGCACCAGCAGGTGAGTCGGCCGTGCATCGGCCGCCAGCACATCCAGCCAACTGGCCAACCCGGCGTTTTCATAAGCAAACAGCGAGATCAGTTGCGCGTCCGGAGCAGGATCGATACCCAAGGCTTGCAGGAAATGTCGCTGAGCCGGCCAATCCTGCTGAAACTGCCGACGCTGTTCGAGCAGTCCGCATTCGCGCAGCAGGCCACCGGTGCCCGGCTTGAAGCCCGGAAAGAAGAAGAACTTCTGCACCGATTTGTATTTCACCGACGGCAAGCCATGGCAGCCGGTGACCCAGTCTTCGGCGCTGAGATAATCGAGGTTGAGCCACAGCGGCCGCGTTTCCCGCGCAGCCATGCTGTCCATGTAATCAGTGGGCAACTGACAGGCGAAGGCGGCGATGACTACGTCGGCCGCCTCGGCGTGCGGCCATTCGCTCGGCCACTGACGCACCTCGACGCCCTGCTGCCATTGCTGCACAACATCGACATCGATCTCAGGACAGAGGCGCTCGAACGCGCGTAGATCATCCACCCACAGGCGCACCGGCAAGGCATGTTCGGCCACCAGTTGCCGGGCCAGGCGCCAGGTCACGCCGATGTCACCGAAGTTATCGACCACGGTGCAGAAAATGTCCCAGCGGGGTTTCGCTTCAGGCATGCCGTTCTCCCGTTGGCAAAAGACCTCGATTGTCCGCATAAATGCGCTCGCGCAGAAGAGCCGACGGCGATTAATCTTCGTGCGACAATCGCCACTTGCCCGCAACCATCCGCCAGGAGGCCGCCATGCCCTACCGTCCGAATCCGCGTCGTCCCTTGCCTGTTCAGCTTAGCGCGCTGCATCTGACCGGCAGCATCGCGCTAGGCCTGTGGCTGGGGTTCCTGGCGATTGCGCTGACCTGCTGGCTGCTATCGCGCTTCATCTTTCCCGAGCAATTGGCCCCGGTGGCTCAAGCGGTGCAGCAATTGGCCAATCCGCCAGTTGCAGTCGAGCCACAGCCGGACGTCGCACCGCCGCCAACGCCGCTGTTCCAACAGTACGAAGAAAACCTGCGCAAGAATGAACAGCAGGCCCGACTGGATCAGGCGCGCGCCAATTCGCGCAATGCGTCGAACCCGAAATGCCAGTTCTGGCTGCAGCAGGACCAGACCGCGCCGACCGAAAAGAGCCGCGCCAACGTTTTGCAATTCTGCGATTGATCATGAACAAACACAGCGTCCACCAGTTGATTCTCGACAAGCTGCGCATCGACCTCGACATCGCCGAACGCGCCGCGCAAACCGCTTACGAAACCGCGACCCACGAAGAAAACATCGCCGAAAACAAGTACGACACGCTGGGGCTGGAGGCGTCGTATCTGGCGGCGGGTCAGGCGAAGCGGGTTGAGGAAATCCGCCAGTCACTGGCGCTATGTCAGAACCTGACGTTGCGTGCCTACGATGAAAATCGCGGCATTGAAGTCGGCGCCCTGCTCGGCCTGGAGGACGAAAAGGGTCGCGAGCAATGGCTGTTTCTGGCGCCGGATGCGGCGGGGTTGAAAGTCGACGTGGTGGGTCAGCCGATCACCGTCATCACCCCACACTCGCCGCTGGGCAAAAGTCTGCTGGGCAAGTTCGCGGGCGATGAGGTGGAGATTCTGGTGGCGGGCACCCGGCAACAATTTGCTGTCACCGAGGTGCTCTGAAGCGGGTGCTTAGTGAACGGGCAGTTCGACGCCATCGAACAGTTCTTCCAGCTCTTGCTTGTTGTGGCACTGAATGGCCTTGGCCATGACTTCGCGGGTCAGGTGCGGAGCGAATTTCTCGATGAAGTCGCACATGAAGCCACGCAGGAAAGTGCCACGACGGAAACCGATCTTGGTGATGCTCGACTCGAACAGCTCGCTGGCATCCAGCACCACCAGGTCGTTATCGAGTTTGGTATCGACGGCCATTTTAGCCACGATGCCCACGCCCAGCCCCAGACGCACGTAGGTTTTGATCACGTCGGCGTCAGCAGCGGTGAACACCACTTTTGGCGTCAGGCCACGATGGCTGAAGGCTTCGTCGAGCTTGGAACGGCCGGTGAAACCGAACACGTAAGTAACAATCGGATATTCGGCCAGCGCTTCGAGGGTCAGCTTCGGCAGCTTGGTCAGCGGATGGCCATGGGGTACGACCACGCAGCGGTTCCAGCGGTAGCACGGCATCATCACCAGATCACCGAACAGCTCCAGCGCTTCAGTGGCAATGGCGAAATCGACGGTGCCGTCAGCGGCCATTTCGGCGATCTGCATCGGCGACCCCTGATGCATGTGCAGGGCCACGTCGGGATATTGCTTGATGAAATTGCTGATCACCGGCGGCAGCGCATAACGCGCCTGGGTGTGGGTGGTGGCGATCGATAGCGTGCCCTTTTTCTCGTTGGAGAATTCCTGGGCAATCTGCTTGATGCTTTCGACTTTGCGCAGAATCTCGCCGGCGGTGGTGATGATGCGCTCGCCGGCCGGGGTGACGCGAGTCAGGTGCTTGCCACTGCGGGCGAAGACTTCGACGCCCAGCTCGTCTTCCAGCAGGCGGATCTGCTTACTGATGCCCGGTTGCGAGGTGTACAGGCTTTGAGCGGTAGCGGAAACGTTGAGGTCGTGGTGCGCCACTTCCCAGATGTAGCGCAGTTGTTGAAGCTTCATATCAATCCCTCAAAGCAGGTAGACGCCACGGGCATCAGCGACGGTATATAACTATATTAATGGTTCGAAGAATAAATCTAGAACTTTTTTATCAAAACGCCATTATTCCTGCTTCAACGATCCTCCCGCCGCCGGCGCTCCATCAGCGGCACCAGATAGACCGGCACCTTGGCCAGCTGCAGGACCCGCGCCGCCGTGCGCCCCAACGGCGTTTCCGCGCCGACGCCATGGCTGTGACTGCCGACGATCAGCAGATCGACCGAGAGCTTGTGCACCTGGTCGAGAATCACCTGCGACGGATCACCCTGGAGCACGCGCACCGCGCGAATGCGCTGCAGATCCTGTTCGCCGTCGTCCCCCAGTTCTTCACGAAAGCTGTCGAGCACCCGTTGTTCGATATTGGCGATGACTGTTTTCAGACCCTGACTATGGAATTCGTTCAATGCCTGTTCGTCGAGATAGCTTTGCAGCACCGACTCGGCAAACAGGCCCATGGGTTCCACCGCGTGTACTACATAAAGATCGGCATTGAAGGTGCGCGCCAAGGCCAGGGCATGCTGCATCACGAACGGTGCGTACAGACCGAGGTCGGTGGCATACAGCATTGAGCGAATCATGGGACCTCCTCGCGAGCCAACGATGGCGGAGATTGATTCAGCTTAGCAGTGCCTTGGCGAGTACGACGTGCGACGCAACGTCCTGAATGAAAAGGCTCTAGATCGACTGTTCGTTGCTGACGCCATGGGGCACGTGGCCGGTGGCGACCACTTCGCGAGCCAGCTCGCAATGACCGGTCTGGTCATCGAAGAACACGTCAGCGGCGAAGGCTTCGAGGAACGCCGATTTGGTCAGGCCACCGAGAAACAGCGACTCATCGAGACGGATATCCCATTCCCGCAAGGTGCGAATCACCCGCTCATGGGCCGGCGCCGAACGCGCGGTCACCAGCGCCGTGCGGATCGGGCAATCGTCATCGGGAAACTCGCGCTGCAACAGATTGAGCGCTGCCAGAAAGCCCTTGAACGGCCCACCGCGCAAAGGCTCGCGTGCCGATTCGCGTTCCTTGGCCTGAAACGCTTCCAGGCCGCCGGACTGATAAACGCGCTCGGACTCGTCCGAGAAGATCACCGCGTCACCGTCGAAGGCGATACGCAATTCATCGCTGGCCGCGCGGCTGGCGCCACCGGACAGAATCGTGGCGGCGGCGAACCCGGCGTCCAGCGCGGCACGCACGTCTTCAGCGTGGGTCGAGAGAAACAGGTCGCAGCCAAACGCTTTCAGATAAGGGTACGGACTGCGCCCACCGACGAACGCCGCACGAGAAATCGCCAAGCCGTAATGATGAATCGAATTGAACACGCGCAGCCCGGTGTCGGCGCTGTTACGGGAAACCAGAATCACCTCGACCCGCGCGCGGCCGAGGCGGCTGTTCAGGCTCAGGAGTTTTTCCACCAGCGGGAACGCATCGCCCGGCGCGAGGATTTCGTCCTCGTGCTCGATCTGATATTGCCGATAGGCTTCGACGCCGCTCGACAGGTAGACCTTGTGGCTTTCGCTCAGGTCGAACAAGGCGCGCGAGGAAATCGCCAGCACCAGTTTGTCATCGATGTTATTGGCCATGCCTTCCCCCAGAACAACCGACTCAGGTATTGCGTCGGTCGATAAAACCCAAATGGCGATACAGCGCCTCGATGCGCGGCAACTCGCAGCCCGCCGCTTTCGCCGCCGCCAGTGGCCGGGCGTAAATCGCCTCCAGCTCCAGCGGGCGTTTGTGTGCAAAGTCGTGGTACATGCTCGGCCAGTAATCGGGCATTTTCTCGGTCATGGTGAACAGGTACTCGGCATAGCCGGGCGGGATCTCGTATCCACAGGCCCGGGCGCCCTGCACCACTTCGGCCATCAACGCCTGAATCGACAGGCGGCTGTCAGCATCAGCCATCAGCGCTTCGGTTCCCGCGCCGAGCAACACCGAAAGTCCGTTATAGGGAATATTCCACACCAGTTTCTGCCAGCGCGCCTGATGCAGGTTGGCCATCGCCTGCGAGTCGATGCCGGCGGCACGGAACAGTCCGGCTCCCTCTTCGACGATCGCCATGCGCGCTACTTCATCAATGGCCGAGCCGCTGTGATAACCGACATTCACCGCGCCAAGGGCCTGATGGGTAATCTGCCCCGGCCCTTCGCGGTGCACGCAGATCAGGCACAGACCACCGAGCAGATGCAGTGAATCCGGCAACAGTGGCCGCAGGCTGTCTTCGACATCCAGACCGTTCTGCAGCAACAGCACCTTGGCGTCAGGCTTGGCGGCCTGAATGATCGCCGGGGCCAGACCGGCGTTGCTGGTGGTCTTGGTGCCGACCAGCAGCCAGTCACAGGGCGGCATGTCTTCGGCAGCGGAATAGGCATTGGCCGGATTCAGCGTCAATGGCCCGTGCACCGCACTGTTGATCTGCAAACCGCGCTCAGCCACCGCCGAGAATTCGCTGCGCAACAAAAAGTGCACGTCGAAACCGGCACGCGCCAGCATCACCCCGTAGAACCCGCCGATTGCACCGGTGCCGATAATCCCCACCACCGGCTTGCTGACTGTCTCGCTCATGGCAACTCCTCTGCAATTCGACTCAGCGATTGCGCCACCGCCTGGTTGAGTTGATCAACCGTCAGACGTGTGTGCACTGCGCCAAAGAACTCGCCGTCGCGCACCACAAACAGCGCCGGCAAATGAAACACCTGATAACGCTCGACCAGGCCGCCGTTGTTGCCGGCGTCGATCCAGCACAGCCGATCGATCGCCAGTGGCATGCCCGGCAACACCTCGCGGGCATAACGACAACTGGTGCAGCCGACGCTGGTGAAGATCACCAGAGAAACGCCGCGCATCGCCAGCAGCCGCTGGTCGGCGTCGAAGTCGGTCAGCTCGGATTCGACCACTATACTGGGGGAAACAATGTCAGATGGCCGACACAGGGAGTCTGTGCTCATGGGACGTTTCATTCCTCATCCGGACGAAGTGCCGGTTGAATTGACGTTACTCAAGCCTGAATGCATTTCCAGACAACAGCTGCACACTATCAGCCTCGGCGGCATCGCTTGCAATTACCACCGCGCCTGGCGCCACGGCACTGCGCTGCAAGTGCGCATGCCGACGCTGAATGCCGACTTCTGTTATCCGGGCTATGTGGCCTGGTGTCTGCGCCGTAAAAAAGGCTATCTGGTGGGCATCGCCTTCACTGACGAACAGACCCTGTTCAGCGCGCGAATGGGTGAGCAGGTGTGTCAGATCGAACGCTATTCGCGCATGCAGGACAGCCACGACGATCTGCAGGATAGTCAGGCGCTGGCCCTGCAGTGGGTCGAGGAGCACGCCGAAGAGTTCTCCCACGACAACCTGCGCAAGGCTTTTGCGCAGCCAGCGCTGGACTAAAGCACGGTTTGCCCATTGTCGAGCCGCCTCTGACGCGCTAAGGTTCGGCTCCCCCGACGCGCTAAATCTGCTGTGCTCCGCCGCGCGGGGATCGCTGGCGGCCGGCACCCGTGACCTGACGAGTAAACGATGGCTGATTTACCGATCAACGACCTAAACGTCGCCTCTAACGAGACCCTGATCACTCCCGATCAGCTCAAGCGTGATATCCCCCTGAGCGACGCCGCCCTGCGCACCGTCACCAAGGGCCGCGAAGTCATTCGCAACATTCTCGATGGCACCGACCACCGTCTGTTCGTCGTGATCGGCCCGTGCTCGATTCACGACATCAAGGCTGCCCACGAATACGCCGATCGCCTCAAGGTGCTCGCCGAGGAAGTCTCCGACACCCTGTATCTGGTCATGCGTGTGTATTTCGAGAAGCCGCGTACCACCGTCGGCTGGAAAGGTCTGATCAACGATCCGTATCTGGACGACTCGTTCAAGATCCAGGACGGCCTGCACATCGGTCGTCAGTTGCTGCTCGACCTGGCCGAGAAAGGCCTGCCGACCGCGACCGAAGCCCTCGACCCGATCTCCCCGCAGTATCTGCAGGATCTGATCAGCTGGTCGGCCATCGGCGCGCGTACCACCGAATCGCAGACTCACCGCGAAATGGCTTCCGGCCTGTCCTCGGCGGTCGGCTTCAAGAACGGCACCGACGGCGGCCTGACCGTGGCGATCAACGCCTTGCAGTCGGTGTCCAGCCCGCACCGTTTCCTCGGCATCAACCAGGAAGGTGGCGTGTCGATCGTCACCACCAAAGGCAACGCCTACGGTCACGTGGTGCTGCGCGGCGGTAATGGCAAGCCGAACTATGATTCGGTCAGCGTGGCCCTGTGCGAGCAGGCGCTGAACAAGGCGAAGATCAAGCCGAACATCATGGTCGATTGCAGCCACGCCAACTCCAACAAGGACCCGGCCCTGCAACCGCTGGTGATGGAAAACGTCGCCAACCAGATCCTCGAAGGCAACCAGTCGATCATCGGTCTGATGGTTGAGAGCCATTTGAACTGGGGCTGCCAGGCAATCCCGAAAGACCTCGCCGACCTGCAATACGGCGTGTCGATCACCGATGCCTGCATCGATTGGTCTGCTACCGAAAACACCTTGCGCAGCATGCACGCCAAGCTCAAGGACGTATTGCCGAAGCGTCAGCGCACGTAAGCTGCGTTTTACGGGCATAAAAAAACGCCGGACATTGTCCGGCGTTTTTGTGTGTGCGATTCAGATCTTCGCGGCGCGGCGCTGATGGCGTTCCATGTAGCGCTCGACGTAGGAGCATGACGGGATCACCGTGTAGCCCATTTCTTCGGCGTATTGCAGCGCGCGTTCGGTCAGCGCTGCGGCAATGCCACGGCCGCGCAGGGCATTGGGCACGAAGGTGCGGTAGATATCCAGGGTCTGCTTGCCCAGATCCATGTAGGTCAGGTAAGCACGATGACCGTCCACAGTGGTCTCGAATTGATGACCAGCCTGGTCATGGTGGATGGACAACGCCTCGCTCATCACTACTCCTCGCGGGTCTTGAATTGTGACCCCTACCTTACCGATGTTTTTCCGGCGAAGGAACATCTACGCCACCCCGTGCCTGATGGACACTGAGAAGAGCCACACCGATCTCGCGCAATCTGACACCTGCTGAATAGTAGGCACCATTGGCGAAAATGCTCAAGGTACGCTCGTCATCGGATGGTTTGCGTGCATTGGCATCGATGGTCGCAGGTTCGGCCGCAAGACAATCTTTGCGTGCCGTTTGCCTGAACATTGCCGGAATGTTGAGACTTAAGACGTGCGACCTTTTTTAAAGTCACCTGTACATCAACAAAGATACGCGAAGCGCTTCGCAGAACCTGAACAAAAGTGTGGACGAATTCATTTAGAAAGACTTTAGCCGAAGTCGCAAAAACAGCGCGCGAGCGCGGGAACTTTTCCCGTTTGAGTCGCTCACGCCGGGGCTTGCAGCTGGATATTTTTTATACAGCGCAGTTAAAAGTTGCTCGAAAAAGAATCAACGCCTACAATTTTTTTTGCTTCTTGCGCTACGTCAGTTTACTTACTACAAGTAATGGGTAGTATGTACGCCGGCTATTTCCTCAATCGTGAGGAGACAGCCACTTAATTTGAAAGTCCTTGAAGGGGAACACGATGAACAACGTTCTGAAATTCTCTGCTCTGGCTCTGGCCGCAGTTCTGGCTACCGGTTGCAGCAGCGCATCGAAAGAAACCGAAGCACGTCTGACCGCTACTGAAGACGCAGCTGCTCGCTCCCAGGCTCGTGCAGACGAAGCTTACCGTAAAGCTGATGAAGCTCTGGCTGCTGCTCAAAAAGCACAACAGACTGCTGACGAAGCTAACGAGCGTGCTCTGCGCATGCTGGAAAAAGCTAGCCGCAAGTAATAATCCCTCGGGATTGTTATCGAGCCGATCCGGTTTTCCGGGTCGGCTTTTTTGTACCCGGTGCTTTTCTCCGGGCAATAAAAAACCCGCCGACGCTGCTCGCATCGGCGGGTTTTCAATCAGCGCTTATTGCTGCAGGTCGATCGGTGCACTGCTCACCATTGGCGCCGAGGTATTCGGCACGGCGATCTCTACCGGCAGGCCGTCTTCGGCCGCAACCACATCACGCACCACATCCCAGTTCATGCGCAGGTTGCTGGTGATGTCTTCACGCTTGAGCATCGCGTTGATTACCGCCGTGTGCTTGTCGACCACCGACGGGTTGCCCTTGTCGTCGAGCGGCGTGTGCGCTTCCAGATAGACCTTGCCGCCACTGCGACCGAACTTGTACGGGTCGTTGATGATGCGTACCGAGGTGCCGACCGGGACCATGCCGGCCATTTCCAGCACGTTGTTGTTGAACATGCGGAAGCAGCCGTGGCTGGTACGCATGCCGATGCCGAACTTCTTGTTCGAACCATGGATCAGATAGCCCGGCGTGCCGAGGGTGAACTTGAACGGGCCTAGCGGGTTATCAGGACCGGCCGGCACCACATTGGGCAGCGGATCACCGTCAGCGGCGTGCTCGGCCTTGATCGAAGCCGGAGGCGTCCACGTCGGGTTCGGTGTCTTGGCGATGATCGAGGTGTGCGCGATCGGCGAGCCCCAGCCTTCACGGCCGATACCCAGCGGGAAGGTGTACACCACGTCGCGGCCTTTCGGATAGTAATAGAGACGGTATTCGGCGAGGTTGATGACGATGCCTTCACGCGGGCCAGGCGGCAGGATGAAGCGCGTCGGCAGGACGATCTCGGTACCGGCCCCCGGCAGCCAGGCATCGATGCCCGGGTTGGCCGCAACCATTTCCGAATAGCCCAGATCGTAGGTGGTGCCCAGGTCGGCGAAGGTGTCTTCGTACTTGGCTTTGATCACCTGCACCTGACCGACGATGTCTTCGCCGGGTGGTGGCAGGGGAAGCTCCAATGCAGCAACGGGACCGGCCACACACAGGGCGGCAAGTGACAGGCAGCGGGTGACGGCAGGAAAGCGCGGCAACATCCGGAAAATCCTTCGCATGATCATCAAGGGTATAAGGGCGCGATTGTACACCGCGGCTTGGGGATTCGGGAGACACGCCGATAGACCGTGTCGCGGCCTGAAAGATCGCAGCCTCGTTGCACTCGTCAGCTCCTACATTTGCAACGCATTCCCTGTAGGAGCTGACGAGTGCAACGAGGCTGCGATCTTTTGATCTTAAAGTTCGAATCGAAGCTCGGGCCAGATCGGCGACGTACCGCGCTTCTGCGATTCGAGAATCGCCCGGCACAGCGAGCACAGACGCTGATCCTGGAACACCCGGCGATCAACATTCGACCAGCGCGGTTGCGCCGGCAGCAGAGTGCCGCACAGCGTGCGATCAGCCGAGCCACCGAGTTCCAGCTGACGCGTCACCAGATGCACCCGCACTTCCTGGCAGGCGAACAGATCCAGCTGCTCGTCAGGCTCGATCAGTTGGTAGGCAAACAGGGACCAGGCAGGACGCGGCATCGGGGGCTCCAAATTAGGGGGCGCCACATTAGCCGAAAGCCTGCCTCTAGAAAAGCCTCATAACAGCGGTTTTAGCGTCGGCCAGACATTTTCCAGCAACTTGCCCTGAGCCCCCGCCGCCGGGTGTAGACCGTCGGCTTGCATCAGGTCCGGATGACCACCGACACCTTCGAGAAAAAACGGCACCAACGGGATGTTTTTCTCATCGGCGAGCTTGCCGTAAACCTCGGCGAACGAATCGGTGTAGCGCTTGCCATAATTGGGTGGCAACTGCATGCCGAGCAGCAGCACTTTCGCGCCGCTCTGCCGCGAGCTGTCGATCATCGAAGCAAGATTTTGTTGCAATTGCGCTGGCGGCATCCCGCGCAGGCCGTCGTTGCCACCCAACTCGAGGATTACCAGCTCAGGCTTATGCTCTGCAAGCAGCGCCGGCAGCCGCGCCTGGCCTCCGGCACTGGTGTCGCCACTGATCGAGGCGTTGACCACTTTATCGTCGAAACCCTCCTGTTTGAGCCGCTGCTCGAGCAGCGAGACCCACCCTAGACGGGTATCCAGGCCGAAACCGGCGCTGATACTATCGCCAACGATCAGGACAGTACCCGCCGCTGCGTTCTGGGCCATGCACATCAAGGCCAGGCCAGCACTCAAAAACCATACACGCATCGGATTCTCCATGGGCGCAAGCATTCTCACCGCGAAGAACCTCAGCAAAGTGGTCCCTAGCGCGGAAGGTGAACTGACTATCCTGCACGAACTCAGCCTGGAACTGAACAAGGGCGACAGCCTGGCCATCGTCGGCGCGTCCGGTTCCGGCAAATCCACCCTCCTCGGCCTGCTTGCCGGCCTCGACCTGCCGAGCAGCGGCGAAGTCACCCTCGCCGGCCAGGGCCTGAGCAATCTCGACGAAGACCAACGCGCGCGAATCCGCGCCGAGCACGTCGGTTTTGTCTTCCAGTCGTTCCAGTTGCTCGACAGCCTCAATGCGCTGGAAAACGTCATGCTGCCGCTTGAACTCGACGGCCGCAAAGATGCCCGCGAGCGCGCCACGCAATTGCTTCAGCGCGTCGGCCTCGGCCAGCGCCTGACCCACTCGCCGCGCCAGCTCTCCGGTGGTGAACAGCAACGCGTGGCCATCGCCCGCGCCTTCGCTGCCGAACCGGACGTGCTGTTCGCTGACGAGCCGACCGGCAACCTCGACAGCCACACCGGCGAGCGCATCAGCGACTTGCTGTTCGAATTGAACAAGGAACGCGGCACCACCCTGGTGCTGGTGACTCACGACGAACGCCTGGCCCATCGCTGCCGGCGCCTGATCCGTCTTGAAGCCGGGCTGCTGGTCGCCCCTCTGGAGCCTTGATGGCACGTCTGCCGCTGTTGCGTCTGTTCAGCCTTGCCCTGCGCCAGCTCATGCGCGATGCCCGCGCCGGTGAGTTGCGCGTGTTGTTCTTTGCGCTGGTGGTGGCCGTCGCGGCGAGCACCGCGATCGGCTATTTCGGCGCCCGCCTCAATGGCGCGATGATGCTGCGGGCTACCGAGTTTCTCGGTGCCGATCTGGTCCTTGAAGGCAGCTCGCCGGCCCGCGAGGAGCAAATCCGCAGCGGCACCGAACTGCGCCTGAATCATGCGCAAGTAGTGGAGTTTTCCAGCGTCATTGCCACCGACAACGGCATTCAGTTATCCAGCATCAAAGCCGTCGACCGCGCGTATCCTCTGCGCGGCGAGCTGAAAAGCGCGCCCGCGCCATTTGCCAATGAAGAAGTCGGCGGCGAACCGCAACCCGGTGAAGCCTGGGTCGAGGCACGTCTGTTGACCGCGCTGGATCTGAAGATAGGCGACAGCATCGACGTCGGCATGAAGACGCTCAAGCTGACCCGCGTGCTGACCTACGAGCCGGATCGCGCCGGCAACTTCTACAGCCTGACGCCACGGGTGCTGATCAATCTTGAGGACCTAGCCGCCACCGGCGTGGTGCAACCGGGCAGCCGGGTGAGTTATCGCGAACTGTGGCGCGGCGAACCGCAGGCGCTGGAAACTTATCGCGAGCTGATCAAACCGGGCCTCGCTGCAAACCAGCGAATCCAGGATGCCCGTGACGGTAACCGGCAGATTGGCGGTGCGCTGGGCAAGGCCGAGCGCTATCTGAACATGGCCAGTCTGGTCGCGGTGTTGTTGGCTGGCGTGGCCGTGGCGCTGTCGGCCAATCGTTTCGCCAGTCGCCGTTTCGACGCCAGTGCCTTGCTGCGCTGCCTCGGCTTGTCACGCCGGGAAACCATGGTGCTGTTCAGCCTGCAACTGACCGTGCTCGGCCTGATTGCCGCCATAAGCGGCGCCCTGCTCGGCTGGCTGGCACAACTGGGTCTGTTCGCGTTGCTGCATGATTTGCTGCCAAGTGACGTACCGCCGGGCGGCCTGTTTCCGGCGATGGCCGGGATTGGCACCGGGCTGGTGGCGCTGGCCGGTTTTGCCTTGCCGCCTTTGGCTGCACTGGGTCGCGTGCCGCCGCTGCGGGTGTTGCGCCGCGACATGCTGCCGATCCCCTCGAGCACATGGATAGTGTACGGCGCGGCGTTGGGTGCGCTGGGCCTGATCATGTGGCGTCTGAGTCTGGATCTGCTGCTGACCTTCGCCCTGCTTGGCGGTGGCGTAGTCGCCGCGCTGGTGCTGGGCGGCCTGCTGTTGTTGCTGCTGCAAAGCCTGCGCCGCATGCTGGCCCGCGCCTCGTTGCCTTGGCGTCTGGGCCTTGGCCAGTTGTTGCGGCATCCATTGGCGGCGGCCGGGCAGTCGCTGGCGTTCGGTCTGATCCTGTTGTCGATGGCGCTGATCGCACTGCTGCGCGGGGAATTGCTCGACACCTGGCAGAACCAGCTACCGAAAAATGCGCCGAACTATTTCGCGCTGAATATCCTCCCGGCGGACAAACAGGCTTTCGCCGATCACCTGATCAAGGTGTCCGCGCAAGCGGCGCCGTTGTATCCGGTGGTACCGGGTCGGTTGATCAGCATCAATGGCGAAGCGGTACAACAGATCGTCAGCAAGGACTCGGCCGGTGACCGCGCCATTCAGCGTGACCTGAGCCTGACCTGGGCGGCGGATCTGCCGGCCGGCAACAAGCTCACCGCCGGCTCGTGGTGGAGCGGCCAGCCGTCCGATGATGTGCCGGGGGTTTCGGTGGAAGGCAAGGTTGCCGAAAGCCTGAAACTCAAACTCGGCGATCACATGGTGTTCAGTGTCGGCGGGGTCAATCGCGAAGCGAAGGTCACCAGCCTGCGCGAGATCAACTGGGACAACTTCCAGCCGAACTTCTTCATGATCTTCCAGCCTGGCACCCTGAAGGATCTGCCGGCGACCTACCTGACCAGTTTCTATCTGGCTCCGGGGCATGATCAGCAGATTGTCGAGTTGTCGCGGACCTTCCCGGCGGTGACCATCCTGCAGGTCGAAGCGTTGCTCGAACAGCTGCGTAGCATCCTCGCTCAGGTCACTCTGGCGGTGGAATATGTATTGTTGTTTGTTCTGGCTGCGGGGATGGCGGTGCTGTTCTCCGGCCTGCAAGCGACGCTGGATGAACGCATCCGCCAGGGTGCGCTGTTACGCGCGCTGGGTGCCGAGCGGCAATTGCTGATCAAGGCGCGGCGTATCGAATTCGGTTTGTTGGGTGCGGTCAGCGGTCTGCTCGCGGCGATCGGTTCGGAGGTGGTCAGTCTGGTGCTGTACCGCTTCGCTTTTGATCTGCCATGGCATCCGCATCCATGGCTGCTGGTGCTGCCGCTGATTGGCGCCGCGCTGATTGGGGGCGCCGGTGTGTTCGGCACGCGTCGCGCTCTGAATGCCAGCCCACTGACAGTGTTGCGCGAGGGTTGATAGACTCAAACGGTCTTAATCACAAGAAGTCGCCATGAGTCGTTATCGCCCTCCCCGCACCGCCGGCACCGCGCTGATCACCCCCGAGGGTGAAGCGCGGATGCGCGCCGAATTCCATGAGTTGTGGCATGTGCGTCGCCCGCAGGTCACCCAGGCGGTGAGTGAAGCGGCGGCGCAGGGTGATCGTTCGGAAAACGCCGAGTACACCTACGGCAAGAAGATGCTGCGGGAAATCGACAGTCGCGTGCGTTTTCTCACCAAACGCCTGGAAGCGCTCAAGGTGGTCAGCGAAAAACCCAGCGACCCGAACAAAGTCTATTTCGGCGCCTGGGTGACCATCGAAGACGAGGACGGCAAGCAGTCGCGCTACCGCATCGTCGGCCCCGATGAACTGGACCTCAAACTCGGCTTGATCAGCATCGACTCGCCGCTGGCCCGCGCGTTGATCGGCAAGGCACTCGACGCGGAAGTGCGGGTGCAAACGCCGACCGGCGAGCAGTTCGTTTACATCGTTGCGATTGAATACCCGTAAGACTGATCAGCGCCGAGTGATCAGGCCCTGCCGCGCTACGCGGGTCAGTTGCTTGATCATGTCCGGCGCATCTTCTGCGCTCGGCGCTTGAATCACCGCCAGATCGAAGCTGTCCGTAGCGAAACGCGCCAGCGACTCGCCGTCATCGACAAACTGGATCAGGAACGCGGCAGGACCGCCGCTGCGACGTGGCCAGCCATCGAGATAACGCAACAGCGTCGGCTGGTGTTTGCCGCCAAGAAGGATTTTCGGGTTGCGCTGGGTGACATGTGCCGTGATAGGCGCGGGACGTGCTGGAGGGCGTAGTGCGTTCATCGTGTCGTGTCTCTGCCTCAAAAGTCTGCATGGCAGGTGAGAGGCAACACCGAACCAGCGCTTTAGCGGTATTTCGAAGCCCTGTTCCGGCTTCTGACGGTAACTGTAGAAGTCACCTGGCGCCCCGCAAGTAGCTGTTTAAATCGGCGCATGGGCAACATCCTAGAGAACGTGACCGATCAGTGTCAAGAATCGCCAGCAACAAAAAAGGCCCGCGCAATGCGGGCCTTTGCCTTGAGCCAGAGCCTTCAACCGGCGATGGCGCGATCCGCCGAGAGCTTGCCGGCGCCTTCGATGAGGACCGCAATGCTGCCGGCCAACAAAGCCAGAGCGAACTCGTAACCGTTGTTGGCCATGAACAGACCGTTGCCGATGTGCACCGAGAAGATCGCCACCAGCGAGAGGAACGCCAGACCCAGTGCCGCCGGGCGTACCAGCAAGCCGATGATCAGCGCCAGACCGGCGAAGAACTCGGTACCGCCGGCCAGCGAGGCCATCAGATAGCCCGGGGTCAGGCCAATGCTTTCCATCCATTGTGCGGTGCCGGCCAAGCCGTAACCACCGAACAGACCAAAGAGTTTCTGCGAACCGTGGGCGGCGAAGATCACGCCGACAGCAATGCGCAGGACAGTCAGGCCGTAACCGGCGCGGGTGAACAGAACCTTGTTGATCAGAGAGCTCATGGTGCATTCCTTGTTGTGCAGAAGTGTTTGTGTGTTTGGGTTGGTCGCTATATTAATCAGTTTATTTCATGTTTAAAGCGCAAAAATTTCGCCATAACAATCGAATTGTTAGATTATTTCCGTGTGACCACTTTCTGCTGCCGGGGCTCGAGCGACTCTCGCTCCCGGTCGAATGCCAGGTAATACTTGTTCACGCTATTAACATAGCTGACGGCGCCCATCCCCACCTGCTCCATGGCAATGCGCTCGACCTGGAAGAACCACTGGTTGGGATTGAGGCCACGGCGGCGGGCTTCCGCGCGCATGCCCTGCACGCGCTCGGGGCCGATGTTGTAAGCGGCGAGGGTGAAGGCCATGCGCTCACGCTCGTTGAGTTTCGGGCTGCTGAAGAACTTGCGGCGGATCATCGCCAGGTACTTGGCGCCGGCCTGCACATTCGCATCGAGATTCTGGATATTGCTCACGCCGACCCGCTGCGCGGCGGACGGGGTGATCTGCATCAGCCCGGTCGGGCCGCTGCCGCTGCGAGCGTTGGGCTGCAGACGCGATTCCTTGAACGCCAGCGCCGCCAGGTTAAGCCAGTCCATGTTCTGCGCATCGGCGTGCTTCTGCAGGGTCGGACGGAGTTTTTCCAGACGCTGGCGATCGGCTTTGGCCAGCGGGTTGTGCACCTGGTACAAGCGTCGATAGATGCGCAGGAACGCCGCGTCTTCGTCCGACGGTCTCTTGTAACCGGTGAGGAAGCGATCGATGCTCGCGCGCAACATCGACGCATCGCGACGCACGAACCAATGTTCTTCGCCCGGCTCGCCGAGGCTCAGCTGCCGATCGAGACGCAGCTTCGGCAGGATCTTGCCCCAACGCTCGGCAATCGGTTGCTCGACAATGGTCAGGTGGAAAATCCCGCCCTGGACCATCTCCAGCACATCTTCGACCGCCAGCGTCGGATCGACCCACTCGATATTGATCGGCGCGAGTTTGTGCAGCGCCAGTTTCTGGTTGAGCTGACTGACCACCTCCCCCGCCGCACTACCGGTGGGCAAGGCCAGGGTCTTGCCGGACAGTTGCTCGACCTTGGTGTAACGGCGTTGGCCCTTGATCCCGACCAGCACCAGCGGCACGTTGCTGGCAATCGGCTCACTGCTGGCGACCGCGTAGCCAGAAGGCAGATCGAGCAATTCACCGGGCGCGACCATATCGCCTTCGCCGCGCTGCAAGGCGCCGAGCAATTGATCCTTGGCTTTGGGAATGATTTTGAGGGTGACTTCCTGGCCGTCGCGAGCGTGGCCGTTGAGGTATTGCTCGAACGCGCGCAGTCGGTGGTACTCGACACCGATGGCCTGACCCTGGACTTCGCCGGAGCTGTTGCGGCTCTGATTGACTAACACCCGCAACACGCGGCTGCTGCGAATTTCGGAGAGGTCGCGAACCTTGCTCGCCGGCACGGCTTGCAGCGGCCCGGGCAGGCGCGCGACCGCCGTCATCGGCAGCAGCAACGCAGCACACAACAGCAGCAGAACCGAGGGACGATGCATCCACTCTCCGAAAAGAATACGGGGCGATTCGTCGCAAAAAAGACGACATCACCGACGAAAACAGAGCGCTTTGCGCGCTGATAAAGTGCGAGAGACTGGCACAGTGATGGCATCGTCGCCACCCCGGAGTCCTTCGCGGCCTCAACAGACAGCCATAAGTCGTTGTAGTTCTTGGCTTTTCTTATAAATCTATAGCTCTGATATGCTTTCCGGCCTTCGGCCCGAGGTAGCACCATGCAACTCATCGATATCGGCGTCAACCTGACCAACCCCAGTTTCGCCGACAAACACCAGGCCGTGCTCGACCGCGCCTATGCCGCAGGCGTCTGCCAACTGGTGCTGACTGGCACTAGCGTCGAGGGTAGCGAGCAGGCGCTGGAACTGTGCCAGCAACTGGATGAAAGTGGCCAACGGCTGTTCGCCACCGCCGGTATTCACCCGCATTCGGCCAGCGACTGGAACGCTGACAGCGCCCGTCGTCTGCGCAGTCTGTTGAACGAATCCAGCGTCGTCGCGGTGGGCGAATGCGGGCTGGATTTCAACCGCGACTTCTCCCCGCGCCCGCAGCAGGAAAAGGTCCTGGAAGAACATCTGGCGCTGGCCGTCGAGCTGCAATTGCCGGTGTTCCTGCACGAGCGCGATGCCAGCCAGCGCCTGCTGGAAATCCTCAAGGACTTCCGCGATCAACTGCCAGCGGCGGTGGTGCACTGCTTCACTGGCGAGCAAAAGGCCTTGTTCAGCTACCTCGATCTGGATCTGCACATCGGCATCACCGGCTGGATCTGCGACGAACGCCGGGGCACGCATCTGCATCCTCTGGTCAAAGAGATCAAAGCGGGACGGCTGATGCTGGAAAGCGACGCGCCGTATCTGCTGCCACGCACGTTGCGGCCAAAGCCGAAAAACGGCCGCAACGAACCGGCGTATCTGAGCGAAGTGCTGCGCGAGGTGGCGTTGCATCGCGGCGAGACTGAGGAAGCGCTGGCCGCACATACCACCGCGTGTGCCCGGGCGTTTTTTAATCTTCCCATTCTCACCTGACTGCACACTTCCCCTGTGGGAGCGAGCCTGCTCGCGAAGGCGGTGGATCAGCTACAAATGGGCTGAAGGACGCAGCGCTTTCGCGAGCAGGCTCGCTCCCACAATAGATCTCGGCATCTGTTGATTCATATCAAAACTCCCGAATCTGCATAGCGGCACAATAATGGCACCTTGCCAAAACTGTTTCCGCTATCAGAGAAGACCTCCATGGGTGCCTGGCTTAGCAACATCTCGCTGAAATACAAATTCTGGGCGGTCAACGCGGTCGCCTTTGTCACCACCCTGCTGCTCGTACTGTACGCCGTACATCTCGAACAGCAGGCCCGCAGCCACGCCGCGCAGGCATCCGCGCAAGCGCAGGCGCAGTTGCTCAAGGCCTGGCCGCTCGGGCAACCGTTGCCCAAGTCCGCTCAGGTGCTGACCTTCAAGCGCGGTGAAGTGCCGCGTCTCAACGATCAACCGCTACTGGAAATCAGCGGCAGCAACGGCTGGAACGCCATCAATGAAATGCCGCTGTTTGGCGAGAATCCGTTGATCGGCGCCGAAGTGTTCAGCCGTGCCGACGGCGAGCAAGTGGCGGTCATCGCCTATGCCCCGAGCCTGAGCCAGGTGTTCAGCGAGCGTTTCGCCAACTATGCGCTGGCGGTCTTCGTCCTGATGCTGGCGATGCTCGGTGCTTCGCAACTGCTGATCCGCTTTCTGCTCAGCCAGCTCAACACGTTGAAAGACGTGATGCTGCACGTTGAAAAAACCGGCGACCTCTCCGCTCGCGTGCCGCTGGTGGGCAAGGACGAGGTCGGGCAGATGGCCAATGCCTTCAACGCCATGCAGGCCGGTTATCAACGCGTCGTGACCACCGTTGCCAGCACCGCGCGACAACTGGATGACGGTGCAGCGCGGCTGGCCTCGAGCATGAACGACGTGCGCCACGGCATGCTCGGCCAACAAAGCGAAACCGACCAGGCTGCCACCGCGATCAACGAAATGACCGCCACCGTTTATCACATCGCGCAACACGCCGGCGCCACCCGCGATCTGTCGAAAACCGCCGATGGCCTCGCCGGCAGCGGTCAGCAGGTGGTGGCGCGGGTGCAGCAATCGATTGCCGGGTTGTCCAACGGCGTGCAGCAGACGGCAGAAATGATTCAACGCCTGGCCGAGGACAGCCAGAAGATCAACGGCGTGGTCAGCGTGATTCACAGCATTGCCGAACAGACCAATCTGCTCGCGCTGAATGCGGCGATCGAAGCGGCCCGCGCCGGGGAGATGGGTCGCGGCTTTGCCGTGGTCGCCGATGAAGTGCGCAATCTCGCCAAGCGCGTGCAGGCTTCCACCGACGAGATCACCGGCATGATCGCCGCGTTGCAGGCCGGCACCCGCGATGCGGTGGATTTCATGCAGGAGAGTTCGTACAAAGCCGACGACTGCGTGCAGCAGGCGCAGGAGGCTGGCGCGGCGCTGGCGGAAATCACCGGAGCGGTGGCGCAGATGCGCGAAAGCAACACGCAGATTGCCGTGGCGGCGGAACAGCAGAGTCAGGTTGCCGAGGAGATGAATCGCGCGGTGGTGAGTATTCGTGACGTGACCGAGAACACCGTGCAGCAGACGGTGGATTCGGCGACGACCAGTAATGAGCTGGCGGCGCTGGCCGGGGCGCTTAACAAGGCGATAGGCCAGTTGAAATTGTGAATCCGCTTTCGCGAGCAGGCTCGCTCCCACATGCGCCATAGAATCAATGTGGGAGCGAGCCTGCTCGCGAAGGCGTCAGAGGCACCTACATCGAATCCTGCGATGACGGCTATCACTTCAATAGCCAACCTTGATTCGCCGCCCTCCGCGCCCGGGCCTATTCTTCAACCATGAAGTTCAACATGGATCGAGGAGTAGCAAACATGGGCAAACGTCACCCCAACCTTCCCGCGTGGCAATGGCGCGCCTACCCGGGCAATCATCAGCATCCGACCAATCTGGTCCTGCACCTGATTGCCGTGCCGCTGTTCATCGTGGCGTTTCTGTTGATCGTGTCGGGGGTGTTCAGTCTGAGCCTGGCCAGCGTCGCCATCGGCGTGATCGGTATCATCGCGGCGCTGGGTCTGCAGCGCCACGGCCACGGCCTGGAGGCGCAGGCCTCCGAGCCGTTCAGTGATCGCAAAGATGCCGTGTCACGTTTGCTGGTCGAGCAGTTTCTGACCTTCCCCCGGTTCTTTCTCAGCGGTGGCTGGTGGCGCGCCTGGCGTGAGCGCCACCGTCGGCATTGAGTCAGGCGAAGATCGTCACGGTCTGCCGACTCATGGCAATCAACTCCCCTTTCGCGCTCCACAACTTCGCGGCGACATGGCCGTAACCGTCGGCCGCGTATTCGATATCGGCCAGGTATTGGCACCAGTCCAGCGTGCTCAAGTCGTGTAACGGCTGCACGAATTCGATGGTCCAGGTCAGCGTGCTACCCGGCGCCGGTTTCTTCAGATACGGCAACAGCGCCGGCGGCCAGGCATCCACCAGCGCCAGCAGATGCGCCTCGTTGACCGGCTCCTCTTTGACATCCCCACGCAACCGCACCCAGCCGCCCATCAAGCGCGATGCCGTGCCGGAAAACGGAATACCGCCGACGCTCCAGCGCATCGCCAGATGGCGCATGAATTCAGGGGTCACGCCTTTGATGTAGGGCAGCTCCTGGCATTCGTCCCAGTGTTTCATGGTCGGCGCCGGGTAGGCTTCGACAGCGACTTCCGAGGGCCGCGAGGCACCGAAGCTGCCCTGAATGATCGTCACCACCTGACCATTCTGCATGGCGCGGCCCAACACCTGGCTGACGGCTTTGCCTTCACGCAGCACATCGACTTCGAAACTCACCGGCACTTCCGGCTCGACCGGGCCGACAAAGGTAATCGCCAGCGAACGCACCGGGCGCTCCGTCGGCACCCTGGCGCGCATGGCTTCAAATTGCAGCGCGGCCACCAGCCCGCCAAAACTGGCACGGCCCTGCCCCCATTCGGCGGGGATGATTACTTCAGGTTGTTGGCGGACAGCATCGAGCAGATCGCAAAAGCGCATGGCAACCTCGGAAAACGAGAAAGGAATGCGCGGATCTTACCCAGCCCCGGGCGGCGGCGCAGCGTCTATTCCGGTCAAATGGGCTGACAGATAGGCCTTGGCACTTTTCGATTTCGCCGCAAAACCCTTGTAGGAGCTGTCGAGTGAAACGAGGCTGCGATCTTTTGATCTGTTTGCAAATCAAAATCAAAAGATCGCAGCCTTCGGCAGCTCCTACAGGGGATGCGCAAGCTTCAGGATTTGAAACACGTAGCGCTGAGCTTTTCCAGCACTTGATCGGCCTTCAGCTCTGCCTTGATCAACCCGGCCTGCCAGGTGGCCACGCACGGTTGCAGATCAGCCTCCTGCTCGGCACGCGCCAGCCATTGCCAGCAGTCGTGCCAGTCGCCCAGTGCGCCTTGCGCGGATTTCAGGCGTTTGTAGGCCGGTTTCGGCAAGCGATCCAGTTCGGGGTAGGCTTCGATACCATAGCGCACGCGTTTGATCAGCAGGCGCAGGCGATGGCGGTCATGGGCGGGATCGTGCAGCGCTTCGTCGAGTTTCTGCCATTGTTTGCCCAGGCGTTTTTCGATGCGTTTATCCAGATCCTTGAGCAGCCCCTGACGCTGGGACGCGCGCAAAAATCGTGGAAAGGCGTCGAGAATCATCAGCAACGAAGCCAATTCCGCACTCGCCGCCAGCGCCGGATACGCTTCGGCCATTTGCGCCAGACGCCGCTGCGCAGCCTCGGGCTGATCATGCTCGAGCAGATACGCCGCGAGCACTTCGCGATCACGCCACGGTGTGGTCAACTCGCCCACCGCAGACGCCGCCGCCTCCAGTTGCTCGACACCCGGCAAGCCGCGCAACGGCCGCAACAGACTGCGCAAGCGCCGCACCGTGGTGCGCAAATCATGCAACGCCTCGGGATCAGTGCGCGCAGTCAGGCGCGCCTGACATGCCAGTAGCCGCACATCCAGGCTCAACACATGAGCCACCAAGCGATCGATCATGGGGTCTACTCCGTAGACAGCTACAAGCTTCTAGCTACAAGCTTCAAGCTGAATGTGATTGCTTCAAAGCTTGCGGCTTGCAGCTAGAAACTTGCAGCTGCTGTTAACGTCCTGCGCGGGATTCGCGAATGTAGAAGCGGGCTTTCTCGGCTTTCTTGCTGCAGCCTTCGAAGCCTTCGAATTGTTGCTGGGTCTTGGCGGCGGTCAGCAGCGACAGCGCTTTGGAATAGCTGACGGTGCCGGCGAAGCCTTCAGCCTTGGCCAGGTCCAGTTCGTGCCAGGCCGCGTCGAGTTGGCTGCCGCAGCTGTCGCGGTACGCGGTTTTGCCGGCGCAACCGGCCAGAACCAGAGCCATCAACGGTACACAGATCCAGGCTTTCATCACTCACACCTCAAGGTAGGTCAACAGTCGTGCAGGTAAGACGGTCAAGCGGTGAAAAAGTGCCTCGCTGACCGGTCAAACCACGTGGCGCAGAGCATAGCGCGCAAGCGTGCGCCGCGAACGAAAAACGACGTCACCGCTTCGCGCAACGACCTTGGCGATTGAGCCGCTTGGCCGATGCGTGCATTGTGCAGGCTTGTCCGGAGGAAGTTTGATGAAAAAGCGTGTCGCACTGGTACTGGGCTCCGGTGGCGCCCGGGGCTATGCCCATATCGGCGTTATCGAAGAAATTGAAAGACGCGGCTACGACATCGCCTGCATTGCCGGTTGTTCGATGGGCGCGGTGGTCGGCGGGATCTATGCCGCCGGCAAACTGGATGAGTACCGGCGCTGGATCGAAAGCCTTGATTACCTCGACGTGCTGCGTCTGGTCGATGTGAGTTTCCGTCTCGGCGCGATTCGCGGCGAAAAGGTCTTCGGGCAGATTCGCAAGATCGTCGGCGAGATCAACATCGAAGACCTGCGCATTCCCTACACCGCCGTCGCCGCCGACCTGACCAATCAGCAGGAAATCTGGTTTCAGGAAGGCTGCCTGCATCAGGCCATGCGCGCCTCGGCGGCGATTCCCAGCCTGTTTACCCCGGTGATGCAGGGCAACCGCATGCTGGTCGACGGCGGCATTCTCAATCCGTTGCCGATCGTTCCGGTGGTGTCGAGCCATTGCGATCTGATCATCGCGGTCAACCTCAACGCCACCAATCAGCGCCAGTACAAGTTGCCGGTGATCGAGCGGCCGGCGGCGTTCCGTTCGCGCTTCGACAGTCTGATCAAATCCATGGGTTCGAAGTTGCCGTTCCGCCGTAAACAGGCCGAACAATTGTTGAAGCTGGAACAGGAAGCCTTGCGCGCCGAGGCGGCGGAGATCAATCCGTGGCTTGAGGGCGTCGAGCCGGAAAGCCAGCAACCGGCCTCCGCCCCGGAACGCGAAGGCGCGCCGAAATCCGCCACCGGCTCGTTCATCATCGATAACGTCGGGCCGGCGTCGCTGCTGGATCTGATCAACCAGAGTTTCGAGGTGATGCAGACCTCACTGGCGCAGTACAAGATTGCCGGGTATCCGCCGGATATCCTGATCAACGTGCCGAAGCGGGTGTGCCGGTTTTTCGAGTTCTACAAGGCGCCGGAATTGATCGCGCTGGGGCGGGAGATTGCCAGTGATACGCTGGATCGGTATGAGCAGGAGCAGGGTTGAACTGATCCGGATTTTTCGGAGTATTTGATGGCCTCTTCGCGAGCAGGCTCGCTCCCACATTTGAAATGCATTCCCCTGTGGGAGCGAGCCTGCTCGCGAAGGCGTCAGATCAGCCAACTTCACTCAACAACCGATACCCCACCCCCGCCTCAGTCACGATAAACCGCGGCCGGGTCGGGTCATCCGCCAGTTTCTGCCGCAGGTGCCCGACCACGATGCGCAGATAATGACTGTCCTCGGTGTGCGTCGGCCCCCAGATATCCTTGAGCAATTGCTGCTGGGTGATCACCCGCCCCGGATGCCGCGCCAGTTGCGCGAGCACCGCATATTCCTTGCGGGTCAGGGCGACTTCGGCGCCGTCGAGCAGCACGCGCCGATAGGCCAGATCCACGGTCAGAGGGCCGAAACTCAGCGCCGCTGGCTGCGCCTCCCCCGCCGGTGCCTGGCGCAACAACGCGCGAACCCGGGCGAGAAATTCCTGTATGCCGAACGGTTTGGTCACGTAGTCGTTCGCGCCGCCATCCAGCGCTTCGACCTTCTGCCCTTCACTGGCACGCACCGACAGCACCAGCACTGGCGTGGTCGCCCACTCGCGCAACTCGCGCAGGACCTGCTGACCGTCCATGTCCGGCAGGCCGAGGTCGAGCACCACCAGGTCCGGTTTGCTCAGCGCGGCTTGTGCCAGGCCTTCAGCGCCAGTGCCGGCTTCGAGTACTTTGTAGCCTTGTGAAGCGAGGCTGATGCGCAGGAATTTGCGGATCTGCGGTTCGTCGTCGATGACCAAAATGGTCGCGGTCTGGCTCATGAATTCACATCAACACAATAGATTGGCAAGAGAGTAGCGCAGTCGACTTCAAGCTTCACCGTCCATCCCCGGTTGCGCCTGCAAAGGCAGGTGCAAGGTGATGCAGGTGCCGCGCCCGTCGATGCCGTCAGCCACGGAAATACGCCCGCCGTGGGCGCCGACCATGCCCTGACAGATCGCCAGCCCCAACCCCGTGCCCTGCCCGCCGCGATCACCGCGCGCGGCGGTGTAGAACATGTCGAAAATCTTCGCTCGGTCCTCTTCAGGGATCCCCGGGCCTTCATCGCTGACCGAAAAGAAAATCTCCTGCTCATCGGCACCCGCGCGCAGTTGCAGGCGACCGTGGCTGGGCGAAAATCGCGCGGCGTTTTCCAGCACGTTAACCAGCGCCTGTTCGATCAACGCCGCGTGCACATAGAGCAACGGCAACTCGGCCGGCACTTCGGTGCTGACCTGCAGCGGCGCCAGCACGGCGCGCAGGCGATTGAGCGAACTGCCGACGATATCGGCCGGCGATACCCAGTCGCGCGCCAGCTTTAAGGCGCCGTGGCCGAGCCGAGTCATGTCGAGCAGGTTCTGGATGTAGCGGTCGAGGCGTTCGGCTTCGTCGCGGGTGCCTTCGAGCAGCTCGCGGCGATCCTCCAGCGGAATCGCTTCGCCAAGGGCCAACAGGCTGTCGATGCTGCCGCGCATGGCCGTCAGCGGCGTGCGCAAATCGTGGGACACCGAGGCCAGCAAGGCGCTGCGCAATTGTTCGGTTTCGCCGTGCAGACGCGCCGCTTCGAGGTCATCGGCCAATTGCGCGCGGGCCAGGGCTTGCGCCAGCGGCTGGCTCAGCGCAGTGAGCAAACGCCGGCGCTGACCGCTCAAGCTCTGGCCTTCCTTGGCGCAAACACCAAGCAGCGCCAGCGGCCCGTCCTCGACCGACAACGGCCACCACCACCAACGCCCCAGCGGCAAGGTGCCGGTGCCCTTGCCCGCCGGTTGATCGTGTTGCCAGGCCCAATCGGCGGCGGCGCGTTCGGCCTCGGTGAATTGCAGTGGCCCGCCGGTTTCGACTTTCCAGCCGCCCTGCCCGTCGCGGTTGAGCAAGCACAATTGCACATCGCTCCAGCCTTCGAGGTGTTGCGCGGCAGCGCTGATCACGGCTTGGCGATCCGTCGCGGCGGTGAGTTTGCGCGACAGGTCGAGCAGCTCGCTGGTCTCTTCCTGCGTATCACGCAAGGCCTGCAACTGCCGCCGCTGACGCGCCGCAAGGTTGCCGGTGAGCGCCGCCATCAACAGGAAGAACAGCAGCGTCAGCACGTCTTCTTCGCGCTGAATGCTGAAGGAGAAATTCGGTGGGATGAATAGAAAATCGTAGGTGAGAAACGACAGCGCCGCACAGGCCAGCGCCGGGCCGAGGCTGCTGCGCACCGCCACCAGCAACACCGCCGCGAGAAAAACCAGCGAGATGTTCGGCAGCGGCAACACACTCGACACCGCCCAGGCCAGGGCCGTGGCCAACAACGTCGCGACCAGCGCCAGCGCGTAGTCGAACCACACCAGCGTGACTGAATTGCGCGGGCGCGGTTGGCGCTGCTCGTGGTCACTGTCGAGCACGTTGATTTCCAGACCGTGCGCCTGACGCAGCAGGCGCGCCGCCAGGCCACCGCCGAACAGTCGACGGCGCAGACGCGGCCGCGACTGGCCGACCAGCAACAGACTGGCGCGGCGTTCGGCGGCGTGTTGAATCAGGGTTTTCGCCACTTCGCCGGCCCGCAACAGCACCACTTCGCCACCGAGGCGTTCGGCCAGTTGCTGGGCGCTTTGCAAACGCAAACGCGATTGCTCGTCACGGGCACTGCCGTTGTCGACATGCACCAGACTCCACGGAAGATGCCGGCGCTGGGCGACGCGGCTGGCGTGACGCACCAGCCGTTCGGCCTGCGCATCGCCATCGATGCCGACCAGCAAACGCCCACGCACCGCCGGCGCGGCCTGGCCGAGTTGGCGATAGCCTTGGGCGAGGTCGTTGTCGACCTGCGCGGCGGCGGTCTGCATCGCCAGTTCACGCAGGGCGGTAAGGTTGGTCTGGGTGAAAAAAGCGTCGATCGCAGCGCGGGCCTGTTCCGGCACGTAGACCTTGCCTTCGCGCAGACGCTCGAGCAATTCACGCGGCGGCAGGTCGATCAGCAGCAGCTCGAAGGCTTCCTGCAGGACCCAGTCCGGCAGGGTTTCGCGCACCTGTACGCCGGTGATGCCGCGCACCTGATCGTTGAGGCTTTCCAGGTGCTGGACGTTGACCGTGGTGAACACGTCGATGCCGGCGGCGAGCAGTTCCTGAATGTCTTGCCAGCGCTTGGCGTGACGGCTGCCGGGGGCGTTGCTGTGGGCCAGTTCATCGACCAGCACAAGCTTCGGCCTGGCCGCGAGAATGCCGTCGAGGTCCATTTCCTCAAGCAGCACGCCACGGTATTCGCTGCGCACCAACGGCTGCTGCGGCAGGCCGCCGAGCAAGGCTTCGGTTTCGGCGCGGCCATGGGTTTCGACCACGCCGGCCAGGACCTTTACGCCCTGGCGCAGTTGCGTGTGGGCAGCCTGGAGCATGGCGTAGGTCTTGCCGACCCCGGGCGCCGCGCCGAGAAAAACCTTGAGCCGGCCACGGCCATCGCGGGGCAGGTCTGCTAACAGTGCGTCGGCGCGGCCGGAGTCGCTCATGCTGGGGATGCTCTCTTTCTTCTGATGTTTATGCGGTGATTGTCAGGGCGCCTTCGCGAGCAGGCTCGCTCCCACATGGATATGCATTCCAAAGGTGGGAGCGAGCCTGCTCGCGAATGGCCGCGCCGCCGATTACAGGTTTTGCAGTGCCAGATTCAGCTCCAGCACATTCACCACCGGCGGCCCAACCAGCGGCTGTTCGATGTGCTTATCGAGCAATTGCTGCAAGGTCGACACCGGCAAGTTACGCGCTGCTGCGACACGCGCCAGTTGATAGGCAATTGCCGCCGGTGGCAAGTGCGGATCGAGGCCGCTGGCGGAGGTGGTCAGCAAGGCCAATGGCACCGGCCCCTGCCCAGCGACTTGTTGTTTTTGCGCGTCTTCGATTACGCGGGTCGCCAGGGCCGGATTGCTCGGCGCGAGGTTGCTGGCGCCGCTGGCGACCGTGGCAAAAGCCCCGGCGGACGGGCGTGGGTGGAACCAGTTGTCGCCGCTGAAATCCTGGGCGATCAGCGCCGAGCCGCGGACTTTGCCGTCGGCGTCGTGGATCAGGCTGCCGTTGGCTTGGTCGGAAAAGGCGACCTGGGCGATGCCGGTGACCGCGAGTGGATAGGCGACGCCGGTGATCAGGGTCATCAGCGCCAACAGGGTCAGGGCCGGGCGTATCATTGTGGACATTTCAAAATCCTCGAATTCGTTGGGCAAACTTTTGCAGGGTATCAGGGAGATTTTTCCCCCTCACCCCAGCCCTCTCCCCCAAGGGGGCGAGGGGGAAAGGGAGCCGATCCTTTTGCTGTTCAAAACCTGAGTTAGGCTCGGAATTTCAGGTCGGCGAACCTCGCACAAACACCTCGGTCAGTCCCCTCTCCCCCCGGGAGAGGGTTAGGGTGAGGGGCTCTTTTCAGCCTTACACCAGATGCAACGCCGTAAGCAGCATGTCGATCACCTTGATCCCCACGAACGGCACGACAATCCCGCCGACGCCATAGATCAGCAGATTGCGCCGCAGCAACGCCGCCGCACTCGCTGCTTGCACGCGCACACCGCGCAATGCCAATGGAATCAGCACAACGATGATCAAAGCGTTGAACACGATGGCCGAGAGAATCGCGCTCTGCGGACTGCTCAGATGCATGATGTTCAGCACGCCCAGCTGCGGGTAAATCGAGGCGAACAGCGCCGGCAGAATCGCGAAGTACTTGGCGATGTCGTTGGCGATGGAAAAGGTCGTCAGCGCGCCACGGGTCACCAGCAATTCCTTGCCGATCTGCACCACGTCGAGCAGCTTGGTCGGGTCGCTATCGAGATCGACCATGTTCGCCGCTTCGCGTGCCGCTTGCGTGCCGTCGTTCATGGCCATGCCGACGTCTGCCTGGGCCAGCGCCGGGGCGTCGTTGGCGCCGTCGCCGCACATGGCGACCAGGCGACCGTCGTTCTGCTCGTGACGAATGCGCGCGAGTTTCTTCTCCGGCGTGGCTTCGGCGAGCACATCATCGACGCCCGCTTCAGCGGCGATCGCTGCTGCGGTCAGCGGGTTGTCGCCGGTGACCATCACCGTGCGAATTCCCAGTTTGCGCAACTCGGCAAAACGCTCACGGATGCCTGGCTTGACCACGTCCTTGAGATGGATCGCGCCAAGCAATTTGCCGTCAGCGCAGACCAGCAACGGCGTGCCGCCACTTTGGGCGATCTTGTCGATTTCCCGCGCCAGCGCCGGGGCCAGATCACTACGTTGTTGACCGAGAAACGCCAGCAGCGAATCCACCGCCCCTTTGCGATACACGCGGCCCTGATAATCGACGCCAGACAAGCGGGTTTCCGCACTGAACGGCACGGCGGTCAGGGCTTCCGGGGCCGGCTCCGGTTGTGGATGCAGGCCACGGAGGAACTCGACGATCGACTTGCCCTCAGCGGTTTCGTCGGCCAGCGAGGCGAACAGCGCGCCTTCGGCCAGCTCACGGCCGCTCACACCCGGCGCGGCATACACCGCGCTGCAACGACGGTTGCCGAAGGTGATGGTGCCGGTCTTGTCGAGCAACAGCACGTGCACGTCACCCGCCGCTTCCACAGCGCGGCCGGATTTGGCGATCACATTCAGGCGCACCAGCCGATCCATCCCGGCGATACCGATGGCCGACAGCAGACCGCCGATGGTGGTCGGAATCAGCGTGACCAATAACGCCACGAGGAACACCAGCGGCAGGCTGCCATTGGCAAAGTGCGCGAACGGTTGCAGGGTGACGACCACCAGCAGAAAGATCAGGGTCAGGCCGATCAGCAGGATATCCAGCGCGACTTCGTTCGGGGTCTTCTGACGCTTGGCGCCTTCGACCAGGGCGATCATGCGGTCGAGGGTCGATTCACCAGGGTTGGTGGTGATCTTCACCAGCAGCCAGTCGGACACCAACCGCGTGTTGCCGGTGACGGCGGAACGGTCGCCGCCGGACTCGCGGATCACCGGCGCCGATTCGCCAGTGATCGCCGCTTCGTTGACCGCCGCAATACCTTCGATGACTTCGCCGTCACCGGGGATCATCTCCCCGGCTTCGACTCGCACCACGTCGCCCTTGCGCAGATTGGCAGCCGGCACGATCTTGAAGCTGCCATCGGCTTGGCGGCAGCGGGCGCTGAGGCCTTCGCTGCCGGCCTTGAGGCTGTCGGCGCGAGCCTTGCCACGACCTTCGGCCAAGGCTTCGGCGAAGTTGGCGAACAGCACGGTGAACCACAGCCACAGAGCGATTTGTGCGGCGACGAAGGTCGGCACATCAGCGTCCGGAATGAAGCACAGCACGGTGGTGAAAATCGCCGTCAGTTCGACCACCAGCATCACTGGCGAACGCGCCAGTTGCCGAGGGTCGAGCTTGACGAAGGCTTGCACCAGCGCCGGACGCCACAGGGCCGAGATCGCGGTTTTGGCTTGTTCCGGCGCCTTGACGGCGGCGGGTTTGATTGCAGGCATATTCATGATGGATTCCTTAGAAGCCCATACTTAAATGTTCGGCGATAGGACCGAGCGCCAGCGTCGGCAAGAACGTCAGGCCGCCCACCAGCAAAATGGTCACGGTCAACAGGGTCACGAACAGCGGGCCGTGAGTCGGGAAGCTGTTCTGGCCGATCGGTGCGCTTTTCTTCATCGCCAAACTACCGGCCAGTGCCAGCACCGGCAGGATGTAGCCGAAGCGGCCGATCAACATGCCCAGGCCGAGCATCAGGTTGTGGAACGGCGTGTTCGCGCCCAGGCCACCGAACGCCGAGCCGTTGTTGGCGCTGGCCGAGGTGTAGGCGTAGAGCAACTGACTGAAGCCATGCGCGCCGGGGTTGCTGATGGTTGCCGCAGCGCTGGGAACCGTGGCGGCAATCGCGCCGAGCACCAGCACGCCGACGGGCATCACCAGCAGCGTCACCACCAACAATTGCACCTCACGCGCTTGAAGCTTCTTGCCGAGGTATTCCGGTGTCCGACCGATCATCAGACCGGCGAGGAACACCGCGATCAGCACGTTGAGCAACATGCCGTAGAGCCCGGCGCCGACACCGCCGAAGATCACTTCGCCGACCATCATGTTGACCAGCGCGACCATGCCGCTGAGCGGGTTGAGGCTGTCGTGCATGCCGTTGACCGAGCCGTTCGACGCCGCCGTGGTGGTCACCGACCACAGCACCGTCGCGGTGGTACCGAAGCGCGCTTCCTTGCCTTCCAGCGGCGCGGTCTGCTCGACGGCAGCGTTGTTCAGGGTCGGATTCGGCTGATACTCGGCCCACAACGACGTCGCACCGCCGATCAGGAACAGCGCCAGCATGCAGGCGATGATCGCGCGGCTCTGGCGCAGATCCTTGACGTAGTGGCCGAAGGTGAACACCAGCGCCACCGGGATCAGAATGATCGAGGCGACTTCGAACAGGTTGCTCCACGCGGTCGGGTTCTCGAACGGGTGCGCGGAGTTGACCCCGAAGAAACCGCCACCGTTGGTGCCCAGTTGCTTGATCGCAATCTGGCTGGCGGCCGGGCCGAGCGGGATCACCTGATCGACGCCTTGCAAAGTCACGGCATTTACATACTGGGCGAAGGTTTGCGGCACGCCCTGCCAGACCAGGTACAGCGCCAGCAGCAGGCACAGCGGCAGCAGGCCATAGAGGGTGGCGCGGGTCATGTCGACCCAGAAGTTGCCGAGGGTCTGCGCCGACTTACGGCCGATCCCACGGCACAGCGCGACAAGTACGGCGAGGCCGGTGGCGGCGCTGACGAAGTTCTGCACGGTGAGACCGACCATCTGGCTCAGGTAGCTGAGGGTCGCTTCGCCGCTGTAGGACTGCCAGTTGGTATTGGTCATGAAACTGACCGCGGTGTTGAACGCCTGGGTCCATTCCTGGCCCGGCAGGTTTTGCGGGTTCAGCGGCAGGTGATCCTGGAACAGCAGAATCGCAAACAGCAACAGGAAACCTGCAAGGTTGAACGCCAGCAGCGCCAGCGTGTACTTCTGCCAGCTCTGCTCCGCCTGCGCATCGACCCCGGCAAGACGATAGCAACCGCGCTCGACCGGGCCGAGAATCGGCGTCAGCCAGGTGCGCTGGCCCTCCATCACCTTGTAATAGAAGCGCCCAAGGAACGGCGCCGGCAGCAGGACCAGCGCAAAAAACCCGAGGATCAGCCAATAGTCATAACTGTGCATAGCCGCTCCTAGTTCCGGTCCGCGCGCAACAGCGCAACCAACAGATAAATGAACAGCCCCACTGCCAACAGCAGTGACACCCCGTCCAGAACGCTCATGGAAGATCTCCGTGTAACGGCGTATTGCCGCGTGTGCAGCGATTGTCGGGAAGGAGGCTGTAAAGGAACGAGAGCGAGGCGCGGCGTGGGTCATAAAGAAAGCGTAAAGAGTGGGTTTATGCGGGCTTTACGGCTGAGTTTCGTGGTGTTTGGGCTGCGCCTTCGCGAGCAGGCTCGCTCCCACCGGGGCAACGCATTTCAAAATGTGGGAGCGAGCCTGCTCGCGAAGACGGCATCACCGACAACATCGCACCCAACTGGCGCACAAAAAGCAGCTATCCCCACCCGAACATCCCCCCTGCGACAGCTTTGAACTCATTACGACTTGTTTCAGCGTAATGGCACGCCCACTGCACACGCCCTCCCCTGAGCTTTCCAACCATTGCGGGAGCAAGCGCATGAACACACAACTCAAACCCACGCTGGGCACGTTGCACCTGTGGGGTATTGCCGTGGGGCTGGTGATTTCCGGGGAATATTTCGGCTGGAGTTACGGCTGGGGCGTGGCCGGTACGCTGGGTTTTCTGGTGACCTCATTCATGGTCGCGACCATGTACACCTGCTTTATCTTCAGCTTTACCGAACTGACCACCGCGATTCCCCATGCCGGCGGGCCGTTTGCCTACAGCCGCCGCGCGTTTGGCGAAAAAGGCGGATTGATCGCCGGACTGGCCACACTGATCGAATTCGTCTTCGCCCCGCCAGCGATTGCCTTGGCGATTGGCGCGTATCTCAATGTGCAATTTCCGGCACTCGACCCGAAACACGCGGCGGTCGGGGCGTACATCGTGTTCATGGGCCTGAACATTCTCGGGGTGAAACTGGCCGCGACGTTCGAGCTGATCGTCTGCGTGCTGGCGGTGGCTGAGTTGCTGGTGTTCATGGGCGTGGTCGCGCCGGCGTTCAGCTTCAGCAACTTCGCGCTGAATGGTTGGGCCGGTTCCGACGTCTTCGGCGCGCCGGCAATTGCCGGGATGTTCGCGGCAATTCCATTTGCAATCTGGTTCTTCCTCGCCATCGAAGGCGCCGCCATGGCCGCCGAGGAAGCCAAGGACCCGAAACGCACGATCCCAAAAGCCTACATAAGCGGCATCCTGACGCTGGTGCTGCTGGCAATGGGCGTGATGTTCTTCGCTGGCGGCGTCGGCGACTGGCGCACCTTGTCCAACATCAACGACCCACTGCCGCAGGCGATGAAAACCGTGGTCGGCGACAACTCCGGCTGGCTGCACATGCTGGTCTGGATCGGCCTGTTCGGCCTGGTCGCCAGTTTCCACGGCATCATCCTTGGTTATTCGCGGCAATTCTTCGCCCTCGCCCGCGCCGGTTACCTGCCCGCCTCATTGGCAAAACTGTCGCGCTTCCAGACCCCGCACCGCGCAATCATCGCTGGCGGCCTTATCGGCATCGCGGCGATCTACAGCGACGGTCTGATCAACCTCGGCGGCATGACACTCACCGCCGCGATGATCACCATGGCCGTGTTCGGCGCCATCGTGATGTACATCATGAGCATGCTCAGCCTGTTCAAACTGCGTAAATCGGAACCGAATCTGGAGCGTACTTTCCGCGCGCCGTGCTATCCGCTGGTTCCGCTGATCGCGCTGGTGCTGGCGGTGGTTTGCCTGGTGGCGATGGCGTGGTTCAACACACTGATCGGGCTGATTTTCCTCGGTTTCATGGCGGTGGGGTTCTGCTACTTCATGCTCACCGGGCAACTGCGCGCCGATGCGCCGGCGGATGCCATGCTCACAGGCCTGTAACGACTCGTCCCCTGTAGGAGCTGACGAGTGAAACGAGGCTGCGATCTTTGCTTTTCAAGATCAAAAGATCGCAGCCTTCGGCAGCTCCTACAGGAATTTCGGATGCACCGGGTGCAAGCGGCCTAGAATGGAACCACTGCGAAGTCGTTTCGCTCAAAGGTGGTATGCAGCATCGCACGGCGAAGTCCTCGCCCGTCGAGCTGCCATTAAGGAGAGCCGTTATGCCCTGGTATGCCTGGTTGATTCTGGTCGTTGCGATCGGCTCGATTGTCGGCGGATTGATGATGTTGCGCGACACCGCCAACAAGGTCGAACTGACCGATGAAGAACGCAAGCGCGTCGCACAGCGCAATGCCGAAGCGGATGCCAAGGATGCGCAAGACCGCTGATACGAGCCCCGCCGCAATGGCGGGGTTAGTTTTTTCAGCACAATCGGACTTACCCGCAGGCTGTTTAGATTTTAGAAGTACAGTCACCATTTAATCTTCCGTGGTTAAGATGGCAGCATCGTCGCGGAGAGCTCCACATGCGTTACTCGCCAGATCACAAAGCCCAGACCCATCAACGCATCATCAAGGAGGCTTCCGCCCGATTTCGCAAGGACGGTATCGGCGGCACCGGCCTGCAGCCTTTGATGAAAGCCCTGGGCTTGACCCATGGCGGTTTCTACTCGCACTTCAAATCCAAGGAAGAGCTGGTCGAAAAAGCCCTGCAAGAGGCCGGCGAGCAAGTCGCGGGCCTGTGCGAAGAAATCTTCGCGCAGGAAAACCCTCTGCAAGTGTTCATCGACACCTACCTGTCAGAGTGGCATCAGACCTCGCCCGACGAAGGCTGCCCGCTGCTGACCATTTCCTCGGAGCTGGGCCTGCGCGGCCAACCAAGCCCCACCAGCGACGAAGTCCTCAATGCTCGCCTCGAACAAATTCAAGGCACGCTCGAAGGCGAGAACAGCGCCGATCGCAGCATTGTCATCATGGCCACCCTGGCTGGCGCATTGCTGCTGTCACGCAGCGTCGCGGATGCCGACTTCGCTCAGCGCATCCTCGACGTCACCCGCGAACATCTCAAGCAATCGAGCGATTAACCTTCCCAGCGTTTGAACAACACGCTCGCATTGACCCCGCCAAAACCAAAGCCGTTGGACAAGGCATATTCGATTGAAATGGAACGCGCCTCGCCATGCACGATGTCTACCCCTTCGCTCGCCGGATCCGGGTTTTCGAAGTTGAGCGTTGGTGGCACCACCTGATCACGAATCGCCAGCAGCGTGAAAATCGCCTCCAGCCCACCCGCCGCGCCGAGCAAATGACCGGTAGCAGATTTGGTCGAAGTCACGGCGATCTTGTTCTGCGTGCCAAACAACGCCTTGATCGCCGCCAACTCGCCCAGATCACCGACCGGCGTCGACGTCGCATGTGCGTTGAGATGCTGCACCTGCTCCGGCGTTACACCGCCCTGAGCCAGTGCCAATTGCATCGCCCGGCGAGCGCCACTGCCGTCCTCAGGTCCGGCGGTCAGGTGGTAGGCATCGGCCGTGGTGCCATAGCCGACCAGTTCGGCCAACGGCGTCGCACCGCGTGCCAGCGCATGCTCGAGCGATTCGATCACCAACAAACCAGCGCCCTCGCCCATCACGAAACCATCACGCCCACTGTCGAAGGGACGCGAAGCTTTTTCCGGGGTGTCGTTGTAGCCGCTGGACAACGCCCGCGCCGCCGCGAAACCGGCGAGACTGACGCGATCGATCGACGCCTCCGCACCGCCACATACAGCGATGTCCGCCTCCCCCGCCCTGATCAACCGCGCTGCATCGCCGATCGCCTGAACCCCGGCGGCACATGCGGTAACCGGAGCGCCCAACGGCCCTTTGAGGCCATGCTGGATCGAGACATGACCCGCCGCGAGATTGACCAGAAACGATGGAATGGTGAACGGCGACAAACGCCGAGGACCACGGCTGTCAGTGGTACGCACCGCATCGGCAATCGCACCGAAACCACCGACACCCGAGCCGATGATTGTTGCAGTGCGCTCCTGGCTTTCAGCGTCCGCCGGATGCCAGCCGGCCTGCTCCAGCGCCTGCCGCGCCGCTTCCATGGCAAACATGATGAAGCGATCCATCTTCTTCTGTTCCTTGGGCGGCGTCGCACGATCCGGATCAAACCCGGCCTCGGCATCCTCCTCCACCGTCGGCACACTGCCGCCGACCCGGGTCGGCAGATCAGCCACGACTGCATCTGGCAAGTTGCGCAACCCGGAACGACCGGCCAGCAAACGCTGCCAGACGATTTCAACATCACTGCCCAAGGGTGAAACCAGGCCCATGCCCGTGACGACGACTCGACGTTGGTTCATATCGTGGTTACCCCTTATCAATTCAAAATTCGACGTGCATCGGTGTGCTGCGATTCGGCTGCTGAATCAGACCCGAGCGAAATTATTATAGGCATAATCAAGACACAATATGATACCCGTAATTTTTAGCATTCAGACATCCACCAGATCGGCACCCAATAAAAAGGCCGGTCAATGACCGGCCTCTCGGCGTTGAACTGTCAGCTTAGTTCACTTCCAGCTTTTCACGATTGCGATCCAGAATCGCCTTACCAATCCCCTTCACTTCCAGCAACTCATCCACCGACGCGAACGGCCCATTAGTATCGCGATACGCAACAATCGCCTGAGCCTTCGCCTCACCCACACCCGCCAACTCCTTCTGCAACGTCGCCGCATCCGCGCCGTTGAGATCGACCTTCGCGCTTGCCGAGGGCGCAGCCGCATCCATCAGCAACGGCGCTTTTGTTGACTCGGTCGGCGCTACAGGCGCAGCAATCGCAGCAATCGAGGCGCTGGTGAGGAAAGCAAAAATCAGCGAGTAGAAATAACTGGTACGCATAAGTGACGCTCCATCATCGTTTGAGAAAGCAGCTTTTCCCAAGCTGCTCTCCAAACGTAGGTCATGATGGAGGGAAGTCAAAAATGCGAGCGTTACAGGATGTGAAATAATCAAGGTTCGAGGCGGCGTTGCTGGTAGATCCAGTCGACGATTTCGCCATCGGGGGTGTAGCCGGAGACGGTTTCGCGCAGGAGTTGGCGGACGCGGGTGTAATCATCTTGATCGACAGCGAACAGCAACTCTCTCAAGCGAACTTTGAGTACATCCCAAGGCAGATAGTCTTCATCGGCGCTCATGATCATCGGATGTTGGATGGCTGCCACGTCGACACCGATCAGCAACTCTTCATAGAGTTTTTTCCTGGGCGAAAAGCCTCGGACAGCGCCGACCAAAACACTATCATCCTGATCTCGACGCTGGCAGAGGCCTTAGCACCGTCGCACATGTCGAAATACCAAAACCTATCCCACTACATCGAGCGTTTTGAAAGGCATAGAGTGAGTAAGACGCTGCTCTACCAGCGCGTCAACACCGCACTGACATCAATCCTTCTAAACCGGAGAAAACGAACGCAAACGGACTGTTGAGCACAAACACAACTCGATTGCGTAGCGTCGTTATGGGACACTTACTCTCGCCGAGCATCAGGAAACCGTACAGCCTTACACCACCCAAGATCCACTGCATCTGGCTCCGCTCGCAAAAACTGCGTATTTCAGGGCACAAATTGTGTTCACAGCACAACACCCCCGACATCATTCAATAGGTTTACCATCATGGCTAACGCCCCTATTTTAATCACCGGCGGCGCCGGTTTTATTGGCTCCCATCTGACCGATGCTTTGCTCGCCAAAGGCTACGCAGTGCGAATTCTCGACGACTTGTCCACCGGAAAACGCAGCAACCTGCCGCAAGAAAACCCATACGTCGAATTTGTCGAGGGCGATGTAGCCAATGCCGCCCTGGTTGCTCGGGTCATGATTGGTTGTCGGGCAGTTGTGCACTTAGCGGCAGTGGCTTCGGTCCAAGCCTCAGTAGACGATCCTGTACGCACCCACCAGAGTAACTTCATAGGTAGCTTGAACGTCTGCGAAGCTATGCGCCAAGCGGAAGTCAAACGCGTGGTATTTGCCTCCAGTGCAGCGGTTTACGGCAACAATGGAGAAGGACAGGCTATCGACGAGGAGACACCTAAGGCGCCGTTAACACCCTATGCCTCGGACAAACTGGCGAGCGAGTATTACTTCGACTTCTACCGACGCCAGCATGCTCTTGAGCCGGTGGTGTTCCGTTTTTTCAATATCTTTGGCCCACGCCAAGACCCTTCGTCACCGTACTCGGGGGTGATTAGTATTTTCAGCGAGCGGGCACATAAAGGTCTACCCATTACAGTCTTCGGCGACGGCGAACAAACCCGAGACTTTGTTTATGTGGAAGATTTAGTAAAGGTGTTGGTGCAAGCCATCGAAGCGCCGCAGGTCGAAGTGGGCGCAATCAACGTCGGAATGAATCAAGCCACCACACTCAATCAGATGTTGGAAACATTGGCCGAAGTAGTCGGAGAACTGCCACCAGTGAGCTATGGTTCAGCGCGCTCCGGAGATATTCGCCACTCACGGGCAAATAACCAACGACTACTTGAAAGATTTCAGCTCCCCGAGCAGACACCAATGAAGGTTGGATTAGCCCGACTGTTGGGCACAGAGACTAGCTGAACTCTTAAAGAATACTGACACCAGATCACGTAGTAACTTAGCTCCTGATGCTTTTCAAGGCAACGGCTCCACCTCTTCATATTTGCACGGTGACGATAAGGAGCGTGGACACCCTGCATCGCGCATGCAAATAAGCTGATATTCAGAAGTGGAAGATATAAAAAAGAGTGATTTGGTTGAATAGAGTCGCCTTGCACTCAGACAATGACGAAAATACCCTACACAATTCGATACTGTGTATTTTCTTTAATCATGACTGTTGCAGGGCGCCCATAAGATCCGCGCTCACTGAGTTCAAATAACAACTTTAGTTACTTGACCGACGTCAACTTTGTCACGCCCCCCCCTTGAGGCTTAGCAACCCATCCATCGACGTAAAAAGCCCGCCGCCCTCAAGGCACGCCGTATATTTGGGGTCAGGGTTCGAGGCGACGCTGCTGGTAAATCCAGTCGACGATATCGCCATCTGGTGTGTAGCCACTGACTGTCTCGCGCAGCAACTGACGAACCCGGGAATAGTCATCCAGCTCAACGGCAACAAGCAGCTCAGTCAGCCTAGCCTTGAGTACATCCCAAGGCAGATGATCTTCATTGGCACTCATGATCATTGGATGCGGGGTTGCTGCCACGTTGTCACCAATCAGCAACTCTTCGTAAAGCTTTTCGCCTGGGCGCAGGCCGGTGAATTCGATTGAGATATCACCGTGAAGATTTTTTTCAGAGCGAACGCTCAAACCCGAAAGGTGAATCATCTTCTCCGCCAGCTCGACAATCTTAACCGGCTCGCCCATATCGAGCACAAACACGTCACCGCCCTGCCCCATCGATCCTGCCTGAATTACCAGCTGCGCCGCCTCGGGGATGGTCATGAAATAACGGGTGATTTTCGGATGGGTGACCGTCAACGGCCCACCCGATTTGATCTGCTTATGGAACAGAGGAATCACTGAGCCGGAAGAACCCAGCACATTGCCAAACCGGACCATAGTGAATCGGGTTTTATTTACCCGCGATACGTTAACCTTATCGCCGAAAAATACCGGCGCAATCTCCCGACTCAGAGCCTGAAGGATCAATTCGGCCAGCCGCTTGGTGCTACCCATTACATTGGTGGGGCGCACCGCCTTGTCTGTGGAAATCAGTACAAAGTTCGCAACACTTGCCTGCAATGCAGCCTGAGCGGTATTGAGGGTCCCAATAACATTATTCAGCACGCCTTCGGCGATATTGTGTTCAACCATGGGAACGTGTTTGTACGCTGCTGCGTGATAGACCGTGTCCACATTCCAAGTCTTCATTACATCAAAGAGCTTATTGGGATTACGAATGGAACCCAAGATAGGCAATAACCGGACAGACAGTGATTCACGGGCAATACGCTGCTCAAGCTCGAACAAGATACTGTAAAGATTGAACTCACTATGCTCGAACAACAAAAGCGTGGTCGGACCAATGGAAAAAATCTGCCGGCACAATTCCGAACCAATCGACCCACCGGCTCCTGTAACCATCACCGTCTTACCCTTGATACAGCGCGCCAGCAGATCAGGTTGCGCCGGAATCGAATCGCGCCCCAGCAAATCGGCGATATCAACCTCCTGGATGTCATCGACCGTCACCCGGCCACTCGCCAGATCGGTAAAGTTCGGCACACTGCGAACGTGAAGCGGAAAGCCTTCCAGAAGATCGAGAATCTCCCGACGTCGCGCTCGAGTAGAAGACGGCAGGGCTAGAAGAATCTCCTCCGCCCCCGTCACATCAATCATTTGCTGAATATGCTTGGGCTTGTAAACCTGTAAGCCAGCAATCGAACGATCCGTAATGCTTGTATCATCGTCAATGAAAGCGACAGGCCGCATAACCCGGCCCATACGCAGAGCAGCAACAAGTTGATTGCCCGCAACACCGGCTCCATAGATGGCCACCTTGGTCAGCCCATTGTCACGATTGGTGAACGGGACATGCTGGGCGGCGGTGAACCAGTCACCCATAAAATATTGGCGCATACAAAGACGCAGCCCGCCAATTATGACGAGGCTCAACCACCAGTAGTTGAAAATAATGGAACGTGGCACCACGGCTTCGTGATTGCTGTACCAATAGACAACGACCGCGAGGAGCAGTGATGAGAGGCTGACGGCCTTGATGATTGCAATCAACGCGTCATTACCAAAGTAACGCATAACCGCTCGGTACATACCGAAGCGGACAAAGAGAGGGACGGCCACCACTGGCGCGCACACGAAGAGCCAGAAATGGACCTTTAGGGGATTGTACATGTCGTCGATGCCCAGACGAACGATGAAGGCAAGCCATAGCGCAAACCAAACCAGCACCGTATCAGTGGCCACCTGTAACAATCTTTTTTGCCTACGAGGCAGACCCAGTAAAAAAAATCTAAATTTGTCCATAAGTATTTGACCTGCCAAGCCTGTCCCTTATCACTGGTTCTGATACGTCATTGTACATAAACACCTCCCCTCATCACCTTAAAACTGACGATAGAGACTGTCCAAAGATCAATGATCGCACACCATACGTATGCATGCCTGCGGGACACTCAACAACTAAGGCCGCTAGCAAAATTAATCCTTCGCCAAGCTGACTCAGGCAGAGGATCACAAAACCACTTGCACGTCTATATGAGGAGCTTCGCCGACAACATGTTTGCGACACCCGCAATAGCAGATCAGCTCACGCTCGGGGCATTCGCGGATGGCCTTGATAAACAGCACGCCTACCGAAACGGCCTGCGCTTGCCGTGCCCAGCCGACGTGACGACCTCCTCATCGGCCTGTTCAGCAACAGGTATCAGCGATGCTTCGACCTCGCTAAAGAGCGCCATTTGGGGTGTTACCAATTCATCGGTGCCCCCCATCTACAGCCGAACAAGTGCTGACGTAACAGCGTATTCTGCTCTTCGAGATCAGCGACCTTACGCTCAGTGCGAGGGCTATTGAAAAAAACGAAAAATGCCAGGTTGAACACGGCTGCTTCAAGTTTCCAGCTCAGCCAGGGCGACGAGACCGTCGATGGATTTTCGGAAGCCGACTGGCTTGAGGTAGAAACAAACCGTTTCACTGTGGCCCAGGCCGCGTGGCGAGGCGCTGCTTCCCTACAGAAAATCGGGTGCCCGCATCGAAGATCAGGCCTCGTTTTGAATGTGGCGGATCATGGACGGTTACGAATAATTTAGGGGTTATACGACTTAATTCGAGGGTGTTACACTTGCGTCCATACGTTTGGATTCTGTCGCCTCCAAGGGGCGAATGCAGCCTCCGGCAGGATCTTTTCAGAGAAAGCAAACCCTATCCAAGGCGCCAATCACTCTCTGCACCGACACTGGCAAGAGCTTTCTGGTGGATCCACTCAAATCATTTGCTACCCACGCCCCTTCAATCGCGAGATTTTAGCGCTTGTTGCGTAAAACAGGGGGACCCAGTTCCTCAGCGAGTGCTTATGGAGACCTACAACATTTTCCGCAGCAAAGCGTCATGCCCTCTCGGCGACCAATCCTTGAAAAAAAAATTGGCTCTGTGATTCGCTTATACTAAGCCGCGCTGGGATGGCAAGGTGGCTCGCGATGTCGACCTGGCATTTGCAAGCAAACAATCAGATTGGTGTGCTGAACTCTGCACTGAAACTATGCACGCAGATTATTGACGCAGGCAGAGCACCCCCCCAAAGGATTCAAAAAGTGAGTGTATCGATGCAAAAGGCAACACCGGTCAACCCACATAGCAAGCATTCAGTTTCTCCGGTCACCTTGATTTCGTGTTTGTGGCGCAATCGTCGACTCATTCTGCAAATGACAAAGAGAGAGGTAATCGGACGGTACCGAGGGTCGATGCTGGGTTTGGCATGGTCTTTTTTTAACCCGGTACTGATGTTGTTGGTATACACCTTCTTTTTCGCAGTGGTGTTCAAATCGCGCTGGGGCACGGGCGGGACTGATAGCAAGACTGATTTCGCCGTTATATTATTCGTAGGCATGATCGTTCACGGTTTATTTTCAGAAATCTTGAATCGATCTCCAAGAGTGATCCTGGACAATGCGAATTACGTCAAAAAAGTTGTATTCCCTATTGAAATACTTCCGGCTATCAGTATTGGCGTAGCACTTTTCCATGCGACAGTAAGCCTTGCTGTTCTACTGATCGCCTTCTTGATTTTCAACGGTTTTATTCAATGGACCGCTGTATTTATACCATTGGTAATATTGCCACTCATCATACTCTCGCTAGGGGCGGCCTGGTTTCTCGCTTCACTGGGCGTGTATTTACGCGACGTGGCTCAAACCATTGGTCTTTTCACTACCGTGCTCATGTTTCTTTCCCCAGTTTTCTACCCTGCCACATCATTGCCTGAGGCCGTACGTCCATGGTTGATGATTAACCCGCTCACCTTCATTATTGAGCAAGCACGGGAAGTGATGATATGGGGGAGACTCCCAAACTTTCAGGGCTTGGCGGTTTACACACTCTGCGCAGTCAGCATTGCATGGCTAGGCTATATCTGGTTCCAGAAGACAAGAAAGGGGTTTGCTGATGTCCTCTAATGACTTGGCAATTTCGGTTGCGGGCGTATCAAAGATTTATCATCTTTATGAAAAACCACAAGACCGACTGAAGCAAATACTCTGGAAAGGCGCTACCAATCCCAGCGATGAGTTCTGGGCGCTGCGGGATATCAACTTTGATGTCAAGAAAGGGGAAACGGTCGGTATTGTGGGGCGCAACGGCTCTGGGAAATCCACACTGTTGCAGATCATCTGCGGGACGCTTACTCCTTCGCACGGTCACGTAGAGCGGCAAGGTCGTTTGTCAGCTTTGCTTGAACTCGGCTCTGGTTTCAACCCGGAGTTTACAGGGCGTGAAAACGTTTATCTGAGCGCGTCGATTCTTGGATTATCAAAAGAAGAAATTGATAATCGATTTGATAAAATTGCCGGCTTTGCTGACATCGGGCAGTTTATCGACAGCCCTGTAAAACACTACTCGAGCGGTATGTTTGCCAGGCTTGCATTCTCGGTATCTGTTCACGTTGAACCCGAAATATTGATCGTCGATGAAATTCTTGCAGTCGGTGATGCGGCATTCCAGCGACGTTGCCTGTCGAAATTTTACGAAATACGTGATCGGGGTTGTACTATCCTTTTTGTATCCCACGACCAGTATCAAGTTAAATCGGTGTGCGAACGAGCGCTGTACCTGAAAGAAGGCCGACAAGTCATGTTCGGGCCTGCACCTAGAGTCATTGATCAATACATGATCGAAATGGAGGCCCAGGTTGCTCAAAGTACCACTGCAGCATTTGCAGCCACACTCGCAGCAGCGGCCATCGATGAAAGTCACCAAACCTGCGACTCAGATGCCGACAAACAAAAAAGTGTCGCCCTTAAAGCGACTCCAAGTGATAACGAATCTGCGGATCAGCTGTTTAAAATTACGGATGTACGCCTGACGGATACTGAGGGCACGGCACTGGAAACCGTGACAACCGGGCAATCTGTAAGTGTGTGTTTCGATTTCGTCGCACTGGTTGACACACCGCCGGAAGAGATCAGTTTCGTCTTCAATCTCTACAGACATGATGAACTGTATCTCTGTGGTGCTACCACACTGATGGACAAAATCCCGGCCTACCGCTCTTCGAGCGCAGGAACTGTATCGATTGACTTTGCAGATCTGCCTCTGCTGAGCGGTCAGTACAAGTGGCGGGTAGCGATTAACGACAATGTTGGATTCATTACTTACGCAGAAGCAAAAAATGCGTGTTCATTCCGTGTTGAAGATAACTTCAAGGCGGTTGGCATGCTGAGCCTTCCGCGGCAGTGGAATTTTCAACCAAACGATCTCAACAGTATTTGAATAGGCCACAAATGGAACGGTTAGATATCAACTCTGCTCCAGAGAGAGCGAACATAGAAGCGTCAATCCATTTCGCAAGATACTCGGTTGCCACGCCCTTTGTTAAAAACAAGCGAGTCCTGGATATCGCCTGTGGCGAGGGTTATGGCAGTTACCTCTTAAAGCAGGCTGGAGCCGAAGAGGTCGTCGGCGTAGATGTGTTCGTCGATGCAGTGAATCGCGCTACTCGTTCGTTTGGTGGTACTGGGATCGAGTTTACTGCGGCTGACGCGACAACCATCGAAGACAAGTTTCCGCCCGAATATTTTGACGTAATCGTTTCGTGTGAAACAATTGAGCACATTGAAGATCCGGCAGCCTATTTACAATCACTGAAACGCGTCGCAAAGAAAGACGCGATCATTATCATTAGTTGCCCAAATGACTATTGGTATTTCCCGGAAGAACATCAGCGCAACCCGTACCACTTGCGCAAATACCGATTCGAAGAGTTTCAACATCTCGCCAGCAGCGTACTGGGAGACAACGTTAACTGGAGCATAGGCACCGCGGTCTTTGGATTCGGCTCAACGTCGCTAGATATCGAGCGAGACTATGAAACTGTCCCTGATAGCTGGATGAAATACAACTCAGTCCAAGGTGCATACCTTGTAAATGGTGGTGAAAAACCGGAATTTAATACTGAGAACTGCAGCTATTATTTCGGCATCTGGAATGCACCTGAAATCACTAATGGTGCTGCTATTTTCCCGATTAGTATGGACGCGTATGCGCGCATGGTTCATGCAATGGATGGCACATTGCTTGTGGACGAACGATTGAAGGTGGACACTCTCCATCAGGGTTTGACAGCCCTTCAAATGGAAGCTGATACGCTTAAGGCGGACTTGAGAAAAACACGTCTTAACTATCAGGCAACGCTGGCGGAAAACGAACTGGTAAAAGAAAGATTACATGTGTTCAATTCCACTCAGCTTGCGCTTCAGGCCGAAGTGGCAAGAGTGACCGCAGAACGTGATCAAATGCGAGTCGGTTATGACCGTTATCTCCGTTTGGGTGGACTGGTTCCTCGCCATGCTCGATCGCTGATAAAAAAGGCCTTCAGAATTGTTCGCGGGAACCCTAACTAATGAAAGTTCTAGGGCTGGATATCATCCCGGGGCTTTCGCGCGGGCTCTACGTTTATGACAATGCGCACGCGCTTCTGGCGTCTGATGCCTGGCGGGAGACGGGGCCGAACATCGGCAGTAGTGGCGAGAACCTAACGATCTCTTTCCTTTCGATGAACCGCTCGTCGCTATCGATCAAGCTGCTCAAGTCCATTGAAGAGTTCTTGCCGCATTTCGCCGGTGAAGTGCTGATCATCGATAACGGCTCTTCGGCAGAAGAAATCGAGCGGATGCGCGAGGCGTGCAAAACGCTATCTTTCCGCACCCGTATTGTTGAGCTTGGGCAAAATTTCGGTGTTTCAGGCGGCCGTAATAGAACCATTCCACACGTCACGACGGAATGGCTGATGTGTCTGGACAACGATATCTACTTCACGATGAATCCGCTAAAGCAGATTCAGAATGATCTAGCAGTTCTTGGCTGTCATTTCATGAGCCTTCCCTTGCTGGACCCAGATGGTCAAACAATCTTCGCCAGGGGCGGTCACGTTTATGTGTCCTATGAGGAGGGCGAACTTCATATCGGTGCAGGAAGCGCATCCCTGCAGACAAAAATACAGGACGTTATCAGTCAGCCGTTCCTCGGGACTTTCCTGTTTGGTGGTGCTTGCGTCGTTAACAAGGACACGTTCGCTCGTGTCGGTAGTTATGACGAGGGTATGTTTGTTGGCTTCGAGGATATCGATTTTTCGGTACGCCTGTTCCAGCAGGGCTACAAAGTCGGTTGCGCATCGGTATGCGCTTTGGTGCATGACCACCCGATGCCTGATTCAGACGCTGATCGCAACTATGAAAAAGAACGTTTTTCTCGCGGTGTTCTTCACAAGTCTGCGATGCATCTTGAGGCAAAACACGGTTTCAAGATCTGGGGTGATGCAGTAGACCACTGGGTCCAGTCACGGCACGATGAACTGGGGCTCAACAATGAAGCCGATCACATTTCCGCTCCCGTAAAGGTGGTATCGGCAGAGCATGAAAAGACGAAAATCGCACTGATCATCGATACGGATAACTGGGCGTTTGGAAATATCGCCCGGCAACTGGAACGCTATTTGAGTGAGCAGTTTGATTTCGTTGTGATACCGATGGATATCATCGATAACATCGACAAAATATTCATGATGACCGAAGACTGTGACATTGTGCACTTCTTCTGGAGAGAACATTTAACACTCATTGGCACGCCGTATTACAGAAGTTATGTTGAAAGCCTTGGCATGCCATATGAGCTGTTCCATGAGCGCTTTATTGCCACTAAAAAGCTCAGCACAAGTGTTTACGACCACCTGCTTCTGGAAGAAGACGAACTCAGTGGCCGCGCCCATCTTTTTACCGAGATAGTCGCAGGCTACACCGTAGGCTCTGAAAAGTTAAACAGCATTTATTCCGAAGTAAGCGGCTATCCCGAACCCACCCGAGTAATCGAGGATGGTGTCGACCTGACAAAATTCATGCCCATGAATATTGAACGCCTTCGAGAAGTCGGTCAGCGTGAGCTGGTCATTGGCTGGGTTGGAAACAGTAAGTGGGCGGCAGAGCTCGAAGACTTCAAAGGCGTGAATTCGATCCTCAAGCCAGCAATTGAGCAACTTCAACAAGAAGGTTTTTCTGTAAAAAGCCTGTTCGCTGACCGACAGGATCAATTCATTCCCCATGACCAGATGCCTAACTACTACTCAAAGATCGACGTCTATGTATGTACGTCGAAGATAGAAGGTACGCCTAACCCGGTTCTGGAATCGATGGCCTGCGGGGTACCGGTTATCAGTACTGATGTCGGCATCGTGCCGCAGGCTTTCGGTGAGTTGCAGAAAGCCTTTATCTTGCCTGAGAGAACGGTTGAAGCGCTCAAGGACAGTATCCGCAAGCTCGTCGAAGAGCCTGCGTTGCTGACTCGGCTTTCAACAGAAAACATTGAAAGAATCAAAGAGTGGGACTGGTCTATAAAGGCTGCGAAGTTTGGTCAGTACTTTGAAAGCCTTACGGAGATCGACAGCCGTACTTGAAAGCGGGGATGCCGCAGGCTCGAATCAGCCTGCGGCATGCAAAACGGTTTGAGCGTAGGTTGGCGCAGTCATTCCAGTACCGCAGTCTACCGGATGAACCTGCCTTATCCGCTATCACACCCCTCAAAACGCTAATCGACATCGATCCCACTACACGGAATATATGCAGTGAAAAAACCTCCATCGGCGACGAGTGACATCAGAGGAGCTAGCTTTGAAGGAAAATCTGATTCGTTCGAACTTTTCGGAGAAATGGCAGACACGCTCCTGTATTGGGTGAGCGAACTGCATCGCAAACTCATCGAGAACGGCGTCAAGCAGGTTTTCTTTCTCTCCAGAGAGGGACAACCGCTCAAGCAAATGTTCGACTGCTACTGCGTTCGCGTGGGTGTCCCGATTCAGAGCCGTTATCTGGAGGTTTCTCGCAGATCAACGCTGCTGCCTTCTCTGAATGCGTTGAGCGAAGAGCGGTTCGAAACGCTTTTCAGGCAATATCGGCGAATGTCGCTGCTGCAGTTTCTCTCGAGCCTTGGGCTGGATGAGTTCTGTACAGAGTTGTCGACCTTGCTGGGCCTGACGACTGAACAGTCGAATCAAAGACAGGAGGACTTTCCCGAAAGCGACCTCTTCTCCCAACTTAAGGCGTTGCCGCGATTCATTGCGGTATATGACGAGCAACGGCTGAGTCGTCGAAAGGCATTTGGGCAGTATCTTTCGACCCTCTCGGAAGGTGATGTTCCCGAAAACCTTGTGGTCGTGGATGTCGGCTGGAAGGGCACGATTCAGGACAACCTTTACGCACTGTTGTGCAAGGGAGCGGCATCGCCAGTCAAATCAGTTACGGGATACTACATCGGGCTTATTGCGCCAGGGGCGGCAGGTTCTGCGAACGCCAAACACGGCCTTCTATTTTCCTCCATTGCAGGCCGTACATCGCGATTTCATGTCTTTAATGAAAATCGCGCCCTGTTCGAAATTCTTTTGGCAGCAGATCATGGTTCAGCGGCCAGCTACCAAATAGACACTAATGGTAGGGCTAGTGCTGTCCATGACACGTTCCATGAGCAAGAGATGCTGGAAGCTCTGGTGTTTCCTGTTCAGCGTCATATCTTCGCTCGTTACAACCAGTTGCTGGAAGCCATGACACTGCAAGCCGGTACGCAGTCGCTACGTCTTGAGCAAATCGCTCGCAGACACGCGCGCTTGGTTTTCCAACCTTCACAGTCCGAGATCGACTGGTTTTCTTCAGTATTTCATGTTGAAAACTACGGTGTGTTTGAGCGCTCTTTCTTTACCGGTGCGCACAAGGTCCCGAGCTTTTCTGATAGGTTGAAGTTCATGCTCACCGTCCTGAGGCGCAACGGACGAGGATTGCTTGGGTTCTGGCCATGGAAGAAGCTCGATGAGCGGGTTGGCCGCCCAATAGCCAACTTATATGGATTAATCCGCTATTTTCAGAAGTAATCATAAATTGAACGATAGAAGAATTTGTTTTCTCGTAGGCTCGATGGCTATTAGCGGTGGCACATACGTCATCATTCAACATGCCAGCTACCTGCGTAATCATGGATATGACGTAACGCTGGCGGTTCAGGAACCTTTTTCGGCGGCGACGCTTTCCTGGCACGACGAAGCGCCGAAGCTCCGTTGCCTGCCCATAGAAGAAGCCAAGCAAGAGTCTTTCGACCTGGTTATCGCCACATGGTGGAAAACTGCTTTTGAACTTGGCAATTTCGACGCCAGAAGGTATGCGTATTTCGTACAGTCGATCGAGTCCAGGTTTTATCCTGAATCGGAAGGGCCATTGCGTGCTTTGGTTGACGCTACCTACCACTTTCCAATCGAATACGTGACTGAAGCTACGTGGATCCAGCATTACTTGAAAGACGATTTCAATCGGGATACCACTCTGGTACGCAACGGTGTTCGCAAGGATGTGTACTCACAAAAGGGTGTCGCAAGCGCTCCTCGCCCTACTGATGCGCAACCCAGAATTCTGGTAGAGGGACATTTTGGTGTCTCATTCAAAAATACGGCCTTGGGTGTTCGATTAGCCAGAGAGGCCGGTGCGAAAGACATCTGGGTACTGACGGGCTCCCCCATCAAGTGGCTTCCCGGGGTCTCGCGGGTGTTTTCCCGGGTGCCCATGGTCAAGACTGCCGAAATTTATCGCTCTTGCGATATTTTGATCAAGCTCAGTACGGTTGAAGGAATGTTTGGTCCGCCGCTTGAGCTGTTTCACTGTGGCGGCACCGCCGTAGTTTTTGATGTTTCCGGACATGACGAATATATCGTTAATGGAAAAAATGCGGTCGTTGTCTCCACTGGCGACACTGACGGCGTCGTCAAAGCCCTAAAAAAACTCATATGCGACCGTACGGAGCTTTCTCGGCTTCAGGAAGGGGCGCGCCAGACGGCCGACATTTGGCCTTCCTGGCATGAATCTTCGGCTCTTTTCTGCGAATGGGTAGAGAAGAGTTTGGAAGGTCCGCTCATGGAAAAATCTATTTTTACAGAGCTGACTGTAAAAGCGTTCAACGAGTACTCCGTTCAGGAAAAGCAGCGTCTCAATTCAAATCGCTGGGTCGTTCGCCGTCATAAACTCAGTGGACTTGCCGCCAAACTCCCCGCATGGCTCAAGCTTCGGATCAAACAGCTGGAAGCAGTGGGTGAAGTGATTTTTGGTGGGCGAGAAGTACGATGATCTACAAAATCAAGACGGTTGATGTCTGGGACACCTTGCTTAGAAGAGATTGCCACCCTGAATGCATCAAGCTGGCGACTGCTGCTCATGTATTTTTCGAGCTGTTTGGTCACTTCAAACCGCTGTACACGGGCTACTGGGATATCTATCAGGCACGGGTGGATACAGAAGCCCGTCTTGCGCGGACAGCTCGAGAAGCAAACAAGGACGAAGAGTACGAAATCGTTCACGTATTCAAGGAATGGCTGGAGACAATTCTGCTCTCTCCCTTCGATGAGAGTCTGCCCCAGCGTTTTGCCGACTATGAGCTTTCAGTAGAAGTGCGCCGTACTTTCCAGGATCCGGATATCGAAGAATTTCTCAAGCAGCACTCTGCCGAAAGAACGATATTCCTGTCTGATTTCTACATGACCTCTGACATGCTCAAACACTTGCTCGAGCAGAAGGGGCTCAGTCATCTCTTTGAGGATGGCTTGAGTTCGTGTGACGTGGGCTTGAATAAGCGTTCAGGAACGCTGTTCAAGCATGTGCACGAGGTCTATGGGATCACTCCTCACGAACATGTGCATGTAGGCGATCATCCTTGGTCGGATGTAGAGTCCCCGGCGCAGCTGGGCGTTACCGGCATTTCATTCGTGCCGGATTCTCACGCGGCCAGGGAAGAGCGAGAGAGCCTGTTTGCTTCGCGTGAGGCGCTGTTCCAGCATCTTCGACAGCTCAGTATCCAAGCAGTGGAGTCGTCAATACCCGCGCGGCAAAAGACCGAAGCGGCAGCGTTTCGTTTCGGAGCAGAGGCCGCTCCACTGTTCTTGGGCTTTGTCTTGTGGATTGCCGAGCAGGCGGTCGCTGAGCGTCTGGATCGAGTCTTTTTTCTTACCCGAGAAGGCGAATTTTTTCGCCGTATATACGAAATTGTCTTTCCAGATCAGACGCTTTTTGGGCATCAATTGCCAGCATATGCGGAGCTTGAGGTCAGTCGACTTTCTACGTTCGTCGCTTCAATGGAAGAAGTCTCGAATGACGAGTTCAATCGTATTTGGCGCCTGAACCGCTCGCAAAAGGTTTCCGGGCTGTTTTCCTCGCTGGGTCTGGAACACGCGGACTTTGCTGACCTTTTATCTGAGGTTGGGTTAGAGGCCTCGGACGTTATTGAGCGCCCTGATGAAAACGAGTTATTAAGCAAGCTGATCCGGGCGCCGGCATTCACGGCTGCCGTAAACAAAAAGACACTGGAACAACGTGAGCTATTGAACGAATACCTTACAGAAAAAGGTATTTCCCAGAACGACAAAGTCGGCCTGGTTGATATTGGCTGGCGCGGGACAATCCAGGACAATCTTGCGCGGATAAAGCCCGCGACACACTTTCACGGAATGTATCTCGGTCTGCGAAAGATGCTAAATCCCCAAGCGTCGAATGTTTCAAAGCGTGCCTACGGTGCTGATGAGCAGGCTGATGCTGATACAGGCAAGCTGTTTGAAGCGTTTGCTGTACTCGAAATGCTGTGCACATCAAACATGGGCAGCACCGAGAAGTACGTAAGGTCGCAAGGCAAGGTTACTGCGTATCGCAACGTCTCAGCTGAGGAAAACAGTTCCCACAGTGAATTTTCGGTTCACTTCCAAGAGGGCGTCGCACTGGCTGCCCAAATATGGGGACCCTACCTGGAGCGTTACGTGGTGGGCTCCGCAGAACTGCGTGCGTCGGCTGTGCATGTCTGGAAAAAACTCAGTGTCAATCCGGATGCTGACTTGGCAAAGATCTTCATCCATACACCTCAACACGACGTTTTTGGCTTCGGTGATATCTTCCAGAAGAATCAGGCTCCGGCACTATCAACGATCTTTCTTTCCCCATTCAGTAGCACTTCGCGTCGACAGGTGATGGACTACATCCGTCGAGTTCAATGGACCTCCGGAATCAAGCATCTCAATGGAATTGGTCCCGTGCACAAGACCGTGCTTATTGCACTCTTCACGGTGGCCAACGCAGTCAAACGTTATCGGATGAAATCTCGCAGGCAGTAGCTTGCCTCCGACTTTGGCGTCGATTCGCACGATGCTGGCTCCTGATGAAAATCGGGAGCGCAAAATCAGGTTCCAACTAAATACTGTGCTCCCGATCCCCTCAGGAGCCAGTTCGCCATCATCCGCGCTTTTTGTAAATACTCGATGAAACAATAATGATAAGTTGGAGTCATCAATTCATCGTCTTGGTTGACCGGTCAAGATAAGCGAAATACGCAGACAGGTTTCCGAAAGAGGTAATCTGTCCAGAACGTCCAATCACTTGACGCTTTCCCGTTCGTTCTGTTGGAGCAAAGATAGCTCCGCCGGGGAGGGCATGGCGTACTTTTTCTTGAGATTAAAGAATGGCTTCTCAATAATTCCGTAAGTCAGCATTGAGAAGATCACGATGGCGGGAACCGTTAGAAAGGCAGTCTGTGCAAGGACATCAGCCAACCCACCGGGTGCCTGCCCAATGCGAACGAAATGGGAATTAGTGAATGGAATCACGACGTAGTGCATGCAATACATAGAGAAGCTAAGCTGACCTAAGCGCGCTAGGCTTACATTGATAGCTTCAGGGATCCGAATTCGTGCATGCGAGTAGCTGACGATCAGGGTAGCCCACATCACCGCCTCGATGGATGGCCAAAACGCCATCACCCAGGACTGATCAATTCCGATTAGACCTTTTTGTCCGCAGAAAATACTCATTACAACGGCCGCACTTGCGACTGCAGCAACAAGCCATGCAGTTGTTATCCTACTATCGGCCAAATATTGCTTGGTCAAAAAGGCCGCAACCATACCGATAATAAACTGATCAATGCGTCCTAGCAGGGTCATGTAAGCCACATTGGTCACTGAACCCATCTTCGTCCACATAAGATATTTGAAGAATATTGTGAGTACCAGAAGCCCTACGATGTACCTCGGACCAATTTTATCTAGAAACAAGACAAGAAATGGGAAAATTAAGTAAAATTGAAACTCTACCGCAATTGTCCATAGGTGGGCAAACATGGGAAGCTTTACGTCTTGTAGAGCATTCACAAATGGAAAAAATAAACTGAGCGCCTGCGCAAAAGAATAGTTCAGACTCCACCCACACAGCATTATCAAGACGCACAGTATATACAGCGGATAGATTCGTATAACTCTATTTTTTATAAAGTCAAAATAATTTATTTCTTTGCCTGAAGCAATTTTCGTAAGCAGATAACCGCTAAGAACCATGAACAGCCCAACACCCATATGCCCCTGTTCGACGAGCCCTAATAGTGGATTATAGGTGCTATGACCAAGACCAAAGTTATCGGTAAAACAGTGATAAAAAATCACCATTGCGGCGGCCAAAAAACGGAGATGGTCAAGGCGGGAGTCATACTTTAGGTTCTTAGAGCCGACAGGCCGATCCACCACTGTCAAGAGAGCGCCATCAACGCGGAGAACGCGATGAATGATAAGCATCATACAAGCCAGCAGTGTAAAAAAAACAACCACCACGAAAGGAACGAATATACCCTTGGACTTTAGCAGCAGTTCATGACCAGAGATTGATACCCTCGATTCAGATTTACTATAAAGATCGACTTTACTTTTCGATGCGCCGATTTTTATTGATGCATGGCCCGACCAATCGGTTTTGACAAACTCTAGGCCTGGACTGGTAGAAGGCACTTCCAAAGTAAGAGGGCCATATGGAGGAATGTAGGAAACCAACCTGTTTTCACGGGCCTCCCATCCGGAAGGCACTGCGCCATCCATGTACTGAGGCCTTTCAATCCACACCTCTGCCCCCTTTGAGTCGGCAGATTTCGTTCCTGTTGCCTGTAATTCGATTACGGAGGTTTGGACTCCGAATAGAGCCACCACAATAAACGGTAATAATTTTGAGGTCAGCAGGTAGGCAATAGGCAGCGATAGAAAGAGTGCCCACAAGCTGCGCTCTCCGACAGGAACGTGTTTTTGCACGATAGGTGACCAATCCGTTATGTTTTTTTGTCAGCGCACATGATAGCACTGGACCACTAATATTTTCGCTGGAGAAAACCAACGCCTATCACATTGCAACATCTGCTGCCGTCCCTCCCGAACACCCGCCCAGTTGCCAGCGTTTTTGTGCCTGAGTTCAACACAGGATGGGACGCTACCAAACCATCGGTTCACTGCATATCGTCGCGTTTATTGCCTCTAAACGCCGGAGCCAGTGAAGCCGATTGAACTGGGAGCGCCTGAGTGCGCGGGCTTTACCTTGGCAAGGCAGAGGCTATGATCAGAACCAGTCGCGCTGTATCAACCCGCCCTCATCGCCCTGACAGCAACGCGTCGAGAAATCTCGGCAATTGCAAAGAACGCCAATATCAACGCACAGAAATAGGCGTAATACAGATATCGATAATCAGCAGAAGGGGCAATGAGTACGTGAGGTAATACAAAGGCTATCGCGGACCCTCCCAGGCTGAAAACCAGCACTCTGTTCCACTTGAGACAAACCAGGACCCCCATAGCTGCCATCAGAACGACCAGATAAATCCATGGAAAAAATATCCAGGGATTAGTACCTGTTTGAGACGCAAGCCAAGCTGAGAATTTGTTACCTTGAAAACTGAGGCCATAAGGGTTATCGACTGTGGTGGGGCTCGCAACAACTGCAGTAGTCGATTCCCCCCAACGGAGCAGGGCTGAAAAATTTTCCAACCGATGAACCAGATAAACGCTTGGATACTCAGATACAGCGTCAATCCAACGTTGATTCAACTCAGATAACTTAGCCGCATCAGTGGTGAGCATGCTTCCAAATGCGTCATAAAACAGCGCATTATTTCCTCCAGGCTTGTACAAAAGCTTCAACTGACTCTGCGTATCGCCCACACGCTCCGAAATGTAACGAGGCATTAGGTTCTTTCCAACTTTTACAGAGATCCCCAGCAAATCATAGGTCTGAGAATATTGAAACGGGTGCTCTTTTATGATGCGCTCTTTTGGAACTATAAGCAGCGCTCCAGTCGCACTGACAAGCGTAATAACCAAAGCAAGCCCCCCTTGAGTTACCCGGTTTGTATTTTTCCAGCCTTCTGCATATACCCAAAACCCAAACAGGAAAGGCATTACAACCAACGCATTTGTTTTCACACCAAATGCAAATACTCCCAGAATCAAAATTCCAGCGCGCTCAACCCACGAACACTTTCTTGATTGAACGTAGACATTGATAACTATTGCCCATGCAAAAAATATTGCGCAGGCGAAAACAACATCTTTCCATAACTGGCCGAGTGGAAAAAGCAAGCCCGGCCAAAAACCTATTAGGGGCAAAAGGTAAGAAAAACGTCCGACCCAACGCCGACTGGCAATAGCAAGAAGACACCAAGCCCCCCAGTACAGAGCAAGATTTTGTATCAGAAACAACGCAGGCCCCGAGTATAGAGAATCAAGATGGCGCCACCACCAAGCCATTAATACCGGATGCCAATCGTGATAAACGTCATTTTTTGCATGGCCATACTGAGCCACGGAGTCCGGGCTCATCCAACCAGGAAAAAACGCCAGCACACTAAACAGAAAACCAATAAAGCATACAAGAGCTATTGGCCAAGCACTGGGCAAGAGCTTCCTTTCAGTACCGGGTACGTTGTAAGCCCCCATGCATGAGAACAACAAGGTTTTCAGAACTTTCAGATTCCCTCGAACGGCGCTGATTTTGGTCGGAACCTCACCTTCGGGATAGATACGACTAGTGGACAACTCCAGGCATCGATACCCCATTTGCGGTACTCGATGCGAGAGGTAAGCCAACAACTCGTATTCTCGGAAAGCATCGCGGAACGGGCTGATTGCCGGATCCAGCAGCATTTTACGGCTATACGCCCGAAAACCCTGGGTCGTATCTGTCCATGGAAAACCTGAGCTGAACGACAATGCCGGAGCGTGGATCAATCGAATGGCCAGGTCGCGCGACTTTGGCGTGTTCACTGCCACACCTCCCGGCAAGAAACGAGAAGCCTGCACAAAATCGACTCCTTGTTTCAAGGCGTCAATAAAGCGCGGGATGGCAACCGGATCATCCTTATCATTACCGTCGATGCTGACAATGCCTTCATAACCCTGATCCAGGGCAAATGCATAGGCGCAACGCAACTGCGAGCTCAACTTGCCCGGGCCAGTTTTCACCAGAAGACCGCTGACGCCCTTATCCTGTAGAGCCTGCAACTCAAGAGAACCATCCGTGCTACCACCGTCGACAATGATGATATCGGCAATGTCAGAAATTTTTGCCTCTGCCATCTTGGCAATCAGGTTCCTGATGCGATCGCCTTCGTTAATGACGGGAATAACCACGCACCAGGGATGTTTACGCCCAAGCCACAGTGGAGTATCAAAAGAAGGAACCTGCCAGGTGCTGCGCACAGCTGAATCAATATCAGAAGCGGTCATTATTTCTACCATCAAACTACGCGAGCTGTGATCAGCCCGACGCCAGCAATTACCAACACAATCCCTGCCGCTGTCGTCCAGTGAAAGGGCTCACGAAAAATCAATATCGAAGACAAGGCGACAGTCGCCACCGCCCCCGCAGTCAACACCGGATGCGCCACATTGAGTGGAAGACGAGCCAGCGCAGCGGCATAAAGCAGGAACGCCATGCCATACAGCCCAAGTCCCAGCCAGAACGGCCAATTGGTAAGTGCCGTCAGTGGATCACTGAGGGACGGAAACTTACGAGGCGGCATCATTGCCATCTTCACCAGTACGCTGGCAGATGCATTGGAAAGGATGCCCAGAAAAAGAATGATCCATTTCATATCCTTACCCCCACATCGCCTGCACAGTAAGACTTCAACGCTACACCCAAGGCACGCTCAATAGAGTGCAGATGTGACTCGTCCTTGGTGGCAACCATCTCGATCGATACAACATGACCAGGCAAATAATGCTTCAAAGCCAACGCCATCTGCGCATGATCGGTGCCGCCATCCCCGAGAGGCAGCAAGTCCGGCTCGCTGGCATGGACATGCCCGATCAGATCGGCACACTCGTTCAGCACCTGTTGAGGATCTTCGCCGTTAATCGCCAGCGCACCGGTATCCAGCTGCATGCGGATGGCAGGATGATCAATTGCTCTGACCACTGCTGCAGTCTCTGCACTGGTGGTCATGAAGTTAGCGCCATAACAGGTTGGATTGGGTTCAAGACAGATCGTCACCCCATTGGAATGAGCGATGTCCCCCAACTGCCTGAAAAAAGGCACAGCCACCGCGAACGCTTGCTCATCGCTCAAACCGCTGCGATCACGATTCTTCGGTGATCCGAAGACCACTCTGGAAGCACCTAGGCCAGCGCCAATACGGCAAACAGCGCTCAAGTGCGTTAACAAATCCTCTTGAGATTGCTGCGAACCGAAGACATTCAAACCGGTTGTACCGAACAACAGCGCCTGCATCCCGGTGATTTCGACGCCTCGCATCGCCCACCATTCTTTCACCAGGCTGATGTCATCGTCCAAAGCCTTGGCGGGCTCGGGAAAGTACTTTCCGGGTGCCACATCGATTGCATCAACACCATGAAGTCGAAGCAAATCGGCGACGCCTTCGTCTTCCGCGATATCCCACGCGATGTTGGAAATCGCCAGCCTCATGAATTTACTCCTGGATCGGTTTTCACAACTAGCGGTTCTGACTGGGCATAGACACGAACCGCGAGAAGTGTCTCCCGAGCGCTGTATTGATAACGCCCTGCCCCACCGAACACCTGCGCATGCAGGGTCTGCATGTCATAGGTTGCAGCAGGATTCGCAAGGGCGTTGGTGAAAGGTGTGCCGAAACCCTTCTGCGAAATATCGGCCACACTGACGGGCTGTGCCGTCAGGTGAACCAATCTCAAACCGGCATCGAGCGCCAGCTGGATGTCGTGCCAGAGATTGACCATCGGATAGAACTGGAAGACGCCACGACTATCAATCGATTGAAGGTTGTTTTGATTCAAAAAGTCGAAAATAACGTTTTTACGCAGACCAGGCCCCACCAACCCCGGGAGACGCACGATCAGGTAGTTGGCGAAATGGCTTTCAACAAATTCCTCCAGCAATCGGCGGTGCAGACCATAGGCATGCAGACCCGACACATCCACCGGCGTCTCTTCATCAACCCCCATGGAATTGCTGAAAACATCGACTGTGCTGATCAGAATGAAGGTTGTGCACCTGAGGGTCTTGAGATGTGCAATCAGACCGTCGATTTTTTCCCGATCAGCCTCAGGGTCACGGTTGGCGATCCACTTTTGTGCCGGCGCACCAGCACACACAACGGTATCGAACACCTGACCGTCGATATCGCCGATGTTGGTTGAACGATACAGCGACGTGAAGGTTTTCTGCTTCAGCAGCGTACTGCCAACAAACCCTGAAAACCCGATAAGTGCATTAGCCATTCACAACTCCAGACTTGATGGTTTCCTGACTATCGATACACGAAAACTGTTCTGTATCGAGTTTCTCAAGAACATCATAAATATTGTCAATTTTGCCGCCGAGCACCGAGTAACAACCGGGGAGCTCTGCGTGTTTTTCAAACAGAATCGGCCGGCCATCGTCGCCTTCGTTCTTCACCAGAACGGTTTTGACCTCGAACAACGAGTCAATATGCCTGGCCTCAAGAACGGCGGGGATATAGCGCCCTACATCCCTCACCATTCGATTAACGCGTGAGTCCCGCGGGTAATGGCGAAGTTTCTCATAGGGGTCAACCCCTTGCCGATCAGTCCAATGCAAGTGCGGGGTATATCGCACATGGGACAGGGTATGCAGGTCACGGGCAGGGAAAGGCATCATCGAGAAAAATGGCCCGTCCATCACCGTAACGCCCAGCCCGACAAGGGATGGGGGCATCTGCATCAGGGCCATTTCAGTAATTTCTTGCTTGAGCTCAGCCTTCACCCCGGGAAACTCGCCAGAGAACTGATTGAGACCACTGTAAGTACAATTGAATACGTAACGACACACGACCTGTTCCAACTGGCCATTTGGCGTTTTTACTGCGACGTGCAGTGTAGAGTCCGGCCCTCTGGAAATACCGCTCGCCTGGGTTGAACAACGAACCTGGACCCGGCTCTCTTTCAACTCCCGCTCTGCCCAGCCCGCTAGTTTCGTCGAGTCAAACGCGTACTCTTCAACCAGAAACACTTCTTCGATCAGCCTCGGCTCAAAGAGCGCTCGCAACGACGCATCTGCCGGCTGGAAAGCCGCGCCTATATCCCGGCAGAAACGCTCAAACTGCCTGGCCGTGACCTTGGAGTTGCGTCGGGCAATGGCATAGAGCTTGGTAAAGTCTTGCTTGACCGCATCAGGCCAGTCTCGCACGAACTTCGGCAGGTTTACCCTGCTGCGATAAGCCGTCGTGAAACTGCGCGGATAGTGATAGCCGTTATGTACCCGTGCCTGATTGCTATAAGAAGCACGCCTCAACAGCGCAGGCTCACTCTCAAGCAACAGGACACGTTTGAGCCCACGCTGTCTGGCGAGATAGATCGAAATGGCGGCGCCATAAAACCCACCACCAATCACAACGGCATCAAAATCTGTGGTGACGCCCAACATCAGACGTCTTGCTCGCGTGGCAACGTGTCGCTATCAACCGTAGGCGAACGGACCTCTTCGATGTTGAGCTTTTCATGGCGAGTCATGCGGGCACTGGTGAACTCCTGACCGACATGATACTGCGGTCCTTCGTTCGACAAGCTCGCCATGTTCAAGATGTACTCCCCTAGTACCAGGAGAACCAGAGAGATCAGGAAGAACATACCCGATTGTTGCAGCGAAAAACTGACCCAGCCTGGGGCTACATCCGTTTTGAACAAACCGATCGCAAGCACGTAGACGCTGTATAGCAGATTGGCTACGGCACCGAACAACGACAGCGAAGTCACCAACCGCATGGGGGCACGGGTGGTCGATACCAGCAGTCGCATGCCACGGTCGATGCTGTCCCCCAGTCGCTTCGGGCCACAGGCCTTCGGTTTTGCGCTGTAGCTAAGGTAAGCACGGGCAAAGCCGCCCGTTGCCGGAAGGTGCCGGTAGGTCATGGCTGGCTGAGGATGCTGAAGGATAAAGTTGATGACTCGCTTGCTGATAATGCGGTACTGCGGCGCTTCCTTGGCAAGGTGAACGCCATTGAACCAGTTATAGAGACAATGGAACACCGCGTAAGCGCTACGATAGGCCCTGCTTTGCGCGGGTTTCTGCTGGTTGTTCGCAAACACCACATCTGCACCGCGAACCGCCTGCTCAAGCATTTCAGGGATAAAGCCAATGTCATCGGACAGCGGATCGATCACGGCCACGAAGTCACCCAGCGCGTTTTCCAGACCAACCCACGACGCGGTATCAGTATCGACCTCTTTGGTCAGCGCGTAGACCTGCAAGTTGGCAAGCCCATTTTCGCCCGTCAGTCGCCTGAGGACCAAAATACTCTCGTCGTCGGAGGCGTTATCGACAACGATCAGCTCGTAATCGCTGACGATCAGGGCAACAGCAGAAGCCGCGTCTGCCAGTACTTTTTCGATTCCTTGCGACTGATTGCGAACGATAAAAACCACAGACAAAAAGCACGGAAAGAAGGCCATTCACAATTCCCCTTAAACAAAAATCAAGCGATCACCGGAGAGGGCTTTGTGATACCGCCAAGAATTAAAATATTGATTCTACCCCATCTTCGGGCCCACACCACCTGCCACTCACGCGAACCAAGAACATATGCCGAAGCCGACTGATGTCAAAAACTCGCCTAGTGATTCCAGAAAGGCCTCTTCACCTCCTATCTGGCAGCTGACTTTCAACAAATGATAAGATTCAAGATTGAAAAATCGGACCAGTAAAATGTCGCCAGCAACGTCATCAACCAAGGACTATATCGCCTGTGGAGCACTGCTTATACTTGCAGCGCTCTCTGCTTACCTTCAGGCCCCCGGCTATTTGTTGTGGGGTGACTCATTCGTAAAATGGGAACTCGCAAAATCCATTTCCCAGCATGGCCTTGGCTACCCCTATAACGAGCTATCTTTCACTAACTGGCATCCAACTTTCCCAATAGTTTTAATGGCAGTCACTTTAAAAATAAGTGGAGGCATTTTTTTATTCCCCGCAATGCAATCAGCATTACTCTCACTTGGCGCCTACGTAGTGCTGCGCAGGGTCACCCCAGCTTATACAGCTCTAGCACTGACTTCAATTTTACTCCTCATACCCACCAATATTATTTATTCGGCCATCCACATGCCCGAGCCATTAATGACTGCATTCGCTCTCATACTAATTGGGACGCTACTCCATAAAGAAAAGCTTATCCTAAAATATGAAATCTACCCATTCCTTATTATTGTCAGCATATTATTTATAACAACAGCATGGATCAGACCCAATTTTGCTATATGCGCCCCAATCATCGCATTTTTTGCCGTTACTCGTTCACCCTATCGTTTATTACTCGCCATAGCACTTCTTGCCATGTCCATTTCACTGCTTCACACTTGGGACAAACTACTAAATGTAAACAGCCAGGATGTTTCAGTTGTCAGCATGGCCGCCGAGATAGTAGGTTTATCCAAAATGACTAATGGTGCTACATGCGATAACTGTCTCGACTTTATCGGCAACACCGAATCCGCACGACAAAATTACAGACACGAAGATGCCGGCTACATGCTTTGGGGGAAAGACGGAGGCATCACCCCCTATAAAGTTGCACTGATTGAAAACGCCCCAAAAATTCGTAAGCTTTGGTGGGACTCAGTGACAAGTGCGCCATTTGAATTTATTAAAATGAAAACAATTAAAGCTTACTGGCTTTATCTCGGGAACAGTCCAACTGCAACTACCGTCACGCCAATGACAACCAACTGGACCGGCGTAATTTCAGAAATAACCAGAACCGAAGCCGCGTGCAACTGCCAAGTAGGCCCCTTACGCAACCAGGCGGCAGAACTTGCAACAAACATTCGATTCCCCGCACTGGAAGAGAAGCCACTCCTCGGACTGGCTATATGCCTTGCACTAATCGTAAGTTCTCTAGCATTACCATCCCCTTCCGCTACAGCGATACGCTTGCTCGCCAGCACTTCCATCCTTTACTACGCCGGCTTCCTTTTGAATATGCAACGTGTGGAATTTCGCTACTACTACCCATCGTGGATGCTGATGCTTTTAGCAGTAGTAATATTTTTGCAGTGCATCACCTCAACAATCACGACACGAGCAAAAGACCGATATGCTCTCAAATCGACACCTGATGTGTAGCATCTAACGCCCAAGCAATGACACCCTGCTGAAAAGCCGCCTATTCATACTCCTTCTCCTGCATCGATGACCTGGTGCTGGAAGAAGGAGATACTGCCGTCCGCCCAGCGCATTGTCAGGGGAGCAAATCCGCCCCACGAACTCAACCTCCCCCAAGACAGGTGAGGCTTATGGCGTGATGACGAATTATATTTCTTAACGTGGCAAATGGAGGGCCTTGCTACTACTCAAGAATCAGCCTTTTCCTCCAACGCTCCTGCATTAAACAAACAGGCTATAAAGATGAGCGGAGTGTATGCAAATAATATTCCGAGCATTTCATTCAGAAATCCCAAGCCTACAAGAATCGAAATCGGCACCAGCCAGACAAGATTAATGACAACAACCCCAAGCGTTACTACTCGATGACTCTTGAAACGACGGGATGCATACTGATAGGCGTGGCTGCGATGCGCCTGAGAAACGTTGTCTCCACGCATCAAACGTCGCAGCAACGTCCAGGTAGCATCAACAATGAAAACCCCGAGCAAAATCAACCAACTCCAAAGCAATTCCGGCGCTGTCCAAGCCGCTTGGAGCGCTAAACCACCGAGAGTGAAGCCTAGAAATCCACTGCCCGCATCTCCCATAAAGATGCGCGCGGGAGGAAAATTCCAGCATAGAAACCCAGCCACCGCTCCAGCTAAAACGAACGGAACCCATATCAGGTTGGCGTAACCACCCAGCCAATACAACGCACATGCCCCCAGACATACGCATATGGCCTCCGCGCTGGCCAAACCATCAATCCCGTCCATGAAATTGTAGAGGTTCAGCATCCACACAAGGTAAATCAGCGCGAGCACATTGCCGAACCAACCCAAGTCAATCGCCGTACCAAAAAATGAAATGGATGCGAGACCATTAAGCCAGTACAGCGCCCAGCCAGCTGCAATGAAATGCCCCAGCAGCCGCCATCTAGCAGCAATATGACCATGATCATCGGCGAAGCCTATAAGCGCCACCAAAATTCCCGAGCCCAGTAATCCTGTAAGCAAAGGCATACCAAGCAACCCCAAAGCAGCCAACATTGGCAGCGCCCCTGCAAATGCCACCACAATAGCCACCCCGCCTCCGCGAGGCGTAGGCACAGTATGGGAACTACGCTCGTTTGGTATGTCCATTAAACTCTTGGCCAAGGCATAACGACGCAAGACATAGGTCAGCAACCACGAACTTGCGAGCACAGCAGATAGTAACAACCAAAAAGTCATTTTGTTAACTTATCCAGATAATAGTCGGCGGTTTTGCGTAAAGCTTTATCCACACTTACCGAGGGACGCCAATTTAAAACATCACATGTTTTGCTAATATCAACCTGCAACGAACTACACAAACGTTGAACAACTGCTTTTTTACCCAGGAGTGAAGCACTTAAACTCAACACAAAATCAGGTATCGGCAGCAACCATGCTTTCGTGCCTAAGGCTCGCGCCATACGCCGAAGCAACAAAGTTGTAGATAGATCCTCACCATCACTAACCAGAAATATATTATTTGCTGCCGCAGGATGATCGATACAGGTCACGATGAGATCCACAAGATTATCAAGCGCCACCAGACTGCGTTGATTATTAATAGCCCCCAACGGCAAAGGTATGTTTCTATGAAGCCAACTCATCATGCTTAAAAAATTGGCCTTCACCCCCGGGCCATACACAAGTGGTGGTCTGATAATAACAACTTCCATTCCCGTGCTCAGGCCAATCTGCTTCAAAGCATCTTCAGCTTCTTGTTTCGAGACTCCGTACGGATCTACTGGTGCTGGAGGATCGTCAGCCTTAAAAGAACTCCGTGGTGCGGTGCTTTCGCCATTAACCTTGATTGAACTGATAAAAATAAATCGTTTTACCCCTGACTCGGCAGCCTTTCGGGCGAGCCTAACGGTTCCGTCCACATTGATTTTGCGAAAATCCGAAAGAGAGTCCATTGAGGTTTCGTTCATCACATGCACTCGAGCCGCAGCATGGATCACTACCTGAACGTCATTCAAGGCCGGCGATGCAGTTGTGTCCGTAAGGTCGAATGGGACTACCCGACACAAACCAAGCAATCGTGTAACACCGCGCACGGCGGCAACCGGGGTGAATTTTTTATCGAGTAAAAGCCTGAAGACCAAAGCCTCACCAACGAATCCGCTCGCCCCCGTCACCAAAACTTGTGGGCCTTTCATTTAGTCCTCTTTCCAACAACTGCAGTGGTACAACAGATAAAAAAGAAGAATACCTTATCGCGAAACCGTCGCCGACATATCCAAGCGTTAAAGGAAAGCGTCAATAGCTGCCTGCGCCCTAATTCCAGCCAGGTATCAACAAAAGGTTCTCTGCTCTGGCCCACCAATGAAGCAATCAATCGAACCTGAGTAAACCACCTACCATCATGAATCGTTTTATATCGGGAAATCAAAGGAGCCAATCCAGTATTAGCCCCTACTTGATTACTATCATGTTGGCGATACAGCATGGATGGCACCGGGTCGATGAACCATTTGAATTGGTGACTTCGGGCGAAGGCGTAACAGTACCAGTCGTGCAAACTGACTTCCTGTAATCGCTGCCAATTGGCAAGCACGGAGTCCTTCAGCGAATCCGCCAATTTCTTGCTAAGCACGTAAGTACAACCCGGCCCAGCAGCCTCAAACAAAAAATCCCAGGCAACTTGCGGTTGCGCCTTGTCCAACAAATGTGTTTTACCGTCCGGCCAGAAAGCCGTTACATTACTTGAATACGCATCAAATTCACGCGTCAGCAAAGTCCGGGTAGCCCGCTCGAGTTTGTCTGAGTGCCAAATGTCATCCTGATCCGAGAACGCGATGAAGTCATAACCCTCGAAATCTACATCACGGATGAGACGGAAGAAATTGCGTGCTGCACCACCGAAATTGCCGACAGCCGGAAGCAAAACCACATCGCTGCGTTCAGCAAAGAAGCTAGCGCACCAGGCTTCGGTGCCGTCTGTCGAAGGGTCAACACTTATATAGACGGTAACATCTACCGCTGACTGACTCAGGATCGAGGCAATCTGCTCTTCGATCCACCGCATCCCGTTGTACGCAGCCAGCAGAACTGCTACCTGTGGGTATTTTACTGGCATGCCAATCCTGCTTGCATTGGTTTAACACTTTAAATCGAAAGGAGGACGCTCACAGGTCAGTGGAAACACTAACCAACAACCTCTGCAGGTACTGACCATAGCCAGTCTTCTTGAGACGCTCTGCCTGTGCACCCAATTGCTCCGGGGTGATCCAGCCATTGTTGTAAGCGATCTCTTCCAGGCAAGCCACTTTCAGGCCCTGACGCTGCTCGATAGTGCGCACGAAGTGACTGGCTTCAAGTAAAGACTCATGAGTACCGGTGTCGAGCCAGGCGAAACCGCGACCAAAAATTTCGACGCTCAGAGCATTCTGCTCAAGATAGGCGCGGTTGACATCAGTAATTTCCAACTCGCCGCGTTCGGACGGCTTGATGCTCTTGGCAATCTCAACGACCTTGTTGTCGTAGAAGTAAAGGCCCGTTACCACGTAGTTGGATTTCGGCTTCAGCGGTTTCTCTTCAATGCTCAGTGCACGACCGGCTTTGTCGAACTCAACAACGCCGAAGCGCTCAGGATCGGAGACGTGGTAGCCGAATACAGTTGCACCTTGCTCTTGATCGTTGGCAGAACGCAGGTTGTCCGAGAAGTGCTGACCATAGAAGATATTGTCACCAAGGATCAGACAGCAAGGATCATCGCCGATGAATTCTTCACCGATTATGAAGGCTTGCGCCAAACCATCCGGATTAGGCTGTTCGGCGTAGGTAAGCTTGATGCCATACAGGCCTCCATCACCCAGAAGTTTCCGAAAACAAGGCAAATCCTCCGGAGTGGAGATGATCAGGATTTCTCGCATTCCCGCAAGCATCAGCACCGACAGAGGATAAAAGATCATAGGTTTATCATAGATCGGCAGCATCTGCTTGGAAACACCAAGCGTCAAAGGATGTAACCGAGTGCCCGAACCACCAGCGAGGATGATGCCTTTACGGTTTGTCGTGGTCATTTATTGAGAACTTCCATAAGCATTCGAGTTACACCACTTTGCCAATCCGGCAAGTGTAGAGAAAAATTATCGCGCAGCTTCTGCGTATTCAAACGTGAGTTCAACGGGCGGCGCGCCGGTGTTGGATAGGCTTTGGTATCAATCGGATTGATGGCGGTGACAGCGAGCTCTTCACCGTGGGCCTTGGCAAAACCGATCACCAAACTGGCGTAGCCATACCAGGACACTTCACCGGCAGCCGCCAGATGATAGAGCCCCGACAGCGTGGAGGGGCTATGCATTGCCTGCTGTATCGCCAGAGCGGTCACGTCCGCAATCAGGTCCGCACCGGTCGGGACGCCGATCTGGTCGGCAATCACCCCTAGCGATTCGCGCTCCTTCGCCAGCCGCAACATGATCTTGGCAAAGTTGTTGCCGCGAGCGCCGTAGACCCAGCTAGTTCGGAAGATCAGATGCTTGCAACCCGAGTCGACAATTGCCTGCTCTCCAGCCAGCTTGCTGGCGCCGTAGTGGTTCACGGGAGCAACTGCGTCGCTTTCTATCCAAGGCGTCGAGCCTTCGCCACTGAACACGTAGTCGGTCGAATAGTGGATCAGCCAGGCATCCAGGGATGCCGCTTCCTCTGCCATGACCCGACTGGCCTCACCATTCACACGATCGGCCAGTTCTTTATCTGACTCCGCTTTATCGACAGCAGTGTAGGCTGCGGCGTTGACGATGACGTCGGGAGATACCCGCCGGATCGTCGCGCGCAATGCATCAAGGTCGGATAGATCACCACTCAAACCATCGACCGAATGCCGGTCAAGCGCGACCAACTCTCCAAGCGGTGCGAGGGAGCGCTGCAGCTCCCAGCCGACCTGGCCATTTTTTCCCAGCAGGAGAATCTTCATGCCTTGTCCGAACGAGCGCTGTAGTTCTGGTCAATCCACTGCTGATAACTGCCGCTCTTCACATGAGCAACCCATTCAGTATTGGTGAGATACCATTCGACCGTCTTGCGGATGCCGGTTTCAAATGTCTCTTCCGGTGTCCAGCCCAATTCACGTTGAATCTTGCTCGCATCAATGGCGTAGCGCTGATCGTGCCCCGGGCGATCCTGCACATGGGTGATCAAACTTGCGTGAGGGCAGTGACCGGAATCCGGTCGCAATTCATCAAGCAGTGCACACAGGGTGTGGATGACTTCGATGTTTTGTTTTTCGTTATGACCACCAATGTTGTAAGTCTCGCCGATCACGCCTTCGGTCACGACTTTGTACAATGCACGGGCATGATCTTCGACATAGAGCCAATCGCGAACCTGATTGCCCTTGCCGTAGACCGGCAATGCCTTGCCTTCCAGCGCATTGAGAATGATCAGCGGGATCAATTTCTCAGGAAAATGGCAAGGCCCGTAGTTATTCGAACAGTTAGTAACCAGTGTCGGGAGGCCATAAGTGCGGGCCCAGGCACGAACCAGGTGATCGGAGCTGGCCTTGCTAGCCGAGTATGGCGAGCTTGGCTGATAAGGCGTGGTTTCGGTGAAAAGATCTTCAGGACCTTCCAGATCACCATAAACTTCGTCGGTCGAAATATGATGGAAACGGAAGTTTGCTTTACGCGCATCATCCAGCGCCGCCCAATAGTGGCGCGCGGATTCCAACAGTGTGTACGTCCCTATGATATTGGTCTGGATGAACTCGGACGGACCCGAGATCGATCGATCAACGTGGGACTCTGCGGCCAGATGCATGATCGCATCCGGTTGGTGTTCACGCAGAACACGATCGATCTGATCACGATCGCAAATGTCAACGCGCTCAAACACATAACGGGAGTCCTGACTGACTTGCGCCAACGATTCCAGATTACCGGCATAAGTCAGCTTATCGACGTTGACGACAGAGTCGGTGGTATTGGAGATGATGTGACGGATGACTGCCGAGCCGATAAACCCGGCGCCGCCGGTAACTAGGATTTTCACGCGAAACCATACCCTTGAGCTGCGGACGGCGCGATCAACGAGCACCGTCTAATCCATGAATGCAGAACCCATCAAATCCGAGGCTTCCGTCAGAGTCAGTCTGAATCGAACGCGCAACCAAGGCACTGTCGAACAAGGGCTATATTTTACAGCTTAACGAACGTTTTACTAATGGATAAAGACAGGCAAAGAGGCAATTTCGACAGATGCCCTGCACCTGTCTTTTTTAGACAAGACGTTTGCGCCCTGCTCTGGACGAGCGCCCCAGAAACCAGCCAAGTATCGGCCCAATCAACATGCCGATGAGCAACGCCAAAACCACTAGCAGTGAGACCGGCAATTGAGGCCCGGACAAACCTAAAAACAATAACGACACCGATTGTTGGTTCTCGAGAACAAACGCAAGAATCACCAACACCAGCAAAAGAAGAAAAACGCCAAGAAGTATGCGCTTGAGGTTACGCATGACTAGCTCCTTGAAAGGTCATCACTGTCAAACCCCCTCCTCCTCTTCTTCGTTCACGCGGTCACGCAATTCCTTGCCCGGCTTGAAATGCGGAACGAATTTACCGTCCAGACTTACCGACTGGCCGGTTTTCGGGTTGCGGCCGACGCGCGGTGCGCGATAGTGCAGGGAGAAGCTGCCAAATCCACGGATCTCGATACGATCACCGGTGGCGAGGCACTGAGACATTTGTTCAAGCATGGTCTTGATGGCCAGCTCCACATCCTTGGATGAGAGTAGCCCTTGATGGGTGACAATTCGTTCGATCAACTCCGACTTCGTCATATTTTTCCCTTCTTTTTCAAGCAGCTAGATCAGCGCTTGAAAGGTTTTAGCATGCCCGGAAGAATTTGAACAGCCCAGGGATTGACATATCTTTCCCGGGGTCAAAACGCCCATTTTCAGGGCACTCCAGTGGCGAGTCGGATCGCTGCTCACCTAACGACACATCACCAGCATGGTCCGGGTTACAAAGCCTGCGGGATTGAAGCCAAACGGGTATTCATCCTCATCTTTCGCATCATCAGAGCGGGTGATGACCTTGTAGCCCTTACCTTTGCACTCCTTCGCTGCACGCTTCTGGCACCTTTCCCAACCGGAACCCAACCCTGAGCAATCGACCTCGATACCACTGACGCCGCGCACCGCATGGGTTTTCGCGCTGGTGGTGCAACCTGCCAGCGCCAAGACCACCGCAACAACAAATAACTTGTTCATCCACTTCCTTATGCCAGGCAAGCCTGACGACTAATACTCAAGATCAAGCTTAGTCGCGAATAGGCGATTGATCCGATTAAAGAAACAGACCCGCAGGGGAAGCCAATGGTTTCATGCACGCACGTACAAAGACCAAATTGCAGGCACAAAAAAGGGCGACCGAAGTCGCCCTTTTTAATGATCAAGCAGAACTCAGTTCTGTTTGGCCATTGCTTGACGCAGCAGTGCCGCCATAGTGGTGTCAGCTGCTTCGCCTTCCGGAGCTGCTTTCAGGCTCTGGATGGCTTCTTTCTCTTCAGCGTCGTCTTTCGACTTGATCGAGAGCTGGATTACGCGGCTCTTGCGATCAACGCTGATGATCTTGGCTTCAACTTCCTGGCCTTCTTTCAGAACGTTGCGCGCGTCTTCAACGCGGTCACGGCTGATTTCGGAGGCTTTCAGGGTAGCTTCGATGTCGTCGGCCAGAACGATGATGGCGCCTTTGGCGTCAACTTCTTTCACGGTACCGGTCACGATAGCGCCCTTGTCGTTAACCGAGACGTACTCGGAGAACGGATCGCTTTCCAGTTGCTTGATGCCCAGGGAGATGCGCTCGCGCTCTGGGTCAACCGACAGGATGACGGTGTCCAGCTCGTCGCCCTTCTTGAAACGACGTACGGCTTCTTCGCCCACTTCGTTCCAGGAGATGTCGGACAGGTGAACCAGACCGTCGATGCCGCCGTCCAGACCAATGAAGATACCGAAATCGGTGATCGACTTGATGGTGCCGGAGATCTTGTCGCCCTTGTTGAACTGGCCAGAGAAGTCTTCCCATGGGTTCGACTTGCACTGCTTGATGCCCAGGGAGATACGACGACGCTCTTCGTCGATGTCCAGAACCATGACTTCCACTTCGTCGCCGACTTGTACGACTTTCGAAGGGTGGATGTTCTTGTTGGTCCAGTCCATTTCCGAAACGTGTACCAGACCTTCAACGCCTTCTTCCAGCTCAGCGAAGCAGCCGTAGTCGGTCAGGTTGGTTACACGAGCGGTAACGCGAGTGCCTTCTGGGTAACGGGCTTTGATAGCAACCCATGGATCTTCGCCCAGTTGCTTCAGGCCCAGGGAAACACGGTTGCGTTCGCGATCGTATTTCAGAACCTTGACGTCGATTTCGTCACCAACGTTGACGATCTCGGAAGGATGCTTGATGCGCTTCCAGGCCATGTCGGTGATGTGCAGCAGGCCGTCCACGCCACCCAGATCGACGAATGCGCCGTAATCGGTGAGGTTTTTGACGATACCTTTGACTTGCTGGCCTTCCTGCAGGGATTCCAGCAGAGCTTCACGCTCGGCGGAGTTCTCGGCTTCGAGGACGCTGCGACGGGAAACGACAACGTTGTTGCGCTTCTGGTCCAGCTTGATGACCTTGAATTCCAGCTCTTTGCCTTCCAGGTGCGTGGTGTCGCGCACTGGACGGACGTCAACCAGGGAACCTGGCAGGAACGCACGGATGCCGTTAACGTCGACAGTGAAGCCGCCTTTAACCTTACCGTTGATAACGCCCTTGACCACTTCCTCGGCTGCGAAGGCTGCTTCCAGAACGATCCAGCATTCAGCGCGCTTGGCTTTTTCACGGGACAGCTTGGTTTCGCCAAAGCCGTCTTCAACCGAATCCAGAGCAACGTGAACTTCATCACCAACGTTGATGTTCAGTTCGCCAGCATCGTTGTAGAACTGCTCAAGCGGGATGAGTGCTTCAGACTTCAGACCAGCGTGAACGGTTACCCAGCGAGCCTGGTAATCGATATCAACGATAACACCGGTGATGATGGAGCCTGCCTGAAGGTTCAGGGTTTTCAGGCTTTCTTCAAAGAGTTCCGCAAAGCTTTCGCTCATTTTAATTCCTGTAGATGAGGGCGAAGTAAACGCCCATCTCCACACCCCAGACGGTGTGGGTTAGTTTCATTTAAAAGAAGCACCGCAGGACTATGACTGGTCCCCTGCGGCCTTCTTGGTCACCCGGCGATATCGCGAATGGCGATCTCGCTCATGATGCGTTCAAGCACCTGATCGATGGAAAGCTCCGTTGAATCCAGCTGAATCGCGTCGGCCGCCGGCTTGAGCGGGGCTACTGCGCGCTGGGTGTCACGCTCATCGCGTGCACGGATCTCATCTAGCAGACTCGACAGACTAACACCCTCGACTTTGCCCTTCAACTGCAAATATCGACGGCGCGCCCGCTCCTCGGCACTGGCGGTGAGGAAAATCTTCAGCGGTGCATCCGGAAATACCACCGTGCCCATGTCGCGACCGTCCGCCACCAGACCCGGCGCTTCCTGAAACGCACGCTGGCGCTGCAGCAGCGCCTCGCGTACGGCGGGCAGCGCAGCCACTTGCGAGGCCCCGGAACCGACGCTTTCGGTGCGAATGACATCGCTGACTTCGTCGCCTTCGAGAATGATCCGCTGCAGCTGACCTTCGGTCGCGGCGATGAACTGCACATCCAGATGAGCGGCCAATGTCTTCAGCAGCTCTTCATTGGTCAGGTCGACGCCATGGTTATGCGCAGCAAACGCGAGCAAGCGATAAAGCGCACCGGAATCCAGCAGGTTCCAGCCCAGACGCTTGGCCAGAATCCCGGCGACCGTGCCTTTGCCGGAGCCGCTTGGCCCATCGATGGTGATGACCGGTGCAATGTTTTTCACGACTGTGCCTCTTGTGCCACACGAATGCCGACTTGCCCGCACAGCGCGAGGAAGTTGGGGAACGAGGTCGCGACGTTGGCGCAATCATGGATGCGGATCGGTGCGGTAGCGCGCAACGAGGCAACGCTGAAGGCCATGGCGATACGGTGGTCGCCGTGACCGTGCACTTCACCGCCGCCGATCTGGCCGCCGTCGATGATGATGCCGTCCGGGGTCGGTTCGCACTTGACGCCCAGCGCCAGCAAGCCGTCCGCCATGACCTGAATCCGGTCGGATTCCTTGACTCGCAGCTCTTCGGCGCCGGTCAGCACGGTCCGCCCTTCGGCGCATGCAGCAGCGATGAACAGGACCGGGAATTCGTCGATGGCCAGCGGCACCAGTTCCTCCGGAATCTCGATACCTTTGAGTTTAGCTGCCCGCACGCGCAAGTCAGCCACTGGCTCGCCGCCCACTTCACGCTGGTTTTCCAGAGTGATATCGGCACCCATCAGACGCAGGATATCGATCACACCAGTACGGGTCGGGTTGATGCCGACGTGCTCGAGCACCAGCTCGGAGCCCTCGGCGATCGAGGCCGCGACCAGGAAGAACGCCGACGAAGAGATATCGCCCGGCACTTCGATGTGAGTCGCGGTGAGCTTGCCGCCGGACTCGACCGAAGCCGTGGCGCCGTCGACGCTGACCGGGTAGCCGAAGCCACGCAGCATGCGTTCGGTGTGATCGCGGGTCGGTGCTGGCTCGGTCACCGTGGTCTTGCCTTCAGCATAGAGACCGGCAAGCAGCAGGCAGGATTTCACCTGGGCACTCGCCATCGGCATGGTGTAGGTCAGGCCCTTGAGCTTATGGCCACCGCGAATGGTCATCGGTGGACGACCTTCGGCAGCGGTTTCGATCACGGCGCCCATTTCTCGCAAAGGATTAGCCACGCGATTCATCGGACGCTTGGACAGCGAAGCGTCGCCGGTCAAGGTGCTGTCGAAGTTCTGCGCCGCCAGCAGGCCAGAGAGCAGACGCATCGAGGTGCCAGAGTTGCCCAGATAGATCGGGCCCGGCGCAGGTTTCAGGCCGTGCAGGCCGACACCGTGGATGGTAACGCGGCCGTGGTGCGGGCCTTCGATGACCACGCCCATGTCGCGGAATGCCTGCAAGGTCGCCAGGGCGTCTTCGCCCTCAAGGAAGCCTTCGACTTCGGTGACGCCTTCGGCCAGCGAGCCGAGCATGATCGAACGGTGGGAAATCGATTTGTCACCCGGTACGCGAATCCGACCGGACAGGCGGCCACCAGGTTGAGCCAGGAAGATCAGATCGTTGGAATTCATAGCGTCCACATAGGCCCTGCGGGCCAGGATTTTACTGAAATGCTCGCGGGCAACCCGGGCGCGCGTGAAAACGCCCAACAATTGGTGCCCATCCCCTGCATCGACCGCGTCGCGCAAGGCGTCGAGGTCGCTGCGAAATGTATCGAGTGTGCGCAGGACAGCCTCGCGGTTGGCGAGGAAGATGTCGTGCCACATCACCGGGTCGCTTCCGGCGATTCTTGTGAAATCGCGAAAACCACCGGCAGCGTAACGGAAGATCTCCAGATTTTCATTGCGCTTGGCCAACGAATCGACCAGACCGAAGGCCAGCAGGTGCGGCAGATGGCTGGTCGCGGCCAGCACTTCGTCGTGACGCTCGACCTGCATGTGCTCGACATCGGCACCCAGTTCACGCCAGAGGCGATCGACCAGCGCCAGTGCGGCAGGATCGGTCCGCTCGAGCGGCGTCAGGATTACCTTGTGCCGGCGGAACAGCTCGGCATTCGAGGCTTCCACCCCGCTCTGCTCGGAACCGGCAATCGGGTGCCCCGGGACGAAGCGCGCCGGCATGCCGCCGAACGCCTCGGTCGCCGCGCGCACCACGTTGCCTTTGGCGCTGCCGACATCCGTAAGAATCGCCTGCCCCAGATCCATGACAGCCAGACGCGCGAGCAGCTTTTCCATGGCCAGAATCGGCACCGCCAGCTGAATCACATCGGCACCGACGCAAGCCGCCGCCAAATCGTCTTCGCAGCGATCAACCACACCCAATTCGACCGCGAGCTTGCGCGATTGCGGGTCGAGATCAACACCGACCACCTCACGGCACAGGCCGCTTTCACGCAAACCCTTGGCAAACGAACCACCGATCAACCCCAGACCGACCACCACAAGGCGACCGATCATAGGTGCAACAGGTTGCAGCGCAGTGACATCAACCACGAGCCAGAACCTTGCGCAGCGCCTCGAGGAAACGGCTGTTTTCCGCCGGCAGACCAATGGTCACCCGCAGGTGGTCCGGCATGCCGTAATTGGCCACCGGACGCACGATCACGCCTTCGCGCAGCAAGCCCTGGAAAATCGGCGCCGCGACCTGGCCGAGATCGACACAGATGAAGTTGCCTTTGGACTCGATCCAGCTCAGTCCCAGCTCACGGAAACCCGCCTGCAACTGCTGCATGCCGGCTTCGTTGAGCTGACGGCTTTGCGCCAGATATTCCTCGTCTTTCAGCGCCGCACACGCCGCCGCCAAGGCGAGGCTGTTGACATTGAACGGCTGGCGAACGCGGTTCAGCACGTCTGCCACCACAGGCGTCGACAAGCCATAACCGACGCGCAGCGCGGCCAGACCATAGGCCTTGGAGAAGGTGCGCGACACCAGCAGGTTCGGGTACGCCGCGAGGAAGTCGAGACCGTCCGGCAAATCGCTGCCTTCGGCGTACTCGATGTAAGCCTCGTCGAGGACTACCAGCACATGCTCGGGAACGTCCTGCAGGAATTCGTCCAGCGCTTCGGCGCCGAACCAGGTACCGGTCGGGTTGTTCGGGTTGGCGATGAACACCACGCGGGTGTTGGCATCGATGGCCGCAAGCATCGCCGGCAGGTCATGGCCCCAGTCTTTGGCTGGAACGACTTTGGCCTGCGCACCGACAGCTTGGGTAGCAATCGGATACACAGCGAATGCATGTTCGCTGAATACCGCGTTCAGGCCCGGCGCCAGATAGGCACGGGCGACCAGCTCAAGAATGTCGTTGGAGCCGTTGCCCAGCGTGACCTGATTCAGCTCGACACGGCACTGCTCGGCAAGCAGAGACTTCAGGGCGAAACCATTGCCGTCCGGGTAGCGGGTCAGCTCGGCCAGCTCTTCGCGGATCGCCGCCAATGCCTTCGGGCTGGCGCCCAATGGGTTTTCGTTGCTCGCCAGTTTGACGATTTTTGCCGGATCCAGATCCAGCTCGCGCGCCAGTTCGTCCACAGGCTTGCCCGGAACGTACGGCGAAAGTTGTTGCACGCCCGGCTGTGCCAGAGCGAGGAAGTTGCCACTCATTTGCTACCGCCCCTTAGAGAACTGCTTTCGGGTAGGAACCCAGCACTTTGAGTGCTACTGCTTCCTGACTGATCTTTTCCAGCACACCTTTGATCAACGGATCACGGTGGTGGCCGACAAAGTCAATGAAGAACACGTAGGTCCATTTGCCGCTGCGCGACGGACGGGTTTCGATGCGGGTCAGGTCGATGCCATTGTCGTGGAACGGCACCAGCAGCTCATGGAGCGCGCCGGGCTTGTTGCTCATCGACACGATGATCGAGGTCTTGTCGTCGCCGGTCGGCGGCACTTCCTGGTTACCGATCATCAGGAAGCGGGTCGAGTTGTCCGGGCGATCTTCGATCTTCTCGGCCAGACGCGTCAGGCCATACAGCCCTGCCGCCATGTCGCCAGCGATCGCTGCCGAATTCCACTCACCCTTGACCCGTTTGGCCGCTTCGGCGTTGCTCGACACCGCGACGCGTTCGACATTCGGGTAATGCGCGTCCAGCCACTTGCGGCACTGGGCCAGCGACTGCGCGTGGGAATAGATGCGACTGATGCTGTCGGTCTTGGTGTTTTCGCCGACCAGCAGATGATGGTGGATGCGCAGCTCGACTTCGCCACAGATCACCATGTCGTGCTCGAGGAAGCTGTCCAGCGTATGGTTGACCGCGCCTTCGGTGGAGTTTTCCACCGGCACCACGCCGAAATTCACCGCACCGGCGGCGACTTCGCGGAACACTTCGTCGATTGCCGCCATCGGCTTGCTGATCACAGCGTGGCCGAAGTGTTTCATCGCTGCCGCTTGGGTGAACGTACCTTCAGGGCCGAGATACGCCACTTTCAGTGGCTGCTCCAGCGCCAGGCACGACGACATGATTTCGCGGAACAACCGCGCCATCTCTTCGTTGCCCAGCGGCCCCTGGTTGCGCTCCATCACCCGTTTGAGCACCTGAGCTTCGCGCTCAGGACGATAGAACACCGGCACTTCGCCTTCGGCCAGCGAGGCCATCTTCACGCGGGCGACTTCCTGGGCGCAACGCGCACGCTCACTGATCAGCTCCAGAACTTTGGTGTCCAGAGCGTCGATGCGAACGCGCAGTGCCTTGAGTTCTTGCTCGGACATCAGCCGTGTTCCTTCTCGAATTCCGCCATGTACGCTACCAGCGCGTTGACCGCGGTGATGTCGACGGCGTTGTAGATGGAGGCGCGCATGCCACCCACCGAGCGGTGGCCCTTGAGATTGAGCAGGCCGCGCTCGTCGGCACCAGCGAGGAACGGCTTGTCCAGACGATCGTCAGCCAGACGGAACGGCACGTTCATCCACGAGCGATCCGACTTGTTGATCGGGTTGCTGTAGAGGCCGCTGGCATCGATGAAGTCGTACAGCGTGCGCTGCTTGACGTCGTTGAGTTTGGCGATCGCTTCGACGCCGCCCTGCTCTTTCAGCCACTGGAATACCAGGCCGGACAAGTACCAGGCTAGGGTCGGCGGGGTGTTGTACATCGAGCCGTTATCGGCCGCGACCTTGTAGTTGAGCATAGTCGGGCACAGCGAGCGGGCCTTGCCGAGCAAGTCTTCGCGAATGATGTTGACGACGATGCCGCTCGGGCCGATGTTCTTCTGCGCGCCGGCGTAGATCATGCCGAATCGCGAAATATCGACCGGGCGCGAGAGGATGTCGGAAGACATGTCGGCGACCAGCGGCACGTCACCGGTTTGCGGGATCCACTGGAATTCCAGGCCGCCGATGGTTTCGTTCGGCGCGTAGTGAACGTAAGCGGCGTCTTTCGACAGGTTCCACTCGTTCTGGCCGGGGATGGCGAAATAGTCGTAAGGCTTGGCAGTGGCAGCAACGTTGACGTGGCCATAGCGCGAGGCTTCTTCGATGGCTTTCTGCGACCAGATACCGGTGTCGATGTAGTCGGCCGAGCCGCCTTCAGGCAACAGGTTCAGCGGGATCTGCGCGAACTGCTGGCTGGCGCCGCCCTGCAGAAACAGCACTTTGTAGTTCGACGGGATATTCAGCAGGTCACGCAGATCCTGCTCAGCCTGGGTGGCAATGGACACGAACTCATCGCTGCGATGGCTCATTTCCATGACCGACAGACCCTTGCCGTGCCAATCAAGGAGTTCACCCTGGGCGCGCTGCAGGACAGCTTCAGGCAGCGCCGCCGGACCGGCGCAGAAGTTATAGGCTCGCTTGCTCACATCCAATCTCGCTCTGATTTGGTGGTATCACGCAATAAATCACACTACCGATCAACATGGCCCTGTGGGAGCGAGCCTGCTCGCGAATGCATCACCGCGGTGCTTCAGAGGTACCGCAGCGCCTGCTTTCGCGAGCAGGCTCGCTCCCACAGGGGATCTCCATGATGTCGAAAATTCATACCGGACAAATAACAAGGGGGCGAATTCTCATCCGCCCCCTCGTTTGTCCGCTTATTCCTGCGGTTCTTCGTCTGCTGCGGCGTCGAGTTGCTGGTCGTCTGCGGCCTCGTCGATACCGACGGTGCCTGCGATTTCCTCGCCCTCTTCACCTTCGAGCTCTTCGCCTTCGATTTCCGAAGGCTCCTGAACCCGTTCCAGGCCGACCAGGGTTTCATCCTTGGCCAGCTTGATCAGCGTCACGCCCTGAGTATTACGGCCCAGGCTCGACACTTCGCCGACACGGGTACGCACCAGGGTGCCCTGATCGGAGATCAGCATGATTTCTTCGCCGTCGAGCACCTGTACCGCGCCGACCAGACGGCCGTTACGCTCGTTGCTGACCATGGCGATCACGCCCTGACCGCCACGCTTGTACTCAGGGAACTCGGTGATCGCGGTGCGCTTGCCATAACCACGCTCGGAAGCGGTGAGGATCTGGCTGCCTTCTTCTGGGATCAGCATGGAAATCAGCTTCTGCCCTTCCGGCAGACGCATGCCGCGTACGCCGCGAGCGGTGCGGCCCATGGCACGCACGTCGGACTCTTTGAAACGGGTGACCTTGCCGCCGTCGGAGAACAGCATCACTTCGCGCTCGCCATCGGTGATAGCTGCAGAGATCAGCACGTCGCCTTCGTCCAGCTCCAGCGCGATCAGACCGACGCTGCGCTGACGGCTGAAGGATTCCAGCGGGGTCTTCTTCACGGTGCCGTTGGCGGTGGCCATGAAGATGTAGTGACCTTCGGTGTATTCCTCGACCGGCAGCATGGTGGTGATGTATTCACCGTCATCCAGCGGCAACAGGTTGACCAGCGGACGACCACGGGCCGCGCGGGATGCTTCCGGAATCTCGTAGGTCTTGAGCCAGTACACCTTGCCCTTGCTGGAGAACAGCAGCAGCGTGGTGTGGCTGTTGGCAACCAGCAGGTGAGCGATGTAGTCCTCGTCCTTGACACCCGTAGCCGATTTGCCTTTGCCGCCACGACGCTGAGCCTGGTACGCAGCCAGCGGCTGGGTCTTGGCGTAGCCACCGTGGGAAATGGTCACGACGCGCTCTTCTTCCGGGATCATGTCACCCAGGGTCAGGTCGAGACGGGCATCGAGAATTTCGGTGCGACGCACGTCGCCGTATTCGGCGCGGATCACTTCCAGCTCTTCGCGGATCACTTCCATCAGGCGCACGGCACTGTTGAGGATGCGGATCAGCTCGCCGATCTGATTGAGAATCTCTTGATACTCGGCCAGCAGCTTCTCATGCTCCAGACCGGTCAGACGGTGCAGGCGCAGTTCGAGAATGGCTTGCGCCTGTTCTGGCGAGAGGAAGTACTTGCCTTCGCGCAGACCGTATTGCGGATCGAGATTTTCCGGACGGCACGAATCGGCACCGGCACGTTCAACCATCGCCACCACAGCCGAGGATTCCCAAGGCGTGCTGATCAGCGCTTCCTTGGCTTCCGACGGCGTTGGCGAAGCCTTGATCAGGGCGATTACCGGATCGATGTTCGACAGCGCAACAGCCTGACCTTCGAGAATGTGCCCACGCTCGCGCGCCTTGCGCAGTTCGAACACGGTACGACGGGTGACCACTTCGCGACGGTGACGGACGAAGGCTTCCAGCAGATCCTTGAGGTTGAGGATGCGTGGGCGGCCGTCGATCAGCGCGACGATGTTGATACCGAACACCGATTGCAGCTGGGTCTGGGCGTAGAGGTTGTTGAGGATCACCTCAGGCACTTCGCCGCGACGCAGTTCGATCACGACACGCATACCGTCCTTGTCGGACTCGTCGCGCAGCTCGGTGATGCCCTCGAGCTTCTTCTCTTTGACCAGCTCGGCGATCTTCTCGATAAGACGCGCCTTGTTCAGCTGGTAAGGCAGCTCGGTGATGACGATCTGCTGACGGCCACCGACCTTGTCGATGTCTTCGATGATCGAGCGGGCACGCATGTAAATGCGCCCGCGACCGGTGCGGTAGGCTTCGATGATGCCGGCACGACCGTTGATGATCGCGGCCGTCGGGAAGTCCGGACCGGGAATGTATTGCATCAGCTCATCGACGGTCAGCTCGGGATTGTCGATGAGGGCCAGGCAACCGTCGATGACTTCACCGAGGTTGTGCGGCGGAATGTTGGTCGCCATGCCCACGGCGATACCGCTGGAACCGTTGACCAGCAGGTTCGGTACGCGGGTCGGCATGACCGCCGGGATCAGTTCGGTGCCGTCGTAGTTCGGCACCCAGTCTACGGTTTCCTTGTGCAGGTCAGCCAGCAGCTCGTGCGCCAGCTTGGTCATGCGCACTTCGGTGTATCGCATGGCCGCAGCGTTGTCGCCGTCGACCGACCCGAAGTTGCCCTGGCCGTCGACCAGCAGGTAGCGCAGGGAGAAAGGCTGGGCCATACGAACGATGGTGTCGTATACGGCAGTGTCACCGTGCGGGTGATACTTACCGATCACGTCGCCGACGACACGGGCAGATTTCTTGTACGGCTTGTTGTAGTCGTTGCCCAGCTCGCTCATCGCGAACAGTACGCGACGGTGCACGGGCTTGAGGCCATCGCGCGCATCCGGCAGTGCACGGCCGACGATCACGCTCATTGCGTAGTCGAGGTAGGACTGTTTCAGCTCGTCTTCGATATTGACCGGGAGGATTTCTTTGGCCAGTTCGCCCATGAGAAGCCTGATTCCTTTTTCTGGTGAAACTTCGTCATATCCATGTGGGAGCAACGAAGCTCGTCGGGGCCGGCCGAGTGCCATGCGCCGACTTACGACAAATCAACATTGGATCGCGGATTTGCGCAGTAAAGACAGCTCCGTGGAGCCGCCTCGGAAAACGCCGGATGTTATCACAAAGGCCGCCACGCACCTATCCCCCAGATGCGCATGGAGCATAGTTAGTTGACCGATGACAGGCTTGAGGGGGACGAGAGAGGCTCAGAGCTTGGTTGAATGTGAAATCGGGGTCTGAATTAGCGATGTTTATTGACATTACCGACCTCTTCGCGAGCAGGCTCGCTCCCACACAGGCCAGTGGCGTTCACAAAACCTGTGGGAGCGAGCCTGCTCGCGAATGGCTCAACACAACACCAAAGCCTGTCAATGCAGGCGCTTGCGACACATCAGCAGGGCCATTTTCGCGGTGTCCGGGCGCTCGACGATGCCTTTCTCGGTGACGATCGCATCGATCAGATCCGCCGGAGTGACATCAAACACCGGGTTGAACGCTTCAACATCGGCACCGACGCGTTTACCGCCAACTTCGAGCAGTTCGGCGCCATCACGCTCTTCGATCGGGATGTCATCGCCGCTGGCGAGGTTCATGTCGATGGTCGAACTCGGCGCCACCACCATGAAGCGCACGCCGTGGTGCATGGCGTTGACCGCCAGTTGATAGGTGCCGATCTTGTTCGCCACGTCGCCATTGGCGGTGATGCGGTCGGCGCCGACGATCACCCAGGTCACGCCTTTGGTTTTCATGATGTGCGCGGCGGCGGAGTCGGCGTTCAGGGTCACCGGGATGCCTTCGTTGGCCAGTTCCCACGCGGTCAGGCGCGAGCCTTGCAGCCACGGCCGGGTTTCGTCGGCGTAAACACGCTCGACCATGCCTTCTATATAAGCAGCGCGGATCACCCCCAGCGCAGTACCGAACCCGCCGGTGGCCAGCGCGCCGGTGTTGCAGTGGGTCAGGATGGCTTGAGCGTTGCCCTGATGCTTGCGAATCAGATCGACACCAAGCTGCGCCATGGTCAGGTTGGCCTCGCGGTCGCTTTCATGAATGGCGATAGCTTCGGCTTCCAGCGCCGCCAGCGGATCGGCGTTGCTTTTCAGGCGATCCAGGCGATCGTGCATGCGGCCCAGCGCCCAGAACAGATTGACCGCGGTCGGACGCGAATCTGCCAACAGCGCGAAATCCTCTTCCAGCGCCGCGTACCAGTCGCCGCCCTCGGCAATCCGCGCCCGCGCCGCGAGGACGATGCCATAGGCCGCACTGATGCCAATAGCCGGCGCGCCACGCACGACCATCGAGCGAATCGCCTCGGCCACGCCGGCGGCGCTGGTGTAGGCGATCCAGGTTTCCTCGAACGGCAAAATACGCTGATCCAGCAGGTGCAGCGCGCCATCACGCCAATCGATGGCCTTCACTTTCTCCGCAGCCAACAGTCGATCGCGCATCCCACACCCCGCACTCATGAACAAAAGCCGCCGATTATAGCGATCCCCCCGCGAAGACGCTCGGGTATACTTCGCCATCCTTTACAAAAGCACTGGAACCGACCCTCGATGCCGAAACCTGCCATTGCGCTCGACCTGTTATTGCTGCCGACCTGGCTGGTCCCCGTCGAACCTGCAGGCGTGGTGCTCAAGGAGCACGGCCTGGGCATCCGTGACGGTTGCATCGTGTTTATCGGCCCGCGCGCCGAAGCGTTGAAGTGTAACGCGACAGAAATCCGTGAACTGCCGGATGTTCTGTTGGCGCCGGGACTGATCAATGCCCACGGCCACGCGGCGATGACACTGTTCCGTGGCCTGGCTGACGATCTGCCGCTGATGACCTGGCTGGAAAACCACATCTGGCCGGCCGAAGGCAAATGGGTCGATGAGGATTTCGTCCGCGACGGCACCGATCTGGCCATCGCCGAGCAGATCAAGGGCGGCATCACCTGCTTCTCTGACATGTATTTCTTCCCGAAGGTCGCCAGCGAGCGCGTACACAACAGCGGTATCCGCGCGCAGATCGCCATTCCGATCCTCGATTTCCCGATCCCCGGCGCCAGCAGTGCCGACGAAGCCATTCGTCAGGGCGTCGAATTGTTCGGGGATCTCAAGCATCACGAACGCATCAAGATTACTTTCGGCCCTCACGCACCCTACACCGTCGGTGATGAGAACCTGGAGAAAATCAGGGTGATCGCCGAGGAGCTGGACGCTTCGATCCATATGCATGTGCATGAAACCGCATTCGAAGTGCAGCAGGCCGTCGAGCAGACCGGCGAACGGCCACTGGCGCGCCTGGGTCGCCTTGGCCTGCTCGGCCCGCGTTTCCAGGCGGTGCACATGACCCAGATCAGCGATGAAGACCTCGCGCTGCTGGTAGAAAGCAACAGCAGCGTGATCCACTGCCCGGAATCCAACCTCAAACTGGCCAGCGGCTTCTGCCCGGTCGAACGTTTGTGGCAGGCTGGGGTGAACGTTGCCGTCGGCACCGATGGCGCGGCGAGCAACAATGATCTGGACCTGCTCGGCGAAACCCGCACCGCCGCCCTGCTGGCCAAAGCCGTCGCCGGCTCTGCCACCGCGCTGGACGCTCATCGCGCCTTGCGCATGGCCACCCTCAATGGCGCCCGTGCGCTGGGGATCGAGGCGCAGGTCGGCTCGCTGGAGATCGGCAAAGCCGCAGACATCGTCGCTTTCGACCTGTCCGGCCTGGCGCAGCAACCGGTGTATGACCCGGTGTCGCAGCTGATCTATGCGACCGGGCGTGATTGCGTGAAACACCTGTGGGTTGCCGGCAAGCAACTGCTCGACGACCGGCGCCTGACCCGCATGGACGAACAACAGCTGGGCGAGACCGCCCGCCACTGGGGCCAGCGCATCAGCGGCCACACCGAATCGTAAACACCGCGGCGCATTATCCGCGGCTACAGCCTTTTTCAAGTTTTAGAGGATTTAACATGAGCAACGTCGACCACGCCGAAATCGCCAAATTCGAGGCCCTTGCCCATCGCTGGTGGGACCGTGAAAGCGAATTCAAGCCGCTGCACGACATCAACCCGCTGCGGGTCAACTGGATCGACGAACGAGTCAATCTGGCCGGCAAGAAAGTCCTCGACGTCGGTTGCGGCGGCGGCATCCTCAGCGAAGCCATGGCCCAGCGCGGCGCCACCGTAATGGGCATCGACATGGGCGAAGCGCCACTGGCGGTCGCACAACTGCATCAGCTGGAATCCGGGGTCAGCGTCGAGTACCGGCAGATCACCGCCGAAGCCCTCGCCGACGAAATGCCCGAGCAGTTCGACGTGGTCACCTGCCTGGAAATGCTCGAGCACGTGCCGGATCCATCGTCGGTAATCCGCGCCTGTTTCCGCATGGTCAAGCCGGGCGGCCAGGTGTTCTTCTCGACCATCAACCGCAACCCGAAGGCGTATCTGTTCGCGATCATCGGCGCCGAATACATCATGAAGCTGCTGCCGCGCGGCACCCACGACTTCAAGAAATTCATCCGCCCCTCCGAGCTCGGCGCGTGGAGCCGCATGGCTGGCCTGACCGTCAAGGACATCATCGGCCTGACCTACAACCCGCTGACCAAGCACTACAAGCTGGCCAACGACGTTGACGTCAACTACATGATCCAGACCCTGCGCGAGGAATAAGCCGATGGCCATCAGAGCGGTACTTTTCGACATGGACGGCACCCTGCTCGACACCGCGCCGGACTTCATCGCCATCTGCCAGGCGATGCGCGTCGATCGCGGTCTGCCGCCGATCAACGACAAGCATATCCGCGACGAGATTTCCGGCGGCGCCAAGGCCATGGTCGCGGTGACGTTCTCGATGGATCCGGAATCGCCGGGCTTTGAGGAGCTGCGTCTGGAGTTTCTCGAGCGCTATCTGGTCGGCTGCGCAGTGCACAGCAAGCTGTTCGACGGCATGGGCGAACTGCTCGCTGACATCGAAAAGGCCAACCTGATCTGGGGCGTGGTCACCAACAAACCGTTGCGTTTCGCCGAGCCGATCATGCAGCGTCTGGGGCTGGCCGAGCGTTCGGCGCTGCTGATCTGCCCGGATCATGTGAAGAACAGCAAGCCGGATCCGGAGCCGCTGATCCTCGCCTGCAAAATGCTTGATCTGGATCCGTCGACCGTGCTGTTTATCGGCGATGATCTGCGCGATATCGAATCGGGCCGCGATGCCGGGACCAAGACCGCTGCGGTGACTTACGGCTATATCCACCCGGACGACAACCCACGGCACTGGGGCGCGGACGTTGTGGTAGATCACCCGCTGGAGTTGCGCAAGGTGCTCGACAGCGCGCTGTGCAGCTGCTGACCTGACTGTTGCAAATTCCCTGTGTGGCGAGGGGATTTATCCCCGCTGGGCTGCGAAGCGGCCCCCGCTTTTATCCAGGCGATGTGACACACAGGTTTCGCGACGGCTTCGCCGCCGAACGGGGATAAATCCCCTCGCCACTGGGTGAAGCAGGTCTTCATGAAATGGACTATGAGGTTTTTATGTTTGATTACACCGCTCGCCCTGAATTGCTCAAGGATCGGGTCATTCTGGTCACCGGTGCCGGCCGTGGCATCGGCGCGGCTGCGGCGAAGACCTATGCCGCACACGGCGCCACTGTGCTGCTGCTGGGCAAGACCGAAGCCAATCTGACCGAGGTCTACGACGAAATCGAGGCTGCCGGTCATCCGCAACCAGCGGTGATCCCGTTCAACCTCGAGACCGCCCTGCCCCATCAGTACGATGAGCTGGCGGCGATGATCGAAACCGAGTTCGGCCACCTCGACGGCCTGCTGCACAACGCTTCGATCATCGGCCCGCGCACGCCGATCGAGCAACTGTCCGGCGAAAACTTCATGCGCGTCATGCAGGTCAACGTCAACGCGATGTTCATGCTGACCAGCACCCTGCTGCCGTTGCTCAAGCTGTCCCAGGATGCTTCGGTGGTGTTCACCTCCAGCAGCGTCGGGCGCAAGGGTCGCGCATACTGGGGCGCCTACGGTGTGTCGAAATTTGCCACCGAGGGCCTGATGCAAACCCTGGCCGATGAAGTGGAAGGCGTTGCGCCGGTACGCTCCAACAGCATCAACCCGGGCGGCACGCGCACCAGCATGCGCGCGCAGGCGTATCCGGGGGAAAATCCGCTGAACAACCCGACACCGGAAGAGATCATGCCTGTGTATCTGTACCTGATGGGCCCCGACAGCGCAGGCGTTAATGGCCAGGCGTTCAACGCCCAATAACGCCATACGTCGCATTTGTTGCCGCGGCAGAATGCTGTCGCGGCAAGCCATTGCCGCTCATAACCGTCACACAGCCGCCAAAAACCCAGCGCGGCTGCTTGGCATTCGCCAGCAAGTCATTGATTCGAAAAGCTTTAAATAAAATCGAACCGAATGGCACGCCTTTCGCTCTAAATTCCCTCAAAACATGCCGTGTGATGGCCATGGGGCAAACGCCGATTTCGATAGCTGACTGATCGTCTTGCGGCAGACTAAACTTACGCCAAACGTCCTACGGGACTGATGGATCAGTACGACGCGCAGCCCATAGCCGCTCTCACCCAGCCTGTAAGACAGACTTACTGCTTAGGGGCTCACGCCATATGAAATCTCCTTCCCAGACCCATGCAATTGACTTTGACAGTGCCAAATTGCAGCGCCTGGGCTTCGGTCAACTACCGGCGCTGATCGAGCGCCCGACCAGCCTGGCGCAATTGCGTCAGCAAATGAGCCTGCAACTGCAAACCAGCCTTGAGCCACAGCGCATCCTTGGCCTGTTCTTCCGCGAAATCCAACGCCTGGTGCCACTGGACGCGCTGAGCTATGTGCATCAGGCCAGCGACTTGCGCCTGGAGTTCGGCGCGCGCGGCCACCACTCGGTCAGCTACACCCTGAGCCACGAAGGCGAGCACATGGGCGAACTGGTCTTCCGCCGCAATCAGCGTTTCAACGACAAGGAACAGGGCGACCTCGAGTCGCTACTGTCCTGTCTGCTGTACCCGATGCGCAACGCCCTGCTCTATCGCGCCGCGACCCAGAGCGCCTTGCGCGACCCGTTGACCGGTGCTGGTAACCGGGTAGCCATGGAGCAGACCTTGCAGCGCGAGATCGACATGTCGCGCCGCCATGCGCAGCCGCTGTCGGTACTGATGCTCGATATCGACCACTTCAAACGGGTCAATGATGACCACGGGCATGGCGCCGGTGATGACGTGCTCAGAGCCATTGCCGCGTCGATCAAGGCGCAACTGCGCAACGTCGACATGGTGTTCCGTTATGGCGGCGAAGAGTTTCTGATCCTGCTGTCCAACACCGGTCGCGAAGCAGCGGCGATGGTCGGCGAGCGTTTGCGCCAGGCGACGCAGTCAGAGGAATATTTTGCCGATGGCCAGTTGATCGAGATCACCGTGAGCCTGGGTTGCTCGACGTTGTTGCCGGGCGAGTCTGCAGACAGCTTATTGCGCCGCGCCGACAGCGCGTTATATGTCGCAAAGCGCGAGGGGCGGAACCGGCTGGCGATGGCCGGCTAAAAATCATTGTCGGAGCGAGCCTGCTCGCGAAGAGGGAGTGTCAGACAACGATTCGTTGCATGACCCACCGCTATCGCGAGCAGGCTCGCTCCCACAGTTCGATCAGCTTTCGGCTACGGTCCGGCGCTCGCGGTTGACCAGCAAGCGTTCCGAAGTTTCAAGCTGCATGCACCGCTCCAGAAACAGGTACATGTAGTCATAACTCTTGCAGATCGCCTGCCGCAGCTCGGCCTGCAACGCCTTGCTCGGGTTCATGCCGGCCAGGGTGCAGATGATTTCCAGCGCTTCCCACGGATGGGCATCGTCGTACTGGGCATGCATCTTCAACCACTTCATCGCGCGCTTGCGATCTTCTTCCGGAAACGCCGCGGCGTAGACCCCGGTCGAGCAGACCACCGCTGACCACTCCCCGGTCGCCCCCTCGATCGCATAATTGGTCGCGGCAATCGCCACGATCAGCGAATCCGCCGAGCTGGTGTGCCAGCACCAGTGACTCAGAGCATGCAGCTCCGGCGGCACTTGCTGGGCCTGGAGATCTTCGAGACTGACGCCATGGGCGCGACTCCAGTGCATCCAGTAGTCGGCGTGATTGAGTTCGACGCGGATGTTGCGCATCAGCCAGCGCCGCGCCATGTCTTCGCCGGGATGGCGGGCAAAGCGGGTCTTGGTGAGGTTCTGCGCCATGTACAAGGCAAACTGCTCGACCACCGGCCAGCCACCGATCAGGTACTGGCGCATGGTTTTCGCGCTGAGTCTGTTGTCGCGCATGCGCTGATAAAGTTCATGTTCGACAACCCGGCGCTTGCTCTCGCTGCAATCCTTGATGAGCTGTTGCGCCCAGGCAGGATAACTTGCAGCTTCCATGAGGGGTCCGGTTCGGTTGAATGTGTCGATCACTGTTCGGCTCCTTTTGAGTTGTGATGGCAAGGATCGGCGAGAGACTTCAACGGAACGTGCCAGGCGCTTTGAACAACAACGGCTGCGGTCTGGCAGGACGACTTTGCAAACTGTCACAGGTAAACAACTGCGGACGCTCGATGACATACCCCTGAGCGTAATCCACACCTATTTCAAGCAACGCCTGTTCGATCTGGTTAGTTTCAACAAACTCGGCAATTGTCTGCTTACCCATAACATGACCGATGTGATTGATCACTTCGACCATTGCCCGATTAATCGGGTCGTCCAGCATATCCTTTACGAAACTCCCGTCGATCTTCAGGAAGTCTACAGGCAAATGTTTCAAGTAAGCGAATGAAGACATTCCGGCACAAAAGTCATCCAGAGAAAAGTGACAACCTAAGCCTTTGAGTTCATTGATAAAACGAATTGCACTGCCAAGATTTGCAATTGCACTGGTTTCGGTAATTTCAAAACAAATCATTTCAGGCGGTATAGCGTAGTTAACAAACTGTTCCCGCAGGAAGTGCAAAAACGCGTCATCTCCTATAGTAATGCCTGACAGATTAATCGCACACATTGCCAAAGGAAGTTCATGTTCCTGTTCAATACACTGGGCAATAACCTTGAAAACGTTTTGAACTACCCAGCGATCTAACTGGGTCATCAAACCATAACGCTCCGCCGCCGGAATAAAGCTGTCAGGCAAAATCATTCGTCCGGATTCATCATGCAGGCGCAGGAGAATTTCGATGTGTCCGGCCTGGCCGGGTTGCGGCTTGAGCGGCGCGATCTGCTGGGCATAAAGGCAAAAGCGGTTTTCTTCCAGCGCCATGTGCAGCCGTTGCACCCAAGCCATTTCACCGAAGCGCATGGACAGTTCGGAGTCGTCCGCATGATAGACCTGCACGCGGTTGCGGCCCTTTTCCTTGGCCATGTAGCAAGCCATGTCCGCCGCACGCAGGGAGGCTTCCAGGGTGGTCGGATTCTGTGCGACATGTACCAGGCCAATACTGACGGTGGTCAGGAACGGCCGTCCTTTCCAGACAAAATGCAGATTCTGCACGGTCTGACGCAGGCTTTCGGCAATCTTCTCCGCGATGTCCGGCGGGCAGTTCTCAAGCAAAATCCCGAATTCATCGCCGCCCAGTCGCGCCAGGGTATCGCCCTCGCGCAAGTCTGATTGCAACAGCGTGCAGATATGCCGCAGCAGTTCATCGCCCGCCGCGTGCCCGCAGGTGTCGTTGACCAGTTTGAACTGGTCCAGATCGAGGAACATCAGTGCATGCCGGCCGGGCTGGCGTGTCAGGTTGTGCAAGGCCTGTTCGAGGCGATATTCGAATTCGCGGCGGTTGGCCAGCCCGGTCAGCGCATCGTGGGTCGCCTGCCAGGACAGGTTGGCGATGTATTGCCGCTCCTGAGTCATGTCGTGCAGCACCAGCACTGTGCCGCTGACGTTGCCGGCATTGCGGATCGGCGCTCCGACCAGGGTCACCGACAGGGTGCTGCCGTCCAGCCGCTGGATCAGCTTGGAATGTTCGCTGCCGCCGCTGAGCTGACCACTGAGAATGTGCTCGATCAACGTCAGCCCTTCGGTCTGGGCGTTATCGTCGAGCAGGTTGAACAGCGCCGACAACGGCAGCCCCGCCGCCTGCTCGGCCTTCCAGTGCGTCATGGCCTCGGCGGCGGGGTTCATGTAATCGATCGCGCCGTTGACGTCGGTGGTGATCACGCCATCGCCAATCGATTGCAAGGTGATGTGCGCGCGATCCTTCTCCAGTTGCAGCGCCTGGGCAAATTCATGCCGTTGCCTGAGCAGTTTGTGCGTGCGCCACAGCGCCAGCGCGATCAGACCCAGCGCGGTGGCCAGGTTGGTGAACAACAGCAGGCGCATGATCACCCGCGAGCCTTCGCCCAAGGCATCGCTGAAAGCCCTGGCCGCTGGGGTGACTGCATCGTTGATGGCGAAGATCTGTAACTTCCAGCGCTGCACATCGCCCGGGCTGGCCTGGTTCTGCGCAATGCCCTGGTGCATCTCCTGCGCGACTTCGTGCAATCGGTCGAGATAGGCATCGCCAATCGTCCAGCGATCGATCGCGGTTTCCAGATAACTGTAGTGGCGGAAATTGAGGTACAGCCAGATGACGCTGGAGACATCGTCCGGATGATTACCGCCCTTGAGAATGCCCTCGCGCGCCGCTTGCAGATCAGGCGGCTGACGATCCAGTGCCAGGCGCAATTGGTGCCCGCCCTGGGGCACGGCAATCGCCGTCAGATATTTGCGGTAGATCGCCTCGTCGCGGCTGTCGGCGTAGAGGTTCAGGTAATAGATGGCGTCTTTCTGGCCCTTGGACCACAGGCTTTCGCCAGCGACGTAGCCTCGCACGGCCGAAAGCACGTAAAGGCTCACGCCCCCCAGTAATGCCTGGAACACCACGACAGCAATAAAGGGCCAGACGATACCCAACAACCGTGGTGTTCCCAGAGTCTGCTTTTGCTTCATGAGATTCCTTGCATGAGCACTGCCCGCTCGCCTTCCGGGCGAATTCGCTATGACGAGACTAGGTGGGGTTCTCGTTCAAGGCAAGGCGCGGCGTTACACCGCGCGCAGAACCTCTGACAGGTCGGCAAGGGTTTCGATCAGTGCTGTTGCAAGTTGCCGTAGAGCTTGGCGTACAGACCGCCGTCGGCGATCAGTTGGCGATGGTCGCCGTCCTCGGCGATCTGCCCGCCGTCGAATACCAGCACGCGGTCCGCCTGTTTCACCGCCGACAGGCGATGGGCAATGATCAGCGTGGTGCGGCCATGGAGAAATTTCGCCATCGCCTGGTGCAGGTTGTACTCGGTGGCGGCATCGAGGGCCGAAGTGGCCTCGTCGAGAATCACCACTTTCGGCTCGGCGAGAATCATCCGCGCAATCGCCAGACGCTGGCGCTGACCGCCGGACAAACGCACGCCGGAGCGACCAACGATGCTGTCGAGGCCAGCGGGCAGCGCACGGATGGTCGCGGCCATCTGCGCAATTTCCAGCGCCTGCCAGCAGGCTTCGTCGCTGCGCATGCGGCCCATGGTCAGGTTGGCGCGCACGCTGTCGTTGAACAGCGCCGGATGCTGCAGCACCACCGCGACGTTCTCGCGCACCGTCTCCAGACCGATCTCCTGCTGGGTCGACCCGCCAAAGCGGATGGTCCCGGCCGCTGGCGTGTACAGGCCCAGCAGCAACTGCACCAAGGTACTTTTGCCGCCGCCGCTGGCGCCGACGATCGCGACTTTTTCGCCGGGCAGGATCGACAGGTTCATCTGATCCAGCACCAACTCGTCGCCGTAACCGAAGCTCAGGCCTTGCACCTCGATGCCGACGGTGTCGCGTCCCTTGAACGGATCGACGCCGCCGGGATACTGCGGCTCGTCGGCGCGCGCCAGCAATTCATTGATCCGCGTCAGCGCACCGCCCGCCGCGTAATAGGCGTATTGCAGATTGAGCAGCTGTTCGACCGGGCCGATCATGAACCACAGGTAACTGAACACCGCGAGCATCTGCCCGATCGACAGGTCGGAAAACAGCACGGTGAGCATCGCCGCTGCGCGGAAGATGTCGATGCCGAACTGGAACAGCAAACCACTGGCGCGGTTCGAGGCGTCGGTTTTCCACTGCGAGTTGACTGCGTAGTTGCGCACCTCCTGCGCGCGCAAACCGAGGCGCCCGAGGAAATAGCCCTGGCGGTTGCCGGCGCGCACTTCCTGAATCGCATCGAGGGTTTCGCTCAGTGCCTGGGTGAAGCGCGAGGTGCTGTCGTTCTCGAGTTTTTTCAGGTGTTTGACGCGTTTGCCGAGCTGCACCGTGGCATAGATCACCAACGGGTTGAACAGCAGAATCAGCAGCGCCAGCTTCCAGTGCATCCACATGAGGATGCTGGCGGTGCCGACCAGGGTCAGCATCGCGACGAGGAAGCGGCTGAGGGTTTCGCCGACGAATTTGTCGAGGGTATCCAGATCGGTGACCAGGTGCGTTGTCACTGTGCCGCTGCCGAGGCTTTCGTATTCGCCGAGGGAAATGCGCTTGAGCCGCTCGATCAGGCGCACGCGAATGCGGTAGACGATGTCCTTGGCCAGGCGCGCGAACAACCGCGACTGCAACACGCCAAAACACAGGGCGCTGCAACGCAAGGTCAGGGTCACCACCAGCATCAGGCCGATATAACCCGCCGCCTGCTGCCACATGCTCGGCAGGAAATGGTTCATGACTTTCAGCGCGGCATCGCCGTGGCCGAGCAGCACTTCGTCGACCAGCAACGGCAGCAGCAACGGGATCGGCACGCTGCACAGCGTCGCCAGCACGGCCACGCCGTTGGCGATCCACAGGGATTTCTTGTGATGCAGTGCCAGACGCCGGACTTCAGCCCAGCTCAGCCGGTCGACACGCTCTACGGCTGGCGTGTCATCGGCGCGGTCAGACACAGGCCGCGCGCTCCAGCCAGCGGCCGAGCAACGGCGACAGCTCGCTGAGCGGTTGATAACCGTTGGTGAGCAGCGCCAGTTGCCCGTTGCGCTCGGCCAGCAGGGTCGGAAAACCAGCGATGCCCAAGTCCTGCACCCAGGTGAAATCGGCCTGGGTCGCCTTGTGCTGATCGGCATGATCGAACAACGCCGCGAATTCGATACGCGGCACACCGGCCTGCTCCGCCAGTTCGACCAGCACGCTGGCCTGGGTGACATCGCGACCTTCGGCGTAAAACGCCTGCTGGATCAGCCCGACCAGTGTCCACGCGCAATCCGGCGCCAGACTGCGCGCGGTGACAATAGCGCGACAGGCAGGCTCGGTGTCGTAGACAAAACCGTCAGGCAACGCGCCGTCGAACTTGAACGGCTGGCCGGTGGCCTCGGTGACCGCTTGCCAGTGCTCGAGAATGTAGCGCCGCGTGGTCGGCTCCAGCGCCGAACCGCTGCCGGTGCGCAACCCGCCGACCACCAGATGCAGCTCCACTCCGGCTGCCTGCGCCTGCTCGACCAGTGCCTTGGCCACCGGACCAAAACCCCAGCACCATGAACACATCGGATCCATCACGTAGAGCAGGCGCGCAGACATGGTTAAGCCTCGGTGGATGCTTGCTTATAGTTGTAGCCGATCGGGTGCGGCTGGTTGCGCGCCTTGGCCAGTTCGATCTGCTTTTGCCGATCGATGGCGCTGCGCCGGGTTTTCTCGCTGAGCTTGTCCCAGCAATGCGGGCAACTGATGCCGGCGACGTAGTGCTCGGAGGCGCGATCTTCAACGCTGACCGGCGTGCGGCAGGCATGACATTGATCGTAGTCGCCTTCCGTCAGGTCGTGACGCACGGTGACGCGGTTGTCGAAGACGAAGCAGTCGCCGCGCCATTTGGTTTCTTCCTGCGGCACCTCTTCGAGGTACTTCAGGATGCCGCCCTTGAGGTGGTAAACCTCTTCGAAGCCCTCGCCGAGCATGTAGCTCGAGGCTTTCTCGCAGCGAATGCCGCCGGTGCAGAACATCGCGACCTTCTTGTGCACGGCCGGGTCGAAGTGTTCTTTGATGTAGTCGGGAAATTCGCGAAAACTGGTGGTTTTCGGATCGATGGCGCCTTCGAAGGTGCCGATCGACACTTCGTAATCGTTGCGCGTGTCGATCAGCAGCACTTCCGGGTCGCTGATCAGTGCGTTCCAGTCCTGCGGCTCGACGTAGGTGCCGACCTTCTTGTTCGGGTCAACGCCTTCAACGCCGAGGGTGACGATCTCTTTCTTCAGCTTGACCTTGGTGCGATAGAACGGCTGTTCGTCGCAGTACGATTCCTTGTGGTCAATGTCGACCATGCGCGGATCGTTCTTGAGCCAGGCGAGCAGACCGTCAATGCCTTCGCGGCTGCCGGAAACCGTGCCGTTGATGCCTTCTTCGGCGATCAGCAGAGTGCCTTTGATGCCGTTGTCGACCATCGCTTGCAGCAGTGGCTCGCGCAGGTCAACGTAATCTTCGAGGGTGACGAACTTATACAGTGCCGCCACGACAATCGGTTGTGTCATGGGTATTTCTCCAGGTGGCTACCCTCGCAAAGGGTGAACCGGATTCAATAAAAAACGCGCCGGCTAAGCGGCGCGTTGCGGATTCTAGCAAAAAACATCACCGCCTGCGGCTGTGCCCTGTAGGAGCTGCCGAAGGCTGCGATCTTTTGATCTTAATGTTTGCTACCGCCGGCACAGGTCGGCGACGCCGGAGCGCCGTCGATCTCTGCCCATTCCTGCGGGGTGTAGGTGTGCAGCGCCAACGCATGGAACTCGCCCATCAGCTCGCCGAGCGTGCCGTAGACTTTCTGGTGGCGCTTGACCCGGTTCAGGCCTTCGAACTGCGCGCTGACCACCACCGCCTTGTAGTGGGTCTGTGACCCGCGACTGTGCATGTGGCTTTCGTCCAGCACTTGCAGGTGCTCAGGCTGTAACAGAGCCAGCGTCGATTCGATGCGTTGTTGCATGGTCATCACGAACTCCGCTTACTTCTTCTTGGCTGGCGCCGCGGCCGGGGTCAGCTCTTTGGTCATGTCGTCGAGCAGCTTGTTGACCACTGGCACCGCGCTTTCCAGTTTGCCCTGGGTCATCTGCGCCGACTGCTGGGTCAGCTGCGGCATTTTTTCCAGGACTTTCTTGCCCAGTGGCGACTGGTAGAAGGCAACCAGATCTTTCAGCTCGGATTCGCTGAAGTTGCTGGTGTAGAGCTTGACCATGTCGGGCTTGAGCTTGTTCCAGCCGATGGCCTGGTCCAGCGCGGCGTTGGCCTTGGCCTGGTAGGTTTCGAGCACGGCTTTCTTCGACTCAGGGGCTTTGGTCTGTTCAAAGCGCTGGGCGAACATTTGCTGCACTTGCATGTACACCGGGGTACCCAGCTTGTCAGCGTGAGCCAGCGTCAGGAAAGCTTCGGCACTGGCGTTGTGGCTGGCGGTATCGGCAAGCACCTGGCCGCTGGCGCAAACCAGTGCAACCGCGGTACAGATGGCGCGAAGACGAGTCATCGAGTTTCCTTTAAGCAAAGCGAGGTCGAACCCCAAGGGCGACCATTCTGCGCCTAACAATCGCTATGGCTCAACCCCCGGCCCTTGCCGCGCTTGATTGGCGGGGTTTTGCGGTCAACAATCGAGCCGATGGAACCACCCGGGCCGATGCCGGCCTAAATTGCGCCAACAGACCAACAGGAGTGTGCACGATGAGCCGTATCGAAACCGACAGCCTGGGCCAGATCGAGGTCCCGGACGACGCTTACTGGGGTGCTCAGACGCAACGCTCGCTGATCAACTTCGCAATCGGTCAGGAACGCATGCCGCTACCGGTGCTGCACGCCCTGGCGCTGATCAAGAAAGCCGCCGCACGGGTCAACGACCGCAACGGCGACCTGCCCGCCGACATCGCTCGCCTGATCGAACAGGCCGCCGATGAAGTGCTCGCCGGCGAGCATGACGAGCAGTTCCCGCTGGTGGTCTGGCAGACCGGCAGCGGTACCCAGAGCAACATGAACGTCAACGAAGTGATCGCCGGTCGCGCCAACGAACTGGCCGGCAACCCGCGCGGCGGCAAGTCGCCGGTGCACCCGAACGATCACGTCAATCGCTCGCAAAGTTCCAACGACTGCTTCCCCACCGCCATGAGCATCGCCACCGCCAAAGCGGTGCAGGAACAACTGCTGCCGGCGATTGCCGAGCTGTCCGGCGGCCTCGCTGAACTGGCGGCACGGCACATGAAACTGGTGAAGACCGGGCGCACGCACATGATGGACGCGACGCCGATCACCTTCGGTCAGGAATTGTCCGGCTTCATCGCGCAACTGGATTATGCCGAGCGCGCCATCCGCGCCGCGCTGCCGGCGGTCTGCGAACTGGCGCAGGGCGGCACTGCGGTCGGCACCGGGCTGAATTCGCCGCACGGCTTCGGTGAGGCGATTGCCGCTGAACTCGCAGCACTGTCCGGTCTGCCGTTCGTCACCGCGCCGAACAAGTTCGCTGCACTGGCCGGCCATGAGCCGCTGGTGACCCTGTCCGGCGCACTGAAAACCCTCGCCGTGGCCTTGATGAAAATCGCCAACGACTTGCGTCTGCTGGGCTCAGGTCCTCGCGCAGGTTTTGCTGAAGTGAAGCTGCCGGCCAACGAACCGGGCAGTTCGATCATGCCCGGCAAGGTCAACCCGACCCAGTGCGAAGCGCTGTCGATGCTCGCCTGCCAGGTGCTCGGCAATGACGTGGCGATCGGTTTTGCCGCCAGTCAGGGGCACTTGCAGTTGAACGTGTTCAAACCGGTGATCATTCACAATCTGCTGCAATCGATCCGTCTGCTCGGCGACGGTTGCAGCAACTTCCAGCAGCACTGCATCGCCGGGCTCGAGCCGGATGCGGAGGTCATGGCCAGGCATCTGGAACGTGGGCTGATGCTGGTGACCGCGCTGAACCCGCACATCGGTTATGACAAGTCGGCGGAGATCGCCAAGAAGGCTTACAGCGAAGGGCTGACTTTGCGTGAGGCGGCGTTGCAGCTGGGTTATCTGACTGATGAAGAGTTCGATGCCTGGGTGCGCCCGGAGAACATGATCGAGGCCGGGGCCAAGGGCTGAGTCATGTAGCGCCTGAAAGTCCGTCTTCGCGAGCAGGCTCGCTCCCACAGGAAAATTGCATTGCAAAGTGGGAGCGAGCCTGCTCGCGAATACAGGCGCCGCCGATCGTCAGCCTGGCACAACCCTGGCCCGCCGCGCCCTGAGCCCGGCAATCAACGATGGCCCCAACGCCACCAGCGCCGAACCCAGCACCACCAGCACCGCCCCGCCATAGCCCAGGGCGTTGATCTCCTCGGCATGCACATACTCGGGCCAGATCCGCGCCGCAATCGCCACCGCAACGAATGTCACCAACGGCGTGATCGCCAGCGTCGCGCTGACTCGCGAGGCTTCCCAGTGCGCCAGCGCTTCGGCGAATGCGCCGTAGGCGATCAAGGTGTTCATGCAGCACGCCAGCAACAGCCAGCCCTGCAACGGGCTCAGATTGAGCGCTTCAAGTGGATGTACCCACGGCGTCAGCAAGAGCCCGCAGAACAGGTAGATCACCATCATCACCTGCAACGAATTCCACACAGTCAGCAATTGCTTCTGGCCCAGCGCGTAGAAGGTCCAGACCGTCGACGCCAGCAGCACCAACAGCACGCCGGCGGTGTAATCAGAGAGCGAAGTCAGCAGCTCGGCCAGGCGCTGATTGAAGAACAGGCCAAAGCCGATCAACAGCACCAGCAAGCCGAGGCCCTGGCCGATGCTGAAGCGCTCCTTGAACACGAACAGGCTGGCGATCAGCAGCATGATCGGACCCATTTGCACCACCAGTTGCGCGGTGCCGGGGCTGAGCAGGTTGAGGCCCATCAGGTACAGCACGTAATTGCCGACCAGCCCCAGTACCGCCATCAGCACCAGCCAGCCGCCCTTCGGCCCGAGCACCTTGCGACTTGGCAGGCGCTTGACCGAAGCCAGATAAATGAACAGGCAGCCGCCGGAAACCATCAGACGAAACCAGGTCACCGTGACCGGGTCCATCACCTGCAATACCTGTTTGAGCTTGATCGGCAGGATGCCCCACAGAAACGCGGTCAGCAGCGCCAGGAACAATCCGTACACCCAGCGCCCCGATGAAATGTGCATGCGAACCCCAAAAGCCTGCTGACAAGAGCCTGCATTCTAGGCGCCCTGTCCCGTGCAACACAGGGACAGTTGCCGCCAGGCCGCGAATGAAACTGTGCAGGTCGCAGCAGTAAACCGGCGCGCCGCCGTTGATCGGCCGGGCAGGCGCGCCAAGTGCTTCAGGCATAAGCTGATTGCAGACTTTTCAACGCATTGATCAGGGAGACCGACATGTACGCCATGCGCGCCGAGGACAGCGCCCCCGCCACCCGTTTTCGCAGCGACCGCGTGTGCCGGGTCAATGGCGAGCTGTATTTCAGCACCCGGGAAAATACCCTTGAGGGGCCGTTTGACGGTCAGGTGATCGAGCGGGAGATTCAGGCTTATATAGCGCGGATGCAGCGGCGGGATTCCAGCCGCTGAACCGTGGCGCTGCCTTCGCGAGCAGGCTCGCTCCCACAGGGGAATGCGATCACCTGTGGGAGCGAGCCTGCTCGCGAAGGGGCCTGAACGGGCAACCAATCCTTTAGCGCACCGCCTCAAACAACCCACTCGCCCCCATCCCGCCACCCACGCACATGGTGACGATGCCGTAGCGCAGATTGCGCCGCTGCAATTCCCGGATCAGATGCCCTACCTGGCGCGAGCCGGTCATGCCGAACGGGTGGCCGATGGAAATCGAGCCGCCATTGACGTTGTATTTGTCGTTGTCGATCTCCAGCCGGTCGCGGCTGTACAGGCACTGCGAAGCAAACGCCTCGTTCAATTCCCACAGGTCGATATCCGCTACCTGCAAGCCCTTCGCCTTGAGCAGTTTCGGCACCGAGAACACCGGGCCGATGCCCATTTCGTCCGGCTCGCAACCGGCGACGGTAAAGCCACGGAAAAACGCCTTCGGCTTGAGCCCCAGCTCCAGCGCTTTGTCCAGACTCATCACCAGTGTCATCGAGGCACCGTCGGACAGCTGCGAGGAATTGCCCGCCGTCACCGAACCGTCGTCGGCGAACACCGGTTTCAGTCCGGCAAGGCTTTCGTAGGTGGTGTCCGGGCGGTTGCAGTCGTCGCGCTCGACGACGCCGTCGACAATCTGCACTTCACCGCTGTTCTTGTCCTCGACCCGATATTTCACCGCCATCGGCACGATTTCATCGTCGAACAGACCGGCAGCCTGGGCCTGAGCGGTACGGATCTGGCTTTGCAGCGCATAGCGATCCTGCGCCTCGCGACTGACATCGTAACGGCGCGCCACCACTTCGGCGGTCTGGCCCATGGTGTAGTAGATGCCGGGAGTCTGTTGCTTGAGCAGCGGGTTGATCAGGTGATCGGTGTTGACGCTCTTCAGGGTCAGGCTGATCGACTCGACGCCGCCGGCGACGATGATGTCGCTGCAACCGGAGGCGATCTGGTTGGCGGCAATCGCGATCGCCTGCAAACCCGACGAGCAGAAACGGTTGAGGGTCATGCCGGCAGTGCCGGTGCCCAGGCGCGACAGTACCGCGACGTTGCGGCCGATGTTGTAGCCCTGCGCGCCCTCGTTGGAGCCGGCGCCGACGATGCAGTCCTCGACGCTGGCCGGGTCGATATCGTTGCGGGTCAGCAGCGCATTGACGCAGTGGGCCGCCATGTCATCGGGGCGGGTCTGGTTGAACTTGCCGCGAAAGGATTTGGCCAGGCCGGTCCGCACGCTGTCGACGATCACCACTTCACGCATGGCATACCTCATTGTTGTTGTCGGTTGAAAGTGGACTTGAGCATAAGTCCACCTTCTTGCCGACCGCGAGGATCATTCACCCGGCGTATGCGCGGCCATCGCTTCAGTCCTTGTGCTTTTTGGCCTTCTTGTCGGATTTCTCGAACGCGTCTTCCAGCGCGCGGTTGATCGTGCGCAATACTTTCACCCGTGCCCAGCGTTTATCGTTGGCTTCGATCAGCGTCCATGGCGCGATCTCGGTGCTGGTGCGATCGACCATGTCGCCGACCGCCCGGCGATAGTCGTCCCACTTTTCCCGATTGCGCCAGTCGTCCTCGGTGATCTTGAAACGCTTGAAGGAAATCTCCTCGCGCTCCTGAAAGCGCTCCATCTGCGTGTCCTTGTCGATCGCCAGCCAGAACTTGACCACGATGACGCCGGCATCGGCCAGTTGCTCTTCGAAGTCATTGATTTCGCCGTAGGCGCGCAGCCAGTCGGCCGGGGTGCAGAAGCCCTCGATCCGCTCGACCAGCACCCGTCCGTACCAGGAGCGGTCGAACACGGTGAATTTGCCCCGCGCCGGGAGGTGTCGCCAGAACCGCCACAGATACGGTTGTGCGCGCTCTTCTTCGGTCGGTGCGGCAATCGGGACGATGCTGTACTGACGCGGATCGAGCGCCGCTGCCACGCGGCGAATCGCCCCGCCCTTGCCCGCCGCGTCGTTACCCTCGAACACCGCGATCAGCGCATGGCGACGCATGCGTTTGTCGCGCATCAGCCCGGACAGGCGCGCCTGCTCGGTGATCAGTTGCTCTTCATAGTCTTTCTTGTCCAGACGCTGCGTCAGGTCGAGGCTGTCGAGCAGGTTCAACTGATCGACCGGCGTACCCAGCGGCGCGGCACTGACTTCGTGTGGATTGACGTCGGCACGCTTGAGCGCGTTTTGCAGACCTTCGAGGAGAATCTTGCCCACCGCCAGGCTGCGGTAATTGGCATCGGCACCTTCGATGACATGCCACGGCGCGTAATCGCGGCTGGTGCGGCGCAACACCCGCTCGCCATATTTGACGAATTTGTCGTAAGTCTGTGATTGCTGCCAGTCCAGCGGACTGATGCGCCAACTGTGCAACGGGTCGTCGGCCAGTGATTTGAGCCGCGCTTTCATCTGCTTCTTGGACAGGTGAAACCAGAACTTGAAGATCAACGCGCCTTCATCGCAGAGCATCTTTTCCAGACGCTCTGCGCCGGCGATGGCCTGGTCCAGACGCGGATCCTTGAACAACCCATGCACCCGCCCCTGGAGCATCTGGCTGTACCAGTTGCCGAAGAACACGCCCATCCGCCCCTTGGCCGGCAGCATCCGCCAGTAGCGCCAGGCCGGTGGCCGCGCCAGTTCTTCATCGGTTTGCTGGTCGAAGGTGCGCACTTCGATCAGGCGCGGATCCATCCATTCATTGAGTAGTTTGACCGTCTCGCCCTTGCCCGCCCCTTCGATGCCGTTGATCAGGATGATCACCGGAAAGCGCTTCTGCTGCTGCAACTCGAACTGCGCTTCCAGCAAGGCTTCACGCAGCGCAGGGACGGCCGCCTCGTAAGTGTCTTTGTCGATGGCGTGACCGATTTCAGCGGATTCAAACATTGGACGGCTCCTTCCAGGGTTCAGCAAGACTAGCGGATGATTGCAGCACCTGAACAGATCGCAGCCTTCGGCAGCTACATTTGCAATGCGTTTCCCTGTAGGAGTTACCGAAGGCTGCGATCTTTTGAAATTTTCCCTGACACGCCCAAATCCCGTCTTGTGCTGGATCAGGCAGCTCGCGCGCGATCGGCTAGAATGGCCGCCTTGTGTTTGCCGAGCCTGCCATGAAAGCCGAAATGCCCCACGCCCAACTCGACTGGGACGACCAGGGACGCCCACGTTCACGGGTGTTCGATGACGTGTATTTTTCCGACCAGTCGGGGCTGGAGGAAACCCGTTACGTGTTTCTCGAACAGAACCGTCTGGCCGAGCGTTTCGCTGCGCTGCCGGCGGATGGACGTCTGGTCATTGGCGAAACCGGTTTCGGCACCGGGTTGAATTTTCTCTGTGCCTGGCAGTTGTTCGAACAGCACGCGGTGGCCGGCGCGCGCTTGCATTTTGTCAGCGTCGAGAAGTACCCGCTGGCGCCTGCGGATCTGCGCCGAGCCTTGGCACTGTGGCCAGAACTCATGCCGTTGGCGGATCAGTTGCTCAGGCATTACGTGGCGATTCATCAAGGCTTTCAACGCATCACTCTGGCCAACGGCCGCGTGACGCTGACCTTGCTGATCGGCGATGCGCTGGAGCAACTGCCGCAACTCGATGCACAGATCGACGCGTGGTTTCTCGACGGTTTCGCCCCGGCGAAAAATCCGGACATGTGGACTGCTGAACTGTTCGTCGAACTGGCGCGGCTGGCTGCGCCGGGCTCGACCATCAGCACTTTCACCAGCACCGGTTGGGTCCGCCGTCTGCTCAATGCTGCCGGGTTCAAGATGAAGCGCACGCCGGGCATCGGCCACAAATGGGAAATCCTGCGTGGCGAGTTTCTCGGCTGGCCCGCCGAGGTGGCGGCGCCGCTACCGGCGAAACCCTGGTTCGCCCGCCCTGCTCCGTTGCGCGGTGAACGCCGGGCGCTGGTGATCGGCGCCGGCCTGGCTGGCTGCGCGACAGCGTCGAGCCTGGCGGCGCGCGGCTGGCAGGTGAGTCTGCTCGAGCGCCACGCGGCGGTGGCGCAGGAAGCTTCGGGGAATCCGCAAGGCGTGCTCTATCTCAAGTTGTCCGCCCATGGCACCGCGTTGTCGCAGTTGATCGTCAGCGGCTTCGGCTACACCCGGCGCCTGCTGGAAAGCCTGCAACGCGGCAGCGACTGGGATGACTGCGGCGTGCTGCAACTGGCGTTCAATGCCAAGGAAGCCGAGCGCCACGGGCAACTGGCGGCGGCGTTTCCTGAAGATCTCTTGCAGTGGCTGGAACAGCCGCAAGCGCAGGCTCGCGCCGGTGTCGGCGTGGCCCATGGCGGTTTGTTCTACCCCGAGGGTGGCTGGGTGCATCCGCCGGCACTGTGTCAGGCCCAGGCGATGCACGCCAACATTGAATTGCTCAGCCATCACGAAGCTTTGGAACTGCGCAAAGTCGCTGACCAGTGGCAAGCCTTCGACGGCGAGCGTCTGCTCGCCAGTGCGCCAGTGGTGATCCTCGCCGGTGCCGCGGAAATCAATCGCTTTGCCCAGAGCGCCGAATTGCCGCTCAAGCGCATTCGCGGGCAGATCACGCGTCTGCCTGAAACCGCAGAAAGTCATGCGCTGGCCACCGTGGTGTGCGCCGAAGGCTACGTCGCCCCGGCGCGTCTGGGCGAGCACACCCTGGGCGCGAGTTTCGACTTCAACAGCGACGACCTGACGCCCACGACTGCCGAGCACCAAGGCAATCTGGCGATGCTCGAAGAAATTTCCAGCGACCTGCTGACCCGCCTGAAAATCAGCGAGCAGCCGCTTGAGAACCTTGAGGGCCGGGCAGCTTTCCGCTGCACCAGCCCCGATTACCTGCCGATTGTCGGCCCGCTCGCCGACCGCGCAGCCTTTGTCCAGACTTACGCGGCGTTGAGCAAGGACGCCCGGCAAGTCCCGGACATCGCCTGCCCGTGGCTCGATGGCCTGTACGTCAACAGCGGCCACGGTTCTCGCGGGCTGATCACCGCGCCACTGTCCGGCGAACTGCTTGCCGCATGGCTGGACAACGAGCCGCTGCCGTTACCACGCAGTGTGGCCGAAGCCTGCCATCCCAATCGTTTCGCCTTACGGCAGTTGATTCGCGGCAAGTGAATTTCACGTATCGGGCATTGCACAAATGCCCAGATCCATCAGCCGTATCGCGTCTTCCGTCAGGCTCTTGAACAGCACGTCTTCAGCCTGGTCCTTTTCCAGCTTGAGTGCCTGGTTCTGACTCAAATAATCGCCAGAGGGCAGCGTGTCCTTCTTGTCGAACAGTGCGCTCATCTGTGGGTCGTACAGGTCATCGATCAGCGCAAACTTGCGGACAAATGTGCGTCGCAGATAGTCACGCCAGAACGTGCGCCCCTGCATGTATTCCAGCCATTGCGGGGAAAGTTCGGCGCTCATGACGCGATTTTTTGCCACCTCAAGATCCGCGGCCGTCACGCCACTCTGGGCACTGAACAGCATATCTTTCGGTTGACCGCGCAGCCCCAGCGCATCGGTGAGGCCGATGCGGTAAGCCAGGTTCATTTCCAGCGCATCGACCTTTGGCACCCGGAGCGAATGCTCCCGGGCGATGTCTTCCAGCTTGTCCAGCCGGAACAGGCTGCGGCCCAGTTCCAACAGCGCCTTGGCAGTAACCCTTCGGCCGCTTGCGGCGCGGCTCACCCGCTCGACTTCCACTGCGACTTCAAGGCGACTGAAAACCAGCGCCGCGTTATCGGTGCAGTGAAGCGGATCGGCCGCGATGTCGAGCAGTTGACGACCCAGCGGCTCGTCAGCTTCCGCCGCCTTCAGTACCGCCCAGACACGTCGCTGCATGTCAGCGCTGCCCAGTTTGCCGTCCGCCGTATCGCCCAGTTGCGCCAGCAAAGTGAACAAGCCATCGGCCGTCTGATCGCTACGCAATGCCGCCCAGATGCGCGACTGCTCTGCCCACTCTTCGCCACTGACCTTGGTCAACCAGAGCGAGCGCGCCGTTTGCTCGTTCATCCGTGCGATGTCATCGGCGACATAGTCCATACCGATGCCGAAATTATCGCGATAATTCTCCAGATGCGTTTTGGTCGTTTCGGAAAAGGGATTGAGTCCCAACTTGAGTGCGCCGGTGAAACGGCGTGATTTCTCGAACAACCACTCAGGCAGTTCTGTGATTTTGTTGGCGCTCAGATCCATCAGTTCAATGTGCGCAGAATGATCAAGGCCTCCTGGCAGTTCGGTGATGCCGGTATCGTTCAGCGACAAGCGACGCAGTTGCGACATTCGGCTGAAATCCGGGGTGGCGCCCAACGGATTCTTGTCCAGATTCAGGTAGCGCAGAGTGCTCAACCTGTTCAGCTTCGCCAGGGTCTGCTCGGTGAGCTTGAGCTGATTGTTTGCCAGGCTCAGCCGTTGCAGACGCGGCATGTGCGACAACATTTCAGGCAGCCGGGTGATCGCGTTGCTGCCCAGTTCCAGCGAATCGAGCTGTTTGAAGGTCTTGAGGAAGTACGCAACATCATCACCCAGCGCCATGTTCCGCATCGACAATTGCTCGACATGGTCGAAGCTCACCGACGACGGTAACGTCGGCACCTTACCGATGCGCATGCCGTCAAGGTCGAGGGTACAGAGATTCTTTCCCTCTTCGTTGGTGGCCCAATGAAAGCGTCGAAACGCTTCTTCGATCAGCTCGGCGGCCATTTTCCGACTGTGCCGCGCTTCAGCCAGATCGCCCCCCATGGCTTGCAGCGCGGCGCCATCTTCACTCCAGACAAACAGCGCGTCACGCAGGGTTTGCAGATCCTGACGCAGGGCTTTGATCCGGGTCGCACGGCTCAACGGATCATCGCCCAGTTCGTTGAGCAATTGATTGAGCTGCGGCTCGCTCAGACGCGGATAAAGCCTGCGCGCTTTGCGCAGCAGTGTGCGTGAATGAGCTGTCGCGGGGACCTGATCGCCTTGCACACAGGCCGGCTCGACGGGAAGTGATTCCGTACTGCCGCCGCGCAATGCCCGCGCAGTGCCCTCGCGTTCGTCGAGGGCAACGTTGAGCAGCTTTTTGCGTAACTGTTGCGTACTGACCTGTCCGGTATCGGCAAACCCGAGTGCGGTCCGCTGACGTGGCGGCAATGCCTTGAGGATGGCCATGTACAAAGCGTCGGGGCCGGATGCCACCTTGCCCAAGGATTTTTTGTCGCCGCCAAACGCCTCATAGCCCTGCGTGGACTTCACCAGATAGCCGGTATTTTCCGAGGTCGCCGACCCATCGCCGATGTCTTCGAGTATCGGTCCGGTCAAGGCCTTGTCGCGGACTTGCAGACGCAGCTGCGCGTTCCAGCCGCTCAGGCGCGGCAGTAATTTCATGGCCAGCCTGTCGGTGTCGGCATTGGCCAGCCACGACCAGTGCAACCCGCTCAAAGCCCGGTCAAGCCGGACCTCGGCAATGCCGGCCCGAGCCCGCTGTCCCAACCGCAAGGGCGCGCTCCCGGTCGAGCGCAAGTGCAGGCGCTCGACAGTCGAAGCGCGGTCGATCAGCCTTTGACCATGGCGCGCCGAAATGTCGGCGAAGACCTGGCGTAATTTGCCCAGATCCTGCGCGTCACTGTGGTCATAGCGCTTGTACATCCGCTCGAACGCCGCGCGGTAATCGGATTTGAGCGCAGCACCCAGTTTTCTTGCCAGCCCGGTGGCTTGCGTGCTTTTCGCGACTTTGCCGCCGAGCAAGGCCTCGACTTCATGCTCGTAGAGGCCATCGATGACGGTTTGCAGCAAGCGCCCGAGTGCCAACTGGCCTTGGGTGACCGGCACTCCCAGGGTTTCGTCGAGCGTGCTGTTTGCAGGATAAGTGGTTTCGACGTCTCCTTCATGACCGATGACCTCAAGGTATCGGTCAGTCGGCCAGCCCGGCAGTTGCGTCAAGGCGTGCATCTGTTCTTCCAGAGGTTGCTCGGAGTGGATCTCGCCGTTTTCCAGTTCCGTGGTCAACTCACGCAGCTGGCGCTCGATGCGCACGCGCTCGACGGTATCGCGCAGGCGTACCGGCAGGCTCAGATTGTCGTTGAAGGTCTCCAGCAAGGTCTGCTGCGAGGTGTTGCTCAGCCGGCGAAGGATGTCCAGGTCGCTGTCGGCAAATTCGCTCAACTGCGGATCGATGCGCTTGAGCGTGTAGGCGCTGCTGCCCCATTCTTCGGGCTGTTCAGCGGGGAACCGCCAGCCGCCCTCGACGTGGCGGATCAATTCCGGAGCATAGGCTTGTGCGCGTGCGGGGTGTTCCAGGCGCCAGTGCTGAGTGTCGATATCAAAGTTGCCCGCCAACAGGCGGTGCTCGAACCGGGCGATGGTCTTGTTGCCGATCTGGTAGAACTCCTTTGAACCGGCACCGATGGTGAATCCGGCCGGCAAAGCATGCTCGTACGGGCTCAAATCGGACTTCCACAGGCGTGGCTTGCCGGCCCGATCGAGTATCGCGGTGAACTGCGCGAAGAACTCCGGATGCGTGCGCAGCAGTTTTTTGCCCACAGTTCCCAGCACCTTCTGACCGCCGGCGAAAACGCCCATCAATGCGATGTTCTCTACCACACTGAGCAGATGTGACAGTGCTTCCTGATGATCACCGCGACGCCAGTCCGCGACGCCGTCATACACCTCACCGAGCAACTGCCCGACCGCGACGCCCATCATCAATTGCCCCAGGACCGGCACGAACAGCCCCGCCACCGATGCCACGGTCACCCCGCGCTGAACGAAATCCAACAGGCGTTTCTGTCGGATCTCTTCATCGATATCAGCGCTTGGCACCGCCAGTTTGCGCGCGTCGATCTGCAACTTGCCGACATGGCTTTGCACCATGAAATCAAAAAGCGGCACATTGATCGGCCATTGTTCGACGACGCCCAGATCGGGTTTCTCAGCCAACGCCTTGAAGAAGTCAGCCTTGTCATCTTCATCAAGGCTGCCGGCGAAATACCCCTGATATTCCGTGCTCTTGAGTTGTTGCGCGAGGTAGCGCTTGAACGCATTGAAACTCGGGTACTCATACACGGCGCGCTCGGGCTCGCCGGGCATATACACCATGCATCCGTCCTCAGGGTGTTGTTCCACGGAGCGTTTGGAAAATACCACGACGCCCCAAACGCAGCTGTCGAGGATTCTGATGCCCTGCATGATCATCGGGTCTTTGCCGTAGCGCAGGTGCTGCGCCGAAGCGACGCCTTCGGCCAGCATCAGATCCTGCAGCATGCGCAAACCAGCTGCGGTGATATCGCCCTTGAGCTCCGCAAGATGAGCGTCCAGCTCCAGCAGCGATTGCTTCAATGCGGCGATATTGCGGGTCATGGCACTGGTCGCCACGACTTTGCCGCAGTCCTCACGCAGACCGAACACTTGCTGCAGATGCTCCTGGTATTTCTTGCCCAGATCCAGCTTGCGGCACAACGCTGCGAACGCTGCCGGCGTCAGATCCTTCACGCCAGCGGGCACACTCTTGACGCGCACCAGGCTGCCGGCGGGGAAACCGTCGGCCTGCTCCTCGTCTGCGGTGAAGTTTTGCATGGCTGCCTGCAACAGGCTTTGCGTCGCGTGTCTGACCAAGCCGATCTCGGCCTGATCCGTCGCCTTCACATCGCAGCTACAATCGACGCCGGGCAGGCTGAGCAGATCCTCGCTCACGTCATAGACCGCTGGCCATTTCTCGCTCAGCGCCGCGTTGAGTTCGCTGATGCAGAAGCTGTGCAATGGTTTGAGCCGGGTCAGATCCTTGTCGACTTTGACTTGCAGGGTGTGCAGTTCACGATTGATTTCGTCCAGCTTGTTCAGCGTGGCCGCAGAAGCCGTGAGCAGATGCGCCGGCAGGCTTTTTTCCAGGCTTTCAGCGGTATCGAGGTCACCGGTCGCGGCGTACAAGGTGCTCAGGACCGAGGCCTGAATCTGTGGATTTGTCTTGTCTTGGGTGGGCATGGCAATAGTCCTTTATTGCGATTTGAAGCCTTGACCCTAGCGCTGCCGAGCAGCCGATAACAGTTCAAAATGCTGGACAAAATCCACGCAGATCAAACGCTTTTTTGTATGGAAAAAACAGCCCTGCACCACCCCACCCGGGACGTCCGTGCACGTGTGGGCTTATGCAAAAAAAGCGTAACGGCGCAGGGGTACATCCCGAGACTCGATCCGCACCGATAGCGTTACGGCCGGAGCCAGCGTGGCCGCCTTATAACTTATCGATCTAAAACTCCACCTACCGAGACAGGTCAGTTTCTGAGTACCCGCACTTTTCGCGCGGTACGGCTTGACCTTCCCCAACGGAAAAACCGGTAAGGACTTTATGTGCGGATTAGCTGGCGAGTTACGTTTTGATCAACAACCTGCAGACCTTGCAGCGATCGAAAGAATCACCCATCACCTGGCCCCTCGCGGCCCTGACGCGTGGGGCTTCCATGCCCAGGGGCCGATTGCCCTGGGCCATCGACGCCTGAAAATCATGGACCTGTCGGACGGCTCGGCGCAGCCGATGATCGACAGCCAACTGGGCCTGTCCCTGGCGTTCAACGGTGCGATCTACAACTTCCCGGAATTGCGCGCAGAGCTTGAAGCGCTGGGTTATGCCTTCTATTCGGGTGGCGACACCGAAGTGCTGCTCAAGGGTTATCACGCCTGGGGCGAGGCGCTGCTGCCGAAGCTCAATGGCATGTTTGCTTTCGCTATCTGGGAGCGTGATGCCCAGCGCCTGTTCATCGCTCGTGACCGTCTCGGCGTAAAGCCGTTGTACCTGTCGCGCACTGGCCAACGCTTGCGTTTTGCCTCAGCACTGCCGGCGCTGCTCAAGGGCGGCGACATCAACCCGATCCTCGATCCGGTGGCGCTCAATCACTATCTGAATTTCCACGCGGTCGTACCCGCGCCGCGCACCTTGCTGGCCGGTATCGAAAAACTGCCGCCCGCCACCTGGATGCGCGTTGAAGCCGATGGCCGCACCGAGCAGAAAACCTGGTGGACCCTGCCCTACGGCCCGAATGAAGACGAGAAAAACCTCAATCTGGAAGACTGGGTCGATCGCGTCCTCGACAGCACCCGCGAAGCGGTGGCGATTCGTCAGCGTGCGGCGGTGGATGTCGGTGTGTTGCTGTCCGGCGGTGTCGACTCGAGCATGCTCGTCGGCCTGTTGCGCGAAGTTGGTGTAGAGAATCTGTCGACCTTCTCAATCGGCTTCCAGGATGCCGGCGGCGAGCGCGGCGACGAATTCCAGTATTCCGACCTGATCGCCAAGCACTACGGCACGCGCCACCATCAGTTGCGCATCGACGAGAAAGAAATCATCGAGCAACTGCCCGCCGCCTTCCGGGCGATGAGCGAGCCGATGGTCAGCCACGACTGCATCGCTTTTTATCTGTTGTCCCGTGAAGTGGCCAAGCACTGCAAAGTGGTGCAAAGCGGCCAAGGTGCGGACGAGCTGTTTGCCGGTTACCACTGGTACCCGCAAGTCGACGGCGCGGCGGACCCATACGCGGCCTACCGCGATGCGTTCTTCGATCGCAGCTACGACGACTACGCAGCGACTGTGCAGCCGAAATGGCTGGTCGACCACGATGCGGCGGGCGACTTCGTCAAACAGCACTTTGCCCAGCCCGGCGCCGAGGCTGCCGTGGACAAGGCGCTGCGCCTGGACAGCACGGTGATGCTGGTCGATGACCCGGTCAAACGTGTCGACAACATGACCATGGCCTGGGGTCTGGAAGCGCGCACGCCGTTCCTCGACTATCGACTGGTCGAGCTGTCGGCTCGTGTACCAGGCCAATTCAAGCTGCCCGATGGCGGCAAGCAAGTGCTGAAAGAAGCTGCGCGCCGGGTCATTCCAAGCGAAGTGATCGATCGCAAGAAAGGCTATTTCCCGGTGCCGGGTCTCAAGCACTTGCAGGGCGACACGCTCAACTGGGTGCGCGAACTGCTGTTGGATCCGAGCCAGGATCGCGGCCTGTTCAACCCGACCATGCTCGACAAGCTTCTGACTGATCCGCAAGGCCAACTGACCCCGTTGCGCGGTTCGAAACTGTGGCAACTGGCGGCCCTGAACCTGTGGCTCAGTGAACAAGGAATCTGATTGATGAAACCCCATGCCACGTCCATCAACCAACGCCTGTTGCGTGGTCAGGCCCCCTCGTATGAACGTTTGCAGGCGCGCCTGGCCGAAGACGGCAGCGAGCCTGCCACCGCCCCGATTGCCGTGCATTGCGGCTGGGGCCGGCTGCTGATCGGCCATACCTTTCCCGACCCGGCGTCACTGGCGCAGGAGCTGCTCAACGAGCAGCCCGGCGAGCGCGACATCGCCCTGTACGTCGCCGCACCGCAGCAGATTCTCGGCCTCGAGCCGACGCAGCTGTTTCTCGATCCATCCGACACCCTGCGTTTATGGTTCAGCGATTACCGGCAGGCCACGCGGGTGTTTCGCGGCTTCCGCATTCGTCGTGCGCAAAGCGAAACCGACTGGCAGGGCATCAACCGTTTGTACCAGGCGCGCGGCATGTTGCCGATCGATCAGGAGCTGCTCACCCCACATCATCAGGGCGGCCCGGTGTACTGGCTGGCGGAAGACGAGGACAGCGGCGCGGTGATCGGCAGTGTCATGGGTCTCAATCATGAAAAAGCCTTCAACGACCCGGAACACGGCAGCAGCCTGTGGTGCCTGGCGGTCGACCCGCATTGCTCACGCCCCGGCGTCGGCGAAGTGCTGGTGCGGCATCTGGTCGAGCACTTCATGAGTCGTGGTCTGGCTTATCTGGATCTGTCGGTGCTGCACGACAACCGTCAGGCGAAAAACCTCTACGCCAAACTGGGTTTCCGCAACCTGCCGACGTTTGCCATCAAGCGCAAAAACGGCATCAACCAGCCGCTGTTTCTCGGCCCGGGTCCGGAGGCGAATTTCAATCCTTACGCGCGGATCATCGTCGAAGAAGCCCATCGGCGCGGTATCGACGTGCAAGTGGATGACGCCGACGCCGGGCTGTTCACCCTCAGCCATGGCGGCCGTCGCGTGCGCTGCCGCGAGTCGCTCAGCGACCTGACCAGTGCGATCAGCATGACCCTGTGCCAGGACAAAAGTCTGACCCACAAGGTGCTCAAGGCCGCAGGCCTGAAACTGCCCGCGCAGCAACTGGCGGGCAATGCCGACGACAATCTGGCCTTCCTCGATGAACACCAACGGGTGGTGGTCAAACCTCTCGATGGCGAACAGGGCCACGGCGTCGCGGTGGATCTGCGCACCATCGAAGAAGTGCAGAAGGCCATCGAAACCGCCAAGCAGTTTGACAGTCGCGTGCTGCTGGAAAGCTTCCACGAAGGCCTTGATCTGCGCATCGTGGTGATCGGCTTTGAAGTGGTTGCGGCGGCGATTCGCCGTCCGGCGGAAGTGGTTGGCGATGGTCAGCATTCGATCGGTGCGCTGATCGAAGCGCAGAGCCGCCGCCGGCAAGCCGCTACCAGTGGCGAAAGCAAGATCCCGCTCGACCACGAAACCCAACGCACGCTACACGCTGCCGGCTATGACTACAGCAGCATCCTGCCGGCCGGCGAGCATCTGTTCGTGCGGCGCACGGCCAATCTGCACACCGGCGGTACGCTGGAAGACGTGACCGACATTCTTCATCCGACCCTGGTCGACGCGGCAGTGCGCGCGGCGCGGGCGCTGGACATTCCGATGGTCGGGCTCGATCTGATGGTGCCGGCGGCGGATCAGCCCGAGTACGTGTTCATCGAAGCCAACGAACGCGCCGGCCTGGCCAACCACGAACCGCAGCCGACGGCGGAACGCTTTGTCGATCTGTTGTTTCCGCATAGTCAGCCGGCTGTCTCTTGAACCATCGTTGTTCCGGCTGACGCCTTCGCGAGCAGGCTCGCTCCCACAGGGGAATGCATTCCAAATGTGGGAGCGAGCCTGCTCGCGAAGAGGCCCTGAACGTCACCACCAATTTTCCTCATCGAAACCATCGATGTGCTCAACCCATCAGGAGTTTCCATGACCATGACCACACAAATCCCTGAACCGGATCTGGCTTACCTGCAAAAAGTCCTGCTGGAAATGCTCGCCATTCCCAGCCCTACCGGTTTCACCGACACCATCGTGCGCTATGTCGCCGAGCGTCTCGAAGAGCTGGGCATTCCGTTCGAAATGACCCGGCGCGGGACCATCCGCGCGACGTTGAAGGGCAAAAAGAGCAGCCCTGACCGCGCGGTGTCTGCGCACCTGGACACCATCGGCGCTGCTGTGCGTGCGGTGAAAGACAACGGTCGCCTGACCCTCGCCCCGGTCGGTTGCTGGTCGAGCCGTTTTGCCGAGGGCAGCCGGGTCAGCCTGTTTACTGACACCGGCGTGATTCGCGGCAGCGTGTTGCCGCTGATGGCGTCCGGGCACGCCTTCAACACCCAGGTCGATGAAATGCCGATCAGTTGGGACCATGTCGAGCTGCGTCTGGACGCCTACTGCACGACCAAGGCCGATTGCGAGTCGCTGGGCATTCATGTCGGCGACGTGGTGGCCTTCGACCCGCTGCCGGAGTTCACCGAAAGCGGTCATATCAGCGCCCGCCACCTCGACGACAAGGCCGGCGTTGCCGCACTGCTCGCCGCGCTCAAGGCGATTGTCGACAGTGGCCAGGAACTGAACATCGATTGCCATCCACTGTTCACCATCACCGAGGAAACCGGCAGCGGTGCAGCGGCGGCATTGCCGTGGGACGTCAGCGAATTTGTCGGCATCGACATCGCACCCGTCGCCCCCGGCCAACACTCCAGCGAACACGCGGTGAGCGTGGCGATGCAGGATTCGGGCGGGCCGTATGACTATCACCTGTCGCGGCATCTGTTGCGTCTGGCCGATGAACACGAATTGCCGGTGCGCCGTGACATGTTCCGCTATTACTTCAGCGATGCGCACTCGGCGGTCACCGCCGGCCACGACATTCGTACTGCCCTGCTCGCTTTCGGCTGCGATGCCACCCACGGCTACGAGCGTACGCACATCGACAGCCTGGCGGCGCTCAGCCGACTGCTTGGCGCGTACATTCTGAGTCCGCCGGTCTTTGCCAGCGATGCGGCGCCGGCCAATGCGTCACTGGATCGCTTCAGCCATCAGATCGAGCATGACACGCAGATGGAAAGCGAAACCCGGGTGCCGCCGGTGGACAGTCTGGTGGGGCAGCGTTCTGACAGTTGAACCTTCGGTGAACAGATAACCGCTTTCGCGAGCAGGCGCGCTCCCACAGGGATCGCATTTCAAAGGTGTGAGCGAGCCTGCTCGCGAATTGGCAGGCAAGACCGATACAAAACTGGCACGCAAAACCCAATCCACGTAGCATCCCGACATTGATTTGACCGAGGTGCCCATGCTCATTCCCCACGACGCGCTTGAAGTCGACACCCTCACCCGCCTGATCGAGGATTTCGTCACCCGCGACGGTACCGACAACGGCGATGACACCCCGCTGGAAACCCGCGTCCTGCGCGTGCGCCAGGCACTGACCAAAGGCCAGGCATTGATCGTGTTCGATCCGGAAAGCGAGCAGTGCCAGCTGATGCTCAAGCACGACGTACCCAAGCATCTGTTCGACTGAAGCCGTCAGCCAGCCTTCGCCGCAGCCTCCTTGCGCTTGATCCGGTCATAGACCTCGGCGCGGTGTACATGGACCTTTTTCGGCGCCTCGACGCCGAAGCGCACGCTGGAGCCGTTGACCGACAGAACACGCAGGGTGATGTCGTCTCCGATTGAAATCAACTCACCGACCACACGGCTGAGTACAAGCATGGGATTCATCCTTCAGGACTGGCAAACCCTGAAGATGCGCGGCTTACAGCGTCTTCACAATCCACGACGAGCAAATCAGTCTTGCCCTACAGGCGCCCACGCCCGCAGCTGTCAGACACTTCGCACAAAAGCCTCAGGCAGCGGAAAAGCGCGGCCCGAACAGAATGATGCTGGCACCGACCACGCACAGGGCCATGCCAATCCAGTCCGAGCCCAGCGGACGCACCCGCTCGACCACAGCCAGCCAGCCAATCGAAGCAACGATGTAGATCCCGCCATACGCGGCATAGGCGCGCCCGGCGTAGGCCGCTTCAACACGGGTCAGCAACAGCGCGAACAGGGTCAGGCTGAGCAACGCGGGAATCACCCACAACGCGCTCTTGCCCTGGCGCAGCCACATGTAGAAGGCAAAACAGCCGGCGATTTCAAACAGCGCCGCAAGGAAGAACCACAAGTAATTGAGCATGGAGGCGTCTCGACAGGGTGACCGTGGCGGCCACCCTAACGACGCGGCGGGAATCGAACAAGATCAAGCGTTGTTTTGTTTGGCCTTGGCGCGCATTTTCTCGGCCATGGAAGTCATTTCGTTGTAGAGCAGTTGCGGATTCTTTTGCTTGATTGCCCAGGCCATGCGCCCTTGTTCGTGGGGCAGAATCAAGAATTCGCCGGCGGCGACTTGCTGATAGATGTAGTCAGCGATGTCGGCTGCGCTGATCGGCGAACTTTCCAGCAACTTGCCGACCTGGGCTTTCATGGCCGGGGTCGGGCCACGGAAAGAATCGAGCAAGTTGGTCTGGAAGAACGACGGGCAAACCACATGCACCGCCACTTCCTGCTGCGCCAGTTCGATCAGCAGACTCTCCGACAACGCTACTACGCCGGCCTTGGCCACGTTGTAGTTACTCATTGCCGGGCCTTGCATCAACGCGGCCATGGAGGCGATGTTGATGATCTTGCCCTTGCTCTGTTCCAGCAGCGGCAGGAACGCCTTGCAGCCTTTGACCACGCCCATCAGGTTGATCGCGATCTGCCAGTCCCAGTCTTCCAGCGACAATTCGCTGAAAAACCCGCCCGAGGCGACGCCGGCATTGTTGACGATGATGTCGATGCCGCCGAGCTTCTCCTCGCAGGCCTGGGCAAAGGCGGTGAGCTGACTGTAATCGCGCACGTCGCAGCGCTGGATGAAACCGTCACCGCCCGCCTCGCGCACCAGTTTCAGGGTTTCCTGCAGGCCGGGTTCACTGACATCGGACAAGGCCAGCCGCCAGCCTTCACGGGCCCAGCGCAGCGCGATTTCGCGACCCAGGCCTGAGCCTGCACCAGTGATCATCATGCGATTTTGCATAGCGGACAGCCTTGTTGTTCCGGGAGAGATGCGCCGAGTGTAGCGAAGGAACTTCGTTCACCCACGCTCCATCCAGTTGCTGAATGGAGGATCAAAAGATTCCAGCCGTCATTGTTTTCCGGTTGGTCTCATGTAGGAGCAGACGAGTGCAACGAGGCTGCGATCTTTTTGCTGGAAAGGAAATAACCGAGCAATCCAAATACATTAAAAAAACATTGAATTTTTTTTCATCGGCGCAAGTCGGAACATGTAAGCCGGCTGGAATTTAGTTGCTCTCCAGCTGCCCACTGAGCATCAAGACTCTTCCAGACTCTGAACAAGGAAATCACCCATGGGCACAATTCTAATCATCATCCTGATCCTGTTGCTGATCGGTGGTCTGCCGGTCTTCCCGCACTCAAGAAGTTGGGGTTATGGCCCGTCGGGCATTATCGGCGTGGTGTTGGTCGTGCTGCTGGTGCTGTTGTTACTCGGCAAGATATGACGATTTGACGCGGTAAAAAAAGAGGCCCTTGTTCAAGGGCCTCTTTTTTATTGCGTGGACTTTAAGAAGTGATCAGTCCGGCTTGCCATGAATAACACCGGCGGTGTTATCGAGCAGGCTCTTGGTCGCGGTTTGCAGGAACGCCTCAAGTTTGAGTTTGAGTTCGGCAGTGCGCGGCGCGTCCGGCACTACTTCGGCGTGCGGGTTGGCGCCGAGCTGGTATTGCCAGATTTTCGGGCCCATGTCCTTGTCACGCGGCAGCACCAGAATCTGGTCGGCGGTGACAATGGCGGTGGTCTGTTCGCTGCCCGAAGGCTTGATCACACCGAAACCGGTATCGCCCTGCGGCAGGTTGAGCAGGTCACGGCCCCAGCACTGGTGACGCACTTCGCCACCGAGACGGCCCATGATGGTCGGTACGATGTCGATCTGCGTGCCCACGGTGTGGTCGCGGGTACCGAACTTCTGCTGAATGCCCGGGGCAATCATCAGCATCGGCACGTTGAAGCGACCCAGGTCCATTTCGGTGATCTGGCGCTCGTTGCCGAAGCCGTGGTCGCCGACGATGACGAACAGGGTTTCGTTGAAGTACTTCTCTTTGCGCGCCTTCTCGAAGAACTGACCGAGCGCCCAATCGGAGTAGCGCATGGCGGTCAGGTGTTCGTTGAGGCTGCCACGGTCAGTCACGCGCTCGACCGGCAATGGCGTCGGCAAGGCGTACGGCGTGTGGTTGGACAGGGTTTGCAGCAGCGCGTAGAACGGCTTGCCGTTTTCCCGCGCCTTCAGTTCCTGCAGGCCACGATCGAACATGTCCTGGTCGGACACGCCCCAGGTCGGATCGGAGAACACCGGATTGACGAAGTCATTGCGGCCAACGAAGTTGGTCATGCCCTGGTTGCTGAAGAAGCCCGACTGGTTGTCCCAGGCGAAGTCGCCGTTGTAGACGTAGACGTCGTCATAGTTGCGGGCGCTGAGCAGCTGCGGCAGGCCGGACAGTTTGTGGCTGCCTTCCGGGGTCTGCATCAGGTATTCGAAACCTGGCAGGTTGGGGAAGCAGGCCATGGTCGCGAACATGCCCTGATGGGTGTGGGTGCCGTTGGAGAAGAAACGGTCGAACAGCAGGCCTTCCTTCGACAGCTTGTCCAGGTACGGGGTGATATTGCCCGGCGCGCCCAAAGCACCGACCGAGTGACCGGCCATGCTTTCCATCAGGATCACCACGACGTTCTTGATCGGCAGGGTCTTGTCGGCCGGCGGCATGTAGTCGCGGCGAACAGCGGCGATGTCGGCATCGACCAGTTTGTCGTCCGGCATCAGCAGCATGTCGCGCACCACTTGCTGCGCCTGTTCCTGAGGCAGCGTGGCTTTCCAGATATTGTCGCGGTCTTCGCCCATGCGCGCCTTGGCTGCGGCGACCAGCGACAGCGTGCCATTGAGGCCGAGCTGGTTGGCGAAGTTGGAATCGGTGGTGTAGACGTCACCCCAGCGCATCGGCGGGCCCTGACGCAGGGTGCCGCGAGCGGCGACCACGCAGATCAGCAGGCAGACCACGAATACCGCCAGGCGGGTGTACCACGGCGCAACCTGACGGGAGCTGACGCTGCCGCCGCTGAACGGTCCGCGCGGGCGGGTGGCGCGGTCGGCACCTTTGAACGCCAGGGTCAGAATGACCGTGCCGATTACCCACGCCAGCACGTAGCGCACCACCGGGAAACCGTACCAGAGCATGCTCATTACGGTTTTCGGGTCTTCCTTCACGTACTGGAACACCAGACCATTGAGGCGCTGGTGAAACTCGCGGTAGAAGTCCATTTCCATCAGGCCGAGGAACAGCGCGATGCTCGAGGCGACGGTCAGCCACAGACGGAAGAAACCGCGCGCGGCCATGGCCCGGGCACTGAACAGCGCCAGCACCAGCGGAATGCACAGGTAGACCACCAGGCGCAGGTCGAAACGCAGACCGTTGACGAACGCTTCAAGGAAGGTCGCGGCCGGGGTGTCGAGGATCATCTCGCGGTTGTAGACCAGCAGCGCGAGGCGCAGCGCGGAAAACATCACCATCATGACCAGCGCGCACAGCAGCGTGTAGGCCAGATGCGATTTGACGGTCGGTTGCAGCAGACGAGCAGAAGATCGCTGCTGACTCAGGGCGTCCGGGTTTGCCATGTCGTTTTAGGACCCATTGGAAGTTGAAGTTGCAAAAATACAGCGGCGCCATGCCCTCTATTGGTCAATCCAGACCCCGGGGCGTGCGCGGTGCGCAAATGTTGCACGATCGTTCACACCATTGCCATTGATTACTGCCCAGCCCTTCGAGACTTTCATTCGAAGGCTGGCAACGCAATGGCAGTCAACAAGTGCGGGCGAATTGTCTTGGAGACTTTGTGAAAATTTCGTGCAACGCATATCTGGAAATACAATTTAGAGACAAAACAAAACGCCCCGAAGCGATCGGGGCGTTTTGCTTACAGCCAATTGATTATTTCTCGGCGCGTTCTTTCAGCGCTTTCAGGGTATTGAATGGCGCATCCACCACAAACTTGTTGGCGACCATGGCCGGCACGCTACCGCCCGGCTCGGTGTGCACCTGGTAAGTCACTTCAACCTGATCGCCTTTAGGCACGAACTTCCAGAAGCCTTTGACTTGCTGGACCCGCACGAAGCCTTTTTCTTCCGGCAGATAGGTCGGCACGCCCTCAAGATTACGGGTCAGGCTGCCATCGGCGCCCTCAACAGTGGTGATCTTCAACACCGAATCACGCGGGGTCACCGGCCATGGCGTATTGAATTGCGAATAGGTCCAGCTCAGATCGCCTTCGTGCTTGAGCAGTTTCTGGCTCTTGCATTCGTGAATCCACGCGCAGGCGCCGGAGACGTCTTCCTGCAAGGCGCGCAGTTTGGCAACGGTGGTTTTCATCAGCGCAACGCCTTGGTAGGACTTGTAATCCGAACCGGGTATTTCGCTCAGGGAAACCTTGATGCCGTCTTCGTTCTTGGCAACTTTCCAGTCTTCCGCGTGGACGACCGAAGTGGCAAGTACGGCAGTCAGACCACACAACACAGCGATACGGTGCAGCGAACCCATAGTGTTATTCCTTATTGTTGAAGTTCCGTTCGTGAACACATCATGCCGCCGTCATCTGCTCCCACCAGCCGATCAATCTGATCGCTTCTTCTGAACTGCTGCCGCAAACCTCGACATCCGCAGCGAAACCCGAGCACACAGCCGGACGTTCCGGACGGCCGAAAATGCTGCACAGGTTATCGACCGACAGTTGCACGCAACGTTCGCCGGCGGGTTTGCCATCGGGCATGCCGGGGATCGGCGAACTGATGGAGGGGGCAATGCAGCAAGCGCCACAGCCTTCACGGCATTTCATGACGAACAGATCCTCGCGACGGGCGATGTGTAAAGAGACGGGGAACAGAGTAACCGCTAAAACAGCTGTTTCAAATTGCTACAAGCGGCTTTTCACGATAAGTAAAAGTGACCGGGCAGTCTCCGACGAAGCGTCTGCTCTGCGCGTCGCAGAGGCCTGCATCTATTGCTTGAATTCGAAATCCAGCGCCGCGCCTTCCACATCGCGTCGCGCTTCGTTGCGCAATTGCAACTCCATTTCATTGCTGAGCAAGCGGCCGTTGAGCTGGAAGCCGTTATCTTTTTCGCCAAACATCTGCGGCAGGATCGCCTCGCGTTTGGGCAGTTCTACGGTGCCCTGTGGCTTCAGGTCTTCAACCATATCCTTGGGCAGGCTGAGATCGAGTTTTGCCGGCGGCAATTTGGTCTTGGCCACTTCGCTGGCGGATTTCGACTTCGAGGCAACCGGGCGGCGCTTCTTCACCGTGGCGTTTGTTTTGGCCTGGGCTTTTTTTGCCGGAGCCACGGTTTTGACGGCTTTCTTCGTCGTACTGGTCGCTGCCGGTTTTTCCTGGGCTGCGGCCGCCATGACACCCGGTGCCTGACCGATCATCAACAAACCCAGCAATACCCACGCGGCAGGAACAATGGCTTTCATGGACCCAACGAACTAACGGCAGAGGGCCACATGCTCGCTTGTTGTGCGTCACATGACAAGCCTCAGCGCCCTCCCCGTTCAGAATCCGCCAGCCATTTCCTGACACAGTTGGGTGGCCAACAGACCCAACGTCATCAGCGCGCGCTCCGCCTCGCGGTTCCACGGAATGCCGCAATTGAGCCGGATACAGTGGTTGAACTGCTCGGTGTTGCTGAAGATCAGCCCCGGCGCGATGCTGATGCCTTGTTGCAGTGCGCGGACATGTAATTCCTGGGTGTTGACCCGCCCCGGCAAGCTCACCCAAAGGATGAAACCGCCCGTTGGCCGGGACATCTGCGTGCCTTCAGGGAAATGCTGTTGAACCGCCAGCTGGAACGCGCTGAGGTTTTTCCGGTACTCCTGGCGGATGTAGCGTAAATGCCGGTCATAACCGCCGTTTTCCAGATACGCGGCAATCGCCATCTGCGTGACGCTGCACGCCGAATGGGTGCTGAAGGTTTGCAGGCGCTGGATTTCCTGTTGGTATTTGCCGGCGATCATCCAGCCGATACGCACACCTGGCGACAAGGTTTTGGAGAAGCTCGAGCAGTAGATCACCCGATCCAGCCTGTCGTAAGCCTTCAGCGCCTTGGTACGGCCCTGCTCGAACATCAGTTCGCCGTAGATATCGTCTTCGACAATCTGAATGTCGAAATCCGAGGCCAGCCGCAGCAACTGTTTCTGCCGCTCTTCCGGCATGGTTCCGCCGAGGGGATTGCTCAGGCGCGTGGTCAGCACCAGCGCCTTGATCGACCACTGGTTGGCGGCCAGTTGCAAGGCTTCCAGGCTCATGCCGGTGGCGGGGTCGCTGGGGATTTCGATGACCTTCAGGCCAAGCAGATCGGCCAGTTGCAGCAGGCCGTAATAGGTCGGTGATTCGGCAGCGATCAGATCCCCCGGCCGGGTCAGCACACGCAATGACATCTGCAAGGCGTCGACACAGCCGTGGGTAATCACCACTTCCGACGGATCGACCACCACGCCGGCGTCACGCATGCGGATCGCGACTTGCCGACGCAGCGGTTCGAAGCCGGGGCTGAACATGTAGCTGAACGCCCGTGGACTGTGAAACCGGGTGACCTTGGCCAGTTGCTGATGCAGCGCGCGCACCGGCAGATAATCGACGCTCGGCACCGCAGCGCCCAGCGGAAACACGCCTTCGCGGCGGGATTCGACCAATACCTGCTGAATGATGCTGCTGCGCGTCACCAGCCCCGGCCGTTCGACCCGGGCAATATCCGGCGTCGGCGCGGTCAGCGCTGGGGTCTGGTGCACGTAGTAACCCGACTGCGGTCGGGCGCGGATCAGGCCCTGATCTTCAAGGTTGGCGTAAGCCTGCAACACCGTCGCATGACTGACGTTGAGCTGCGAACTCATCTTGCGCACCGAAGGCACGCGCTCCCCCGGTTGATAGACACCACGGCGGATGTCTTCGGCCAGTTGCTGAGCAATACGTTGGTAGAGCAAGAGATTGGTCATGACGCAGCACTCGATTTCACGGGCGTTTTATTCTTGTGTGAAACAATACCGGAACAGTTTAGAAGTGTACTGGGACAGTTGCCAGATTACTCGACCGTACAGTGGGGTGTCTGCCCCATCTGTACGGTTTTGCGCAGCAATCGACAGACATAAAAAAGCCCGGCACTGCATGACAGTCCGGGCTTTCCAGAGACGCAGCCCTCAGCGGGCGGCGCCGAGCTGGCCTTTTTCGTCGGAGAACACGATTTCCACCCGGCGGTTCTGCGCCCTGCCGCGCTCGGAGGCGTTGGCGTCAACCGGAAACTGGTCGCCATAACCTTCGACCTGAATGCGTTTTTCATCGATGCCCAGATCGACCAGCACGTCAGCCACCGACTGCGCACGATCGCGGGACAGTTTGAGGTTTTCCTGTTTGCCACCGGTGCTGTCGGTGTAACCCTCGATGCGCACCACGCGCTTGGGGTTGAGTTGCAGAAACTGCACGATCTTCAGCACGACACGGTTGGCCGAGTTTTTCAGTTCCGCCTGGCCGGTGTCGAACAACACGTCGCCGAGGGTCATGACCAGCCCCCGATCGGTCTGTGTGGTGGCCAGCGCCTCGATCTGTTCCTCCAGCCACTTGCCCTGCTGCTGCACACTGAGCAGCTTCGACTCGCGCAGAGCCAGTTGCAGACGCTGACGCTCAAGCTCGAGCTTGGCTGCGCGTTCCTCGTTGAGCGCCTGGTTGGTGTGCTCGCGGGCGATTTCGCTGTAGCGCTGGCTCAAGTAGGCGTAATGCACCACGTCCGCACCGCTGCCCCAATAGGTCGACAGCCGATCGGCACGGGCCAGGGATTCGCCGGCGCGGATCACGTCTTTCGGCGCAATGCGCAGGACGTTGGAATCTTCCTTGACCTTCTGGAAATCAGCGCCGGCCTGTTGCAGCGCCGCCTCGCTGTGCTGGCCGGCGCAGCCGTACAGGCTGGCGCAACCGGCAAGAAGCAGGATGCCGAAAGCGTTGGACTTGAGGCTCATTGTGCTTCCCCCAGTTGCAGCTGCTTGCGCAGGCGGACAATGCGGGTATTGAGCACATTCAGCTGTTCTTCACTTTTTTTCGTCAGCACCTTGGCCTCGGCCAGACGTGCATCCAGTTCCGCCTGCTCGGCACGCATGCGCGCGTTGCGATAGGACTCGTCGGCCATGCTGCCTTTGGCGCGGTTGTATTTGGTTTCGGCCAGTTGCATTTCCGGCACTTCGTCGGCGGTAGCGCCGACTGCCTTGGCCTGCACGATGGCTTGTTCGGTCAAACGCATTTGTTCACTGGGTGCCGGATCGGATGCGCACCCGGCCAGGGCCAGAACGGCCACAGCCGCGAAAAGAGGTCGAATACTCACTAAGAATCCCTACTGTTTTGGGGCACTGACAGGTTGTGGCGACTGTTGCTGTTGCGCCTTCCAGCGCTCGATGTTGCGTTGCAGCGCGGCTTCCGTCAGTCCGGACGCGGGCAATTCTGTCATCTTTTTGGCGAGCTGTCCGCGCAACCACGGATCGTTGCAGGCCGAGTTATGCGAAACCGCGAGGAACAGACCCGGCCGGTCGATGGGTTGTTCGAACGCCAACAGATCGCTGGTCATGCCTAATGTCTGCGCGGCGGCCAGGCCTGAGTAACGTCCGGCGAGGACATATTCCACCTCGCCCAACAGCAGTTTCTGTAATGCCTCGGTAAGGTTTGCTGTGCGGGTCAGGGTCAGATTCTGTTCGGCGAAAGTGCCGAATGCCTGGGTCATCCGCGACTTTTCCGACACCGCCCCGGCATGGCCTTTAAGGTCGCTGGCCTCGGCATAGGTCAGCGTCGAGCCTTTGCGCGTCCACACCAGGTAGTCGTTTTCCAGCAGTGGCGGATGAATGAAGTCGAAGTTTTCCAGCTCATTCACGGTCAACGGCGCGTCGGCCAGCATGTCCATGCGCCCGCTGCGCACTTCATCGAGGGCCTGCGAGCGTTTGCCGGCGTAGAGCAGGTCAACTTTGATGCCCAGATCCTTGGCCACTTGCTGCAACAGATCGGCACTGGCGCCGATCAGGCGCTTGGGGTTTTGCGGGTCCTGCCACAGATAGGGCGGCGCATCCGGGCTGCCGGTGACAACCAGGCGCTCGCACTTGCCAGCGGCCGTGGCCAGACCTGGCAACAGCACCCATCCCAACAACCATCCGCAGCGCAGATCCATGGCAAAACGCTCCCGCTTGAAATTCGAGACAAAAAAAAGCCCGACCAACAGGCCGGGCTCTTTATAAGTGAAGACGCCGGATTAGACCAGCTTCTCCAGCTCAGGTACTGCTTCGAACAGATCCGCCACGAGACCGTAATCGGCCACCTGGAAGATCGGCGCTTCTTCGTCCTTGTTGATCGCAACGATCACTTTGGAGTCTTTCATACCGGCCAGATGCTGGATCGCGCCGGAGATACCGACGGCGATGTACAGCTGTGGCGCAACGATCTTGCCGGTCTGACCGACCTGCATGTCGTTCGGTACGAAACCTGCGTCGACCGCAGCGCGCGAAGCGCCAACAGCAGCGCCGAGCTTGTCGGCCAGCGCGTACAGGTGTTTGAAGTTGTCACCGTTCTGCATGCCGCGGCCGCCAGAGACGACGATCTTGGCAGCGGTCAGCTCAGGACGGTCGGACTTGGCCAGCTCTTCGCTGACGAAGCTCGAAGTACCGGCGTCGTGGGCAGCGCCAACGGCTTCAACGGCAGCCGAACCACCTTCAGCAGCAACCGGATCGAAACCGGTGGCACGCACGGTGATCACTTTGATCGCGGCGGTCGATTGCACGGTGGCGATGGCGTTACCGGCGTAGATCGGACGCTTGAAAGTGTCAGCGCTTTCTACCGAGATGATCTCGGAGATCTGGTCAACGTCCAGCGCAGCAGCAACGCGCGGCAGGATGTTTTTGCCGTTGGAGGTCGCGGCAGCCAGGATGTGGCTGTAGCCAGCGCCCAACTCTGCAACCAGCGGAGCTACGTTCTCTGGCAGCTGATGCGCGTAAGCGGCGTTGTCAGCATTCAGGACTTTGCTCACGCCAGCGATTTTCGCTGCGGCTTCGGCCACCGGGCCTGCGCCCTGACCTGCTACCAGAACGTGGATGTCGCCACCGATTTTTGCCGCAGCAGCCACGGTGTTCAGTGTGGCCGGGGCCAGCACTTTGTTGTCGTGTTCAGCGATTACCAAGATAGTCATGATTAGATTACCTTCGCTTCGTTTTTCAGTTTCTCGACCAGTTCAGCCACCGACTTGACCTTGATGCCTGCGCTGCGTGCAGCTGGCGCTTCGACTTTCAGGGTCTTGTTGGTGGAGGCGGTGGAAACGCCCAAAGCGTCCGGAGTCAGCACTTCGAGAGGCTTCTTCTTGGCTTTCATGATGTTTGGCAGGGACGCATAGCGCGGCTCGTTCAAACGCAGGTCGGTGGTGACGATGGCCGGCAGTTTCAGCGAAACGGTCTGCGCGCCGCCGTCGATTTCGCGAGTCACGGCAACGCTGTCGCCGGAGACTTCGACTTTCGAAGCGAAGGTGCCCTGACCGTAGCCGCTCAGTGCCGCGAGCATCTGGCCGGTCTGGTTGTTGTCGCTGTCGATCGCCTGTTTGCCAAGGATCACCAGCTGAGGCTGCTCCTTGTCGACAACGGCCTTGAGCAGCTTGGCCACGGCCAGCGAGGTCAGGTCTTCAGCGGATTCGACGAGGATGGCGCGGTCGGCACCCAGAGCCAGTGCGGTACGCAGCTGCTCCTGAGCGGTGGTCGGGCCGATCGAGACGACGACGATTTCAGTCGCAACGCCCTTCTCTTTCAGGCGTACGGCTTCTTCCACGGCGATTTCGCAGAACGGGTTCATCGACATCTTGACGTTGGCGAGGTCGACGCCGGAATTGTCCGCCTTGACGCGGACCTTGACGTTGTAATCCACAACGCGTTTGACAGCTACAAGAACCTTCATGGATTCCTCGTTACTCTCCGGTGAAAAGAAAGTCGCCTAGGCGAACCTGGCGGATGATGCTCATCGGGCGACAAGGGCACCTCTAAAAACGCCGGCTTGAATGTGAGGTGATTCACTTCGCGAAGAGCGGTGACCGTTCGTCAGGGGTGACTGTCGGGTCATTCATTCTCACGCTGTGTAAACTGCGCGCCGGACTTGCGCTGCGCATCACCGTCTACTGCCTGTGCCCTGTCTTTAGAGGTGCTCTTGAAACCGCCAGTCTGCCTACGGCGAGCGCAAAACCGCCCGTATCTTGACCGGAACGCCCATTCTGGTCAATACGCCAAAATGCCCTGTCATAAGCCGCGCTTCTTTGATTTATCAGGGCTGGAGGCGATTCAAACAAACGTTTGTATTGGACGCTAGGAGTGGTGTAGATATAATGCGCCGCCTAGAGAGAAAGGTGGATTCGCCAATATTCCCTTTGACGTTAACGTAAAGGCAATACGGATGCGAGATCAAACCTCCATATTAGAAAAAAAACTGTTGAGCCTTGAGTAGGAGATAGCCTGTGGAACGCGAATACATGGAATTCGACGTCGTCATCGTCGGTGCCGGCCCCGCTGGTCTGTCCGCCGCCTGCCGCTTGAAGCAGAAGGCCGCTGACGCCGGTAAGGAAATCAGCGTCTGCGTGGTCGAAAAAGGCTCCGAAGTCGGCGCACACATCCTCTCCGGTGCGGTGTTCGAACCCCGCGCCCTGAACGAACTGTTCCCGGACTGGAAAGAACTCGGCGCACCGCTGAACACGCCAGTCACGCGCGATGACATTTTCGTACTGAAAAACGCCGACAGCGCGCAGAAGATTCCTGACTTCTTTGTGCCCAAGACCATGCACAACGAAGGCAACTACATCATCTCCCTGGGCAATCTGTGCCGCTGGCTGGCTCAGCAGGCCGAGAACCTGGGTGTGGAAATCTACCCGGGCTTCGCCGCTCAGGAAGCGCTGATCGATGAAAACGGCGTGGTACGCGGGATCATCACCGGTGATCTGGGCGTCGACCGTGAAGGCAACCCGAAAGAAGGCCTGTACACCCCTGGCATGGAACTGCGTGGCAAATACACGCTGTTCGCCGAAGGCTGCCGTGGCCACATCGGCAAGCAACTGATCAAGCGCTACAACCTCGACAGCGATGCCGACGTTCAGCACTACGGCATTGGTCTGAAAGAAATCTGGGAAATCGACCCGGCCAAGCATCAGCCAGGCCTGGTGGTGCACACCGCCGGCTGGCCGCTGGACATCATGGGCACCGAGAACACCGGCGGCTCGTTCCTCTATCACCTGGAAAACAATCAGGTGGTGGTCGGTCTGATCGTCGACCTGTCCTACAGCAACACTTACCTGTCGCCGTTCGATGAGTTCCAGCGCCTCAAGCATCACCCGGTGCTCAAGCAATATCTGGAAGGCGGCAAGCGCGTCAGCTACGGCGCTCGCGCCATCGCCAAGGGCGGCCTGAACTCGCTGCCGAAAATGGTCTTCAAGGGCGGCGCGCTGATCGGTTGCGATCTCGGCACCCTGAACTTCGCCAAGATCAAAGGCAGCCACACCGCGATGAAGTCCGGCATGCTCGCGGCGGAATCGGTGGCAGATGCGCTGTTCGCCGAGCAGGATTGCACCGTCGAACTGACCACTTACGTCGACGCATTCAAGAATAGCTGGCTGCATGAAGAACTGTTCGCCAGCCGTAACTTCGGCCCGGCGATCCACAAGTACGGCGCGATCATCGGCGGTGGTTTCAACTGGCTGGACCAGAACATCTTCGGCGGCAAACTGCCGTTCACCCTGCGCGACACCAAGCCGGATTACGCCTGCCTCAAGCTCGCGGCCGACTGCAAGAAGATCGATTACCCGAAACCTGACGGCAAACTGAGTTTCGACAAACTCAGCTCGGTGTTCATCTCTGGTACCAACCACGAAGAAGAGCAGCCGTGCCACTTGAAGCTGACCGATCCGAGCATCCCGATCAGCAAAAACCTGCCGTTGTACGACGAACCGGCGCAGCGTTACTGCCCGGCCGGCGTATACGAGGTGATTACCAAGGAAGATGGCGAGAAGCGCTTCCAGATCAACGCCCAGAACTGCGTGCACTGCAAGACCTGTGACATCAAGGACCCTGCGCAGAACATCACCTGGGTGGCGCCGGAAGGTGCCGGCGGCCCGACTTACCCGAACATGTAAGACGAAACGCTGAACAACAAGGCTCCCGAAATGGGGGCCTTTTTGTTGCCCAAAATTCCCCTGACACCACAAAACAACTGTGGGAGCGAGCCTGCTTGCGAAAGCGGTGTGTCATATGAAGATGATGTCGACTGATCCAGCGCCTTCGCGAGCAGGCTCGCTCCCACAGGGAATAACGGCGGATCAGGCAGCGCGCTCATCCCCCGGACTGCGTTCGAAGTAGCGCTTGTACTCGCGGCTGAACTGCGACGTGCTCTGATACCCCACCCGATGCGCCACCTGCGCCACGCCCAGCCCCTCCGCCACCAGCAGCGTCTGCGCCTTCAACAAGCGCAAACGCTTGAGATACTGCACCGGCGACAACAACGTGCTGCGCTTGAAATGCTCATGAAACGTCGACACGCTCATGTTCGCGCAACCGGCCAGTGTCTCGACATTCAGCGGCTCGGTGTAATGCGCATGCAGATGGCTGATCGACGCCGCCACCCGGGCGAATTGCCCTTGTTGCTCGACCAACGCACGCAATACATCCGCCTGCGGCCCGCGCAACGCAACGAACAACAACTCGCGGACCCGCGCCGGGCCGAGAATCTGGCATTCCAGCGGATCGTGCAGACAGCTGAGCAGCCGTTCGACACAACCGCGCATGCCATCGTCGAGCACCACCGAGGTCATCGACTCCGGCGTCTGCGCCGGAATATGCCGCCCCGGCGCCAGCCCCATGGCCAGCACCAGTTCGCCGAGCAGGACGCGATCGATCGCCACCGACACACCGAGCAATGGCGCGTCGGGCAAGGCAAAGGTTTCACATTCGAACGGCACCGGCAGCGCCTGGATCAGGTAATGCCCGGCGCCGTATTCCATGGTTCGTGGGCCGAGGAACGCCAGTTTGCTGCCCTGGGCGATGATCATCAGGCTCGGCTCGTAAATGTGCGGGCCACGGGCGACGTCGCAACTGGCGCGCAGGATCTGCACACCGGGCAGGCCGGTCTGGCTGTAGCCATCGCGCAGCGCCAGCGGTTCGATCAACGAAACCAGCCGGGCATTGGCATCAAGATGACGGGTCAACTGCATCGAATAGGTCTTCGTAAAATTCACGGAAAAGTGGATGAAAACATCATCGCAGATCCGCTGACCAATGCGATCGCCGAAACCCGCATGCCGGAGGATTAGGCATGAGACCCGGAGAAATCGTCATGGCCGCACCCGCGTCTGACGGCCAGAATTCACCGCCTCACTTGTCACTGTTTTTGCGAGGTCCTTCATGTACACCGCCATCGGCTATGCCGCCCAATCGGCCACCACTCCCCTCGCCCCGATGAAATTCGAACGCCGCAGCCCGCGCGCCGACGACGTGGCGATCGAAATTCTCTACTGCGGCGTCTGCCATTCCGACATCCATCAGGCACGCAACGAATGGGGCATCGCCGTTTATCCGCTGATGCCTGGCCATGAGATCGTCGGAAAAGTCACCGCAGTCGGTGCGAATGTCACCCGTCACAAGATAGGCGATCTGGTTGGCGTAGGCTGCATGGTCGATTCCTGCCGCAGCTGCGAAGCCTGTCAGGCGAACCTCGAGCAATATTGCCTCGAAGGCCCGACCATGACCTACGCCACCCCGGATCGGGTTGATGGCAGCAACACCATGGGCGGTTATTCGGACAGCATCGTGGTCAGCGAACACTTCGTTGTGCGCATCCCTGAGAAACTGGCACTGGCCAGCGCCGCACCGATTCTCTGCGCCGGCATCACCACTTACTCGCCGCTCAAGCACTACGGCGTCAAGGCCGGTGACAAGGTCGGCATTCTCGGCATGGGTGGCCTCGGCCACATGGGTATCAAGTTCGCCAAGGCCATGGGCGCGGAAGTGACACTGTTCACCCGTTCGGCGAGCAAGGCTGAAGAAGGTCGCCGTCAGGGCGCTGATCACGTCATCGTCTCCACCGATGCCGAGCAGATGAAGGCCGCGGCCGGCTACTTCGACTTCCTGCTCGATACCATTCCGGTGCAACACGACTTGAACCCGTACCTCGATACCTTGCGTTTCGACGGCGTGCACATTCTGGTCGGCCTGATCGAGCCGGTGAACCCGCCCGTCCACGCCGGAAAACTGGTGATGAGCCGCCGCGTGCTGGCCGGTTCCTTGATCGGCGGTATCGCCGAGACCCAGGAAGTGCTGGATTTCTGCGCCGAGCACAACATCACCTGCGACATCGAAATGCTCGACATCCGCAACATCAATGAAGCCTATGCGCGGATGATTGCCGGTGATGTGAAGTACCGCTTCGTCATCGACATGGCGACGCTGAAGGCCTAAACCTTAGGGCTATACCTTCAAACCAAGCTCCGCCGACAGCCGGGTTGTGACCCCTTTGAGCAGGGGGATCAACTCGGCCATTTTTTCCAGCGGCATGTACGGCACGGTGCTGGCGATACTGATCGCCGCGACTATGCCCTTGCTCGCATCACGAATTGGCGCCGCCACACAGCGGATCGACGGTTCGTTGTCTTCCAGATCGAACGCGTAGCCACCGGCAACGTATTCGCCCATGCGCTGCTCAAGCTGTTCCCACGACTGCTGTGGATGCTGCGGCCAGAACTGACTTTTGCCACCCGCCGGCAGGCTGATGTCGTACAGCCGCCGCCAGTCCTGCGGCGAATCGTCGAGCATCAAGGCCTTGCCGATCCCGGTGCGTACCAGCGGCATGCGATGGCCAACCCGCGAGCGCATTTCCGGCCCGTTGCGCCCGGGGTTCTTCAATAGGTACAGCACTTCGTCGCCTTCGCGGATTCCGAGGTGCACGGTATCGCCGGTCAGCGCCGACAACTCATCCAGATACGGTCCGGCCAACGTCACCAGCGGCAACTCTTCGCGGGCCTGAAAGCCCAGTTCGATCAGCTTCGGCCCGAGCAGATAACCGATTTGCGGCACTACGCGCAGATAACGCTCGTCGACCAGACAACTGGCCAGACGATGGGTAGTGCTGCGCGTGGTGCCGATCAGCCGGGCGATCTCCTTGAGATCACGCGCGCCACTGGCCACCGCCTGCACCACACCGAGGCCGCGCAGCAGCGTCTGGGTGCCGGTGGGCGCGGCGTCCTTGGTTTTTTCCGGGGCGTCTTCCTGCATATCCAGCCTTTTTACCGTTGAGCGAAGGAACGGGCGGCATTATGGTCGCCCGACGCAGAGCACTACAACTCGATACGCTCGACCTTGCCCACCAGCAGCACGTAGGACAAGGCACCGACCAGCGCGAGCACGGCGATGTAGGTGATCGCCGGCGCGAACGAATCGCCGCTGGCGAGGAAGCCGATCACGATCGGCGTAGCAATCGCCGAAAGATTGCCGATGAAGTTGAACACGCCACCGGTCAGGCCGAGCAAACGCGCCGGCGCCAGCGTCGACACCAGCGACCAGGTGATCGACGCCAGCCCGTTGCCGAAAAATGCCAAGGCGAGGAAGGCAATCACCAGCGGCGTCGACTCGACAAAGTTGGCGCCGATGATCGAGGTCGAAATCAACAGACCGCCAATGATCGGCAACTTGCGTGCGAAGCCCACGGTGTAGCCGCGCCGGATCAGGAAGTCGGAAAAGAATCCCGAGCACAACACACCGACGAAAGCGGCAAGAAATGGCAGCGATGCGAGCAGGCCGGACTTGATGAAGTCCATGCCGCGGTATTTCACCAGATAGGTCGGGAACCAGGTGAGGAAGAACCACAGCGTCGAGTTCAGACAGAACTGGCCGAGGTAGATACCCCACAACTTGCGTTTGCTGAGGACGATGCCCAGATCGGTCCAGCTGAATTTGGCTTTGACCTTGGCCGCCTCGGCCTGGATATCGACCAGCCCGCCGCCTTCGCGGATCAGGTCGATTTCCGCCTGGTTAGTGCCTTTGAAATCGCGCGGCTCGCGATAAACCGCGTACCAGATCAGCGCCCAGAGAATGCCCACCGCGCCGGTGGCGACGAACACCATGTGCCAGCCGAATTCATGTTGCAGCCACGCCAGCACCGGGGTCAGGAAAGCCAGACCGACAAACTGTCCGGAAGTGTAGAAACCGATCGCCGTGGCGCGTTCGCGCTCAGGGAACCAGGTGGTGACCACGCGGCTGTTGATCGGATAGGCCGGCGCTTCCAGCGCACCGACGGCCATGCGCAGCACGAACAGGGCGATGAAGCTGCTGACGAAACCGAGCATCACCGTGGCCAGCGACCACAGCAGCAGCGCGACGCTGTAAAGGATGCGCGGCGGCACGCGATCGACCAGCCAGCCGCCGGGGATCTGCATGGCAGCGTAGGTCCAGCCGAACGCAGAGAAGATCAGACCGACATGAACCGGATCGATGCCCAGCTCACTGGTCAGCGCCGGCGCGGCAATCGACAGGTTGCTGCGGTCGAGGTAGTTGATGACCACGGTGATGAACAGCAACACCATGATGAAAAATCGCTTGCGGCTAGGCGTGACTAAAGACGCCTGCCCGGAGAGGGTATGCGTTTGCATGAGAGATGCCTCTTTTTATGTTTGTTGAGGTCATGACGCAGATCTCCTCTCCCTGGAGATCAAACTGTGGGAGCGAGCCTGCTCGCGAAAGCGTCGGGTCAGTCGCATGGATGGCGGATGTGACATTGCATTCGCGAGCAGGCTCGCTCCCACAGGGATCAGTGCTGAATCAGGAGATCACCACTCGGCAAAGCTGCCATCGGCATGGCGCCAGATCGGGTTGCGCCAGCGGTGGCCGACGGCGGCGCGTTCGATCACGTATTCCTCGTTGATCTCGATGCCCAGCCCCGGGCCGTTCGGGATCTTGACGAAGCCTTGGTCGTAATCGAACACGCGCGGATCCTTCACATAGTCGAGCAAGTCGTTGCTCTCGTTGTAATGGATGCCCAGGCTCTGCTCTTGGATAAACGCGTTGTAACAAGCCGCGTCGAGTTGCAAACAGGCAGCCAGGGCGATCGGTCCCAGCGGGCAATGCAGCGCCAGCGCGACGTCGTAGGCTTCGGCCATGTTGGCGATCTTGCGGGTTTCGGTGATGCCGCCAGCGTGGGAGGCATCCGGCTGGATAATGTCGACGTAGCCTTCGCTCAACACCCGTTTAAAGTCCCAGCGCGAGAACAACCGCTCGCCGAGGGCAATCGGCGTGCTGGTCAGCGGCGCCAGTTCTTTCAGCGCTTCGTAGTTTTCGCTGAGCACCGGTTCTTCGATGAACATCAGTTTGTACGGGTCGAGTTCCTTCATCAGCACTTTGGCCATCGGCTTGTGCACGCGGCCGTGGAAGTCGACGCCGATACCGACGTTCGGCCCGACCGCATCACGCACGGCGGCAACGTTGGCCAGGGCGAGGTCGACTTTCTCGAAAGTGTCGAGGAACTGCAGTTCTTCGGTGCCGTTCATTTTCACCGCAGTGAAACCACGGCTCACGGCTTCTTTCGCCGCACGCGCGGTGTCGGCCGGACGGTCGCCGCCGATCCACGAATACACACGAATCTTGTCGCGCACCTGGCCACCGAGCAGATCGCTGACCGACACGCCGAGGGCCTTGCCCTTGATGTCCCACAGCGCTTGGTCGATACCGGCCAGCGCGCTCATGTGAATCGCGCCGCCACGGTAGAAGCCACCGCGATAGAGCACGGTCCAGATGTCTTCGATATTGCGTGGGTCTTTGCCGATCAGGTAGTCGGACAATTCTTCCACCGCAGCAGCTACGGTATGCGCGCGCCCTTCGACCACAGGCTCGCCCCAACCGGTCACGCCCTCGTCGGTTTCGACCTTGAGGAAGCACCAGCGCGGCGGAACGATGAAGGTCGTGAGTTTGGTGATTTTCATCTCTGCTCTCTTTGGTAAATGCAGCTTTTATTAGATGCAGCGCACACAGCGCCCAAAAATTCTTAACGCAGGGCTTTCCAGGCAGCCACGTAGGCCTTGGCATTGACCGCCACCTGCTCGGGCGTCATGCCCGGTTTGAACAGACCGGAACCGAGGCCGAAACCTTTTACACCGGCATCGATAAAGGCCTGCATGTTGTCCGGTGTGATCCCGCCGACCGGCGCCAGCACCGTGCCGGCTGGCAACACCGCCAGCCAGGCCTTGACGACCGCCGGGTTCATTTGTTCGGCCGGAAACAGCTTGAGAATGTCCGCGCCCTCAGCCAGTGCGGCGAAGGCTTCGGTCGGCGTAGCCACGCCAGGCGACAGGTACAGCCCCGCCGCTTTCGCCGCGCGCAACACCTTGGCATCGCTGTGCGGCATTACGATCACTTGGCCGCCAGCAGCTTTGACCTGCTCGACCTGCTCGGGGCTGAGCACCGTGCCAGCACCGATCAGGCAATCGGCGGGCAGCGCATCACGCAGGATGCGGATACTTTCGTATGGCGATGGGGAATTGAGCGGTACTTCGATGACGCGAAATCCGGCGGAATACAGGACTTCTCCGACAGCCGCCGCTTCCTGCGGTTGCAGGCCACGCAGAATCGCGATCAGACCGTTTTGTGCCAGTGCTTGCTTGAGCATGTCAGGCCTCCAGTCAGGGTTAACGGGATGAGGAATCGATCAGTCCGGCGGCGCGCGCCAGTTGCCACAGGCCACGCTCGGTCGCCTGCTCGGCCAGCGTTACCCGAGCAAAGCCGCAGGCGTCGAGCGCGCGTTGATAGCGTGCGCACAGAAGCGCATTGCCGATGAGCACGATCGCTGGAAGATTCGCTTGATTGCGCCGGCGCCGCTGCACATTGGCGAGCGCGGCCAGCTCATGGCCGATCATCAGGCCGGACAGATAGTCCGCCTGAGCAGTCGGGCTCAATTCACCGGTCAGGCCGAGGGTGCGGGCGCTGAACAAGGTCGACAGCACACCGAGCTCGGCATCTGTCGACAGCGCGATTTGCACGCCGCGATCGAACGCCTGCGCATCGAAGGTCGCGCTCGGTTGTTGGGTACGGCCGAGAATGCTGTGCTCGCTGAGCACGGCAAACACTTCGCCGGTCATGAACGTGTCGAAATGGGTGATGCGGCCATCGACCACCTCCACCCACTTCGAGTGGCTGCCAGGCAGGCCGATCAGCAGATCATTACCCGCCTCGACCGGCAGACTTTGCAGCACGCCGAGGACTTGGGTTTCTTCGCCGCGCATTACATTCGGCAGACGCGAACGCTGGATCACGCCCGGGACGATATGCACCGGCGTACCGCGCAGACTGACAACGGTTTGTAGGGAATTTCCGAGATGGGCGACGTCGGCTGGCGTTTCGCAGTAAGGCGCTTCGCGCCAGCCCTGCGCACTGCCGACCATGCCGCAAGCGATCACCGGCAGATCCGGCTGCGCATCGAGCCAGTCACCGCAGGCCTCGTCGAAGGCCAGTTCAAAACCATCGGCGCATTCACGGCCGTGGATGATTCGCGGGGTCTTGGGCAACTGCATGATCCCGGACGACAGCGCACGCTGCTCCAGCACCACACCGTCCGCCGCGAGTTTGTAAGCACGTAATGAGGTCGTCCCCCAATCGAGCGCGATCAATTGCGCCTGCATCGCTTCACCTGTTTTGTTTTTGGCAGTGAGTGCGACGGACTATAAACCCGGGCGGGCTAAAATCTCAATATATAAATATCAATCCCATATTTTGGGATTCGCGCAAGTGGCGAGCTTGTCTTGTCGCGGGTACAAATCGTGCTTCGTAAGGATCAACGGAGAAAAAGCCAAGGTATTAAAGATTTTCTGCGAAAGGCGCTGCATGCATCTGCTCAGCGGACATTGAAAGGCGGCAGAGGAGCAATCGAGATCAGGCTCCCTCCCGCCAGAAAAGGAGCCTGGATGAATGAAGGATTCACTCCCTGTTGATAGCTCGCGCCAGGTCGGCAGTTGGCACACGCATGATTTGGGAAAAATACGTTTTGTAAGGAGTCGTATGAACGCGGAACACGCAGGAAATAAAACGTCTGTTCGTAAACCAACGATTGAGCACCGGCCCCTCCGGAAAGATTTCCGCGCCCTTTTCGCCAGTCGACTCTCTGAAAATCACGTCGGCTTTGTACTCGTTTGCAGCGCCACTCTCATCGCGCTCAACAAGGCCAAAACCGGAGCGTTTTATCTGGTGCCCAACAGAAAAGTCCACATCATCATCCACAGTACATACCAACCCTTGGCTTATATGTGATGTGAACAACTCGAGTAATTCCACATCGGAGAGAAAGTGAACCTGATAGATTCCGGTGTCTTCCAACTCATCAACACCGGAATAAAACAGCTTCGCAGCCGGCTTTTCGTGATTCATTGAACACCCAGAACATATGACCAATAAACCCATCAAAAAAAATCGAGACACGATGTTCATTCCTTGAAAAAACTCAAGACCGACTCGTTAAAAATCTGACGAGCAGTCATGCCGTTATCCAACGGCCGCAAATACATAATATTTGCATCCGCATGATTCACATCTACGCGCCCCATTACATTAGGCCCGGTAGAAACCTCCCATTGTTCACCAAAACTAGCAACCGTATCTGATACGTTCGTTATCTTCGGCGCAGCGCGAATATTAACCCAGTACTGAGCCTTGGGCTTGGGTGGCAACCGGTAGATATTGGAAATACCCCAGACCAATACACCTTCGCCAACCGGATCGATGGTCAGTAACATTCTCACTGTATAGCCCTTCTCCGTGAGAGTGGCTGAAAGGTGGGCGCCATTCCAGCCTCCCAGACTATGACCCACAATGTACACAGCGGTTGAGCAGTCAGGGATCTTCGCCAGTACCTTTTCAGATAGGTCTTTATCGCTAATGAAATCATTATAGCCAAGAGGCCACGACTCAAATTTTCCCACAGGAAATTTCAACGCCTTGGCATCTCTGATAAAGATTTCGCGCACCGCGTCGACATTATTATTTGGCCCACTGAAGTAATAACTTTCCTGGTCTCCAGCACCACCAATAAAAAAAACCACAAAATTCCGCAGAGATATGGCCACCTGCTTATTGGTCTGATCGGTCTTGCATGTAAGTGTATGTGCTTTGACTTCCCTTTTCGCATGAGGTACTTCAGTAGGTGCATTGACTTCGGACATAAGCAATCATTCCACGAATAGTTTGATGGTTTCTGCCACGTGCGAACTGACCATATGAGTGAATCCGTTCGCATCAGTAACACCGTGTTCCTCACTTCCGTCGCCTCGTTGAATGGTGTAGGCGTGATAAGGCACTGGCTGTCCAGTCGCTTCATTCGTCACTTGCAACCTGTCAGTGAAATGCACCGGCATCGGCAACAGCCCACTAAATGCGGCCCCTCCCCCACTTTGGCCGATGATCACCGTGCCCGAGCCACCGATCACGACATTGCCATGCCCACCAGTGCTATCGAGCATCGCGGCATTCAGGCCGTTAATGAAAACAGTGCCGGAGACCGCTCCGGTGATAGGGCTGCCACACGCTGATTTATCGGTCATGCGTGCAGCAGCGAGGCCGTCGAAGAATACGTCCGGCGAGCCGGAGACAATCGGGTTGGTGCCGTGACCTGGCAGTGGGCAGGCGGTTGGGTCGGTGACGCGAGCTGCGGGTTTACCACTCAATTCAAAGCTCCTTGCTTAAGGGGTGCCGGGGATGGCTGATAGATGTCGATGTCGGTCGCGGCAAAGCGCCAGCGATTATCGACCGGGTCGAACAGAGCATGACAATGCTCACGGCTTTCAGGTGATGTCGCGGTTTGTATGGCACGCCAGGCTTCGTTGGCTTGCCAACTCAACTCGGCAGGCGTTGCATCATCAAGTTCGTTGAGCCAGGCGTTGTAGTTGCGCAGGTGATTGCGCTCGAAAGTCGATTGCAGCAACTCGACCATTTCCACGCCAAGGTCCAGATGATGCCTGGAGGTCCAGCGCCCCACTTCGGAGTAGACGTGCCAGCCCATCGGGATCAACGCACCGTTTTTCAACAGAGAATGGCCGGCGAGAGCGACGAAGCTGCAACAGATGTGCAGCATCAGCCAGCCTTGATGAGCGTCGATAATCGCAGTTGGATCAAAGGTTCTCAGCGCTACCACACGGTATTCGCCGAGGCCGGCGCTGCGCGACATCAACTCGGCGTCGAGCCGCGACACGAAAGCCCGAATAGCCAGGCCGCCGGTGCGCTGGGCCATGCAGAGAATTTCGACAGCCTGTCGATTCGGGTCGTCAGAAGAGCCGGTAGTTTTCACCAGACCATACAGACGCATAGACGCCTGCAGTCCGCTCATAGCTGGTCACTCATTGACGCAGCGAGGGCTCCACAGGCGCGGAGAAATTTTGCCAGTTGCATTGCAGGTGTCGTCCGTGAGCGCGCAAAAATGGCGCACAGAATGCCGGACCAGAGCGGTGGCGACAACTGAATCAGCAGTAGATTGCCATCATTGTGCTCAGCCCTCGGCAAACTCTCGCAACACCTTGCCATCCATGCGATACCGCACCCATTCCTCCTGCGGTTGTGCGCCGAGAGATTTGTAGAATTCGATGGCTGGGGTGTTCCATTCCAGCACGCTCCATTCGAAGCGGCCGCAGTCGTTGGCGCAGGCGATTTTCGCCAGGTGGCGCAGCAGGGTTTTGCCGGCGCCGCCGCCACGTTGTTCGGGGGTGATGTAGAGGTCTTCGAGGTACAGGCAATTGCTGCCCAGCCACGTTGAATAACTGAAGAAGAACACCGCGAAGCCGATCGGCAAGCCGTCGCGCAGGCAGATCAGGCCATGGGCGGTGGCGCCTTCGCCGAACAGGCTGCGTTCGATGTCGGCGACGCTGGCGATGACTTCGTGACGGGCCTTTTCGAAATCTGCCAGTTCGGTGATGAAGGCGAGGATTTGCGGCGCATCGCTGGGGGTCGCCGGGCGGATTTCGATCGTCATGGACGGGCCTTGTCTGCAAATTAAAGCGCCATACTAAGGCGCGCAGCGGCGCTCGTCACATGGCAAACATACTGACCTGCCCGATCGGGCGAACGCCGTTGCCCCTGTGGGAGCGAGCCTGCTCGCGAATGCGTCCTTCCAGTCAGCCTCGAGTCAACTGACAGAATGCCTTCGCGAGCAGGCTCGCTCCCACAGTTGATAGCGCACGTTCTGAAAGGATGCTTATGACCGTTAACTGTTTTGCACCGATGGGAACACTAAAGATCGGCATCGTCTGAACAGCAGACACGCGACCCCGGAGAAGACCGTTCGTCGATCATCAGGCACCAATCCGTCATCAGGGCTGACCAACCCAGTGTAAGGATTCCAATCACTGGAGAAGCCCTATGATCTCGTCAAGGTTGACCGCTTTAGTCTTCAGCGCCCTGCTCTGCCCTGCGGTGTTCGCCGCCTCGTCCACGGCAGCGGGCACTGGCCCTACCGATCCGACCCCGCCACGCGCGCCCGCCATCAACAGTGCTCCCGGTATGAATACCGATGGTTCCGGCGTGCCGCTGATCAATCAGCCACCCGCCACCGGCACCGATCCGCGCACACAAGGCAGCGATCCGGGCCGTCAGGGTGGCATGAACACGCCTGACTCTCCTGCCACTCCGCCTGACAATGCCGGCCCCGGTGTCGGCTCGAAAACCACCACCGGTGGCTCCGGTTCCGAAGGTGCCGGTCAGTAGTTCGCCGACGCGAGCGCCCTATTCACTCCCATGAAGAGGTAACCATGAACGTCGACAAAGACCTGGAAAAAGAAGTTCTCACCCGCCTGCTGCACGCGCATCCCAACGGCTTGGGCAAGGAGGTGCTGGACAATTACCGGGGCGAGAAAGTCGTGGCCAGCGCCCTCGCCGCCCTGCAGGATCGCGGGCTGATTCACCATGGTCATGTGACCTGCAGCGAAGCCGGTGAGCACTCGCTGAACCTGCCGATCAAGCTCAGTTCAGCCGGCGTTGAAGCGGCGAAGAAACTCGATAGCTGACGCTGGTTGGGGCTGCGGATCTTCGACTTCGAACGGGTGATTCGCCTCGAGTGATTCGCAGCCTTCGGCGTAACGCAGCACATCCTGACGCAAGGAGAAATCCCATGCCTCGTGGAAGCAAAGACAAATACACCAGCGAACAGAAGCGCAAAGCCGAGCACATCGAAGACAGCTACGAGAAAAAGGGCGTGTCGAAAGATGAAGCTGAGGCGCGTGCCTGGGCGACAGTGAACAAACAATCCGGCGGGGGCGAAAAGTCCGGCGGCTCAGGGCGCAAGAAGCCTGCAAGTGCCAAGTCGGAAGAGCGCAAAGAGTCATCGCGCCGTGCGGTGGCTAGCCGCAAGGGCCATTCACGCGATAGCGAGACCTCGAAGAATGCGCAGACCGTCGATAGCCTGATGAAGGAAGCCCGAGCGAAGAATATTCCGGGACGCTCGTCGATGCGCAAGCAGGAGTTGATTGAGGCGTTGCGCAAGGCGAGCTAGAACGACGCCCACTGGAGGAGCTGCCGAAGGCTGCGATCTTTTGCTTTTCAAGATCAAAAGATCGCAGCCTTCGGCAGCTCCTACAGAAGATTTGTGTACGACGTAGATCCAATGTGGGAGCGAGCCTGCTCGCGAAGGCTTCGGCTCAATCGCCGCAGGACTGATAGATAAACGCATCCACCTCAGTCGCCCCAGGTGAAGTCGCCGGCCCCCAGCGAGTCACCGCCAGAGCCGCTGCCGCATTGGCCCGCCGCGCCGCTTCCAGTGCATCCAACCCCTGCGCCAATCCGGCCACAAACACCCCGGCATGTGCATCGCCGGCGCCATTACTGTCCACCGCTTTCACAGCAAATCCCGGCACCTGACGGCGCTCGCCGCGCTGTTGAATCCAGCAACCCTGCGGCCCGTCGCGCACCACCATCAGCATACTTTCCGGCAGCAGTTCCGCGAGGCAATCCATCGCGATACCAATCTCATCGGCTCCGGTAAACCGCAGCGCTTCGACACTGTTGCTGGTCCACACATCGATGCGCGGCAGCAACGCCTGCATCATCGGCGCGTCAGGTGACTCCACCAGCGGCCCCGGGTCGAACACCACATTGACCGACGCCGGCAGCGCCAGCGTCCAGTCGAGCAACGCCTGCGCCTTGCCCTCGTGCAGCAGACTGTAACCGCTGAGATAAACGTAATCGCCGGGCTCGGCAGCCACGCTGCTCAGGTCCTCCTCGGTCACCTCACCTTCGGCGCCGATGTAGGAAATGAAACTGCGTTCCGCCGAGGCATCGGTCAGCGCCACGCACAAACCAGTGTCGCGCTCGGCCGGTTCGCGGATGCCGATGCAGATACCTTCCGCCTGCATCGCCTGGCGCGCCAGATCACCGAAACGTCCCGTGCCATGACGACCGAGATAGACCACCGGCAGACCGTTGCGCGCTGCCGCCGCCATCACGTTGAAACCGCCGCCGGCTTCGAAACCCGCCGACTGCGCCAGCACGTCGCCGCCTATCTGCGGCAGTTTATCCACGGCCATGACCAGGTCGATGATGACCTGGCCGGTGTGCAACATCTTAGGCATGAGCATTCTCGGGTTGCGCGGCGCGGCGATCTTTCGCACCGCCAAGTACCAGGTAAATGCCACCGGCGACGACGAAGGTCACGATCCAGCCGAGGCCGTTGTGGCCCAGCCAGGAGTCGGACAGAAAGCCCTTGAACCAGACGTTTTCTGCCGTGGTGCCGATGGTGGTGAAGCTGAAGCCAAGCACGATGGCGATCGCCCACGCGCCAAATGCGCGCCACTCGATGCCGCCGCGATACCAGTAGGCGCTGCTCGGGCTGACGTCGAGCAGGTCTTTGGGGCTGTAGTAGTGGCGGTGAATCAGGTCGACCACGAAGATCCCGACCCAGGCAGTGATCGGCACTGCGAGCAGGGAAATGAAGGTGATGAACGGGCCGTAGAAACTGTCGGCGATCAGCATGAAGTAGATCGAACCGGCGAAGATCGCGACAATGTCGACCACCACCGCGTAGACCCGTTTTACCTTGAGGCCCAGAGTCAGCGTGGTCAGGCCGGCGGAGTACACCGACAGGTTGTTCGACAGCAGCAGACCGCCGAACGCGGTGATCAGGTACGGCACGGCCATCCAGGTCGGCAGCATGTCGCGGATCGCCACGATGGGATCAGTCGCCGAAGCCAGATCATTGTTGCCCACCGACAACAAGCCGCCGAGGGTAATCAGCAGCACCAGCGGAATGCCCGCGCCGAACGCCGCCGATGCCACCAGGCGCACAGCCTTGACGCTGCGATGCTGATAGCGCGACATGTCAGCGCCAGCGTTGGCCCAACCGATACCGGTGCCGGCGGCCATGGTACCGATGCCGATGATCATTGCGCTCAGCGGTGCTGGCGTGGCGTTGAACACCGCGCTCCAGTCGATGGTCGCGCAGAGAAAGCCACCGACGAGAATGTTCAGCGCACCGAACACGTACGTCGCCCACTTCTGGATCACCAGCAGGGTCGCGTGGCCGAGTCCGGACACTGACAAGGTCAGCAGGACGAAGATGGCGATAAAGATCAGCGTCAGGACCGGCGCACTTTTCGCCTCGACCGGCGAGCCGAAGAGGATCGAGCATAGCGACAACAGCACGAACGCGGCGGTGGTGGTGTTGACGGTTTCCCAACCCAGACGTGACATCAGCGAAACCAGCGTCGGGCCGATGTTGCCGCGTACGCCAAAGATTGCCCGTGACAGGGTCAGGCTCGGTGCGCGGCCACGACGACCGGCAATCGAAATGATCCCGACCACAGCAAACGAACCGGCGGCACCAAGAATCGCGACGATGATCGCCTGCCAGATCGCCAGCCCGCGAAACGCCACCAGCGTGGCACCCAGCGGCAGGCCGAGGATGGAAATGTTCGCGGCGAACCAGACCCAGAACAGTTGCAGCGGATGGCCGTTGCACTCGGCTTCCGGCACCGGCTCGATGCCCCGGGTTTCCAGTTGCCCGACGCCTTGCCCGGCGGTTGATGAACTCATGAAGATGCTCCTGTTTGCCTTTTTTGTGGTTGTGGCAATGATGCAAAACGACAAGACAACCGGCCTTCCGAGGCCTGTCTGTGCGATCCATTGCTGTGTGAATTCTTTAGAAATGCGCCGCCCCTTTCGCGAGCAGGCTCGCTCCCACATGGAAATGCATTCCAATTGTGGGAGCGAGCCTGCTCGCGAAGAGGCCAGCCAGTCAACGCAAGGCCAACAGCCCCTGCACTAACGGTTCCAGCTCAAGTTGATTAACGACTTTCACCGTCTCGATCATCGGCTGCGGCCAGCACTCAAGACCCAGGCAAGCGCCGAGCATGGCGCCGAGAATCGCCGCGATGGTATCCGTGTCGCCGCCCAGGCTGGCAGCCATGCACAACGCCTCGAATGCCGTCATCTCGCCGATGGCCACTTGCTGGGCCAGGGCGAATGAAACCACCACCGACTCCTGCGACGCCACCGATGTGCCGATCACGTCGTAGAGCAGATCGGCGAGCAGTGCTTTGTCACTGTCGACGCTGATACTGCGCGCCCAACTGATGCGCGAGGCCATGCGCCCGCCAGCAACCCAATGCCCGTGGGCTTCGGCCTGCTGGGCGATCTGCTGGCCGAGGTTCAGCGCCTCGCCGAGATCGACGTCATTGATGCCAGCGGAGACCACCGCCGCCACCGCCGCTGCACTGGAAATCCCCAGCGTGGTGTTATGCGTCACCTGGCAAGCCTGCACGACCGCCGCAATGAAGCGCTGCGGGTCGGCCACATTCGCGGCAATGCCCACCGGGGTGATGCGCATCGCCGCGCCATTGGTGGTGCCGTAGCGCCCGGCTTCTTCCGGGGAATGCCCGGCGAGGATCATTTCAATGGCGCGTTTGGTCGAGGGGCCGAGCAAGTCCTGCGAGCCTTTGGCCTGCATCTCGGCTTCCCATTCGATCAAGCGCTGGGCGAGAACCGCCGGCTCGATACGGCCGTGACCTTCGACCAATAATTCGCCGACCAGGATCGCCTGCTCGGTGTCATCGGTGATCGAGCCTTTGGGCATGTTCGCGGCGATCGGTTGCAAGGGGCCTGCGTCCTGCAAATCAGTGATCTGGCCGAAGCGCGCCTTGATCGTTTCACGATCGAGCGACTGTGTCGGCATGCCCAGCGCGTCACCCAGGGCCAGACCATAGAAAGCGCCAAGCGCACGGTTGAGCGCGGTCATTTCGATTCTCCGAATTGCAGGTGCAGACGAAAGTGCACCGGGTCGAGCAGGCTTTCGACCTGCTCCATGAAACGGTTCTGCCGGTCGTAGGTGGTGCGCAGGGCTTTGAGAAACACCGTGCCGACCGGGCGACCAAGCAGCTCAGCGTCTTCGGCATTCAGCGGCTCGGCGCCGATCCACTGATCGCCGCGCTCGCCGATATAGCCGTAGGCGGCCAGGGTGATGGTCAGGGAATTGTCGATCAGGCCGACGCGGGGCAGGCTTTCCAGGCCGCCGTTGGCCGGCATCAAGGATCGTTCGAGAGACACCAGCGTACCGTCGGTGGCGCGCCGGCGACGGTCGAGGGTGATGAATTGATCGGTGCCGAAACGCACCAGCAGATCCGGGCGAGTCACGGCTTCGAGGCGCAACACTTCGGTATTGATCAGCGCCCCGCTGTCGGCCAGCGCCTGCGCCCAGCCGCTGCGCTGATCCAGCGCGACACCGTCGAAAGTGACGATGGAGCCGACACCGCTTTGCGTGGCGATGTAATTACGCCGCTTCAGTTCGGCCAGCGCCTCACGCAAGGTGCCACGGCTGACCTGGAATTCTTGAGCCAACTGATGTTCGCCGGGCAACAGAAAGCCGTCCTCCATGAGGCCGCTTTCGATGCGTCGGACGAGCTCGTCGACCACCCGTTGTTTCTTGTCGAATCGTACCTGTCTAATCATGTACAAATTGATAACCGAAACGGGGCGTGGCGGGCAACAAAAATTTGAGGGAGGTGACCGGTGGAGAGAGCAAAATCAAGAGCCCCTCACCCTAGCCCTCTCCCGGAGGGAGAGGGAACTGATTGGGGAGTGCTCAGGAAATGCGCCGAACTGATGTTGCTTTAGCGAATCCACAATCGACCCGATATTTCAGGTCGATGTACAACGCAAGACACCTCGGTCGGCCCCCTCTCCCTTTGGGAGAGGGCTGGGGTGAGGGGTAGCTTTTGACGTTACCGTTGTTTCAAGCGGTCAATGACCACGGCCAGCAACAGAATCGAACCACGAATCACATACTGATAAAACGTATCGATGTTCTTCAGGTTCATCGCATTCTCGATGATCGCCAGAATCAACACCCCGGCAATCACATGACGAATCATGCCGATGCCGCCACTCAGCGAAACCCCGCCCAATACGCACGCGGAAATCACTGTCAATTCAAAACCCTGACCAATCATTGGCTGCCCGGAAGTCATCCGCGAGGCCAGAATCACACCCGCCAGCGCGCCGATCACACCGTGCACGGCGAAGATGATGATCTTGGTGCGGTCGACGTTGACGCCCGCCAGCAGCGCCGCTTCCTGGTTGCCACCGATGGCCATGGTGTTGCGCCCATAGGTGGTGTAGTTCAGCAGCCAGCCGAAAAACAGGAAGCAGACAATAGTGATCAGGATCGGCACCGGCACACCGAACAGCTGGCCATTGCCGAAAACAAAGAACGATTCCTGCGAAACGCCGACTGCCTTGCCGTTGGCAAAGATATAGGCCAGGCCGCGCACAATCTGCATGGTCGCCAGCGTTGTAATCAAGGCATTGACGCGCAACTTGGCGATCACGATGCCGTTGATCAGCCCGACGATCAGGCCCATCGCCAACGCCGCGCTGACCCCGAGAAATACACTGTTGGTGTCACGCATTACCACTGCCGCGACCACGCCGGCACAGGCGATCACTGAGCCGACCGAGAGGTCGAAGTGCCCGGATGCCAGGCAATAAAGCATGGTGCACGCGGCGATGCCGGTGGTGGAAATCGCCAGACCCAGGCCACGCATGTTCAGCGGCGAGAGGAAGTTGTCGATCAGCAGTGTGCAGGCGACAAAGATGCCGATCGCCGCCAGCAGCATGACCCAGTCATCGAGGAAGCGCCGCATGTCCAGCGGTTTGCGCTCGGTCGGCAGGGTTTCGTTTTGCGTAGTCATCATAGTCACCTCTCAGTTCGCCACGCCGTCAGCGCGGTGGCGTGGCAAAGCCAGTTGCAGCAGGTTGGATTCATTGGCCTGGTCGCGGCTGACTTCGCCGCGCAGGGCGCCTTCGCACAGCACCAGGATGCGGTCGGAAATGCCCATCACTTCCATCAGATCGCTGGACACCACGATCACCGAAATACCGTCGGCGGCGAGGTTATGAATGATCTGGTAGATCTCGGCCTTGGCGCCGATATCGATGCCACGGGTCGGTTCGTCGAGCAGCAGGACTTTCATCGGCATCGATAGCCAGCGGCCGAGAATGGCCTTCTGCTGATTGCCGCCGGAAAGGAACTTGATCTGCTGGCCGGCGTGCGGGGTTTTCACTTTCAGGGCCTTGATCTGCTTGTCGGCGTTGCCCTTTTCCCACAGGCCGCGAATCAGGCAGCCGAGCCCGGAATGCGCACCGCGGGCACTGATGTTGATGTTCTCGGCAACGCTGGCCAACGGGATGATGCCTTCCTTCTTGCGGTCTTCCGGGCAGAGCAAAATGCCGGCGGCGATCGCGTCACGCGGCGAGCGCAGTTTCAGCTCATGGCCGCGCAGTTCGAGACGGCCAGCGGTGTTGCGCTCCAGGCCGCTGAGCAGGCGAAACAGCTCGGTGCGCCCTGCCCCGACCAGCCCGAACAGGCCAAGGATTTCGCCCTTGTGCGCTTCGAAACTGATCGGCTCACGCAGGCCCGGGCCGAGCAAACCATCGACCTTCAACGCCACGGCACCGCGCGGGCGATGGCGGTAATCGTAGATATCCTGAATGTCGCGACCGACCATGCAGGTCACCAGTTGATCGTGGGTCAACTGGCTCATGTCGTCGAATGTACGAACGTAGCGGCCGTCCTTGAACACGGTGACGGCGTCGCAAATGCGGAAGACTTCTTCCATGCGATGGGAAACGTAGAGCACCACTTTGCCTTCGTCGCGCAGGCGCCCGATGATCGCCATCAAGCGATCGATCTCGCGCGCCGAGAGGCTGCTGGTCGGTTCGTCGAAAGCGATGACGTGAGCGCCGCGCGACAGCGCTTTGGCGATTTCCACCAGTTGCCGCTGACCCAGCGACAAGCGTCCGACCTTGGTTTGCGGATCGATTTCGTCCGCCAGCCCCTTCAGGCAATTCAAGGCTTTCTGGCGCAGCTCACTGCGATTGATCAGGCCGAAACTGGCCGGCAGATGGCCAAGAAACAGGTTTTCGGCCACGGTCATTTCCGGGACCAGATGCAGTTCCTGGTGAATCACCGCGACGCCGCTGCCGATGCTGTCAGCGGTGGACTTGAACGCCATCGCCTGCTCGCCGATCTGCAGCTCGCCGCTGCTCGGAATGTAAGCACCACCGAGAATCTTCAGCAGGGTCGATTTGCCCGCGCCGTTCTCGCCCATCAGGGCATGAACCTGGCCGGGGTGGGCGACGAAGCTGATGCCGTCGAGCGCTTTCACGCCGGGAAAGGTCTTGCCGATCCCGTTGAAGCGCAGGCTGCCGTTGGCGCCGTGTTGTTCTTGTGTCTGTACTTGCGCGTGCATAAAGCCACCTCTTCACACCGAAAAACGGCCCGGCTGCCCGGGCCGTCGCTGCCTCAGTTCCACAAGCCGATTTTTTCCAGCTCTTGCTTGAAGTTTTCGCGGGTGATCAGGGTGACGTCATCCATGGCGGTGTACTTCGGCGGCTCTTTGCCGGCGGTGATCCACTCGTACATCATCTCGGCGGTCTTGTAGCCTTCGATGTGCGGGCTTGGCAGCATCGAACCGAAGAAGCCGCTGTTAGGCTTTTTCAACTCGCCGATGGCGTCGGTGCCGTTGATGCCGATGCCGATCACGTTGCTCGCGGCAAACCCGGCCGCTTCGGTGGCGCGCACGCCGCCGAGCACGGTGTTGTCGTTCATGCCGCCGATGATCAGGTTTTTCGCCGCGCTCGGCAGTTTCACCAGCGCCGAGTTGGTGGCGTCCATGCTGCCCGGTACGTCGAGGGTTTTCAGCGCGGCGAAGAGGATGTGGTCCTCCGGCATGCCGGCCTTCTTCAGGGCATCGACCGAACCGTCGGTGCGCTTCTTGCCGGTGTCGAGTTCGTTATAGGTGTTGACCACCGCGTAGGTGTCTTTCCAGTCCCAGTTACGCTTTTTCGCTTCGGCGGCCATGGCGGCGCCCTGCTTCTGGCCCACTTCAAACGCGGCCATGCCCAGGTACGGCACGTCTTCCATGAATTTGCCGTTGGCGTCGACGAAACGGTCATCGACCGCAATCACTTTCAGATCGTTGATCTTGGCTTTGGCCATGATCGCCGGGCCGAGGGACACGTCCGGCGGGCAGATCACGAAGCCCTTGGCGCCGTTGGCGGCCAGGCTGTCGATGGCCGAGAGGGTCTTCTCGCCATCCGGTACCGCGATCTTGATCAGTTCAAAGCCTTTGTCCTTGGCGGCTTTTTCGGCAAAAGCCCATTCGGTCTGGAACCACGGTTCTTCGGCCTGCTTGACCAGAAAACCGATCTTCACCGCGTCGGCGGCGAGCAGCGCACTGCTCAGGCTGAACGCAGTGACCGCCAGGGCAGTGCTGCACAGGGTACGAATCCCGAAACGACGTTTCATCAGATGACTCCTTGTTATTTTTTTTGAGCAAGGTTTGAAAAGCGTTGATGCGTGTTCTCAGTGAAGCTGGTTGAAAATAGTCATATCGTATGATGATTGGATTTCAAGCGTAGTTCAGCGCTGGAGATCCGTTTTATTCAGTCGTGGTACATCACCGAGCGGCCACCATCGATAGTGATGCACGAAGCATTGATAAACGGTGCCTCATCGCTGGCCAGAAACACCGCCGTCATCGCCACTTCGATCGGCTGGCCGATGCGCTTGGGCGGGTGCAGGTCAAAGGCGCGCTGCCGCTCGGCGTGCGGATCGGCAAAGCCATTCCAGTAATCGACGTTCAGCTGCGTTTCGATGTAGCCCGGCGCGATGGCGTTGACGCGAATGCCTTTGGCCGCGTATTCGATGCCGAGTGCGCGGGTCAGGCCGAGCAAGCCGTGCTTGGCCACCGGGTACGGGAAGCAGCCGGGAATGATGTGGCTGGAATGGGTCGAGGCGATGTTGATGATGCTGCCCACGCCCTGCTCGAGCATCTGCGGCAGCACCGCTTTGCAGCCATACCAGGCGCCATCCAGATCGATGGCGAAGCAGCGGTGCCAGTCCTCTTCGGTCATCTGCAAAGGATCGCGGAACACATTGACCCCGGCACAGTTGACCAACACATCGATGCGGCCATGCAATTCCACGGCGCGTCGGGCCAGGGCATGCAGATCCTGCTGATTCGATACGTCGACCTTGAGCGCCTGCACGTCATGGCCCTGATCGCGCCAGTGAGCGGCGACCTGCTCGACCTTGTCGGCCTGGATGTCGCTGATGAGTAATCTGGCTTGCTGCGAGGCGAAGGCGGCGACGATAGCTTCGCCGATGCCCTGAGCGGCCCCGGTCAACAGCACGACCTTGTTTTTCAGGCGCTCGCCTTTCGGCGGGGCCGACACTTGCGGCAATGTCAGCGCTTCAGCCATGGCTCAGGCCTCCTGCACGCAGGCGCAAAAAAACCGGCCATCGGTCGATGTCCGGTTTTGACGGCTGGGGAAAACAGACAGGCAAGCGTCGTCAACGGCATTGAGCCGTGGCGAAAGGCGGATCCGCTTGCGCGGGCGACAAGAATTCGCTGCATCACTTCACCTGTTTTGTTCTTTTTAAGTGTGAGTGCGTGTTACTGCTGGAGCCGACTATAAACCCGACCGCCAAATAATCTCAATATATAATTTTGCATCCCATATTTTGGGATCTAGCCAGCAAAACGCGTACAGAGTTTTCCTGCAACGTCGACGCGCATGCTCAGCACCGCACCATCCAATGAATGGTTCAGCGGACTCTTGGCGCTGGTGATGAATAAGGTTTTCAAGTCTTCGCCACCGAACACGCAACTGGTCGGGCGACTGACCGGCAGATCGATTTTGCGATCCACCTGCCCGTCCGGCGTCAGGCGCAGCAGGCAACTGCCGTCCCAGCGTGCATTCCACACGTAGCCTTCGGCGTCCATCGCCGAGCCATCGGGACCACCGTGTTGATCAGACGAGTAAAACACCTGCGGAGCATCGAGACTGCCGTCAGTGCGGATGAAATATCGATTGAGCGTGCTGTCGAGGCTTTCACCAAACAACAGCGTGGTGCCGTCGTCACTCCACAACAAGGTATTGGGAATGCCCAGACCGAGCAGCAGCGGTGTCACGCGCTGATCGGGATCGATACGGAACAGGCCTCCGGAACGGCGCACCAGCGGCAGATCCTCACCGTGCTCGCCGATGTTGTTCTGCATGGTGCCCAACCACAACCGGCCCAAGGCATCGCAACGGGCTTCGTTGGGACGGTTGCCCGGTTGCGGGTCGGCGACGCAGAACAGCGTCAAGCGTGGCTCGAGGCCGGGCGAATCGAGATCCAGCCGATAGACACCGCTGCTGAGCGTGACCAACGCATCGCCGCTGGCGCAGGGAATGAAGGCGGAGATGTGCTCGGGCATCTGCCAGATCTGCACGTTCTGACCGATCAGGCGCAACGCTTGTTTGCCAGCGATATCGACCCAGTACAACGCCTGGGTCGGCGCATCCCAGAACGGGCCTTCGCCGAGTTGCGCGCGGTGTTGGGTCAGGGCGGTGCAGGTCATCTGGAATCCTTCATGTTCTTGTTGTTTCCAATGTGGGAGCGAGCCTGCTCGCGAAGGCGGCGTGTCAGTCAATGATGATGTATCTGACCTGACGCATTCGCGAGCAGGCTCGCTCCCACAGGGAATTTTCGGTCTTAGCTGGCTTTGCGGTCCGCCATGACTTTCGGGTAAAAGCGTTTTATCGCCAGATCGGCATTGTCGATCAAGGTCATGCACGCCCACACGCCACGGGTCGAATCGCGCGCGGCGATGGCATCGGCCATGTCTTTATGGATCGGCAAGGTGCGGCGCAGTTCATCGGGGTCGGCGGCGGAGACTTCGAACGACACCGCCAGCAACGCGCCGAGGGCCGGGACCATTTGTTCGATGAACTGATTATGGCTGGCGGCCAGGATGCATTCGTGGAAAGCCTGGTCGGCACGGTTGTAATCAACGCCGCTGTCGACTGCACGTTCCAGCGCATTGAAAGCCAGTTGTACCGCTTCGATCTGCTCCGGTGTCGCCCGCTCACAGGCCCAGCGCACCGCCATCGGCTCAATGGTGCGGCGCAAATCCAGCAGGTCATCGACGAAGTTTTCCGGCAACCCATTGCGCGATAGCCAACCGACCACCTGCGGATCGAACAGATTCCAGCGCCGTACTGGCAACACCCGCGTGCCGACTTTCGGACCGACTTCGAGCATGCCTTTGGCGACGAGGGTTTTGATGGCTTCGCGAATCACTGTGCGGCTGACGCCAAGCTGCTCGCCCAGATCCGCCTCGACCTTGATGGTCTGCCCCGGCTTGACCTGACCGGCCGCAATCCAGCTGCCCAGCCAGTCAACGGTCGACGCATGAAAGCTGCTGGACATGTACACCTCAAGGCGAATCGCGATGGGTGCCTACGCTAATCATCATACGAATAACAGTCAATCGGATTTTTTCAGCTTGCGCAAACCAATGTGGGAGCGAGCCTGCTCGCGAAAGCGTCGTGTCAGTCAACATTGCTGGCGACTGATACACCGCGTTCGCGAGCAGGCTCGCTCCCACATTTTAATGTTGTGTCAGGGTTCCAGGCCGATGCGAAAGAACTCGCCGCCGCTCCACACGCCCAACCAGCGCTGACCATCGATCTCGCGGCTCACCGCCAGTTCCACCAACTGGTAAAACACATTGCGGTGAATCAGCGCTTCAAGGTTGCTGCGCACATGCACATAGGGCGCAGGCTCCTGGGTCTCAGGATCGATCTCGACACGCAGCGGATGCTCAGTCCCCGCTTCGGTGGTTTCCTCGACGTTGGTGGTAAAGCGCAAAACCTGCGCCTCGCCCTCGCCTTGCACGTCAACGGCAACCGCCACGAACGGCGCGTCATCGACCTTGATCCCGACCTTCTCGACCGGGGTGATCAGGAAATAATCATCGCCGTCGCGGCGGATGATGGTGGAGAACAGTTTGACCATCGGCTTGCGCCCGATCGGCGTACCCAGGTAGTACCAGGTGCCGTCACGGGCAATGCGCATGTCGATGTCGCCGCAGAAATCCGGGTTCCACAAATGCACCGGTGGCAGGCCTTTGGTCTTGGGGATCTGCCCCAGCAGGTCATTGGCTGTTTGCGGGTCACTCATGGCGTACTCCTTGATTACTGGTCGCCGATCCCCAGCAGGCTGCGTGCGTATTGCGCCAGCGGCGGACCGATGAGGTCTTCGGGTTTGGAATCATGGAACGTCAGTAAACCGCCACGACTCTTGATCCGTGCAGTATCAATCAAATACTGGGTGCTGGTCTCGATCAACATGATCTGAATCACGCCGCCATCGATACCGAGGCGATCCACGGCTTCCTGGTCCAGCCACTCATCGGAGTTGCCGATGCGGTCATCAGCCTTGGCGAAACGTGTGTAGAGCAGGTAATGCGCCCCGGCATCACGGGCTTCGCCCATGGCTTGATCGAGGCCTTCCGGCGCACGGGCGCGGCGGACCATCGGGAAGTATTCGACAAAGCCCTTGAAGGCTTCTTCGGCGACCACGTTTGGCCGTGGATAGGAACCACCCGGTGGCGCGAACGCGCCCTGGGCGATGAAGATGAACGAGTCCGGCTGAATGCGGAGATTGTTCACCCGGCGGCTGTCACTGTGGTCCAGAAGCCCCGCATCGCTCATGTGATAGCGAGTGCCTTCGGCCATATCGCTGACATTCATGCAGCCGCCAAGCGCCAAAACGGCCAGCAGCAAAACCAGGCTACGCATCCTATTCCTCCAGAAGCCGGTGTCGGAAAACCGGCGAATGGCCGTTGAATGCAGCTTTTGCGCCAGCTCGACAAATTCAGTGAGAGAGGCATTCGCGAGCAGGCTCGCTCCCACAATTGAAATGCATTCCAAATGTGGGAGCGAGCCTGCTCGCGAAAGCCGTTGTTCAACCGCCAATAATCTTCATGACAGTAGCGCCGCCAGAGAACGCCACCTCCTGTTTGTCACCCAACGCCTTGACCAGCAAACGTTGCAGCGCCGGCAACGCCTGGTGGCGCGGCTTGTCGAGCAGATCGCCGACATAGTGGCGGTTGCTCGACGATAAACAGCCATGCAGCCAACCGGTCGATGACAGGCGCAAGCGCGAACAAGTGCGGCAGAACGGCACACTTTCGTTGGCGATCACCCCGAAAGTGCCGCGACCGGGAATCGCATAGCGCACAGCCGTGGCGTCCACCGGTGCGTCGGTCTGGGCGTATTCATAACGTTCGCCGATCAGGCCGAGCAACTGCTCAAGGCTGACGAACTGCTGCAGGAAGGCATTGGAATCCTTGGCCAGATGGCCCATGCGCATCAGCTCGATGAAACGCAGTTCGAAGCCGCGCTCCAGACAGTAGTCGAGCAGCGGCATGACCTGATCGAGGTTCTGCCCGCGCAACGGCACCATGTTGACCTTGATCTTCATCCCGGCGGCGGCAGCCTGATCCATGCCATCGAGCACGCTGGCCAGATCGCCGCCACGAGCGATGCTGCGAAAAGCAGCGGCATCAAGGGTATCGAGGGAAACGTTGATCCGGCGCAGACCGGCATCGACCAGCAGCGGCAGTTTTTTCGCGAGGAGTTGACCATTGGTGGTCAGGCTGATGTCGTCGAGGCCCATCTGGCCGACGGCAGTCATGAACGATTCGAGTTTGGGGCTGACCAGTGGCTCGCCGCCAGTGATGCGCAGGCGCTCGATGCCGGCCGCTTCGATCAGGTATTCGACGCCGCGTGCCATGGCTTCGGCCGACAGCTCATCCTGCGCAGCGACCAACCGCTTGCCGTTGGGCACGCAGTAGGTACAGGCGTAATTGCAGGCAGAGGTCAGGCTGATGCGCAGATTGCGAAAACGCCTGCCTTGACGGTCAACGATCATGAAACACTCCGGCGAAAGAAAATCGAGCGAGCAAAACTTGACTGAGAAATCAGGTTTTAGCAAGCCCTATGCCTGAGTATATTCCTGTGCTATTGCGCCATGTTGTGAAAACACGGCGCAATCAGCCCGCTGAATGACTTATGTGCTCGGCGTTTCCGGGTCGCGCTTGCGCTTGTTGCCCATGCGCACGCCGATGTCCATCAGGAACTGGAAGAAGCCTTCCTGATCTTCCAGCACGTTGCTCCAGAACGGCGAGTGATACAGCGCCACCGCGCCGTGTACCAACGCCCAGGATGCGCAGTAGTGGAAGTACGGCGGCACGTCTTCGAGCTTGCCTTCGCTGATGCGACCCTTGATCAGCAGGGTCAGGCGTTCGAAGTTCGAGGCACGGATCTTGTGCAGTTCCTCGACCATCTCCGGCACCTGATTGCCCTTGACCACTTTCTCTTCGAGACGGTCGAACAGGCGATAGCGCTGCGGGTCGCGCATGCGGAATTCGAAGTAGGCGCGGGACAGCGCTTCCTTGTCCTTGTCGACATCGGCCGAATGCAGCAGCTCGTTCAGATCGCGCTCGTAATCGAGCATCAGGCGCAAGTAGATCTCGGCCTTGGATTTGAAGTGCTTGTAGATCGTGCCTTTGCCGATACCCACGGCATCAGCAATCATCTCGACGGTGACACTGTCTTCACCCTGGTCGAGGAACAGCTTGAGCGCGGTATCGAGAATTTCCTGCTCGCGGCGACGAAATTCACGGACCTTACGAGGTTCTTTATGCATAAGAAAAAGGTCTGAAGGGTCAAAATTCGAAGCCGCGTATTATGCCTAACTTGCGCAAAAAAGCACGGTTCATCGACCAAATCTGTGTTTCTTGTTCATTTCGAGAACGAATCGGGTGCAATGAGAACTCAACTGAAGCAAACGTATTCCAAATTTGTTTAAAAACCCCGACCCGCTCACTGGACTGCACGCCAGACTGATCAATACTTGAACTGTCGGGCGACATCTCCCCCAAGTGTCGTGCCGGTAAAGGTACCAACGGACCGCGTGCCTTTGTTTTACTCCTAATGGTCTTAACCCGGATTCACCCCCCAGAACCCGGGTTTTTTTTGCCTGCGATTTGGCCTGCGGTCATACGGCAGATTTAACACTCGCCAGCGGGAACAAGCGCTTGAAGTTTTCCGTGGTCTGCTCGGCAAAGCGCTCGTAGTTCTCACCACGCAGCATCGCCAGAAACTCCGCCACTTCGCGCACGTACTGCGGCAGGTTCGGCTTGCCGCGATACGGAATCGGCGCCAGATACGGCGAATCGGTTTCCACCAGCAGGCGATCGGCCGGCACTTTGCTCGCCACGTCACGCAAGGCGTCGGCATTGCGGAACGTAACAATGCCCGACAGGGAAATGTAATAACCCATGTCCAGCGCCGCTTTGGCCATTTCCCAGTCCTCGGTGAAGCAATGCAACACACCGGCCTGGGGCAGCGCCGCTTCGCGCAGCAGTTGGAGGGTGTCGGCACGGGCGCCGCGAGTGTGGATGATCACCGGCTTGCCGGTCTGCTGCGCCGCTTGCAGATGCAGGCGAAACGACTCCTGCTGCAACTCGGCAGCTTCCGGCTCGTAGTGATAGTCGAGACCGGTTTCGCCGATCGCCACCACTTTCGGGTGATCGAGTTCGTGCAGCAGCCAGTCCAGCGCCGGTGCGGCGCCCGGCTGCACATCCAGCGGATGCACGCCGACCGAGCAATCGACGTCGTCATAACGCTCGGCGAGGGCTTTGACGTCGGCGGCGTTGTCAGCGCTGACGCCGATGCACAGAAAATGTCCAACCCCACGCTCGCGGGCCGCAGCGAGTGCGGCATCCAGCGAGCCGTCATGGGCGGCGAGGTCGAGACGGTCAAGGTGACAATGGGAATCTACGAGCATAAAAAGGACTGCAACTTACATCGTATGAGTGGGACGGTCGGATTTCAGTGCTCCGGCCAGATGAGTTTCGATGCGACTGCGCGCGGTGTCGTCGCCGTCGTTGAACTGCACGCCGACACCGGCAGCGCGATTGCCTTGTGCGCCTTTGGGGGTGATCCAGGCGACTTTGCCGGCGACCGGAATTTTTTCCGCTTCATCCATTAGGTGCAACAGCATGAACACCTCGTCGCCCAACCGGTAGCTTTTGTTGGTCGGGATGAACAGTCCGCCATTCTTGATGAACGGCATGTAGGCGGCGTAGAGCACCGACTTGTCCTTGATGGTCAGGGACAAGATGCCGTTACGCGGCCCCGGGCTGACAGGTTCAATCATGTTCACCTCCACTGCTGATCTTCAGAGTCTAGGTACACATTCTTATCTTTGACCAGGCAATCCCACCCATTGCACCAACAATGCTTCCAGCAACAGGGCCGGATTGAGGTTGGCCTTGCTCAGTACTTTCTGCCGCTGGGCGAGAATCCAGTCTTGAATATCCAGCACTTTGCCCTGCGCGCTCTTCTGCGCCAGGTACTGCACCACCTTGCGCATATCGGCCAGGCCAAGGCCGGCTTCGTCCTGAGTCAGTTGATAGCGCAGGATCAGGCTCGACCAGTCGCAGAACCAGTCGAACAGACGCAGCATCGGAATGCTTTTCCACTCCTCCGCCAGTTGCGTCGGCGATTGTTGTCCCTTGAGCAGCTTCTTCACGCCTTCGACCACTTGTGCACGTTGTTCACGCACACCTTGCGATTGCAGGCTGACCGCCATCAGCGGCGACCCGGCGGCGAGGGTCAGCAGTTCGACGCGCTCTTCCTCCGCGCAATCCGGCAGCGCCTGGGCCAGCCATTGCAGGCTCATCGCCTCGCCCGGCAGCGGGCAGGCCTGCTGCACGCAACGGCTCTTGATGGTTGGCAACAAACGGCTCGGCTGGTGGCTGACCAATAGCAGCACGGTATCGCCGGACGGTTCTTCAAGACTTTTGAGCAAGGCGTTGGCAGCGTTGATGTTCATCGACTCGACCGGCTCGATCAACACCACTTTGCGCCCGCCGAGCTGCGCGGTCTGCACGACGAAACTCACCAGATCACGAACCTGATCGACCTTGATCGCCTTGTCCGCCTCTTCCGGCTCCAGGATGTAATTGTCCGGATGACTGCCGGCCTTGAGCAGCAGACAGGATTTGCACTCGCCGCACGCCTCAGGCGTAGGGCGCTGACACAGCAGGCTGGCCATTAAGCGTTCGGCGAGCGCACGCTTGCCGATACCGGCCGGACCGTGGAGCAGGTACGCGTGAGCATGCTGACTGCGGCCGGCCAGTTGCTGCCAGAGGCTGTCCTGCCATGGATAGGCTTCAGCCACGGGCCAGCTCCAGCAAATTCGGTAGCAAGGTGTCCAGCGATTGCTGCACCTTGGCCAATGGCTGACCGGCATCGATGCGCACGTAGCGCGACGGGTCGGCTTCGGCGCGTTTCAGGAACGCATTGCGCACGTTCTCGAAAAACGCCCGGCCTTCGAGTTCGAAACGATCCAGTCGACCACGGGCACTGGCGCGGGCCAGGCCAATTTCAACGGGCAGGTCGAAAATCAAGGTCAGATCGGGCCGCAAGTCGCCCTGCACGAAAGTCTCCAGCGTGGCGATGCGCTCGAGTGACAAACCACGACCGCCGCCCTGATAGGCGTATGTCGAGTCGGTGAAACGATCGCACAGCACTACGGCGCCGCGGGCCAGCGCCGGGCGAATCACCTCTGCCAGATGCTGGGCCCGCGCGGCGAACACCAGCAACAGCTCGGCGTCCGGGTGCATCACTTCGTCGGCCGGGGTGAGCAGGACATCACGAATCCGTTCGGCCAGCGGTGTACCGCCGGGCTCACGGGTGAGCAGCACTTCGATACCGGCGGCGCGCAGGCGCTCGGCGAGGTATTCGCGATTGGTGCTCTTGCCCGCGCCTTCCGGGCCTTCCAGGGTAATAAACAAGCCAGTCACAGGCAGTCCTTCATCAAAGTCATTGCGCGTTCTGTGGTGCAGCGGCGTCCGGTTCCGGGGCTGGCGCAGATTCTTGCGGCGGCACTTGCGGCAGCGCCTCGGGCGCGGTGTTCGGCGAGGCCGCCGGAATCGCCTCATCGGTGGCCGGCGCGGTTACTGGTGCCGGGCTGGAACGGTAATCGGCACGGCGCTTGAGCTGGTATTCGCGCACTGCGTTGTTGTGCGCATCCAGATCATCGGAGAACACATGGCTGCCATCGCCACGGGCGACGAAATACAGGCTGCTGCCCTCCACCGGGTTGAGCGCAGCATGAATCGCTTCGCGTCCGACCATCGCAATCGGCGTCGGTGGCAAACCGGGAATCACATAGGTGTTATAGGGTGTCGGTTCTTTCAGATGCGCGCGGGTCAGCTTGCCGGTGTAGCGATCGCCGAGGCCATAGATCACCGTCGGATCCGTCTGCAACTGCATGCCCAACGCCATGCGCCGCACAAACACCCCGGCAATCTGCCCACGCTCCTGCGGAACACCGGTCTCTTTCTCGACCAGCGAGGCCATGATCAGCGCTTGATAAGGTTCGCTGTAAGGCACATCGGCAGAACGCTGCGCCCACTCTTTGGCGAGCACTTCATCGAGACGATCAAAGGCCTTTTTCAGCAGCTCGGCATCGGACATGCCGCGCACGAAACGATAGGTGTCCGGGAAGAACCGGCCTTCAGGGAACAACCCTTTGTGGCCGATCTTCGCCATCACATCGCTGTCGCTCAGGCCGGTGAGGGTCTGCTCGAGCTTGTCGTCCTTGGCCAGGGCGGCGCGCACTTGATGGAAAGTCCAGCCTTCGACCAGGGTCAGGCTGTACTGAACCACGTCGCCGCGCTTCCACGAATCGATCAGACCGTTGACGGTCATGCCCGGCTGCATGCGGTATTCGCCGCTGTGAATCGGTGTGCCGGCGAGATTGAAGCGCCAGTAGACGCGCAGCCAGAACGCGTCCTTGATGACGCCATCGGTTTCGAGTTCAAGGAAGGTACGGGTCGGTGTAGAGCCTTTCGGCACATCCAGCAGTTGTTCCTGCGGGATGTTCAGGGGCTGTTCCAGCGCCGAATGAATTTTCCAGGCGCTGGCGCCCAACAGCAGCCCTGCCAGAACCAGTCCGGTTTCCAGCAGCAGCAAAAGTTTACGTCTCACGAATCAAGCATCCAGTAGCGCGCGGGCAATGGTTTGCAGTTTACGGGTGAGCGGGCCAACCGGCCAGCTCAGTGCAGCACAGGCGCGTACCGGCCAGACGCCATAAACGCTGTTGCAGACAAACACTTCATCAGCCCATTGCAGCTGTTCGAGGCTGATATCGGCGATTTGCGTGGGGATGGCCAGCGACTCGGCCTGAAACAATATTTCCGCGCGCATCACCCCAGCGACGCCGCAGCGCTTCAAGTCGGGCGTAATCAGACCACCGTCGCGCACCAGGAAAATATTGCTGTACACACCTTCGACGACGCGCCCGGCCTGATCGAGCATCAAGCCTTCGGCATGCTCGCTGTCCTGCCATTCGGCGCGGGCGAGCACCTGTTCCAGTCGATTCAGATGTTTGAGCCCGGCTAACAACGGCTGCGTAGATAAACGCGTGTTGCAGGGAAACAGGCGGATGCCGTGCTCGGCATGGGCAGCGGGATACGCTGCCGGCGGATTGCCTTGCAGGATGCGTCGGCCCTGCGCCGCAGGATCGGGCGCATAACCGCGCAAGCCGTCACCCCGAGTGAGGATAAGCTTGAGCACGCCCTCGCCCATCGCAGCGGCATAGCTGAGCAGCTCATGGCGAACCAGCTCGAGATCGGTCGCAATGGCCAGACGCGCACAGCCATCGGCCAGGCGCGCCAGGTGCCGATCCAGCAGGACCGGCTGACCGCTGCGCACGGCAATGGTCTCGAACAGACCATCGCCGTAAGCCAGGCCGCGATCTTTCAGCGACAGCGCGTCAGCCGGTTGACCGTCGACCCAGCTGTCCATCAGCTGGCGAACCGGCGAAACGCCAGAGTGCCGTTGGTGCCGCCAAAACCGAAGGAGTTGGACAGCACGACATCGATGTCCATGTTACGCGCGGTGTGCGCAACGAAATCGAGATCGCAGCCTTCGTCCGGTTCATCAAGGTTGATGGTCGGCGGTGCCACCTGGCTGTTGATCGCCAGCACGCTGAAAATCGCTTCGACCGCGCCCGCCGCACCCAACAGGTGGCCAGTCATCGACTTGGTCGAGCTGACGGCCAGCTTGTAGGCGTGATCGCCGAACACAGACTTGATCGCATTGGCTTCGGCAAGGTCGCCGGCCGGGGTCGAGGTGCCGTGGGCGTTGATGTACTGCACTTGATCGACGTTGATCTTCGCGTCACGCAGGGCATTGGTGATGCAGCGCGCGGCACCGGCGCCATCGGCGGGTGGCGAGGTCATGTGGAACGCATCGCCGCTGGTGCCGAAACCGATCAGCTCGGCGTAGATCGTAGCGCCACGGGCCTTGGCGTGTTCGAGCTCTTCGAGAACCAGAGCGCCGGCACCGTCGGACAGGACGAAGCCGTCACGGCCCTTGTCCCACGGACGGCTGGCGCGGGTCGGCTCATCATTGCGGGTCGACAGTGCACGGGATGCGCCGAAGCCGCCCATGCCCAGACCGCAAGCGGCCATTTCCGCACCGCCGGCAATCATCACGTCGGCTTCGTCGTACATGATGTTGCGCGCGGCCATGCCGATGCAGTGCGTACCGGTGGTGCACGCGGTGGCGATGGCGTAGTTGGGTCCCTGTGCGCCCAGATGGATGGACAGGAAACCGGAAATCATATTGATGATCGAGCCAGGCACAAAGAACGGCGAGATCCGTCGCGGACCGGTCTCGTGCAGGGTGCGGCTGGTCTCTTCGATATTGGTCAGACCGCCAATCCCCGAACCCATGGCCACGCCAATGCGTTCACGGTTGGCATCGGTGACTTCCAGACCGGCGTTGCGCACGGCTTGAAAGCCTGCGGCGAGGCCGTACTGAATGAACAGGTCGAGCTTGCGCGCTTCCTTGACCGACAGGTATTCCTCGACATTGAAGCCTTTGACCGAACCACCGAAGCGGGTCGAATAGGCAGAAAGGTCGGTGTGTTCGATCAGACCAATGCCACTGCGGCCAGCCAGAATGCCCTGCCAACTGCTCGGCACATCCGTGCCCAGTGGCGACAACATACCCATACCGGTGACTACGACGCGTCTACGCGACACAGCACTCTCCTTTTTCAAATGACGACTTTGCATCAGGCCTAAAGAAAAAACCGCACGCCATGATGGCAGTGCGGTTTTTCCATGACAGCAAGCAACGATTACAAACTGTTACGCCTGGTGGCTGGTAACGTAGTCGATTGCAGCTTGTACAGTAGTGATCTTTTCAGCTTCTTCGTCAGGGATTTCGGTCTCGAATTCCTCTTCCAGAGCCATCACCAGCTCAACGGTGTCAAGGGAGTCGGCACCCAGGTCTTCTACGAAGGAAGCGGTGTTGACCACTTCTTCTTCTTTAACACCCAGTTGCTCGGCAACGATTTTCTTGACGCGCTCTTCGATGGTGCTCATACCTTGTTTTCACTCCTAATGGACAAATTCAGGCAGCTGGCCAGTGGGTAAGTGTATAGAAAGCCTTTTCAGTTTTTCAACTGAAAGCTTCACTCCTCAAACCCTGCGACCCTCTGCCTATAAATAGATTGCAGCTTTATAACGGATTTTAGACAGCTCGTATGACATTTTTTTGAAGCAATCCGTCACATTTTACTTACATGTACATCCCACCGTTCACCGGGATTGTAGCCCCGGTAACGTATGCCGCACCGTCGGATGCAAGAAAAGCGACCACGGACGCGATCTCTTGAGCTTGCCCCAGACGACCCAGCGGAATCTGCGTCTGCAAGGCTTCACGCTGTGCTTCAGGCAGCTCGCGGGTCATATCGGTGTCGATGAACCCTGGGGTTACCGAGTTGACCGTAATCGAACGCGAACCGACTTCACGCGCCATCGCCCGGCTGAAACCTTCCAGACCGGCCTTGGCGGCTGCATAGTTTACTTGGCCGGCGTTGCCCATGGCACCCACCACCGAGCCAATACTGATAATTCGACCCCAGCGCGCCTTGGTCATGCCACGCAAAACGCCCTTGGACAGCCGATACAGACTGTTCAGGTTGGTATCGATCACGTCGTACCACTCGTCGTCTTTCATGCGCATCATCAGATTATCGCGGGTGATGCCGGCATTATTGACCAGAATCGCCACCGGCGCACCGAACTGCTCCTGAATGCCTGCCAGCACGGCGCTGACCGACTCATCGCTGGTGACATTGAGTTCGAAACCGGCGCCCTGAATACCGTTTTCCTTCAGGGTCGCGGCAATGCGCTCGGCGCCCAACGCGGAGGTCGCGGTGCCGACAACGATGGCGCCCTGACGACCCAGTTCCAGCGCGATGGCCTGGCCGATACCGCGGCTTGCACCGGTAACCAGTGCAACTTTACCTTGCAGACTCATGCAAGTTTCTCCTGATTCAGGCCTGCGCTGCGCGAGCGGCAGCGAAGGCATCTGGGGTATTGAGATTGGAAGTCGAAACGCCTTCGGCGCAACGTTTGTTCAGGCCAGCGAGGACTTTGCCCGGGCCGCATTCGACCAGATTGGTCGCGCCCTTGGCGGCCAACGTCTGCACCGATTCAACCCAGCGCACTGGCTTGTAGAGCTGTTCGAGCAGATCGCGCTTGAGGGTTTCCAGATCGGCCGGCACTTGCGCGCTGACGTTCTGCACCACCGGGATCTGCGGCGCCTGCCAGTCGATGGCGGCGATGGATTCGGCGAAACGCTCGGCAGCCGGACACATCAGCTCGCAGTGCGACGGCACGCTCACCGGCAATGGCATGGCGCGCTTGGCACCACGGGCCTTGCAACCCTCGATGGCGCGCTCGACGGCCGCCTTGGCACCGGCGATCACCACTTGGCCCGGCGAGTTGAAATTCACTGCGCTGACGACTTCGCCTTGCGCCGCTTCGGCGCAGGCAGCCAGCACGTCGGCATCTTCCAGGCCGAGGATCGCGGCCATGCCGCCTTGCCCGGCCGGCACCGCTTCCTGCATCAACTGGCCACGGCGCTCGACGAGCTTGACCGCGTCAGCCAGGGTCAGGCTGCCGGCGGCAACCAGCGCGCTGTATTCACCCAGGCTGTGGCCGGCGACAAACGCCGGACGCGCGCCGCCTTCGGCCAGCCACAGACGCCACAGGGCGATCGAAGCGGTCAGAATGACTGGTTGGGTTTTGTCGGTTTGATTGAGCAGCTCTTCCGGACCCTGTTGGGTCAGTGCCCACAGGTCGTAGCCCAGCGCAGCAGAGGCTTCTTGAAAGGTTTCGAGGATCAGCGGATGTTGCGCGCCCAGCTCGGCCAGCATGCCGAGGGACTGCGAACCCTGTCCTGGAAAGACGAATGCGAGGGAAGCAGACATGTAACAAGCCCCTAATGATCTTGTCGTCGGAAAATAACGCCCTGTTGGGGACGCCAGAAACTGACAGTTTGGATGGCCCTTTGAACCGGGCGGTCACATTTAAGCATTGTCCGACGAAAACGCCTAAGACAACAGCTCCTCCAGACGACCGTGGAGACGCTCGGGGAGGTTCTCTTGAATCTCGATCAGCGCCCGTTGAATGGCACTCTGAAAGCCCTGTACCCCGGCCGATCCGTGGCTTTTCACGACGATGCCCTGCAAGCCGAGAAAGCTTGCGCCATTATGCCGCGCCGGGGCCAGGTCGGCCTGCAGACGCTTCATCAACGGCAGCGCGAGAACGCCGACAGCGCGCGAAGCGAAGTTTTTCTTGAACAAAGCCTCGATCCGCGCAGCAATCATCGTCGCCAGACCTTCGCTGGACTTGAGCAGGATGTTGCCGACGAAGCCGTCACACACCACCACATCGGCCTCGCCGCGATACAAGCCGTCGCCCTCGATAAAACCGATGTAGTTGATCCCGCGCGCAGCCTGCAACAACGTGGCGGCCAGTTTGACCTGCTGATTGCCCTTGATGTCTTCGGTGCCGATGTTCAGCAACGCAACACGTGGACGGGCAATGCCCAAAGTCTGCGCGGCCACCGAACCCATGACCGCGAACTGCAACAGATGCTCGGCACTGCAATCGACGTTGGCGCCCAGATCGAGCAACTGGCAATAACCGGTCTGCGTCGGAATGGCCGCGACCATGGCCGGACGATCAATGCCGGGCAATGTCTTCAGCACGAAACGCGACAAGGCCATCAACGCACCGGTATTGCCGGCACTGACACAGGCCTGCACCTTGCCATCGCGCAGCAGTTCAAGGGCTACACGCATCGACGAATCCGGCTTGCCACGCAGGGCTTGGGCGGGTTTTTCGTCCATGGTGATGACTTCGCTCGCCGCGACAATCGTCAGGCGCGCGCGATCGGCAGCCGACTGGCCGTGGATCAGTTCTTCAAGAAGGGAGGGTTGACCGACGAGGGTCAGGTGCAGCGAGGGTGTAGCAGACAGGCAAGCGAGACTGGCCTGAACAATGCTGCGGGGACCGAAGTCCCCGCCCATTGCGTCAATCGCGATGACTTGAGCAGACAAGTGATTACTCGTCAGCGCCCTTGTCGATCACTTTACGGCCACGGTAAACGCCTTCTGGCGATACGTGGTGACGCAGGTGAACTTCACCAGTGGTTTTTTCTACAGACAGGGTGCTAGCCTCGAGAGCGTCGTGCGAACGGCGCATGTCACGGGCAGAGCGGGATTTTTTGTTCTGCTGAACAGCCATAATTGATTAACTCCTAAACGTTTGGGTCACGCTTTAACTGCGCCAATACACTGAACGGGTTGGACCGCGTTACCTCGTCCTCGCTCGGTTCGGGCTCATCTGCTCCCGCCGGCTGCTGGCATTCTTCCGGATGATGAGCAGGCACAATGGGCAAGGCGAGCAGAAGCTCCTCCTCGATCAGTGACTGCAGATCCAATGGATCTTCGCCCAGTTCCAGCACGTCATAACCTTTCGGCAACGACTGGGTATTCGCACCCTCCTTCACCACCGCGTAACTGCATTCGCTGTGGATCGGCAGGGTGACCAGCTCAAGACAACGCTGGCAAACCATTTTGACTTCGGTGTCGATAAAGCTGTGGATGACCACAGACTTACGTTCATCTCGTTCAAAAACGAATTTGGCCTGCACCGTACCGACATCGTCGGAAAGCGGGTCGCAGAGTCTCTTCAAATCGGCCAGCAGCAGTTCACCTTGAAGGGTGGTGCCACGGTCAGCCAATTTGCGCGGGTCAACGTGAGGTGGAATCGGGTCATTCAACATAGGCGCAGCATTATAGGGATGCACCCACCCATGTCAAAGGAAATTGTGCCCTGTCCGTCACTTGCGCGCCTCCGCTAGAATCCGCACCTGCCTCAGGAGACGTCCATGCTGCCTTTATTACTCGCTTCAAGCTCGACTTATCGCCGTGAATTGCTCGCCCGCCTGCACCTGCCGTTCGTCTGCAGCTCGCCGGACATCGACGAAAGCCACCGCCCGGGCGAATCCGCGATCGATCTGGTCAAACGCCTCGCTGAGGAAAAAGCCCGCGCCCTGGCGGACAGCCACCCTGCTCATCTGATCATTGGCTCGGATCAGGTTGCCGTCCTCGGCGAACAGATCATCGGCAAGCCGCACACCTTCGAGAAGGCTCGCGAGCAATTGATGGCGGCGAGCGGCGCGAGCGTGACCTTCCTGACCGGCCTGGCGCTGCTCAACAGCCAGACCGGGCAATGCCAGGTCGACTGCGTGCCGTTTACCGTGCACATGCGCCAGCTGGATCAGGCACGCATCGAGCGCTATCTGCGCATCGAGCAGCCGTACGACTGCGCCGGCAGCTTCAAGGCCGAGGGACTCGGCGTAAGCCTGTTTCAATCGACCGAAGGCCCGGATGCCACCAGCCTGATCGGCCTGCCGCTGATTCGCCTGATCGATATGTTGTTGGTCGAGGGTGTGCAAATCCCTTAAAAGCAAAAGATCGCAGCCTTCGGCAGCTCCGACACCGATTGTGCAAGAGCTGCCGCTGACCTGCGATCTTCTGACCTTGAAACAATTACCGCAACGAAGGCCCGTGGAAACCCATCCACATCGCCAACTGCTCGGCCACGCTGGCGCCGAGCTTTTTCGAGAAGCGATCGAACGGCGATTCCTGCACGGTGAAGTCCACCAGCTCCTTCTCGCCAATCACATCACGCGCCACCGAACTGGCATTGCCCAAGCCATCGATCAGGCCTAGCGGCAGCGCCTGCTCACCCGACCAGACCAGCCCGGAAAACAGCTCCGGATGCTCTTTGTCCTTCAGACGATCGCCACGGCCCTGCTTGACGCTGTTGATGAACTGCCTGTGCGTGGTGTCCAGCACGCTTTGCCAGAATGCGGTTTCTTCAGGCTTTTGCGGCTGGAACGGATCCAGGAATGCCTTGTGCTCGCCCGAGGTATAGGTGCGGCGCTCAACCCCGAGTTTTTCCATGGTGCCAACGAAACCGTAACCCGCCGCCGTCACGCCGATCGAGCCGACCAGACTGGCCTTGTCGGCATAGATCTGATCCGCCGCGCTGGCGATGTAATAGGCGCCCGAAGCACCAAGATCGGAAATCACTGCGTAGAGCTTGATCTCCGGATGCAACCCACGCAGACGCTTGATCTCGTCATAGACATAGCCAGACTGCACCGGACTGCCACCCGGGCTATTGATGCGCAGGACCACGCCCTTGACCTTCTTGTCTTCGAACGCCGCACGCAGGCTGCCAACGATATTGTCGGCGCTGGCCGGCTCCTTGTCGGCGATTACGCCGTCGATCTCGATCAACGCCGTGTAGTTCGGGCCGCGGGTGGCGGTTTTTTCCATGTCCATCAGCGGCGTGAACAGCAGCAGCGCAACAAACAGATAAACAAACGTCAGCAGCTTGAAGAAAATCCCCCAGCGCCGCGAACGGCGTTGTTCCTGCACGCCGGCCAGCAAAGTCTTTTCCAACAGCTTCCAGCTTTTCGCGTCACCGTCGTCGGCACTTGCCTTGGCCGGTGCTTTCCATTCGTCGGTCATGCCATCTACCCCAGCAAAAACGTATTAAGCCTGCTGACCCAGCCAGGCGTGCAATTCAGAAAAACGGTCGATCGACAGGCGCGGCTCGAACTGTTGCAGGGACTCGATCGATTGCGCGCCGTAACTGACCGCCACCGAATCCATCCCCGCGTTGCGTGCCATCAGCAGGTCGAACGACGAATCGCCGACCATCAACGCCTGCTCCGGACGTACGCCGCAGTGGCTGACGATCTGCTCAAGCATCAGAGGGTGTGGCTTGCTGGCAGTTTCATCGGCGGCGCGGGTGATATCGAAATAATCTTCCCAGCCATTGGCCTTGAGCACCCGATCCAGTCCGCGACGGTTCTTGCCCGTCGCTACCGCCAGGTGATAACCCTGCTCGCGAAACGATGCCATCGACTCGACCACGCCCTCGAACAGCGGCGACGGCACGGCTTCGGCAGCGATGTAGTGATCGGCGTAATACTCACGAAACGCGAGCATTTCTGCGTCGCTGATTTCGGGGTACAGCGTGTGAATCGCCTCCGGCAAGCCGAGACCGATGATGCCTTTGACAGCGAAGTCATCGCGCAGCTCGAAACCGGAACGCCCGGACGCCGAGTGCATGGCCTCGACGATCCGATGGATGGAATCGGCAAGGGTGCCGTCCCAGTCGAAAATCAGCAGCTTGTAATCAGATGGGCGCACTCAATCGCTCCACGGTCTTGGCCCACATTTCATCGACGGGCGCTTGCAGATTCAGCTTGCCGCCGTCGGGTAGCGGCACGGTCAGCATGTAAGCGTGCAGGAACAGGCGCTTACCGCCCAGATCGCGGATTTCCTTGGTGAAATCCTCGTCGCCATACTTACTGTCACCGGCAATGCAATGGCCAGCATGCAAGGTGTGCACGCGAATCTGGTGGGTACGACCGGTAACCGGTTTAGCTTCGACCATGGTGGCAAAATCACCGAAGCGGCGCAGCACCTTGAACAGCGTCAGGGCTTCTTTGCCCTCGTCATTGACTTCGACCATGCGCTCGCCGGAACGCAGATTGCTCTTGAGCAGCGGAGCGCGAACCTGCTTGATCGAGGTTGCCCAGTTGCCACGGACCAGCGCCATGTAGCGCTTGTCGACGCCATCGCCGCGCAACTGCTCGTGCAGGTGGCGCAACATGCTGCGCTTCTTGGCGATCATCAGCAGGCCGGAGGTGTCACGGTCAAGACGGTGAACCAGCTCCAGTTCCTTGGCGTCGGGACGCAACTGACGAAAGGCTTCGATCACGCCGAAATTCAGCCCGCTGCCGCCATGAACCGCAATGCCGGCGGGCTTGTTGATCACGATCAGGGCCTTGTCTTCGAAGACAATCGAGGCTTCCAGGCGCTGCAACAGCCCCTGGGCCAGCGGTACCGGTTCGTCGCGCTCAGGCACGCGAACCGGCGGCACGCGCACGATATCGCCGGCCTGCAGCTTGTATTCGGGCTTGATCCGACCTTTGTTCACGCGCACTTCGCCTTTGCGCAAAATGCGGTAAATCAAGGTCTTGGGCACGCCTTTGAGCCGGGCGAGGAGAAAGTTGTCGATTCGTTGGCCGGCATACTCCGGCGAGACTTCAAGCAGTTGAACGCCTGGAGTCGAAGGGGCAGTAGTTGTCATGCCGCGGATGATAACAATTTTTATGGAATTGAAGCACTTAATCATTGCTGCTATAGTCGCGAACGCCGCCAAAAGCGGCCTGGACAGCGGAACCACGGTCAAAGACCGGCCCTGACCAACGCAATTCACCAGGGCGCGAGGCCGTCCTACGGGGCTTTCGCTACGTAACGGTGGAGTTTGCGGTTGTAACGAGCGCAGGTGACATGAGGCCTGAATTACACCGCCGGGCAGAGTTCTGACTCGCCAGGCAGGCGACATTCGAGGCCAGTTCACAAAGTGCAGTCGACTGCGAATGACCCCGAGCGATTGCTTCGGAAACATCGCCTGAATTAGCCATGATGCGTGACCTCCCCTTTCGGAGCTCACGGTAAATGCCAACCCGCTGCGGATTCTGCGCGCGGCAGCACCCGAATTATCAGGGATACGTGTAGGGTGGAGATGCACAACCGCCGGACTGTGTAGCAACAAGCTTTGATCAAGACGCTTCATCTCGTCCACAGCCGCTGGTTGATTCCTCCTCCTGACTGAGTGCTTAAGTAGCCACAGCAAGCAGGACGCGTACGTCGCGGTATCGGCCCAATTGGCCGCACATCGCTGGACACGGGAATGGCCAACCACTCCCGACGCACCTGACACCGACCGTGAGAAGTCGTGTGTGCCGAACGCCGTTTCCGGCAGCCCGGAAACCGACGGTACTACATGAAAAGAATGCTGATTAACGCAACTCAACCCGAAGAGTTGCGTGTTGCACTGGTAGATGGCCAACGCCTCTACGACCTGGACATCGAATCCGGTGCACGCGAGCAGAAGAAGGCCAACATCTATAAAGGCCGTATCACTCGCATCGAACCAAGCCTTGAGGCTGCCTTTGTCGATTTCGGCTCCGAGCGCCACGGCTTCCTGCCCCTCAAAGAAATCTCCCGCGAATACTTCAAGAAAGCCCCCGAAGGCCGCGTCAACATCAAGGACGTCCTGAGCGAAGGCCAGGAAGTCATCGTTCAGGTCGAGAAAGAAGAACGTGGGAACAAGGGCGCCGCCCTGACCACCTTCATCAGCCTGGCCGGTCGTTACCTCGTACTGATGCCGAACAACCCGCGTGCCGGCGGCATCTCCCGTCGCATCGAAGGCGAAGAACGCAACGAACTGCGTGAAGCGCTGAACGGTCTGGTTGCTCCGGCCGACATGGGTCTGATCGTGCGTACTGCCGGCCTGGGCCGCAGCAGCGAAGAAATGCAGTGGGACCTCGATTACCTGCTGCAACTGTGGACCGCCATCAAAGAAGCCTCGCTGGATCGCTCCGCGCCATTCCTGATTTACCAGGAAAGCAACGTGATCATCCGCGCCATCCGCGATTACCTGCGCCAGGACATCGGCGAAGTGCTGATCGACAGCGTTGAAGCCCAGGACGAAGCCCTGACCTTCATCCGCCAGGTGATGCCGCAGTACGCCAGCAAGATCAAGCTGTACGAAGACAGCGTGCCACTGTTCAACCGTTTCCAGATCGAAAGCCAGATCGAGACCGCGTTCCAGCGCGTCGTCGAACTGCCTTCCGGCGGCTCCATCGTCATCGATCCGACCGAAGCCCTGGTGTCCATCGACATCAACTCGGCGCGCGCCACCAAAGGCAGCGATATCGAAGAAACCGCGCTGCAGACCAACCTTGAAGCCGCCGAAGAAATCGCCCGTCAGTTGCGCCTGCGCGACATCGGCGGCCTGATCGTCATCGACTTCATCGACATGACCCCGGCCAAGAACCAGCGCGCCGTGGAAGAGAAAGTCCGCGAATGCCTGGAAGCTGACCGCGCCCGTGTGCAGATCGGCCGCATCTCGCGTTTCGGTCTGCTGGAAATGTCCCGTCAGCGCCTGCGTCCATCGCTGGGCGAAAGCAGCGGCATCGTCTGCCCGCGTTGCAACGGCACCGGCATCATCCGTGACGTTGAATCGCTGTCGCTGGCCATCTTGCGCCTGATCGAAGAAGAAGCCCTGAAAGACCGCACCGCCGAAGTTCGCGCGCAAGTGCCGATCCCGGTCGCTGCGTTCCTGCTCAACGAAAAACGCAACTCGATCACCAAGATCGAACTGCGCACCCGTGCCCGTATCGTCATTCTGCCGAACGATCACCTCGAGACGCCGCACTTCGAAGTTCAGCGCCTGCGTGACGACAGCCCGGAAGCCGCGACCAACCAGTCCAGCTACGAAATCGCTGCGGCCGCTGCCGAAGTCGAAGAAGTCCAGCCAGCCGCTGCGACCCGCACTCTGGTTCGCCAGGAAGCTGCAGTGAAAACTGCGCCGGCCCGTGCCAACGCACCGGTGCCGACTGAAGTTGCACCTGCCGCACCTGCTCCAGCACCAGCTGCCGCGCCTGAGCCAAGCCTGTTCAAGGGCCTCGTGAAGTCGCTGGTCAGCCTGTTCGCCACCAAGGAAGAGCCAGCCGCACCGGTCGCTGTTGCGAAACCGGCTGCCACCGAGCGTCCAGCGCGCAACGAAGAGCGTCGCAACGGTCGTCAGCAGAGCCGCAACCGCAACGGTCGTCGTGATGAAGAACGCAAGCCACGCGAAGAACGTGCTCCACGTGAAGAGCGCGCACCACGCGAGCCGCGCGAAGAGCGCCAGCCACGCGAAGCCCGCGAGCCGCGTGAAACCCGCAGCGAAGCGCCGGTAGCCCGCGAAGAGCGCGCACCACGTGCCCCGCGTGAAGAACGTGCACCGCGTGCCCCACGTGAAGATCGCAAGCCGCGTGGCGAGCGCGAAGAACGCGTACGTGAATTGCGCGAGCCACTGGACGCCGCGCCAGCCGCAGCCGCAGCCGTTGCTGCCGTGACCGCTGAAGAGCGTCCGGCGCGTCAGCCACGCGAAGAACGCGCTCCGCGTCCACCGCGTGAAGAGCGTCAACCGCGTGCCGAGCAGGCCGCTGCTGCCGTTGCTGAAGAAGAAGTGAACAGCAACAACGAAGAGCAACTGCCGGAAGACGGTCAGGACAACGCCGAAGGCGATCGTCCACGTCGTCGCTCCCGTGGCCAGCGTCGTCGCAGCAACCGTCGCGAGCGTCAACGTGATGCCAACGGCAATGTGATCGAAGGTTCGGAAGAATCCGAGTCCGCTGAAAACGCTGGCGAGCCAAGCACTGCCGATCTGGCCGCTGGCCTGGCCGTCACCGCTGCCGTTGCCAGCAGCACCATCAGCGCTCCGGCAGAAGCCGAAGCTCACGAGCAGGCTGAACGCGCCACTGCCGCCACACTGGAAACCGCTCCAGTCGAAGCGCCGGTTGTCGAAGCCACCACTCCAGTGGAAGTGACTGCTGCACCGGAAATCGAAGTCGCCCCGGTCCGCGAAGCTCAGCCTCAGGTTGAAGCGCCTGCCGAACCGGAAGCTGTCGTTGAAGCGCCAGTTGCTGAATCCGAACCAGCAACCGAAACCGTCAGCGAAAACGTGACCAAAACCGTGCGTGAAGTTCGCGAAGAGCAGACTGCGTTCAACTGGGTTGCCGAGTCAGCTGTGACCGAAGCTCCAGCGCCAGTCACTGAAGCCGAAGTACCGCAGGCCATGGTTTCCGAACCAGTAGTTGTAGCGGCCGAACCGGCTCCACAGCCAGTGGTTGAAGCACCAGCTGTCGAAGCACCAGTTGCAAAAGCTCAGGCTGAAGAAGCACCAGCCGCAGTCGAAGCGCCAGCGCCATTGGTTGAAGCTCCGGCTCCGGTCAGCGCCCTGACGCCAAACGGCCGCGCGCCAAACGACCCGCGTGAAGTGCGTCGTCGCAAGCGTGAAGCCGAGCGCCTGCAGAAGGAAGCCGAACTGGCTGCCGCTGCAGCGCCAGTGGCTGCCGAACCAGCCGCTGCGGCTGAAGTGATCGAGGCAGCCCCTGCCCCGGTCGCGGAAGAAGCATCGGTTGAAGCGGTGATCGCTGAAGCACCACGCTCCGTTCAGGACGCGGTTGAACAGCGCGAAGAAGCCCAGGAAAAAGAGCACGAGCCTAAACCACTCGTGTAATTCCTGAAGCCATTAAAAAGCCCCGCCCGGTGAAAGCCTGGCGGGGCTTTTTATTGCCTGAAATACCAGCATCATCCACAACCTTTGTGGGAGCGAGCCTGCTCGCGAAAGCGCTAGGTCAGACAATATTCATGTAGCTGAACCAGCGCATTCGCGAGCAGGCTCGCTCCCACAAGGAATTTCAACACGGCTCAGGGCCGAGGAAATACCAGAGATTCAGGCACATCGATATCCCACAACACCCCCGGATCTTCCACCGCTACTTCCACCACCCTACCCTGCGCAAACAACGGCCGTGCGCCACGATCGCCGGTCAGCGCCTGCAACTGCGCGCCAAACGAGCGGCCAAACCCCACCGGATGGCCAAACTCGCCACCCAGCACCGGCACGCTCACCGCATCATCAGCCATCGCCGCGACCACTCTCTCGATACTCGAAGGCAAGATAAACGGCATATCGCCGAGAACAATCAGCCAGCCATTCGCGTCAGGACAAGCAGCAACACCTGCGGCGATGCTGTCGCCCATGCCGGTCGACTCGATTGACACCACGTCGCAGCCATATGCCTGGGCCATGCGCATCGCCTGGGGTCGCGCTTCGGTGGTGACAAGTACGCGCTTGTCGAGACTGGCCGGCAGGTTCACCAGCACCTGCTCGATGACCGAACGCACCGCGCCGTCACGCCCGGTGCAATCAGCAAGCAACTTGTCTTTGTCGGGACCGGCGATCTGGCGAAAACGCTTGCCCTCGCCTGCTGCCAGCACGACCACTGCGATGGAATGGCTCATGCACCCTCCAGCGGTTTTTTCTGTTTCAGCTCCACACCGTTCTTGATCGCAACAATTTCCGCCAACAAGGACAAAGCGATCTCTGCCGGCGAATGACTACCGATGTGCAGGCCGATCGGCCCGTGCAAGCGATCAATCGATGCTTGCGACAAGCCTAGCTGAGCGAGGTTTTCCCGGCGCTTCTGGCTGTTGACCCGCGAACCGAGCGCGCCGACGTAGAACGCCGGCGAATCGAGCGCGGTGAGCAAAGCCATGTCATCCAGACGTGGATCGTGAGTCAAGGCGACAATCGCCGTGCGCTCGTCGGTCTGGATGTTCAACACCGCCTCGTCCGGCATGCCGGGGACGAAACGGCCATGCTGCTCTTCCCAGCCGTAGACGAACTCGGTGCGCGGATCGCAGATCAGCACTTCGAAATCCAGCAGCCGCGCCATGTCGGCGACGTAGCGCGACAGCTGCCCGGCACCGATCAGCAACAAGCGCCAGCGCGGGCCGTAAATCGCTCGCAGAGTCTTGCCGTGGAACACCAGCGAATCGGACTTGCTCGCCGGAGCCAGCCGCACCTCGCCGGTTTCGATGTTGAGTTCACGGGCAACGATTTCGTGGTTTTCGCAACGCTGCAGCAGCTCGGCCACCCACGCCGGGTCGCCGACGCGCTCTTCGGTCAGGCGCAGGGTGCCGCCGCAAGGCAGGCCGAAACGCGCGGCCTCCTCGCGGGTCACGCCATAGGTAATCATCTGCACTGGCGGACCATCGGTGGCAATGCGGCCGTCGTGCAGCCGCGCGATCAAGTCATCCTCGACACAGCCGCCTGACACCGAACCGATCACCACGCCGTCCTCGCGCAAGGCGAGCATGGCGCCGGGCGAGCGCGGCGCGGTGCCCCAGGTCTGCACCACGCTGAACAACACCACCCGCTGCCCGGCACGGCGCCACTCGAGGACGCTGCGCAGGACGTTGAGATCGACGCTGTCCATTTACGCCTCCGCCTTCTGCCAGCCTTGCAACTGATACCGCACCGGCAGATTGCGGATGCGCTTGCCGGTGGCGGCGAAGATCGCATTGCACAGCGCCGGAGCAATCGGCGGCACGCCCGGCTCACCAACGCCACCCAACGGCACGTCACCCGGCGGCGTGACCAGATGCACCGCGACTTCCTTGGGCGCCAGCGACATGCGCGCGACCTCGTACATATGGAAGTTGTCCTGCTGGACCTTGCCGTCCTTGAAGCTGATCTCACCGAGCACAGCGTTGCCCAGGCCCATGACGCACGCGCCTTCGAACTGCGAACGGATGCGCTCAGGGTTGATCTGCGGCCCGCAGTCCACGGCGATGTCGGCCTTGTGCACGATCAGTGAACCGTCATCCTTGACCTCGACTTCGATCACCGCCGCGACATAGGTGACGAAGCTGTAATGCACTGCCAGACCGAGGCCACGACCCTTGGGCAGTTTGCGTCCCCATCCGGCTGCCTTGGCGGCGGTTTCCAGCACGGTGCGCATGCGCCCGGTGTCGATCGGATAACGCTCGGGCGATTCGCCGTAGTTCCACTCTTCGCTCAAGGTGCGAGGATCGATCTGCCGGTCCGGGCCGAGCAATTTGATCTGGTACTTGAGCGGATCCTCCCCGGCCTTGTGCGCCAGTTCATCGACGAAACTCTGAATCGCGAAGCCGTGGGGAATGTTCGACACCGAGCGATACCAGCCGACCCGCGTGTGTACCTTGGCTTCGGGGTTTTCCAGGCGCACGTTGGGAATCGCGTAGGCCATGTTGGTAAAGCCCATGCCCAGCTCGAACGCCGCCTCATGGTTCATGTCCGGCGCAAACAACGCGGTGATGCTCGGCGCCACGGTGCGATGCAGCCAGCCGGACGGCATGCCGTTCTTGTCGATGCCCGCCTTCAGATATTCCGCCGACACGGTGTGGAAATACGAGTTGTGGATGTCGTCTTCGCGCGTCCACTGCACCCGTACAGCCTTGCCCGGAAATTCCTTGGCGAGAATCGCCGCTTCGACGACGAAGTCCGGTTTCGACTTGCGACCGAAACCACCGCCCAGCAATGTCACGTTGACGGTGACCTTTTCGAACGGCACGCCAAGACGCTCGGCGATGCGCTCACGGGTGACCTGCGGTGCCTGACTCGGCGCCCAAGCCTCGCAGACGCCGTCCTTGTAACGGGCGATAGCAACCATCGGTTCCATCGGCGCCTGCGCCAGGTGCGGCAGGTAATACGACGCTTCGAGAGTGCTGGCAGCGCCGCTCAAGGCCTTGTCGATATCACCGGTGTTGCGCACCACTTTGCCGGCCTTCAGCGACGCGGCTTCAAGCTCTTTGCGATAGGCAATCGAGTCATAACTGGCATTCGGGCCGTCATCCCACTCGATCTTCAGCGCCTCGCGGCCCTTGATCGCCGCCCAGGTATTGCTGGCCACAACCGCGACGCCGCCTAGTGGCTGGAACTCCGACGGCAATGGCCGGCCTTCGATCTGCATGACTTTTAGCACGCCAGGGACTTTCAGTGCGGCGCTGTCATCGAGGCTTTTGACCTTGCCTCCATAAACCGCCGGGCGAGCGATGGTGGCGTAGAGCATGCCGTCGAAATGCACGTCGGCGCCGTACACTGCGCGGCCATTGACGATATCGGCACCGTCGATGGCCTTGGTGCCTTCCTTACCGATGTAGCGAAATTCCGACGGCTGCTTGAGTCGCAGGCTGTCACGCGCCGGCACAGCCAGCGCACTGGCGGCAGCGGCGAGTTCGCCGTAGCCCAGTTCGCGGCCGGACGGTTTGTGAATGACCTTGTGCAGTTGCGCATGGCATTCGCCAACCGGCACTTTCCACTGCGCAGCAGCGGCCTGTTCGAGCATGGTCCGCGCGGCGGCGCCGCAACGACGCATCGGCTCGTACCAGTGACGCATGCTGCGCGAACCATCGGTGTCCTGGTTGCCGAAGCGCACTTCGTCGCCCGGCGCCTGCTGCACTTTGACCTGCGCCCAATCGGCCTCGAGTTCATCGGCCACTACCATGCTCAGGCTGGTGCGCACGCCCTGGCCCATTTCCGAACGGTTGCACACCACGGTGACGCTGCCATCGGCAGCAATGCTCACGTAAACCTTGGGATCGTCGATCCAGCCATTGGGCATGCCATCGGCGCCAAACTTCTTCGGCGCGTCATCGGCCAGCGCATCCTGCCAGCCCCAGCTCGCGGCGAGGACCAGCGCGCTGGTAGCGCCGACGCCTTTGAGAAAGCCACGGCGGCTGAGGTTGCTCAGGGCGAAATCATTCGGGACGCGGCTCATGCCTTCACCTCCTTCAGTTGAGTGGAGGCCTGGCGGATCGCGGTTTTGATCCGGTTGTAGGTGCCGCAGCGGCAGATGTTGCCCACCATGGCTTCTTCGATCTGCTCGTCGCTCGGGTTCGGATTGGTTTTCAGCAGAGCGGTGGCCGACATGATCTGCCCGCCCTGGCAATAACCGCATTGAGCCACAGCGCTGTCGAGCCAGGCTTGCTGCACGACCTTGCCTACCGGGTCGGCGTGGAGATTATCGATGGTGGTGACGTTCTGACCGATCACCGAGCCGATCGGCGTGATGCAACTGCGTGCCGGCAAGCCGTCGATATGGATGGTGCAGGCGCCGCACAGGCCCATGCCGCAACCGAATTTGGTGCCGTTGTAACCGGCGACGTCACGAATCGCCCACAACAGCGGCATGTCTTCGGTGACATCGAGGGAGTGGTCTTGACCGTTGAGTTTCAGGGTAATCATGGGCACGCCCGCATATTTTTTAGTGGTTATGGGGTCGAGCAATCTGCCGCCGGAAAATCAGCGGTGGGTTCGCGCAGATCGACTCAGGCTAATCAGGCTCTCTTGCGCCGACGGGAACGTCTGCACCGGGCCTTTGGGTGGAGCAAATGGTTGGTATCGTTAGCTCGCTAAGTTAACCCAGCATTAACAAAAAAGCCCTGCACTTTTTCATCAGTGCAGGGCTTTTGATGGCGTCAGGCAAGCGTAGCCTCAATACCGATTGGGCTCCATTTCCAGTTCGACATGAAACCGTTCGGCGATGTCTTTCTGGATACGTTGCGCCAGGTCGAGCAGTTGCAGGCCGGTGGCCGTGCCGTAGTTGACCAGCACCAGCGCCTGCAACTTGTGCACGCCGGCGTCGCCATCGCGAAAACCCTTCCAGCCGGCGCGTTCGATCAGCCAGCCAGCGGCCAGTTTCATCTGCCCGTCCGCTTGCGGGTAAGCCACCAGATCCGGGTGCTGCGCTTTGATCTGCGTGACCACAGCGGCAGGCACCAGCGGATTCTTGAAGAAGCTGCCGGCATTGCCGAGCACCGCCGGGTCCGGCAGTTTTTCGCTGCGGATGCTACAGATGGCGCGGCTGACATCGGTGGGCGTCGGCTGCTCGATGCCCTGCTCGCTCAGGCGCTGACGGACCGGGCCGTATTCCAGATGCAGGTGCGCTGCGCGATCAAGCGTGAAGCGCACCCGCAGGATCAGCCAACGTCCCGGCTGCTGCTTGAACAGGCTGTCGCGGTAGCCGAAGTTGCAGTCTTCCAGACTGAAATCACGCAGTTCGCCGCTCTCGCGGTCCAGCGCGGTCAGGCCGGCGAAGACATCCTTGATCTCGATACCATAGGCACCGATGTTCTGCATCGGCGCGGCGCCGACGGTACCAGGGATCAGGCTGAGGTTTTCCAGCCCGGCCAAACCCTGGGCCAGCGTGTGCTGCACGAACGGATGCCACGGTTCGCCCGCTTCCGCCTCGACCACCACGCGACTGCCATCGTCGCTGAGCACGCGGATGCCGCGCGTGGCCATGCGCAATACCAACGCCGGAATATCCGCCGTCAGCAGCAAGTTGCTGCCGCCGCCGATCACCAGCAACGGCACGTCATGGGACGCGGCACAGGCCAGCGCTTCGCGGACATCGTCATCGCTGTGGGCTTCGGCAAACAGCTGCGCGCGCACATCGACGCCGAACGTATTGAAGGCCTGCAACGATACTTGCGGTTGCACCTGCAAACTCATAAACGGCCCTTCACTTCGATCAGCAACTGGTCGCAGGCCGCTTCGATCAGATCGAGCACCTGCTCGAAACCCTGATCGCCGTCGTAATACGGGTCCGGCACTTCATCGACCAGCCCGGCATAACGACGCAGGAACAGATCCAGCTCGGCCCTGCCGGTGGATGGCTGCAAAGCCTTGAGGTTGCGCAGGTTGCTGTTGTCCATGGCGAGGATCAGGTCGTAGCTGGCGAAGTCGGCCCGACTGACCTGCTGCGCGCGTTGCGTCGACAGGTCATAACCGCGCAGTTTCGCCGCCGCCTGGCTGCGCTTGTCCGGCGGGTTGCCGACGTGCCAGTCACCGGTGCCGGCGGAGGCCACTTCGACCACATCCGCCAGCCCGGCTTCACGCAACTTGTGGCGCAACACGCCTTCGGCGGTGGGCGAACGGCAGATGTTGCCCAAACACACAAACAGAACGCGCATCAGGCCCCCAGCAGGCGACGAACCCGCTCAAGGTCTTCGACGGTGTCGACACCGGTCGGCGGCGCGATCAGCGCGTCGGCAACATGGATACGCACGCCGTGCCACAAGGCACGCAGTTGCTCAAGGGATTCGGTGTTTTCCAGCCAGCACGGCCCCCAGTTCACGAAGTCGTGGAGGAACCCGGCGCGATAGGCATAAATACCGATGTGGCGACGATAGGGCACGCCTTCCGGCAGCTGCTCGCGGCTCTTGGCAAATGCATCGCGTGCCCATGGCAAGGTTGCACGACTGAACGTCAGGGCCAGACCGTTGATATCGCTGGAAACCTTCACAACGTTCGGGTTGAACAGGGTTTCCACGTCTTCGATCGGCTCGGCCAGCGTGGCCATGCGCGCTTCGGTGTGAGCGGCCAGGTTAGCGGCGACCTGATCAATCACGCTTGGCGGAATCAGCGGCTCATCGCCCTGGACGTTGACCACGATCGCATCAGGCGCAAGACCGAGTTTCGCTGCGACCTCGGCCAGACGATCAGTGCCGGAGTTGTGATCTTCACGGGTCAGCACCACTTCGGCGCCAAAGCTTTTGCACGCCTCGACGATGCGCGCATCGTCAGTCGCGACAACCACACGGCTGGCGCTGCTTTTGCTCGCCTGTTCCCAGACATGCTGGATCATCGGCTTGCCGGCAATATCCAGCAACGGCTTGCCCGGCAGACGGGTCGAGGCGAACCGCGACGGGATGACAACGGTGAAGGCTGTGGTCATTTATCCAGGCGCTCGTCGGTGGTCAGGGTGCGCGCTTCGCTTTCCAGCATCACCGGGATGCCGTCGCGGATCGGATACGCCAGACCGGCGCCCTTGCTGATCAGTTCGGTCTTGTCGGCACTGAGCTTGAGCGGGCCTTTGCACACGGGGCAAGCGAGGATGTCGAGCAGTTTGGTGTCCATGAACATTCCCAGAAATAAAAGAGTTAAGGCAGCAGACGATCCGGCAACAGGCGCATCAGCTGGGTGTCGAACCAGGCCACGAAGGCCGGCGACGGCACGGCGTCGACCGCCAGATACCACCAGTCGGCAGCAGCAAAGGCACGGCACTTCACCGCGTCCTTTTCGGTCATCACCAACGGCAATGACGGGGTGAAATTCAACGCCTGCACGCTGTACTCGGCGTGGTCGGCAAACGCATGCGGGACTGGCCGCCAGTCTAGCGCTTCGAGGGTATTGAAGAAACGTTGCGGGTTGCCGATCCCGGCCACCGCGTGCAGCGCTTGCCCCGGCGGGAAATGCTCCAGTGACTGACGTTCGCCGCTGCGCAGATTGACCAGGGCCGTGGGTTGCAGGCGGAAGGCGAAACCATCGTTGCGATCATCAAGGGCACCGTTGAACAGTACGCCATCGACACTTTGCAGGCGCTCGACCGGCTCACGCAACGGCCCGGCCGGCAGACAGCGCTGATTGCCCAGTCCGCGCGCGGCATCGATCAGCACCAGCTCCAGATCCCGCGCGAGGCGATAATGCTGCATGCCGTCGTCAGACAGAATCAGGTCCAGCGGCTCACTGGCAATCAAAGCTTTGACGGCGGCGCTGCGATCAGGATCGATCATCAGCGGCACGCCGGTGCGCTGGACGATCAGCAGCGGCTCGTCACCGGCAACCTCGGCGCTGTGCTCGGCCTCGACCCGCCACGGCAGGTGCGGCGGTTTGGCGCCATAACCGCGACTGACCACGCCAACGCGCAGTCCACGGCGTCGGCAATGCTCAATCAGCCAGAGAATCATCGGCGTCTTGCCGGTGCCACCGACGGTGATATTGCCGACCACGATCAGCGGCACGGGCGATTGGTAGATCTCTCCGTCACCGTCGAGAAAGCGCTGACGCTTGTTGATCACCACGCGGCGATACAGCATTTCCAGCGGCCGCAGCAGCGTCAGGGCCGGATGCCCCTGATACCACGCGGCGAGCAGGCGATCGGACAGGCTCATCAGGATTTCGGCGCCGCCTCGACCGTGGTCATGCGCAGATGGCTGAAACCGAGCTTGCCGGCCGCGTCCATGGCAGTGATCACCGATTGATGCTGGGCCTTGCCATCGGCACTGATCGACAGCGGCATGTTGGTGTCGCCGTTGGATTCTTTCTGCATGGCTTCCATCAGCGTCGCCAGATCATTCTTCGGCAGAATCTTGTTGTTCACCGAGAACACGCCTTCGGCACTGATCGCGACATCCAGCTGTTTGACCTGCTGATCTTCGGCGGGCGAACCGCTGACCGCTTCCGGCAGATCCACGCGCAGCTGGGTTTCCCGAGTGAAAGTGGTAGTCACCACGAAAAACAGCAGCAGGATAAACACCACGTCGATCAGCGACGCGAGGTTGATGTCCACGGTTTCCCGGGGCTTGCGACGGAATTTCACGCTTTGCCCTCGGCCAGGTCGACATCACGGTCGCCCTGCACCACTTCCACCAGTTTGATCGCTTCCTGCTCCATGCCGACCACCAGCTCGTCGATACGACGTTGCAGGAAGCGGTGGAAGAACACCGCCGGAATACCGACCATCAGGCCCGCTGCGGTCGTGATCAGCGCTTTGGAAATACCGCCGGCCAGTACCGAGGCATTGGTGGTCATGCCAGAGCCGGTGAAGGCACTGAAAATATCGATCATGCCCAACACGGTGCCGAGCAGGCCGAGCAGCGGCGCCATGGCGGCGATGGTGCCGAGGGCGTTGATGTAGCGTTCGAGTTCATGAATGACCCGCGCGGCGGCCTCTTCGATGCACTCTTTCATGATCTCGCGACCATGCTTGGAATTGGCCAGGCCTGCGGCGAGGATTTCCCCCAGCGGCGAGTTGGCGCGCAATTCCTTGAGTTTTTCCTTGTTGAGCTGCTTGTCCTTGATCCAGACCCAGACCTGACCCAGCAGATGCTCGGGGGTGACGCGACTGGCGCGCAGTGTCCACAGGCGCTCGGCGACGATCGCCATGGCCGCGATGGAACTCAGAATGATCGGCAACATCATCCAGCCGCCGGATTTGACCAATTCCCACACAGTGACAGTCCCCTCGAAAAAGTGCGCCACTTTACCATACCGATCCGCGATTAAGACCCGCCGCCCCGACGACCGTGAGGTGGCACCCATGCTGGCACCGATCAACGGCCCGGGACCGGCGGATCGCGCCAGAAACGCCGCTGTTGCCGCATCGTCCACGGCGGCTTGAAGCTGCCCAGTTGCAAATGAATGGCACCTTGTTCGGCGCTGTCGTAGATGCGCAGACCTTGCTTGCGGTAGCGCGCCAGCACGGTGGGATGCGGATGACCGAAGGAGTTGCCGGGGCCACGGGAGATCAGCACTGATTCCGGCTGCAAGGCTTTCAACAGCGCCATCGACGATGAACTGCGACTGCCGTGATGTGGCGATTGCAGCCACTGCGTCGGCACGGCCAGTGGGCTGTCGAGCAGAACGCGCTCGGCGTGAATGTCGATGTCGCCGGTGAGCAGCAGGCGTTCACCGTTGGCTTCGATCTGCAATACACAGGAGCGCTGGTTGCTGTCATCGGCCGCCGACCATTGCCAGAGCTGGAACTGCACGCCATCCCACTGCCACTGTTCGCCACTTGCGCAGGCTTCGGCGTTCAGCTCCGGCGGCAGGTTTGGCGGATCGCCGCTGACCACGCGGTGCACGTTCAATCCACGCATGACCGCCCGGGCGCCGCCAGCGTGATCGGCGTCAGCGTGGCTGAGCAGCATCAGGTCGAGCTGTTGCACGTTGAGTTTGCGTAACGCTGGCAACACCACTCGTTCGCCGATATCGAAATCGCCGAAGCGCGGGCCGGCGTCATAGAGCAGTGCATGATGTCGCGTGCGCACAAGAATCGCCAAGCCTTGGCCGACGTCGATTTGCCAGACATCGGCTCGCCTTTCTTCTATTCGCTCTTGAGGCGGCCATATCAAAAGCAACATCAGCGGCCAGCCCAATGGACGCATCGGCACGCCACGGGGAAACAGCAATAAAATCGCGCCAAGGCTGCCCAGGATCAACGCCCAGAGTGGAATGGCGGCTGGTATCCACGCCGGCCATTGCCCGGCAATCAGCGCCAGCCCGATAAACAGCCAGTCGATCAAACCACCGGCCAGCCACAACAGTCCTTCGCCAACATAAGGCACGGGCAGCAATAGCGTGCCGAGCAATGCCGGCGGCAGCACCACGAGGCTGACCCACGGAACGGCCAGCAGATTGGCTACAGGCCCGCTGACGCTGATGGGCAAGCTCAGCGCCAGCAACACCGGACACAAGCCGATCGCGATCAGCCACTGCGCGCGGGTCCAGGTCTGCCACCAGCGCCAGGCCCCAAGCCGCCCGCCGAAAGTGAAGATCAACACTGCCACCGCCGCGAAGGACAGCCAGAAGCCGGGACGCAAACTGGCCAGTGGATCAAGCAGCAGCACGCCATTGAACGCCAGCAATAACGGCCACCACGCGCCGAGATGGCGAAAACGCAGGCGCCACAACAATACCAGCGCCACCATCACGCAGGCGCGCTGCACCGGCACATCGAACCCGGCGAGCAAGCCGTAACCCAGCGCCGCCGCGAATGCCAGGCCACACGCGCACGGCAACCAGGGCCAGCGCAACGGCCAGATTCCGAAACGCGCCAGCCCGGCAACCAGCAGATACATCACTGCGGCGAGCAAACCGATGTGCTGGCCGGAGATCACCAGCAGATGCACGGTGCCGGTGTCTTGCAGTACCTGCCAATCCTCGCGACTGAGCCCAGAGCCATCACCGAGCACCAGCGCTGCCAGCGCGCCCTCGCGTCCTTGCGCATCCACCGCCAGCAGGCGTTGGCGAACGCCGTCGCGCCATGCATGCCGGGCCTCAGCCAGGCGCTGGCCATCCTTGATCGTGCCGGTTGCGCCGATCCGTTGCGCGAGCAGCCAGGCCTCGTAGTCGAAGGCGTGCGGGTTGAGCAGGCCACCCGGGCGCTTCAACTTCACCGCCAGACGCCATCGCTCACCACTATTGACCGGCGGCCCGGCGTACCAGGCCAGGCGCAGCAGCGACGGCAGCTTTTCGTGGCGTGAACGCGCATCAGCCAGCTCGAAACGCACCACGCCATCGCTGTGTTGCGGCAAACCGACCACGCGCCCTTCGAGCCAACGGGTTTCGCCGTCGAGGCTCGGTGGCAAGCGGTCATTTAGCGCCCACTGCGCGCCAACGCAGGCCCAGGTAAAGCCAAACAGCAAAAACGCCAATGGAAAGCTGCGAAACGGCAGCAACATCAGCGCCACCATTGGCAGCACCAGCAACCAACCGACCGGCGGCAAGGCCGGCAAAAAAACCGGGGCCAGCAGACCGACTGCCAGCGCCATCATCCCTGTGCGCATATGCCCGTCCTTGAGAGTCCCCCCACTAGGCATAGCCGGTCTGCGGCACCACCGTCGTCAACAATTGTCACAAAGTCTGAATGGGCGGTTCGTAGAATCCAGACATACTTGCCGCCTTAACCGACCGAGAAGCCCTATGCCCCGGCGCTTATTCAAACGTTACATGCCCGACCCGACGAGCATCAGGGAACACAAATCCTTACGCTTTCTCGGCACGTTGCTGCATGACCCGAACCTCTGGCATCTCAACCGCCACTCGGTCGCCCGGGCGATGGCGGTCGGCCTGTTTGCGGCGTTCCTGCCGATCCCGGCACAGATGCTGGTAGCGGCGGCATTGGCGGTGATGGTGCGCGGCAATATGCCAATCGCGGTGAGCCTGGTCTGGCTGACCAATCCGATCACCATGCCGGCGGTGTTTTTCTGCACCTACCAGGCCGGGGCGTTCCTGATGGATGTGCCGGCGCGGCATCTGCCGGACGAGTTGACCTGGGAATGGATCAGCGGTGAGCTGTCGACATTGTGGCAGCCGTTTTTATTGGGCTCGGTGGTTGTCGGCCTGGTGCTGGGCGTCCTCGCCTATTTTCTGGTGATGCTTTACTGGCGCTGGTGGGTGGCGCGGCAATGGCGGCGGCGCAAGCAAAGTCGGCAGAAATGAATGCAAAACGGCCTCCGCGATGGGAGGCCGTTTTTTGTTTTGTCTGGTCTGGCCCATTCGCGAGCAGGCTCGCTCCCACAGAGAACATCATTCCAATGTGGGAGCGAGCCTGCTCGCGAAGAAAGCGACGCGGTCGGGATCAGGTACGCATCCCGCGCCCGCTCACCAGCAACCGCGCACAGCCGAGATACAGCACCACGGTCGCCACCAGCATGAAGGTAATGGCGATGCCGATGCGGATATCCGAGACGCCAAGGATGCCGTAGCGGAAGGCGTTGACCATGTGCAGCACCGGGTTGGCCAGCGACACGGTCTGCCAGAACGGTGGCAGCAAAGTGATCGAGTAGAACACGCCGCCCAGGTAAGTCAGCGGGGTCAGCACAAAGGTCGGAATGATCGAAATATCATCGAAGTTGCGCGCAAACACCGCGTTGATGAAGCCCAGCAGCGAGAAGATCGTCGCGGTCAGCACCACTACCAGGATGGTCACGCCGAGGTGATGCACCTGCAGATGGGTGAAGAACAGCGACAGGATCGTCACGATCAGACCCACCGCCAGACCGCGCAATACCCCACCAATGGTGAAGCCGATCAGGATCGTGTGCGGTGACACCGGCGAGACCATCAGCTCTTCGATCGAGCGCTGGAACTTGCTGCCGAAGAAACTTGAGACCACGTTGCCGTAGGAGTTGGTGATCACTGACATCATGATCAAACCCGGCACGATGTACTCCATGTAGGTGAAGCCACCCATGTCGCCGATCTGTCGGCCGATCAGGTTGCCGAAAATCACGAAGTACAGAACCATGGTGATCGCCGGCGGCAGCAACGTCTGCGGCCAGATCCGCATGAAGCGTTTGACCTCGCGGTAGACGATGGTTTGCAGGGCGACGAGGTTGGGACCGAACTCGGAACTCATACCGCCACCTTCGACAGATTTTTCTCCACCAGGGACACGAACAACTCCTCGAGGCGATTGGTTTTGTTACGCAGGCTCAGCACTTCGATGTTCTGCTGCGCCAACTGGGTGAACAACGCCGTGATGCCCATGGATTTATCGACCTGCACTTCCAGGGTGTGGCCGTCGAGCAATCGGGCCGGGTAGCCGAGCAATTGCGGCGCAACGTGCAAGTCGTGTTTCAGGTCGAGCAAAAAGGTTTCCACGTGCAACTGGCCCAGCAACTGTTTCATGCTGGTGTTTTCGACGATGGTGCCGTGGTCGATGATGCCGATATTGCGGCACAGCTGCTCGGCCTCTTCCAGATAATGCGTGGTCAGAATGATGGTGATGCCCTTCTGATTCAGCTCGGTGAGGAAGGTCCACATCGAACGGCGCAGTTCGATATCGACGCCCGCAGTCGGCTCATCGAGGATCAGCAGACGCGGTTCGTGCACCAGTGCACGGGCGATCATCAGACGCCGTTTCATGCCGCCGGACAGCGAACGCGATGGCACATCACGCTTGTCCCACAGCCCCAGCTGGGTCAGGTACTGCTCGGCGCGTTCCTTGGCGACTTTCGCCGGAATGCCGTAGTAGCCGGCCTGGGTCACGACGATGTCGAAGGTCTTTTCGAACTGGTTGAAGTTGAATTCCTGCGGCACCACGCCGATCGAGCGCTTGAGCGCCGCCGGGTTCTTGTCCAGGTCATGGCCGAAAATATTCACGGTGCCGCTGGTCTTGTTGACCAGGGTCGAGAGGATGCCGATGGTTGTGGATTTGCCGGCGCCGTTGGGGCCGAGCAAGGCGAAAAAGTCACCTTCGGCGACGTCCAGATCGATACCACTCAAGGCCTGGAACCCGTTGCCGTAGGTTTTGGTTAGCTGCCGGATGGACAGAGCGGAACTCATATCGGATTTACGCACCAAGAAGGAAGGAAAGAAGTAAATAAGGGCGGGCGGCGAGGGAAACAACCGCGGCGCAAGTTCGCAATGGTGCTTGCCGCCGCCGCACAAGTACAGTCAAGTGTGTCGATAGTAATTATCAAGTCAACGCGGTCATGACCGCTTTCTGATAGGCCACACGCTGCTTCAAACGTTCATACCAGGCTTGCAGATGTGGTTGCGGGGCGCGCTCGATGGGCATTTCGAACCAGGCATAGATGAAACTGCCCAACGGGATGTCGCCCATGCCGATGTCATTGCCGGAGAGATAAGGCTGGCTGATCAAGGCGTGGTCGGCCATGTTCAGCAGTTCATCGCATTCCTTGATCGCGGCGTTGATCGCCTTCCAGTCCTGCTTCTCGGCAGGCGTGCGCAGCACACCCCAGAACACCGTGCGAAACGGCCCGGCGAAACTCGACGTGGTCCAGTCCATCCATTTGTCCGCCGTGGCGCGGGCTTGCGCATCCGCCGGGTACCAAGCGCTGTCTGGGGCGTGCTTGGCCAGCAGGTAGCGAACGATGGCGTTGGATTCCCAAAGCACGAAACCGTCATCCTCGATCACCGGCACCCGGCCATTGGGGTTCATCGCGCGGTACTCGGGCGTATCGACCACACCGAACGCGCCGCCGGCATCGATGGCCTCGTAAGCCAGGCCCAACTCTTCGGCAGCCCACAAGGGCTTTCTGACGTTCGATGAATTTTTTCGTCCCCAGATCTTCAGCATGACCGCCTCTTTGCAAGTGAGTGGACGGCCAGCATACGCCGGATCAGGTGCGACTCAAATCAGTCTGCATGTCGCCCAACAGCACCGGCAGTTGCTCACTGAACAGATGCGGATAGCACTTTTGCAGGTGCTCGAAGAAGAACGTTTCCGGCACATCGGTGAACTGGCCGTGATCGAGCAGATATTCCATCAACTGCGCGCCATCACGGTTGAACGGGTGGAAAACGCTGTCGTTGACCCCGTCGAATTCCAGCGCTGCGACGTTGAACAGCTCGCACAGTTGCTGGTTGAACGCCGGCGTCGCCTTGACCCAGCGGCCGTCGAGAAACAGCTCGGTGTAGCCATGCATGGCGAACACGTCGCTTTTCAGCAACTCGAGCAGACGCGGCGTCGACAAATGATTGCGCACATCGGCCAGACCGATGCGCGCCGGGATCCCGCAATGCCGGGCACAACCGGCGAGCAGCGTAGCTTTCGGCACGCAATAACTCTCCCCCGCCGCCAGTGCGTAACTGCCACACAAAGTTTGCGGATCACGACTGAAGGTGTAGGGGTTGTAGCGCACCGCCTCGCGCACGGCGTAATACAGACTGATCGCCTGCTCACGCGGATCGTTACTGGCGCCGCGATGCTGCTCGGCGAACTCCACCACCGCCGGGTGGTCACTATCGATGAAGCGGCCGGGGCTCAGATACTCGTGCATGGCGGCAATCTCCTGGATGAGTCACGAGTCTAGCGACAGCCTGAGCACAGAGATAACGACGTTTCGGCCAAACCTGAAAGCAAAGCTGCGCAGCAACGAACGATTTCCCACACGTGTTGCCCACCGAACCTACGAAAACCATCCGGGGTTTCCCACGATTTCAATCACCATGCTCTGACCACCCATATTTGCAGATGCCGTCTAAGCTCTGGAGGGTCGATTTGCCTTGGTTCACGGAGGACTGAATATGCTGTTGTTGTGGATACTGGTTTTGATCGTCGGCGTGGCGTATCTCGCCCATCGACGCATCGCCCCGCTGCCCGCGTTGGGCATCGTTGCGGCCTATCTGGTCGCCATGGGGATTTTCAGTCACGCGCCGGGCTGGCTGCTGTTTGTCTTCTGGGTCTTGTTGGCGGTGGTCGCCGCGCCATTGTTGCTGCCTGACCTGCGCCGCAAGCACTTCACCGCGCCGCTGTTCAACTGGTTCCAGAAAACCCTGCCGCCCATGTCGCAGACCGAACGCGACGCGATCGATGCCGGCACCGTGTGGTGGGACGGCGAGCTGTTCAGCGGCCGTCCGGACTGGGACAAACTGCTGTCCTATCCAAAAGTGCAACTGAGCGAAGAAGAACAAGCCTTCATCGACGGCCCGACCGAAGAACTCTGCGCGATGGTCAGCGACTGGCAGATCGGCCAGTCCATGGACCTGCCGCCCGAGGCCTGGACGCACATCATGGAACATGGCTTTTTCGCCCTGATCATTCCCAAGGAATACGGCGGCAAAGGCTTCTCGGCCTACGCTCACTCACAAGTGGCAATGAAACTGGCGACACGCAGCGGCGACCTCGCCTCTACCGTGATGGTGCCCAACTCCCTCGGCCCTGCCGAACTATTGCTGCATTACGGCACCGACGAACAACGTAATCACTACCTGCCGCGCCTGGCCCGTGGCGACGATATTCCGTGCTTCGCATTGACCGGCCCGCTGGCCGGTTCCGACGCCGGCGCGATGCCCGACACCGGGATCATCTGCAAAGGCCAGTGGGAAGGACAGGAAGTCATCGGCCTGCGCCTGAACTGGGAAAAGCGCTACATCACCCTCGGCCCGGTCGCGACTCTGCTTGGCCTGGCATTCAAGGCTTATGACCCGGATCACCTGCTCGGTGAAGAAGAGGACCTCGGCATCAGTCTGGCGCTGATCCCGACCGATACCGCAGGTGTGGAAATCGGTCGTCGTCACCTGCCGCTGGGCGCCGCGTTCATGAACGGCCCGAACTCCGGCAAGGACGTGTTCATTCCGCTGGACTACCTCATCGGTGGTCAGGAAATGCTCGGCAAAGGCTGGATGATGCTGATGAACTGCCTGTCAGTCGGGCGTTCGATCTCGCTGCCAGCCGTCGGTACCGGTGCGGCCAAGTTCACCAGTCTGGTAACCGGCCAGTACGCGCAGATTCGCGAGCAGTTCAATGTACCGCTGTCCGCTTTCGAGGGCATTCAGGAAGCCATGGCGCGCATCGGCGGTAACGCGTGGATGATGGACGCCGCCCGCATGCTCACCGCCAACGCGGTGGACCTGGGTGAAAAACCATCGGTGCTGTCGGCGATCCTCAAATACCACCTCACCGAACGCGGCCGCGAATGCATCAGCCACGCCATGGATGTGCACGGCGGCAAAGCAATCATCATGGGGCCGAACAACTATCTGGGCCGCAGCTGGAACGGCGCGCCGATCTTCATCACCGTCGAAGGCGCGAACATCCTGTCGCGCAACCTGATGATCTTCGGTCAGGGCGCGATCCGTTGCCATCCGTTCGTACTCAAGGAAATGGCCCTGGCCGGTCGCGAGGACAAGGATCAGGCACTCAAGGAATTCGACGGTCTGTTGCTCAAGCACATCGGTTTCGCCGTCAGCAATGCCGCCAGCACACTGGTGCTGAACCTCGGCCTTGGTCACTTTGAACATGCGCCGGGCGACAGGATCAGCCAAGGCTACTTCCGCGCGCTGAACCGTCAGGCCGCCGCATTCGCCATGCTCGCCGACTTCAGCATGATGCTCCTGGGCGGCGAACTGAAACGCCGCGAACGCCTGTCGGCGCGCCTCGGCGACGTGCTGAGCAACCTGTATCTGGCCTCTGCGGCGCTCAAGCGTTATCACGACCTGGATTCGCCGGCGTACATGGAGCCGCTGTTCCGCTGGGCCATGGAAGAAAGCCTCGGCCAGTCGGAGCGTGCGCTGGATGAACTGCTGAGCAACTTCCCGAACAAAGTCTTCGGCTGCCTGCTGCGGGTCATCGTCTTCCCGTTCGGGCGCCGTCACAAAGGCCCATCGGACAAACTCGGCGCCGAAGTCGCTGCGGTCATCGGTCGCGCCAAAGGCGATCCGGCCCTGGAAGAACTGCTCGCCGGCTGCTACCGCCCGCAATCGGCGGACGATGCCGTGGGCGCGCTGCAACACGCCAGCGACCTGCTCAATGCCGCGCAACCGCTCCACAAGAAACTGCACACCGCACTGAAGAGCGGCCAGGTCAAACCGGCAGCCGGCGAACACGCCATCGATGCCGCGCTGGAAGCCGGCGTGCTGCAAGCCGTCGAAGCGCAAAGCCTGCGCGACGCCGAAGCGGCCCGCCGCAAGGTGATCGACGTCGACGATTTCGCCAAAGAAGAACTGACCCAGGCAGAGGGCAAAGTCCGCTGAACCCGGTTTATGTGAAAAAACGGCGCGAGGGCTTTATACTCCCGCGCCCGTTTTGCTCTTGAGGACTTATCTCGTGTCCAACGTCGTTGCCGATCATCTCGTGTTGCTCGACCTCCTGCGCAGTATCCTGGTCGCCGTAGGTGAGGCCGAACAAGTACCCGAAGAAAGCCATGCCCTGTTCCTCGAGCGCTTCGACGAACTGCTGGCCTCCCTGCCTATCGACCCTATCGAAAGCCAATACCTGGGCCAGGACATCCTCACCCAAGTCATCACCCGCTACCCGCAAATCGCCCACCTGATACCGCGCGACCTGCTGTGGTTCTTCGCCGGCGACTGCCTGCACTACCTCTCCGACGAAGAAATCGACCTCTACCAGGCCCTCGAAGAACGCCGCTACGAAGCCGAACAGAACGACGAACCGTTTGACTGGAACCAGGAAAAACAACTGCTGGCCATGTCGGCGCAGGACAGCAAGCACTGATATTCGAACACTACTGAAAACGCCCGCATGGAGATTCCATGCGGGCCTTTTTTCAAGATCAAAAGCCCCTCACCCTAGCCCTCTCCCGGAGGGAGAGGGGACTGACCGCGCTGTTTGGATGAGGTACGTCGACCTGAATTACCGAGTCGAATGCAGATTATGAACAACCCACAAACCGGCCCCCTCTCCCTCGGGAGAGGGCTGGGGTGAGGGGAAAATTCACCACAAAAACAGCCAGACACCACCCGCCCCTCACCACTCAAAACAATGAGCGCAAGCTCGAGTACCGCTTTTGATCTTGATTCACAGGCGACGTCGGAAGGCTGAGCGGAGGGATTGATCCGGGCGTGGGAGCGCAGCGACCGTACGACGCAGTCGTACACAGCGAGTGTAGGTGCAGCGAAGCAAACCGTAGCCGCTGCGCCCGGATCGATCCCGCAGCGAAGGAACCCGAGCCTGCGAGGGCCGAACGTAGGAGCTAGCGTTTTTTGCTTACTTTTTTAGGCGCTTGTAAAAAAGTAAGTCGCCGTAAGGGCGAAACCCTAAGCAGCCGTTACCGCAGAAACGGATATTCACTCAAACCACCAGAGCATGGTCGGCCCAAAGGCCGCCAAGCCCCCCCCAAAAAAACCTCAAAGCAACCCCTCACTCTCCGGCAGCTCATACGCCACAGCCAAATTGCCACCGCCCACCGACTTCCCGGGCCTACCCAAAGTCGGCTCCTTCTGCAAACACTCCACCAGATAATCAATAAACACCCGCAACTTCGGCGGCAGATACCGCGTCGGCGAATGCAGCAACCACAACCCACCATGATAAGAGGCAAGAAACGTCCAGTCCGGCAACACCTGCACAATCAATTTCTGCTCCAACGCATAACGCGCCGTGAAATACGGCAGACTGCCAATCCCGATGTGCTGCAACACCGCCCCCAACCGCACGCCCGTGTGATTGGCGGCATAACGCCCACGCACCCCGACCGTGACAGCTTTACTGCCCTTCTTGAACTTCCAGCGCGCATCGCTCGGCGTTTCGCCCAGATAAATACAACTGTGATTGAGCAAATCGTGAGGATGCGTCGGCGTGCCGTGTTCGGCCAGGTATTGCGGCGTGGCGCAAAGCAAATGATCGATGGTCAGCAACTGCCGCCCGACCAGACCGGCCGGTGGACGATCAGTGATGCGAATTGCCAGATCGACATGATCATCGATCAGATCGACCTGACGATCTTCCAGCAGCAACTCCACATCAACCTTGGGATAGCGGCGCAGAAACTCCGGCATGTGCGGATGAATCACAAAACGCCCCACTGCTTTCGGTACGCTGACCCGCACCAGGCCTTCGGCTTCGTGGGTGAACTGACCGCTTATTTCCATCACCGACCTGGCCGCGCTGACCATTTCCTGGCAACGCTTGAACACCTCCTCACCGCCATCGCTCAAGCGCAGTTTGCGCGTGGTGCGTTGCAGCAAGCGCGTGGCCAACGCCTTTTCCAATCGGGAAATACTGCGACTGACCGCCGAGGGTGAGGAACCCATCTGCCGCGCCGCTTCGGAGAAGCTGCCGGTCTCGACAACCTTGACGAAAATCGCCATTTCACCCAGCAGCGGCAGCGGAAGATTGATGCTCACGACGCACAAGTCCTTTGATGTTCGAATGGATTATCACGTTATTGCACGATTCATATAATAAAAACAGAACTTCGATCAGGGCATGGAATATGACGCTTCGCCTGTTTTTTCACAGTGACGACCTCAAGGCGAATGTCGAAGTCCTCGACTGCACACCCCACGAGAACGAATTCGCCGTAGTGCTGCGCGCCACCCTGTTTCACCCCCAGGGCGGCGGTCAGCCTTGCGATACCGGCTGGATCGGTGAAAGCCGGGTGTCGCGCGTGGTGCAGGAACCGGAGCGCATTGTGCATTTCGTCGACCGCCCGCTGCCGCTGGGCATGACCGTCATCCGTATCGATGAAGAGCGCCGCCGCTTCAATACGCGCATGCACTCGGCCGGGCACCTGATCGGTCATTTCATTCAGGCCATGGGCTGGATGCCGATCAAGGCGCACCACTGGCCGGACGAAGGCCGGGTGCAATTCAAGCCGGGCGATAGCGCTGAAGAAATCGATGCGCCAACCGTGCAAACCGGTATCGAGCAGTGGATCGAACATGATCTGCCGCGCCTGACCTCGCTGCGCGAAGGCGCGCGGGAAATCAGTTTCGGTGAGCTGCCAGCCTATGGCTGCGGTGGCACCCACGTACGTAGCCTGAAGGATCTAGGCACAGTCACGATCGCGTCCCTTTCGCAGAAGAAGGGCACGCTTTCCGTCCACTACAGCGTGGATTGAGCATTTCGGACATTGCCATCGCGCAGCGTCCGACGCCGGGGAACCGCACTCGCCGGTTCCGTTGACTATCGATAGATGGACCTAAAAAAAATGATGCTAGACGTCGAGCGTCTCGATGAGACGTGCATAAAAAAACTGGCCAACGAAGAAGTCCTCGCCATCCGCGTCAAACGCTTTCTGCCCGAGCCGCTGGCGATCGAAATTGGCGACAAGATCCTCGCCCCGGGCTTTGAGGGCTACATCAACGCACCGAGCATCGGCCGCATCGGCATGGCCTTCTACGAGGCGGAAAACCAGCCGCTGCTGATCGAGGATTACTTCGAACGCGCCACCCGCAACATCGACGAACTGCGCCAGCGCTGCGCGCCCTACTCTTCGCCGATCGACACGTTGCGCTGCATGCTCGACGAATCCTGGCCCGCCGGCGCGCATCTGGAAAATCTCTACGGGCGCAAGATGTATGTCGGCTTGTCGCGGGTGGTCAAACCCGGCGTGTGCTTTCTTGCTCATCACGACATCTTCGCCAAAGACGCCCCGGACAGTTTTCAGGCGCGCAGTCTCGAGGCGCAATTTGCCTGCAACGTCTACCTGAACATGCCCGCCGAGGGTGGCGCCTTGCAGATGTGGAATGACCACATCACCCCCGATCAATTCGACGAAATGCGCGGCGACAGTTATGGCATCGAGCCGTCGCTGCTGGGGCCGCCCGCCCTCGAAGTACGACCGCAGCCCGGCGATTTCATCATGTTCAATTCGCGGCGCATGCACTCGGTCACTCCGGGCGTCACGGATCCGCGTTTGAGCCTGTCGTTCTTTGTCGGCTATCGCGGCAATGCCTCCCCTCTGACTTTCTGGAGCTGACATGTTTTCCAATTACCTGGGCGAGTTTCTCGCATTGGCCACCATCCACTTTCTCGCCGTGGTTGCGCCCGGTCCGGACTTCGCCGTGACCATCCGCCAAAGCGTGCGCTTCGGTCGCCTCGTCGGCATCTGCACCGCGCTGGGCATCGGCGCGGGGATTTCCGTGCATGTGCTGTATACCCTGCTCGGCGTCGGCGCCCTGATGCACACCACGCCGTGGCTGCTGACTGTGGCCAAAGTGGTCGGTGGGGCTTACATCCTCCATCTGGGCGTCAGCCTGATCCGCAGCAAACCGAAGAGCAGCGTCGAAGGTGAAAAAACCGCCGATGAGCCGCTGGTTGAACAGTCACTGTTCAAGGCATTCAGCACCGGTTTTCTGACCAACGCGACCAACCCCAAAGCCACGCTGTTCTTCCTGGCGATCTTCACCACGATCATCAGCGCCAGCACACCGCTGCAGATCCAGGCGTTCTACGGATTGTGGATGTGCTTCGTCAACGCGCTGTGGTTTGTGATCGTCGCGCTGTTTTTCTCCAGCAACAAAGTGCGCCTGCTGTTCATGCGCCTTGGACACTGGTTCGAGCGCAGCATGGGCGTCATCCTCATTCTATTTGCCGGCCGCCTGATGCTGTCGATGTAACCCACACAAAAAAGTCCCGGCCATCACCCGCCGGGACTTTTTCATTTGTGCGTCTCTTTTGCATTTCTGTGCGACAGATCAAGTTTGCGACTCCCTTTCCCAGCGCTCGCAGTGTTAGGTTTACAAAATGTTTCTGTCACAAGCGTCAGAAATACTTTCCCAATCCTTTGCAAAGGAATGCCTGTTCCATGGTCTTTTCCCTGAAAAAACTGGCCGCCGCCACTCTGGTCATGGCCAGCCTCGCCACGTTTACCAGCGCCGCACAAGCCAACATCACTGCCGAGCAAAGCGCAGCGATCCTGAAATCCTTCGACGGCAAGAGCTTGACGGACTTCCGCAGCTTCCTTGGCAGCCTGGCGAAAAGCGACCTGGCCAAAACGGATAATCTCACCCCGTCCATCAGCGCCTTCCTCGACAACAAGACCCTGAACGCCGAACAGCAGAATGAAATTCACCGTCTGCTGGGCATTTATACCCGCGTGAAATATGGCAAGGCCGCGCTGGAAACTCTTCGCCAACTCGTCGAGATCCCGACCTTCCGCAAGGACGGCGTGGAGCAACACGACAACCCGGAATTCATCAAGATTGCCGGCGAGATCCAGAAACTCGCCGAATCCTTCGGTTTGAAATTCCGCAACATCGATAACCGTGTCTACGAAATCTCTCTGGATGGCAAAGGCGACGAAGTCGTTGGCATTCATGCCCACGCCGATGTGGTGCCGGTGACGCCGGAAAACTGGGTGCTGAAAGATGGCACCAAACTCGACCCGTTCAAAGTCACGCTGATTGGCGATCGCATGTACGGTCGTGGCACAGAGGATGACAAGAACGCGATCGTCGTGGCGCTGTACGCCATGAAAGTGATCAAGGACGAGAAACTGCCACTGGCGCGTAACTTCAAGCTGCTGGTCGACACCACCGAAGAAACCAGCGGCGACGCCATTCCCTATTACTTCGAGCGCAACCCGACGCCGAACTACAACATGGCGCTAGACGGCGGTTATCCGGTAGTGATCGCCGAAAAAGGTTACGGCACCGTCATGGCCAACTTTGCCAAACGCAAAGGCGAAGGCAACGGCGCGGAAATCATTTCGATGACCGGCGGCAAGGCGACCAACCAGATTCCGTCCGCGTCGGTGGCCACGCTGGTAACCGACAAGCCTGCCGAGCTCGCCGCCAGTCTGCAAAAAGCCGGCGATGCCTATGCCAAAGCCAACGGCGGCGACTTCGAAGTCGCGGCAAAGGTTGATGGCAAAGACGTCAAACTGACCGTGACGGGGGTTTCTGCGCACTCCTCCGAGCCTGAGTCCGGCGTCAACCCGGTCGCACGGATGCTGAGCTTCATCAACAGCCTGGACGGCAAAGTCGCGCTCAAGCAAAACCAGTTCACCGATGCCGCACGTTATGCCGATGACAACTGGGGCCTGGATTATCTGGGCAAAAAACTTGGCGTGGGCTTCTCCGACTCGTTCATGGGGCCGCTGACCACCTCGCTGACCTACGTCGGTGAGGATGACAAAACCTTCAAACTGGCGGTGAATCTGCGCGTACCGAAGGGCAAGTCCCCGGAAAAGCTCAAGGCTGAGATCGCTGAGAAACTGGACGCCTGGAGCAAGAAGACTCACGTTGCCGTGGCGTTCGACTACTCAGTGGCCGAACCGATGTATCGCAACCCCGAGGGTGAGTGGGTCAAGGCGCTGCTCGCGGTGGCCAGCGAAAACCTCGGCATGAAGTCGGAATTCGGTACTTCCGCTGGCGCGACTTCGGTTCACGAATTGCCGAACGGTGTGCAATTCGGCCTGGCGCGACCGGAAGCCAAATACACCGGCCACACCGATGGCGAATTCAAGACCGTCGACCAGTTCCTGCTGGATCTGCAGATCGTCACGGAAATGATGGGGCGTGTCGGGCAGTTGCCGAAGCTGTAAGCACGGCCTGAGCCCGATCATTGATGACCGGGCTCAAAATAAAAAAGGACCTGTGAAAAGGTCCTTTTTTATTGCCGCCACAAAACGCGTACAAACAAAAACGCCGATCATCACTGATCGGCGTTTTTGTGAAATTGGAGCGGGAAACGAGACTCGAACTCGCGACCCCGACCTTGGCAAGGTCGTGCTCTACCAACTGAGCTATTCCCGCAAATGGCGTCCCCTAGGGGACTCGAACCCCTGTTACCGCCGTGAAAGGGCGGTGTCCTAGGCCACTAGACGAAGGGGACACGCTACCCGGAACACATGGTGTGTGTTTCGGTGTCCAGATCCGCATCCAAAGATTTGGTTCTGGTTTCACTCAGCACCGCCCGAAAGCACTGCTGTTTAAAATTGGAGCGGGAAACGAGACTCGAACTCGCGACCCCGACCTTGGCAAGGTCGTGCTCTACCAACTGAGCTATTCCCGCAAATGGCGTCCCCTAGGGGACTCGAACCCCTGTTACCGCCGTGAAAGGGCGGTGTCCTAGGCCACTAGACGAAGGGGACACACTACAACATTCACTCCCTGCCGCGTTTCGCTGTGTGCTTTACGCTGCAAGTGGCGCGCATTCTATGGATGGATTGAGGGGTCGTCAACCCCCTGATATAAATTTATTTAAATCAATGACTTCGACCCGGATTACGGGCCGCGTAAGGCTTTTCCGTCGTCCGAAACCTGACGCCTATATTCCGCCACTCGCCAAGACGTTATAGTCCACCGAACAGTGATGGCAATCTGCACATCAAGCGCCAGCATTCATCTATACCGCTGGCGGCCGATACAGATTGCAGCAGCCGATCAAACCCGTCGAGCGGCGCTAGGCGCCTAAATGCCCAGCCACTAAACTCGCATGCGAACCCTATAAAGAGGTCTTACCGGTGACACCACTCATGATCACCCTGCTAGTCGTAGCCGGGATCGCAATTCTGATCGCCATTGGCTACATGAACCATGTGGTGGAAAACAACAAACTGGAGAAGGCCCGCACCAAAGTCGAACTCAACGACCGCCTGCGCCGCTGCGGCGAACTGACCGAAACCTTCCCCGGCCAGTTCATGACCCCGGCGCTCAAGCTGCTGCTGACCCGCCTGGAACTCAACGTCTGCCAGCGCCTGCTCAATCTGGAAAAGACCAGCGCAACCACCAAGGCCCGCATTACCGAACTGAGCGCCCTCGTTGCCCAAGGCGAATCGATCCCGGTGAACAACCCGCCCGCGCCGATCCTCACCGAAGCCAAAGCCAAAGACGTGCGCTTCCTCCTCGAAGCCCTGCACGGCCAGATCACCCGCGCCGCCCACGACGGCTTCCTGCCACCGAACGAAGCCAAACAATGGATCCGCGAAGTGCGCCACATCCTCGTGCTGCTGCACATCGAATTCTTCAACAACCTCGGCCAACAGTCCCTGCAACAAAACCAACCCGGCCAGGCCCGCCTCGCCTTCGAACGCGGCGTGCAATATCTGCGCAAACAGCAGGACCCGCAGATGTACGCGGAGCAACTGCAATACCTGGAAAAACTCCTCGCCCGAGCGAACGCCCAGGTCATGGACAAGATTGCCCCGGTGGAAGGTGAAGAAAACCAACTGACCGCCGGTTTGAAGGATGTCGAAGCCGATGCGGACTGGAAGAAAAAAGTGATTTACGACTGAGGCGGGAATGCTGGAAGAGAAGCCACCGTTATTGGTGGCTTTTTTGTGGGCGACTTGAAAGAGAATGTGAATTGAAGGCCGCTTTCGCGAGCAGGCTCGCTCCCACATTGGGAAGCAGTGTTCTCAGGTAAAAATCGGTCGGGTGTCAGGCCGCCGTCGCTGGCAAGCCAGCTCCCACAGAACAGCAAAAGCAAGACTGGGCCATCCCCACGCGGCGAAGCCGAGAGCCTGGCCGGCCCGAGGGCCGCCAAGGCTCAAAGCCGAAAATGCCCAACCATCGAGCGCAACTCGCCGCCCAACTGCGCCAGCTCAACACTCGAAGCCGCATTCCCGCGCATCGCCACGGAAGAGTGATCCGCACTCGCACGAATCTGCGTAACACTGCGGTTGATCTCCTCCGCCACCGAGCTCTGCTCCTCCGCCGCCGCCGCGATCTGCTGATTCATCTGCTGAATCAACGACACCGCCGCGGCAATACTCCCCAGCGCACTCTCGGTCTGCAACGCATCACTGACCGCCAGCTTCACCAGTTCGCCACTGCTGCGAATCTGCTGCACCGACGACTGCGCCGCCGCGCGCAGGGCACTGACCAAGCGTTCGATCTCCTCGGTCGATTGCTGCGTACGCCGTGCCAGCGCACGAACCTCATCGGCCACCACCGCAAACCCCCTGCCCTGCTCCCCGGCCCGCGCGGCTTCGATTGCCGCGTTCAGCGCCAACAGATTGGTCTGCTCGGCCACGCTCTTGATCACCTCCAGCACCGTGCCGATATTCTGAATTTCGGCGCTGAGGCTCTCGATGCTGGAACTGGCCGAGGTCGCTGAATCCGCCAACTGCTCGATCCGCGCCATGCTTTGACGCACCACCTGCTGGCCGCTCTCGACCTTGTCATCCGCCGTCTGCGCCGCGAGAGCTGCCTCTTCAGCATTGCGCGCGACGTCATGCACGGTGGCGGTCATCTGGTTCATGGCGGTGGCGACCTGCTCGGTTTCCTCCTTCTGGCTGTTGACCTCCAGATTGGTCTGCTCGGTCACTGCCGACAGCGATTGCGCGGAACCGGCCAAGCGCTCGATGCCGGTCTGCAAGCCGCTGACAATCGTGCCGAGACCGGCAGCCATCTGCTGCATGGCCAACATCAATTGCCCCATTTCATCGCGGCGCGTCACCTCGACCTTCGCCGTCAGATCACCCGCAGCAATCTGCTGCGCCACGCGAATCACACTGCGCAGCGGCGCCACGATCAGGCGCGTGATCACCCACGCGGCGAGCAATCCGACCAACAAGGCCAGCGCCGAAGAGCCAATGATCAACACCGTGTTCTTTTTCAGCTCCGCCTGCATCGAAGCGTCTTCGGCGACGTAGGCCTGATTGACCCGGTCCACCACCTGCGCCGCGCGCTGATGCAGTTGGTCATAAACCGTTTTTTCTTGCGCCAGCAAACCGGTGTATTCAGCCAGTTTCTCGTTGAATCCGGCGATATGCCCCGACACTTCGTTGAGCACCGTCAGATATCCCTCGTCCTTGACCGTGGTTTTCAGCGCCTCGGCCTGCTCCTGCGCTTGCGCGGCCTGCTCGATGTTGCCTTGGCCGGCATTGTCGGCATCGCCCTTGCGGCTTTGATCCAGCCGCACCCGCGCCTCGTTCATCGCCTGCAGCATCAGTCGCGAGACCTGACTGACCTGATTCGCCTGTTCGATGAACTGGGCGCCGTCCTTGCCCTCGGTGTCTTTCAACGTATAGGCGCCATCATCGGCCAGCCCGCTCTGCAACACGTCGAGGTTATTGGCCACGCTGGACACCGACCAACTGGCCATCTCCAGCGCGAGGTCCTTGGCCTGGCTCAGCGAGACGAATTCATCGAAGGCCTTGCGATACGCGCCCAGCGCTTGCTCGACATCGCTCATCACCGGCACATTGGCCGGGGAATGTGCCTTGAGCTCGCCGGCTAGAACAACCAGCCCATCGACGCCTTCGCGCAAGGCATCGGCGGTTTTCGGATTGCCGCGCAGGGCGTATTCCTGCTCGAGCAGGCGCACCTTGAGCAGGCCGCTGTTGAGCGCGGACATCTGCTTCAAGCCGTCGAAACGCAGACTGATGGTTTGCAGCGACCAGACGCCGATCGCCGCCACCAACGCAGTCAGCAACAAGACGACCACAAATCCGATACCCAGTTTTTTCGCCATACCGAGGTTGGCAAAACGTCCTTGCACGGCCGAAATCATTGCGCGTAGTCCCCTGCCAAAGTCTGTTGCCGAAGATTCGCAACGGGCTCGAACCAGCACAAGACTCTGGCGTCGGAATAATGGCAAAAAGCTACGCCCGCGTCGTTTTCAGAATGCTGGAGGTCGATCCGCGCAGGTATTGCGAAAAAACTGCCGCGCCCGTGGGTCGCAGGCACAGGCCACATTGATGCGCTGCCAGTCACCGCACTCACCGCTGGGACTGAAAGCGTCCGCTGCTGACAACTCCAGCCCGCAGTGCTGGGCCTGCCTGCGCACCGACGCCTGGTCGCGCAAGCGTGCCCGCGCCCAGATGAACAGCCCGCCAACCGGCTTGCCGAACACTTCCCACTCGGCGTCTTCCAGTGCCTGCAAGGCCGCCGCGCGATCGGCATTCAAGCGCTGACGCTGGCGCTGCACCAGTTTGCGATAGGCGCCGGTCGCCATCAGTCTGGCCAATACCGCCTCGGCCAGCCTCGAACAGCCCAGGCCGCTGATCATCTTGACCTCCGCCAGGCGCTTCAGCAGTTCGCTGTCCGCCAGGACAAAACCGACCCGCAACGAGCTGCTCAGTGTCTTGGAGAAGCTGCCGACATAAATGACCCGGCCGCCATGGTCCAGCGCCGCCAACCGCGTACCGTTGCCGGTGTGCAGATCAGCGTAGACGTCATCTTCGATCACGCGCAGGTCGTAGGTCTTGCTCAACTGCACGATACGCTGGGCCACCGCAGGCGTCAGGCAACTGCCGGTGGGATTGTGGTGATGACTGCCGATGAACAGGGCGCCGGGACGAAACTGACGCAGCACCGACTCGAGCATGTCGATGTCCGGCCCGCTCGGCGTACGACGAACTTCGAGCATCTGTACGCCGTGCAGACGCAACAGGTCAAACAACGGTGCATAACCGGGCGTTTCCACCACCACGCAATCGCCAGCCTTGAACAGGGTGCGCACGATCAGATCCAGCGCATGACTGGCACCGCTGGTGCTCATCAGCCGGGTATTGCAGGCGTCGATATTCAGCAGTTTCAGACGCTTGGCAATTTGCTCGCGCAACGCTGGCAGGCCCAGTGGCGAGCTGTAGTTGAACAGGCTGGCCATGTCGGTGCGTGCCACCTCGCGCAGCGCGTAGCTGAGGTCGTCGGGCTCACGCCAACTCGGCGGCAAGCCTCCTTGCCCCAAAATCAAGCGACTCGTTGCGGCGTCCACCTCATCACGCCATGCGGGGCGGCCCTCGCACGCTGCCCATTCCGAGTCCGCTTCGCGCAATGCCGGCGAGGCCGCGACGATGAATCCCGCGCCCTGGCGCGTGGTCAATACGCCTTGCGAGACCAGGCGCTCGCAGGCTTCGACAACGCACGACTGGCTGAGCAGATTCCCCCGGGCGATTTGCCGTACGGAGGGTAACCGGGTGGCCGGCGGGATGCCGCTTTGCACAATCCAGTCAGTCATTCCGTCGACGATCTGCTGCACGACCGGCACCATTGCCTGTCGGTCAATTCTCAGTTCCATGAGCTCGCAAACTCCTGTCAGTTTTGCTGGCAGCAGTAAATCACAGCCGCACCGCCGAGGCTGTGCGACAACACCGCCAAATGCGGCAGTTCTAACGGTTTGATACACATTGTTTAACGGTATTCACAGGGACCGACCACGAGGTACAAAAAAACCCGCACGCAGGCGGGTTCTTTGTATTTCGGCAACTTTCAGAACGCTGTCACGCCGCCGTCCACCGCCAATGAGTGCCCAGTGGTGAACGCTGCGCCATCGCTGCACAGATACAGCACCGCGCTGGCGATTTCCTCGACCTTGCCGATGCGTCCGACCGGATGCATGGCATTGGCGAATTCGCCTTTCTTCGGGTCAGCTTCGTAGGCGCGGCGGAACATGTCTGTGTCGATTACCGCCGGGCACACTGCGTTGACGCGGATTTTCTTCTTCGCGTATTCGATCGCCGCCGATTTGGTCAGGCCGATCACCGCATGTTTCGACGCCGCGTAGATGCTCATCTTCGGCGCCGCACCCAGCCCGGCTACCGACGCCGTGTTGACGATCGCGCCACCGCCCTGCGCCAACAGCAACGGCAATTGATACTTCATGCACAGCCAGACGCCTTTGACGTTGACGCCCATGATCGCGTCGAACTCGTCCAGCGTACCGTCGGCCAGTTTGCCCTTCTCGATTTCGATCCCGGCGTTGTTGAAGGCATAGTCGAGACGACCGTAGGTATTGATCACCTCATCCATCAGATTTTTTACATCGCTTTCCACCGTCACGTCGCAGCGCACGAAGGACGCTTCGCCACCGGCGGTACGAATCAGCGCCACCGTGCCTTCGCCTCCAGCCGCGTCGAGGTCAGCCACCACCACTTTCAGGCCTTCGGCGGCAAACGCCAGGGCTGTCGCGCGACCGATGCCGTAGGCGGCTCCCGTGATTACAACCACCTGACCGGAAAACGTCATGCTCATGGAGATGTCCTCGAATGCAAAAAAACTGGGAGATGTTGGCGTCGCAGCATAGCCAAGGGCAGCGAAAGCACGTCAGCACTATGCAATCGCTGTTTACCGGCGCATGCGCCGCAGTGATGAAACCCGCCCCGTAACCATCACTGCACTGGATGGACTCGCATTCGCCGTATCAGCCAACCTTGCGACATCGCCGTTGAAGAGCTATCAACAAGGCTTCATTCCATTCGAGTGCCTGTCATGACCAACCAGACCAATCGCCAGTTCCTGCTCGCCAAACGCCCGGTGGGCGCCGCGACCCGCGAGACTTTCACTTACCAGGAAGTACCGGTCGGCGAGCCACAGGCGGGACAGATTCTGGTGAAAAACGAATACCTATCCCTCGACCCGGCCATGCGCGGCTGGATGAACGAAGGCAAGTCCTACATCCCGCCGGTCGGTCTCGGTGAGGTCATGCGCGCACTGGGCGTGGGAAAAGTCATCGCTTCGAACAATCCTGGCTTCGCCGTCGGCGATTACGTCAATGGCGCCCTCGGTGTGCAGGATTATTTCCTCGGCGAGCCGCGCGGTTTCTACAAGGTCGACCCGAAACTCGCGCCATTGCCACGCTATCTGTCTGCACTGGGCATGACCGGCATGACCGCCTACTTCGCCTTGCTCGACGTAGGCGCACCGAAAGCCGGTGACACCGTGGTGCTGTCCGGCGCCGCAGGTGCGGTGGGCAGCGTGGCCGGGCAGATCGCCAAAATCAAAGGCTGCCGCGTCGTTGGCATTGCCGGCGGGGCCGACAAGTGCAAATTCCTCATCGACGAATTGGGCTTCGACGGCGCCATTGATTACAAGGCCGAAGACGTCGTGGCCGGTCTGAAGCGCGAATGCCCGAAGGGCGTGGACGTGTATTTCGATAACGTCGGCGGCGACATTCTCGACGCGGTGCTGAGCCGCTTGAACATGAAGGCGCGAGTGGTGATCTGCGGCGCCATCAGCCAGTACAACAATAAAGAAGCGGTCAAAGGCCCGGCCAATTACCTGTCACTGCTGGTCAATCGCGCGCGCATGGAAGGTTTTGTGGTGATGGACTACGCCGCGCAGTTCGCCAGCGCCGCGCAGGAGATGGCCGGCTGGATGGCCAACGGGCAGCTCAAGAGCAAGGAAGATGTGGTTGAAGGACTCGAGACGTTCCCGGAAACGCTGATGAAACTGTTCAACGGCGAGAACTTTGGCAAGTTGGTGTTGAAAGTCTAAAACCACTCAGAAACCAATGTGGGAGCGAGCCTGCTCGCGAAGCGTGGATCAGTCGGTAATGATGCCGACTGACACTCCCTCTTCGCGAGCAGGCTCGCTCCCACAGTTGGATCTTCAATAAGCTTTAGGCAATTTCGGCTACGACTGCGGCCAACGCCTGCGCCGGATCTGTCGCCTGGCTGATCGGACGGCCGATCACCAGATAATCGGAACCGGCATCCAGCGCCTGACGCGGGGTCAGAATGCGCCGTTGATCGTCTTGCGCACTGCCCGCCGGGCGAATTCCCGGGGTCACCAGTTGCAGCGACGGGTGCGCGGTTTTCAGCGCCGACGCTTCCAGCGCCGAACAGACCAGACCGTCCATCCCGGCCTTCTCGGCCAGTGCCGCCAGACGCAGCACTTGTTCCTGCGGCTCGATATCCAGACCGATACCGGCCAGATCCTCGCGCTCCATGCTGGTCAGCACGGTCACACCAATCAACAATGGTTGCGGACCACTGCGCTTGTCCAGCTCCTCGCGGCAGGCTGCCATCATGCGCAGACCGCCGGAGCAGTGCACGTTGACCATCCACACACCCATCTCGGCAGCGGCTTTCACAGCCATCGCAGTGGTGTTGGGGATGTCGTGGAATTTGAGATCCAGAAACACTTCAAAACCCTTGTCACGCAGGGTGCCGACGATTTCCGCCGCGCAACTGGTGAACAGTTCCTTGCCCACTTTGACCCGGCACAGTTTCGGGTCCAACTGATCGGCCAGCTTCAGTGCGGCGTCACGGGTGGGGAAATCCAGGGCGACGATGATAGGAGTCTGGCAGGCGGACATGGATGGGCTCTCAGGCTGGTCGAAAACGGCGCGCATTGTAGCGGAACCGGCGGCGGCGCGGCACCCGATGATCGGTAAATCGTCGCGCTGGCGGTTATCAGCTTAGCCCGCACGGCTATTGTGTCGACTTCGATACACAGCCGACACGCCGGCAACACCCACCCGGGTTAGCCTCGCCCTGCGCAATACGCCCTTACAACAGCACTTCCCGCCTCTCGGCCGGACGCCTATGCTGAAACCACCCCTGGTAGTGAACAGCCCCATGCACAACACCCCGACAACCATGACGGATGAAAGCAAAGACGACAAGCGCTGGAGCATCCGCGCGCTGATCGTCGATGATGACGTGCCGATCCGCGAGCTGATGATCGATTACCTCGCCCGTTTCAACATTCACGCCAGCGGCGTCACCGACGGCGCGGCGATGCGCCAGGCGCTGCAGGGCGAACATTTCGACGTCATCGTCCTCGACCTGATGCTGCCCGGCGAAGACGGCCTGTCGCTGTGTCGCTGGCTGCGCGCCGAATCGGACATCCCGATACTCATGCTCACCGCCCGCTGCGAACCCACCGACCGCATCATCGGCCTGGAACTGGGCGCCGACGATTACATGGCCAAGCCGTTCGAACCACGCGAACTGGTCGCCCGCATCCAGACCATCCTGCGCCGCGTGCGCGACGACCGCACTGACCAGCGCGCCAACATTCGCTTCGACAACTGGCGCCTCAACAGCGTCCTGCGCCAAGTGGTCGCCGACAACGGCCTGGTAGTGCCCTTGTCCAATGCCGAATTCCGCCTGCTCTGGGTCTTCATCGAACGCCCGCGCCGCGTGCTCAGCCGCGAACAACTGCTTGACGCCGCTCGCGGTCGCTCGATCGAAGCCTTCGACCGCAGCATCGACCTGCTGGTCTCGCGCTTGCGGCAAAAACTCGGCGACGACCCGAAAGCCCCGCAGTTGATCAAGACCGTGCGCGGCGAGGGTTACCTGTTCGACGCGCGGGACATCGGCTGATGAAGGCGCGCTTCGACACCCTGTTCGGTCGCCTGTTCGGGGTGCTGTTCGCGGCAATTGTCCTGGCGCACCTGCTGGCCTTCGCCTGGTTCAGGCTCTACGGCCCTCCTCCGCCCCCACCACCGCCCGAGTTCTCAGCGAACATCGACGGCCAACCGCCCATGCACGACGCCGCTTATCCACCGAGACAAGCGCGCCCCTGGTTCGGTGGCCCGGTGGTGCCGCTGACCTTTCAATTCATCACGCTGATGATCGCCGCCTGGTACGGCGCCAAACTGCTCACCCGGCCGATCCAGCGCCTGAGCGACGCCGCCGAGCGCCTGAGCGAAGACCTCGACAGCGACCCCCTCGACGAATCCGGCCCGCGCGAAGCCCGGCAAGCGGCCCACACCTTCAACCTCATGCAACGGCGCATCCGCGAACAGGTCCAGCAACGCGCGCGCATGCTCGGCGCCGTCTCCCACGACCTGCGCACACCACTGTCACGCCTGAAACTGCGTCTGGAAAACATCAGCGACGACAAACTGCAAAGCCAGATGCGCCAGGACCTGGACGACATGATCGGCATGCTCGACGCCACCCTCACCTATCTGCACGAACAACGCACCAGCGAAGCCTTGCAGTTGCTGGACGTGCAGGCGCTGGTCGAATCGCTGTGCGAGAACGCCCAGGACCAGGGCGCCGATGTACAGGCCAGCGGCCACTGCGCGCCTTTGCCAGTGCAACCGATGGCGCTGCGTTCGTGCATCAACAACCTGCTGGACAACGCCCTGCGCTACGCCGGACAGGCACGGATTGAACTGCTGGAACAGCGCGAAGAACTGCTGATTCGGGTGATTGATCACGGACCGGGTATTGCTGAAGAACAGCGGGAAGCGGTTTTTGAGCCGTTCTATCGACTGGAGGGATCGCGTAATCGCAACTCCGGCGGCGTAGGGCTGGGCATGACCATCGCCCGCGAAGCCGCGCAGCGGTTGGGTGGGCAATTGACGCTGGAAGACACACCGGGCGGCGGGTTGACCGCAATTGTTCGGTTGCCGCGGTGCTCGCTCCCACATTGGAGTGGTGTTCATCCGGGATAATGGGTTGGCTGTGAGGGCGCTATCGCTGGCAAGCCAGCTCCCACAGGGGATCGAGTGATCTCAGAGGGCGATGGGTTGGCAGTGAGGACGTCATCGCGAGCAGGCTCACTCCTACACTTGGACTGGGTACAACCTCAAGAAACAGGTCGGCTGTCAGGCCGCCTTCGCGAGCAGGCTCGCTCCCACAAAATCAAAAGCAAAAGCAAAAGCAAAAGCAAAAGCAAAAGCAAAGCAGCGCAGCTGCCCGCGGCGAAGCCGCCCCACTCAACAATGAGCGCAAGCTCGAGTACTGCTTTTGATCTTGATCCACCGGCGACGTCGGAAGGCTGAGCGGAGGGATTGATCCGGGCGTGGGAGCGCAGCGACCGTACGACGCAGTCGTACACAGCGAGTGTAGGTGCAGCGAAGCAAACCGGAGCCGCTGCGCCCAGATCGATCCCGCAGCGAAGGAACCCGAGCCTGCGAGGGCCGAACGCAGGAGCAAGCCTTTTGGGTTACCTTTTTGGCGTTTGAAAAAGGTGACCCGCCGTAAGGGCGGAACCGCCAGCCGCCGCAGCGAAACATTCGGATATTCACACCAAACAAACCCAAGCATGGTCGGCCCAAAGGCCGCCAAGCCCCCCCCTAGACCCGAGCCTGACTCTTACTCCAATCCGTCAAAAGACTATAAGCCACAGCCAACAACGTAGGCCCAATAAACAACCCGATAAAGCCAAACGCAATCAACCCGCCAAACACCCCGAGCAACACAATCACCAACGGCAGATTACCGCCACGGCTGATCAGATACGGCTTGAGCACGTTGTCCACGCCACTGATGATGAACGTCCCCCAGATCCCGAGAAACACCGCCATCCCGTACTCGCCCTTCCACGCCAACCACGCCGTGGCCGGCACCCACACCAGCGGTGGCCCCATCGGAATCAGACTCAGCAGAAACGTGACGATCCCCAGCACCAGCGCCCCGGGAACCCCGGCAATGAAAAAGCCGATCAACGCCAGCACTGCCTGCGCCGCCGCTGTACCAATCACACCGTTGACCACCCGCTGCACCGTACCGGCGACAAGTTCGATGTAATAGCCAGCACGATCACCAATCAAGCGCTGCAGCAGACTGTGCACAAACGCCGCCAGTCGCGGCCCGTCACGGTAGAAAAAGAACACGAACACCAGACTCAGCGTCAGCTCGAGAATCCCCCCGCCGATCTGCGCGCTGCGTGCCAGCAACCAGTTGCCGACCTGCCCCAGATACGGCTTGATCGAGACCATCAACGCCGCGCCCTGTTGATCGATGCTGTCCCACATCGACACCAGCCGCTCACCAATCAAAGGCACGCTGCCAAGCCAGGTCGGTGCTTCCGGCAAACCGTCGACCTGCACATCCTTGATGAATGCCGTGGCATCGCGCACATGATCGGCGAGGTTGAAACCCAGCCACACCAGTGGCGCCGCCACCAGCAACATCCAGCCCAGTGTCAGGATCAACGCGGCCAGCGATTCGCGGCCATTGAGCCAGCGCGTGAGCAAACGCATCAGCGGCCAACTGGCAAACGCCAGCACCGCGCCCCAGAACAGCGCCGACCAGAACGGCGCCATCACCCAAAGGCTGGCACCAAACAACACCAGCAGCAGAATCTGCACCAGCAGGCGATCGTTATTGAGCATGGGAAGTCCCGGCAAAGTCAGTCAGCGAAAGAGTAGGCGAACACTGTGTGCGTGCTCGCCCGGCACAGCTTATCGCAACAAGTCGATGCGCAGGCCCGAGCCTTCGAGATTGCCGGCTTCCAGACGTGCCGCCCGTACGCCCTGATTGATCAGCGCCTGGCGCCAGGCTTCGGCCTTGGGCCCGGAAACCGTGACCCGCAAGGTCGTGTCGAGATTCAGACCACGGGAAATCAGGCGCAACCAGGTGGCATCCGGTTCATCGACCAGTTTCGGAAAATCCAGCTCGCCGGTGCTTTTCAACTGACGCAGCAGGGTCGCCGAGGTCGGCAGCAATTCGCCCAACGGCGCCGCAGCCTCGAATTGCTCGACATGCAGATAGGCTTTGCGATTGCCGCGAGTGATGCTGTAAAGCGCCACCAGCGTGTTGTCCTTTGGCGCCGCCAGCCTCAACAACAGATAAGCCTGTTGCTCGTCAGAGCCATACAGCTTGGCGTTGCCGAACACCTCGTTGGCCCACAGGCTGCTTTCGCCGCAATCGCGGGCCTGGCACCAGAACAGCAATTCGGCATCCTGCTGTTGCAGGGCTTCGCGGGCGGCAGTAAAGGCTTCGGTGGCGGAATGTTCCGGCGGCAACTCGTAGGTCACCGAGGTAGTCTGGCCGCGGGCGGTGACCTGACCGTCGAACCGCAACTGGCCGCTGATCTTGCGGATCGAGCCCAGCGGGTAGATGCGCTCCAGCTCGGCCGCCGGGCGATAGTCGACGATCTGAGCATCGGCCAGACGCGGCACGATTTGCAGATCCTGGCTGCCCGGCACATCGGCAGCGAAGGACAAGGAGCTGAAGCAGCACAGCGCGAAGAGACTGAGTGACCGCATAGTCAGCCTCACCGGACGGTCATGGCTGGGCGGGTCGGGGTCGCAGCGGTATAGAAATCCATCGAGTTTGTCTCCCATTTCAACCCGCCCAGCCTCGACAGTTGCCCGCTGCAAGTCAAGGCATGGCGAAGAAGCGATTGAAACAGTCTGCTACAAGACCTGCGCCAGCCTCGTCATTCAGGTGCAAATGATGCCCGCCCGGCAACTGTTCGTGGCTGAAGGGTAGACGCTCCAGCAACTCAGGATGCCTGGCCAACATGCCATCCGCCGCGACCACCAGATGCGCCGGGCAACTGACGCGCGAGGCAAACGCCATCGCCTGTTCTTCCGTCAGGCGCAGCGGCGATGGCAGGGTCAGGCGATTGTCGGTGCGCCAGGTGTAACCGCCGGGCACCGGCATCAAACCGCGCTGGGCCAACAGTTCAGCGGCTTCGCGACTGACCGCCACCAGGCCTTTCATCCGCGCCTCGATGGCACGCTCGAGGGTGGTATAGACCGGTTTGCGCTTGTCCCGCAGAGCGAGTTGCGCCTGTAACGCCATGCCCATGCGCTCGGCAGCGTTTTCGCCCTTGTCTGTCGGAGGAATCACGCCGTCGATCAGCGCGAGATGGCTGATGCGCTCGGGCAGCGAACCGGCCAGCACCATCGAGACAATCGCGCCCATCGAATGCCCGAGCAGGCCGAAACGCTTCCAGCCCAGCTGCTCGGCGACTTGCAGTACATCATGGGCGTAGTCCCACAGCGCATAACCGGCGCCGCTTGGTCGATGAGCGGAATGACCGTGGCCGGCCATGTCCAGCGCGACGATGCGCAAGCCATCAAGCTTGGGCGCCAGCCGGGCGAAGCTATTGGCGTTGTCGAGCCAGCCGTGCAACGCGATCACCGGCAAGCCGTCCTCGGGGCCGAACAGATGAGCGGCCAACTCGATATGCGGCAGGTTCAGGCGCACTTCTTCGCAGGTCGGGCTCATGCGCAATCCTTGTTCTGCCGCTGTTCCCAACGCATGAACAGGCTCTTGAGCAATCGCGCCGTGTCCTGCGGGCGCTCCAGCGGAAACATGTGCCCGCCGGGCATGCTCAGCGCCTCGCCCTGGGGCAGGCGCGAGACGAAACGTGTGTGATGGCGCATGACCACCCGGCTCTTGTGCCCGCGCACGATGGCCAGCGGCACCTGCAACTGCCGGGTGCGCCCGGGACTGGTGTGCGGCACGCCGCGATAAATGCTGATTTCGGTGGCCGGGTCAAAACGCAGACGCAGCTTGTCGTCGACCTGATGCAAACCGTGTTGCAGGTAGGCATCGAAGCATTCCGGATCGAAGCCGCGAAACAGGGTTTTGCCGGAAAAGTAACTGCGTGCACTGTCGAGATCGGCGAATTCTTCACGCCGCCCGAGGGTGCGCCCGGCGGGTGTCAGCCGGTCGATGAAACCAAAGCGCTTGGCCGCGCGAATCACCCACTGATCAGTGCGGGTCAGTACTGGCGAGTCGAGCATGACCACGCCGCGATACAGCTCGGGACAACGCAACGCCGCGTGCAAATGCAGCAGACCGCCAAAAGAATGGCCGACGCCCCACACCGGCTGCTCCTGCTGCTCGAGGTGATGGATCAGTTCATCGACCAGGTTGTACCAGTTGTCGTCCGCCGGAAAACGCGGGTCATGGGCGTGCTGCTCCAGATGCGCGACCCGATACTCCGGCGCCAGCGCCGCAAACAACTTGCCATAGGTCCCCGAAGGGAAGCCGTTGGCGTGGGCGAAAAAGATCGGTTGCGACATGCGGGGAAATCCATGGGCGGGAAACGTGGCGTTGATTGTCCGCAAGAGCCGGCGCCGCAGCAATGACCATAACTGCCAGAAATGGTGGTGGAGACGCTTCGCAAGCAAAAGACCACAACACCGAAGGCTGCGATCTTTTGATCTACAACCTGTCAACGCAGCGGCGGCTGTTCCCCCAGCGGCACCACTGCCATGGTCAGGCGCGATACGCAACTGGCCTTGCCTTCGTCGCTGGTCAAACGGATGTCCCAGACATGCGTGGTGCGGCCGATATGAATTGGCGTCGCCACCGCCGTCACCCTTCCGCTACGCAACCCGCGCAAATGGTTGGCGTTGATCTCCAGGCCGACGCAATAGAATTTACTGGCATCGATGCACAGATAACTGGCCATCGAACCCACGGTTTCCGCCAGCACCACCGATGCACCGCCATGCAGCAGACCGTAAGGCTGGTGGGTGCGATGGTCGATGACCATGCTCGCGGTCAGCGACTGTTCGTCGAAGGCTTCGAAGCGAATATCCAGCACTTCGCCAATGGTGTTCTTCTGGATTGCGTTCAACTGTTCGATGTCGGGAGTAGTACGCCACAAGCTCATCGCAGACTTCCTTTGTTGTTGTAATCGATGCTCAATCCTGCCACAGCACCGCCTCGCTGCGCGCGCTCCATTCTTCGAAGCGTGCGCCGTAGCGGTCCTCGATGACGTTGCGTTTGATTTTCAGGGTCGGCGTGAGGAAGCCGTTGTCCACCGCCCAACTGTCCTTGACCACTACCAGTCGGTGCAGGCGTTCGTGCTTGTCGAGGGCGGCGTTGACCTCCTCCAGCAATTTTTCCAGGCTGGCGTGCAGGCTGGCACGAGGCTCTTGCTGATTGACCGCCGACAGCACGCACAACCCCAGCGGTGCACTCAGGCCATCGCCCACCACGCATACTTGCTCGATGCGTGAATGCACGGCCAGACGGTTTTCGATCGGCGCCGGCGCGACGTATTTGCCCTTGCTGGTCTTGAAGATTTCCTTGAGTCGCCCGGTCAGGCGCAGGCGCCCTTCGCTGTCCTGCTCGCCCTTGTCGCCGGTACGCAGAAAGCCGTCTGCGGTCAGCGTCTCGGCGGTTTTCTGCGGTTCCTTGAAATAGCCGAGCATGTTGGCCTGGCTGCGCACCTGCACCTCGCCGGACTCATCGATGCGCACCTCGACTTCCGGGCACGGCTGGCCGATCCAGCCCTGTTTGTATCGCCCCGGCAGACAGATATGCGAATAGCCGCAGCCCTCGGTCATGCCGTACACCTCCAGCACATCGAGGCCGAGTTTCTGATACCAGGCGAGCAAGGTCTGCGGTACCGGCGCGGCACCGGACAACGCCACGCGCAAGGCATCCAGGCCGAGCCCGGCCAGCACTTTGTGGCCGACCCGCTTGCCAATGAAGGGCAGCCCGAGAAGGAAATCCAGACGCTGCGCCGGGATCTTGCTGTACACACCCATCTGGAATTTGGTCCAGATACGCGGCACGCCAAACATTGCCGTCGGCCGCGCGCGCTGCAGATCGGTGATGAAAGTCTCGAGGCTTTCGGCGAAGAACACTGTCTGTCCGGTATAGATCGAGGCCAATTCGACAAACATGCGCTCGGCAACGTGGCACAGCGGCAGATATGACAGCAGCCGATCGTTCTCGTTGAGCCCGAACAGCTGCGTGCCGCGACTGGTGGCGAAGCCAAGATTGGCGAAACTGTGCATCACGCCTTTGGGCAGGCCGGTGGTGCCGGAGGTGTAAATGATCGTCGCCAATTGCTCGGCGGCGGGACGTGGATCGTCCTGGATTGGCGAACAGCTCTGCAGGTCCGCCCAGCTGTAATCGAACTCGCCTGGCGGATGCAGCGGCAGGCTGATGGTCGGCAGGCCCGCCGGCACGCCTTGCGACATGCCCGCCCAGTCATCCAGTTTGCCGATGAACGCCAGCGCACTTTCCGAGTGAGTCAGCACCTGCGCCACGGACTCGGCGGTGAGATTGGGGTACAGCGGCACGGACACATGCCCGGCCATCCAGATCGCCAGGTCGGCGATGATCCAGTGCGCGCAGTTCTTCGAGATCAGGGCGATATGGCTGCCGGGCGGCAACTCCCGCGCCCGTAACCAGTGCGCCGCGCAGCGGGCCTGATGGCCGACATCGGCCCACGTCAGCGTCTCGACCTGACCGCCGCCGATGGGCTGCACAAGAAAGCGCTGGCGCGGGTGCCGGGCTTCCCGTTCGTAGAACACGTCCAGCGGCAAACGGAAGGCGGCAGACATGCGACTCGCTCCTGTTTTTTTGGTCTGGAGCAAGCGTAGTCAACCAAGCAAGTGCTTGGTTGGAATTTTCAAACAAATAATTTCATGGGTTGGCAGAAATCAATGTGGGAGCGAGCCTGCTCGCGAATGCAGTATGTCAGCCCCAAAAAGGGTGAATGACACGCCGCCTTCGCGAGCAGGCTCGCTCCCACAGGGATATGGCGTTAAGGGTGCTTGAGGCTGTTGAGCTTCATCGAGCCAATCAGCAGCTCGCTGTGCTCAAGCTCCGCCAGCCCCGCCGTACTCACCCGCTCCGGCGGATGTCCGGCGCCGTGCTGCAGATAGCTGAGCAGGTTGCCCACCAACGGGTTGTGGCTGACCAGCAAAACATTACTGACGGACACCAATTGCTCGGCGACCTTGTCCGGATCGCTATCCGGCGTCAGCCACTCGACCGTGCGAATCTCCGGCTCGAAACCCAATGCGTCGCGCACGATCTGCGCGGTTTGCTGCGCGCGCAGATAAGGGCTGGCGTAAATCGCCGTCAGCGGCTGGCCCATGAGATGCGCGGCGCTGCTCAGGACTTCTTTACGACCATGCTCGGTCAACTCGCGCTCGGAATCGATCTTCGAGTGAGGCACCGCCTCACCATGACGCAATACCCACAGTTTCATAGTTTGGGCTCCTCATCGCGCACCGGATGCGCGGCCGGGGCGACGGTGTGCGGCGCTTCACCTTCCGGGGTGCGCGGCGCCGGCCAGTCGGCGAACGGCCAGGGCTTCTGGTCACTGTGAAACGTGCCGAAGCGGCCGATCTGCGCGAGGAACTGGCTGAGGCTGTCGCCGAAATTCATCAGGCTGGCGCTCGGTGCGCCGTAGATCAGGCGGTAGATCAGTTGCACCAATACCACCGCGCCGAGGATGAATTGCGCGACTTGCCAGACCAGCAGATAAACGATCATCCACAACACCCGCAGGAGGATGGATTCGTACTGGGTTTCGCTTTTCGGATCGCTCATGGCTTGCTTCCTGTCCGTGTAACAGCTGAATCAGTTGAAACCGCTGGTGGAAATAAAGTCGACGTCGGTTTTCGGCTCGGCACGCATCAGTAGACCGATCACCTGCTCCAGCGTGCGTCCTTCGAACAGGATCGCGTGCAGCCCGGCGACCAGCGGCATGTACACGCCGACTTCCTGGGACTTGGCCTTGAGCACCTTGAGGGTGTTGACCCCTTCGGCGACCTCGCCGAGACGCGACACCGCTTCGTCAAGGCTCAAGCCCTGACCGAGGGCGAAGCCGACCTGGTAGTTGCGGCTCTTGGGCGATGAACAGGTGACGATCAGATCGCCAACCCCGGCCAGACCAAGGAAGGTCATCGGGTTGGCGCCCTGATTCACGGCGAAGCGGGTCATCTCCGCCAAGGCGCGAGTGATCAGCATGCTCTTGGTGTTCTCGCCCATCTCCAGCGCCACCGCCATGCCGGCGATGATCGCGTAAACGTTTTTCAACGCACCGCCCAGCTCGACACCGAAACGGTCGGCGCTGGCGTAAACGCGGAAGGTGCGCCCGTGCAGGGCGGCTTGCACCGCTTTGCACAGTTCTTCGTCTTCGCTGGCGACCACCGTGGCGGTCAGCGCGTGCTCGGCGATTTCCCGCGCCAGGTTCGGCCCGGACAACACGCCGATCCGCGCCTGCGGGGCGATCTCTTCGAGAATCTGGCTCATCAGCTTGAAGGTCTGCGCTTCGATGCCTTTGGTCAGGCTGACCAGCATCTTGCCGCTCAGGCGCTCGGCGTGGGCGGCGAGTACCGTGCGCAAGGCGCTGGATGGCAGCGCGACAAAGCACAGATCGCAGGCATCGAGAGTGGCCTGCAGGTCGGTGACAGCGGTCACCCCCGGGAGAATCTTGATGCCTTTGAGGTAACGCGGGTTTTCGCGGTTGACCCGGATGGCCTCGGCCTGCTCGGGGTCACGCATCCACTGAAGGACTTGATGGCCGTTCTCGGCCAGCAGATTGGCCACGGCGGTACCAAAACTTCCGCCTCCCAGGACCGCAATCGGGCGCTGTTCAGTCATATGCAATCCGTTAATCCATACCAGTGGCGATGCCGGGCATTATACGGGGCGACCCGGTGGCGGCCAGCCCCAGCAACAATTACCGACATTTGTAGGAAGAAGACCAATAAAACCTAGGAAAATGCCTGCAACGTCACTGGAAAAGTCGCAGCCCTCGGTTAACATGCGCGCCAATTCTTCTCTCTGCAGGCTGTGTCGTGTTTTCTGGCCCTCCTTCCCCGCGCTCGCCCCTGTTACTCGCGCTGATGTTCAGCCCGCTGGTGCTGGCGGACGATCTGTTCGTCGACAGCCAGACGCTGCCGCCGGTGCTTACGGCCACGCGCCTGAAGCAGACCCCGGCCGAAGTACCGGGGAGCATGACCGTTCTCGACAGCGAATTGATCAGCGCCAGCGGCGCCCGCGACATCAGCGAATTGCTGCGACTGGTACCGGGGATGATGGTTGGCAGCATCAACGGCAATCAGCCAGCGGTGAATTACCACGGCACCAACGCCAGCGAAGCGCGGCGCATGCAGGTGTTGATCGATGGCCGTTCGGTGTATCGCGCCGGGCTGGCGACGGTGGACTGGAGCGATATCCCGGTAGCGATGGAAGACATTGACCGGATCGAGGTGTTTCGCGGTCCGAACACCGTCAGCTACGGCGCCAATGCGTTGATGGCAGTGATCAACATCATCACTCGCCACCCGGCCGACAGCCATGGCACGCGTTTGAAGATCACTCGCGGCCAGCGTGGCATCAACGACTTTTATGCCAGTCAGGGCACCGGTTGGGATGGCGGCGATCTGCGCCTGTCGCTGTCCGGCCAGGAAGATGACGGTTTCGACAGCGACCGTAACGGCGCCGATTATCGCGACAGTCGGCGCTTGAACCGTCTGAGCTTGGCGGTCAGCCATGATCTCAATGAAGATCAAAGCCTCGACTGGCAGCTCAACGCCAAAGACGGCAGCAATCAGCGGCCTTATACCTACCGCCCGGTGTTCTCTGGGATTACCGACGCCGGGAACAATTCCGACGTGGTGGCCAAGGATTACGCCGGTTCGGTGCGCTGGAACCTCGACATCAATCCCGAACACAGCCTCTATGTGCAAGGTTCGGCGCAGCACTGGGATCGCCAGCAGGTCTGGCGCGCCTGCGATGCCGAAGTGTCGTTCAGCCCTGAACTGACGCAGCTGTGGCAGCTCAACCCGAATTACACCGAACGGCTGGCGCGCAACATCACTCAGTTCACCGGCCCCGGCGCTGCGCCCGGCACGCCGCAGGAAATGGCGCTGGCCAATCAAGTGCTCGAGCAATGGCGCAACGGCGCCAGCCAGACCTTGTGCGGCGATATCGACCAGAGCGCCCGCGAGTCGCGTTACGACCTCGAACTGCAGGACACCCTCAGCCTGGCAGACAGCCTGCGTCTGGTCAGCGGCCTGAATTACCGCTACGACCGCGCCGATTCCGAAACCTACTTCAACGGCACCCTCGACGACACCACCTGGCGCGCCTTCGGCCAACTGGAATGGCGCGCTACCGAGCACTGGCTGGTGCAGGGCGGTGCGATGTTCGAAGACACGCAACTGATCGGCAGTTCGCTGACCCCGCGCTTCGCGGTCAACTACCTGATCAACCCGCGTCACGGCCTGCGCGCGGTGTACTCGGAGGCAATCCGTTCGCCGGACATGTTCGAAAACAACGTCAACTGGAGCTATCAGGTCAGCAACCTGCGACCCTCGGCCTATGGCCAGTCGTCGGCGCGTTATTTCGTCAAGACCCGCGGCCCCGGCGATCTCGATCAGGAACACATGCGCTCGCGGGAATTGGGCTACAACGGCTACTTCGCTGAACTCGGACTGGCGGTCGACGTGAAGCTGTTCTACGACGAAATCACTGGGATGATCAGCGAGCCGCTGCGCAACAATCAGTACATCGCCAGCAATGCCAACAGCTCGCGCTTTCGCGGCACCGAAACGCAACTCGACTGGCGCCTCAATAGCGCCGACCGTTTGCGTTTGACCTACGCCTTCGTCGACGCCGAGGCGAGCAATCCGCTGGATCAGCAGTTGACCTCGCGCAACAGCGGTTCCGCCGGTTGGCTGCGCAACTGGGGGCATGGCTGGAACAGCGCCCTCTTCTATTACGGTGACAACGCGCTCAACGGCTATCGCTTCGAACGCGTCGACACGCGCATCGCCAAACGCATCGCCATTGGCAAAGCTCAGCTGCAATTGGCCGGCGTGCTGCAACAGCGCCTCGATCATCAGCCGAATACCTTCGTCGACAATAATTACGATGAACGCCGGGTAATGTATTTCAGTGCCGAGCTGGAGTTCTAGGATGCGCAACGGCCCGTCACGGAAGACGCCAACCCTTGGCCACTGGCTGGCGGGGCTCTGCCTGTTCTTGACCGCGTGGCTGCACGGGGTCGCGGTGCAAGCGGCGGATATTTTGTTGACCGGCGCCGAGGAAAGCCCCGGCGTGCAGGCTTTCGTACAAGCACTGAGTGAACTGCGCCCGACCGACAATGTGCGGTTTCAGCCGCTGGCCAGTTTGCCGGCACCGGGCAAATTACCGGCCAGTCTGCGCTTGATTCTGCTCGACCTGCCCAGCCTCGACTGGCGCCTGCAAGACTCACAAGGCCCATCGACGCTGGTGTTGCGCATCAGCCGCTTGCAGGCGCGCCAGCGTTTCGCCGATGCCCAACCGGCGCGCCTGAGTCTGCTCTGGAGCGACCCACCGCTGAGCCGGCAATTGCAACTGATCCGGCGGATCTTGCCGCAGGCCCGGCGGGTCGGTGTGCTGTTCGATGAACACGGCGAGTTCCTGCTCGACGAATTGCGCGTGGCTGCGCGGCCATTGAACCTGGAGATTGTCAGTCAGCGCTGGGACAACATTCACGACAGCCGTCCGCTGCAAGCGGTGCTGAAAAGCAGCGACGTCTTGCTCGGCCTCGATGACCCCGATCTGTACAACTCGCAAACGGCGAAAAACCTTTTGCTCAGCAGCTACTCGCGGCAGGTTGCGCTGATCGGCCCCAACATTGCATTCGTTCGCGCTGGCAGCCTCGCCAGTACCTACAGCGACCAGAGCGACTGGCTGGCGATTCTCGATCATTTACTCGATCAGCCCACCAGCGCATGGCCGCGAACGCTTTACCCCGCTCGTTTCAAAGTCTCAAGTAATGCGCAGGTGGCTCGTTCCTTAGGCATCGAACCGCTGAATGAAGCATCTGTCGCCAGTGCCTTGGCCGAAGGAGAGCGCCGCCCATGAATTTCCGCCGCCGTTGGGACATCAACACCCGCACGCAGCTGATCAGCCTCGGCCCGGCGCTGCTGCTGACGTTGCTGTTGATCAGTTTCTTTACCTTCGTGCGCATTCAGGATTTGCGTCAGGAGCTGAACCACACTGGCCAGTTGATTGCCAACCAACTGGCGCCTGCCACGGAATACGGAGTGATCTCCGGCAACAACGAAGTGCTGGAAAGCCTGCTCAAGGCGACACTCGCCACGCCCAACGTGCGCTTTCTCGAAGTGCAGGACAGCGCCAACCGGATTCTGGTGTATGTCGAACAACCGGCCGACAGCCACAGTCGCCCGCATCAGGTCGAAGTGTTCCAGGCCCCGGTGCGTCTGCAACGGATCGCCTTGCACAACGATTTTTTCCAGGACGGCAAGGTCAGCAACAGCGCCGCCGGCGAGGATTATCTCGGGCGAGTGATCGTCGGGCTGTCCAATGACGCTTTCAGTCAGCGCCAGCAGGAGATCCTGTTCAAGGCCGGGATTCTCGCGCTGTTCGCCCTGCTCTTCACCTTCGTCGTCGCCCGTCGTTTGGCCGGCAGTCTGTCGCAGCCGATCCGTGACATTGGCGATGCGGTCAAGGCGATTCAGGAAGGCGATTACAAAACCCCGCTGCCGATTGTAGATGACACTGAATTGGGTGCGCTGTCGCAGCACATCAATAACCTCGCCCAAGCGCTGGAGCAGGCCAGTCGCGAACAGCAGCAAGCGATGGCGCAACTGATCCAGACCCGCGAGGAGGCGGAAAAGGCCAACAACGCCAAATCGGATTTTCTGGCGATGATGAGCCATGAACTGCGCACGCCCATGAACGGCGTGCTGGGCATGTTGCAGTTGCTTGAAACCACCGAGATGACCGAGGAGCAGGTCGAATACGCCGCGCTTGCTTCGGAGTCGACCGAGCACTTGCTCAAGGTCATCAATGACATTCTCGACTTCTCGCGAATCGAGCGTTCGGAGCTGGAGCTGGAGCACATCCCGTTCAATCTCGCCGAGCTGATCGGCGCCTGCGCGCAATCGTTCCAGCACAGCGCGGTGCAGCGTGGCCTGGCACTGAATCTGCGCATTCCCGACGACATGCGCGGCTTGCAGGTGCAGGGCGATCCGACGCGGATCCGGCAGATTCTGGTCAACCTGGTTGGCAATGCCTTGAAGTTCACCGAGCAGGGCCGGGTCAGCATAGAGGCGCAATGGCAATCGCTGGATCATGAACTGCTGTGGTTCACCTGCTCGGTGCGTGACAGCGGCATCGGCATTTCTTCGGAAAGTCTGGAGCTGATGTTCAATGCCTTCCAGCAGGCCGACAGTTCGATCTCCCGTCGTTACGGTGGCACCGGTCTTGGTCTGCCGATCGCACGGACCCTGGCCGAACGCATGGGCGGTACGTTGCGCGCGCAGAGTGAGGAAGGACGCGGTTCGGTATTCACTCTGGAAATTCCATTGGCGCTATATAAGCAGGCAATGCCAGCGCTGGCCGCGCCGCGAGCGCCGAACGGCAGTGGTCAGGGCGAAGGACGCCATGTGTTGCTGGTCGAAGACAACCCGGTCAACCAGACCGTGATCGAAGCGATGCTGCGCAGTCTGGGTTTTGCCGTCAGTGTGGCGACCGATGGCGCGCAGGCGGTGCGCAGTGCCGAGGGCAGCGAGTTCGAAGTGATTTTGATGGACTGCCGGCTGCCGATCATCGACGGCTACGAGGCCACACGGCAGATCCGCGACCTGCCCGGACGCCGCGATGTGCCGATCATCGCGCTGACCGCCAACGCCTTGCAGGGCGATCGCGAAACCTGTCTGGCAGCGGGGATGAACGATTACCTGGCCAAGCCGTTCAAACGCAATGACCTGCAGCAGATTTTGCAGCGCTGGGTGTCGTAGTGTGGGCCTTTCGACCATCTGCGACTGGCGTGAAAAGCGAAAGTGCGGCAGTCTTAGGCACCCGAACGAGCCCCAAAAGGGGCTTGATTAAAAATTTCAGTGCACAAGTGTACATTCATGTCCTTGGTGCTGTGACTTTCACCACAACGCAATAGTCTATGAGTAGGCTGCCGGTTCGAGGCATGAATGCCTTGAACGGTCGGGAAGATCTGCCCCACCTGCCGCATGGGATTATTGAGGAGCTCGCATGACCAAACAAAACGCCTTTACTCGGGAAGACCTGCTGCGCTGCAGTCGCGGTGAGCTGTTCGGCCCAGGTAACGCGCAACTGCCCGCCCCGAACATGCTGATGGTGGATCGCATCACCCATATCAGCGAAGAAGGCGGCAAGTACGGCAAAGGTGAATTGGTCGCCGAGCTGGATATCAACCCTGACCTGTGGTTCTTCGCCTGCCATTTCGAAGGCGATCCGGTAATGCCGGGCTGCCTGGGTCTGGATGCCATGTGGCAACTGGTCGGCTTTTTCCTGGGCTGGCAAGGCCTGCCGGGCCGCGGCCGTGCGCTGGGTTCGGGCGAGGTGAAATTCTTCGGTCAGGTGCTGCCGACCGCCAAGAAAGTCACTTACAACATTCATATCAAACGCGTCCTCAAGGGCAAGCTGAACATGGCCATCGCCGATGGTTCGGTCAGTGTCGACGGACGCGAAATCTACACCGCCGAAGGCCTGCGCGTCGGCGTGTTCACCTCCACTGACAACTTCTAAGGGTTATTCGCATGCGCCGCGTCGTTATCACTGGTCTGGGCATCGTTTCGTGCCTGGGCAATGACAAAGAGACCGTCTCCGCTAACCTGCGTGCAAGCCGCCCTGGCATCCGGTTCAACCCGGAATATGCTGAAATGGGTCTGCGTAGCCAGGTTTCCGGCTCCATCGACCTCAACCTTGAAGAGCTGATCGATCGCAAGATCTATCGCTTCGTCGGTCATGCAGCGGCTTACGCCTATCTGGCCATGAAAGACGCCATCACTGACTCCGGCCTGACCGAAGAGCAGGTGTCCAACCCGCGCACCGGCCTGATCGCTGGTTCCGGTGGTGCTTCCACGCTGAACCAGATGGAAGCGCTGGACATCCTCCGCGAGAAAGGCGTGAAGCGCGTTGGCCCATACCGTGTAACGCGGACCATGAGCAGCACCGTTTCCGCTTGCCTGGCCACGCCATTCAAGATCAAGGGCCTGAACTACTCCATCGCTTCTGCCTGCGCCACCAGTGCTCACTGCATCGGTACCGCCATGGAACAGATCCAGATGGGCAAGCAGGACATCGTCTTCGCCGGTGGCGGTGAAGAAGAGCACTGGAGCCAGTCGTTCCTGTTCGACGCGATGGGCGCCCTGTCCAGCAAGCGCAACGACACCCCGGAACAAGCTTCCCGCGCCTACGACAAGGACCGCGACGGTTTCGTCATCGCTGGCGGCGGCGGCATGGTTGTCGTCGAAGAGCTGGAACACGCTCTGGCCCGTGGCGCGAAGATCTACGCCGAGATCGTTGGCTACGGCGCAACGTCCGACGGCTACGACATGGTTGCCCCAAGCGGCGAAGGCGCGATCCGCTGCATGCAGCAGGCGCTGTCCACCGTCGACACCCCGATCGACTACCTGAACACCCACGGCACTTCGACTCCGGTCGGCGACGTTGCGGAAATGAAAGGTGTGCGTGAAGTGTTCGGCGACAAGGCTCCAGCGATCAGCTCGACCAAGAGCCTGTCCGGTCACTCCCTGGGCGCCGCCGGCGTGCACGAAGCGATCTACTGCATGCTGATGATGGAAGGCAACTTCATCGCCGGCTCCGCCAACATCGACGAGCTCGACCCGGAAGTGGCCGATCTGCCGGTGCTGACCAAGACCCGCGAGAACGCCACCATCAACACCGTGATGAGCAACAGCTTCGGCTTCGGCGGCACCAACGCCACGCTGGTACTGAAGCGCTGGGAAGGCAAGTAATTCCCCGCTGCTGAGCCACACCTGAAAACGCCCCGACTGGTTCGGGGCGTTTTTTTTGCCTGAAAATTAGCTAGGACACCGCTGATCTCTGTGGGAGCTGGCTTGCCAGCGATAGCGGAGTGTCAGGCAACGGAGATGTTTGCTGTGCCGACGTCATCGCTGGCAAGCCAGCTCCCACAGGGTTTCAGGGTGTTCTGGAGATGAAACTTCTGTCATGAAACTTACTACCCTGCGACCGAATGTCGCGGTTTACGCGGCCTGCAGCTTTGTTGCGAAATTCGCAACAACACCTTGCGCCAATTGGCAGTTTACTTAGCTGACTAACAAATCCTATAACAGAGTCCTGCACACGCCTTGGTGCAGTAACTTGAGATCTGGAGCTAGCAGATGACTGTAAAAGTAACTGAACGCGACGATTCACACATGTCCCACGAAGGCCTGGCCGCCGGCATCCGTATCTGGGATGTGCATCAACAAGACTTGCTGGTCGGTATGTTTCACAACGAGATCGATGCCCACAACTACAAGGCTGAACTGGAAGTGCAGGAACAGCAAAGAGAACTGAAGTCCGCCTGAAACAACACAGCATTTGAAAACGACAAACCCCGCCATGAGCGGGGTTCGTCGTTGTTACAGCCGTGGATTTACCACATCAGATCGTCAGGGATCTGGTACGCCGCGTACGGATCGTCCTCAGCGTTGACCTCTTCAGTCTGCACGTTGAGCTGGACGATGCGCTGCGGGTCGCGCTCCTGGATCTTCAGCGCAGCTTCACGGGGGATCACTTCGTAGCCGCCGTTGTGGTGCACGATCGCCAGCGAACCGCTGCTGAGCTTGTTGCGCATCAGCGTGTTGACCGATATGCGCTTGACCTTCTTGTCGTCGACGAAGTTGTAGTAGTCCTCGGTGGTCAGCTTGGGCAGACGCGAGACTTCGATCAACTGCTTGACCTGCGCAGCGCGGGCCTTGGCCTCGGCCTTCTCCTGCTGCTGACGGTTCAGTTCCTGGTCGCGCTTGACCTTCTCGGCCATGGCTTCCTGGGCGGCGCGCTGCTGCGAATCGTCCAGCTCGGCCTGGCCTTTGTGGGCCAGGCGCTGTTGCTTCTGCTTGTCTTTGCTGACCTGCTTGGCCTGCTTTTGGTTGACCAGGCCTGCTTTGAGCAACTGGTCGCGAAGGGAAAGGCTCATCAATGCTTACTCACTTGGGCAACGGCTCAGCCGCAGCTGGGCTCATTCTTTTCCTGGCGTTTGGCTTCGCCCCACAGGGCGTCCAACTCTTCGAGGGTGCAATCTTCCATGGGACGGTGGGTGTCGCGCAATGCCTGTTCGATAAAACGGAAACGTCTTTCAAACTTGCCGTTGGCGCCGCGCAAGGCGGTTTCCGGATCGACCTTCAGATGCCGGGCCAGATTGACCACGGAAAACAGCAGATCGCCGATCTCGTCGGCCACCGCCACCGGATCGTTTTCGGACATGGCTTCGAGCACTTCATCGAGCTCTTCGCGAACCTTGTCGAGCACCGGCAAAGCGTCCGGCCAGTCGAAACCGACCTGCCCGGCGCGTTTTTGCAACTTGGCTGAGCGCGACAGTGCCGGCAAGGTGGCCGGCACGTCGTCGAGCAAGGACAACTGCTCGGGCGCCGAGGCTTTCTCGGCACGCTCTTCGGCCTTGATCTCTTCCCAGCGCTGCTTGACCTGTTCTTCGCTCAAGCGCGGCACGTCGAGCGGCGCGTACAGATCGCCCGTCGGGAACACATGCGGATGACGACGGATCAGTTTACGCGTGATGCTGTCGATCACCCCGGCGAATTCGAACCGCCCTTCTTCCTTGGCCAACTGGCTGTAATACACCACCTGAAACAACAGATCGCCCAACTCGCCCTGCAAGTGATCGAGATCGCCACGCTCGATGGCATCGGCCACTTCATAGGCTTCTTCGAGGGTGTGCGGGACGATGGTCGCGTAGGTTTGCTTGATGTCCCACGGACAACCGAACTGCGGATCGCGCAGACGGCTCATCAAGTGGAGCAGGTCTTCGAGGCTGTACATCATTTTTCTGTCTCACCACAAAACCATTGTGGGAGCGAGCCTGCTCGCGAAAGCGCTGTGTCTGCAACAAAGATGTCGACTGACACGCCCTCTTCGCGAGCAGGCTCGCTCCCACAGGGAACAATCAATTGCATCACGGGGTACGGTTACGCCGCGTTTCGATGATGTTCGGCAATTGCGAAATCCGCCCCAGCAGCCGCCCCAGCGCATCCAGACCGGGGATCTCGATGGTCAGCGACATCAGCGCGGTGTTGTCTTCCTTGTTCGAGCGGGTGTTGACCGCCAGCACGTTGATGCGCTCGTTGAGCAGCACCTGCGAGACGTCACGCAGCAGCCCGGAACGGTCGTAGGCGCGGATGATGATGTCCACCGGATAGGTGAGCACCGGCACCGGCCCCCAGCTGACCTGGATGATCCGCTCCGGCTCGCGCCCGCCCAGCTGCAGCACCGAGGCGCAGTCCTGGCGGTGAATGCTCACACCACGGCCCTGGGTGATGTAACCGACAATCGCATCGCCCGGCAGTGGCTGGCAGCAACCGGCCATTTGCGTCATCAGGTTGCCGACGCCCTGGATCTGGATATCGCCGCGCTTGCCCGGCTTGTAACCGGTCGCCTTGCGCGGGATCAGTTCCAACTGTTCGTTGCCGCGCTCCGGTTCGACCAGTTGCTGCGCGAGGTTGACCAGATGCGCCTGACGCAGGTCACCGGCACCGAGGGCGGCGAACATGTCTTCGGCGGTTTTCATGTTGGCCTTTTCGGCCAGCTTGTCGAAATCCACCGCCGGCAGGCCGAGGCGATTGAGTTCGCGCTCGATCAGGGTTTTACCGGCCGCAACGTTCTGATCGCGAGCCTGCAATTTGAACCAGTGAACGATCTTCGCCCGCGCGCGCGAGGTGGTGACGTAACCGAGGTTCGGGTTCAGCCAGTCGCGGCTTGGCGTGCCGTGCTTGCTGGTGATGATCTCGACCTGCTCGCCGGTCTGCAGGCTGTAGTTCAGCGGCACGATACGGCCGTTGATCTTCGCGCCCCGGCAGTTGTGGCCGATTTCGGTGTGCACGCGATAGGCGAAATCCAGCGGCGTTGCGCCTTTCGGCAAGTCGATGGCGTGCCCGTCTGGAGTGAAGATGTACACCCGATCGGGCTCGATATCGACGCGCAGCTGCTCGGCCAGACCGCCGATGTCACCCAATTCTTCGTGCCATTCGAGCACCTGACGCAGCCAGGAGATTTTCTCTTCGTAATGGTTCGAGCCGGATTTGACGTCGGTGCCCTTGTAGCGCCAGTGCGCGCAGACGCCAAGTTCGGCTTCTTCGTGCATGGAGTGGGTGCGGATCTGCACCTCGAGGACCTTGCCTTCCGGGCCGATCACCGCCGTGTGGAGCGAGCGGTAGCCGTTCTCTTTCGGGTTGGCGATGTAGTCGTCGAATTCTTTCGGGATGTGCCGCCACAGGGTGTGGACGATACCGAGCGCGGTGTAGCAGTCGCGCATTTCCGGCACCAGCACGCGCACGGCGCGAACGTCGTAGATCTGGCTGAATTCCAGACCCTTGCGCTGCATTTTGCGCCAGATCGAGTAGATGTGTTTCGCCCGGCCGCTGATGTCGGCATCGACACCAGTGGCCTGCAGTTCGTCCTTGAGCTGGGTCATCACATCGCTGATGAAGCGCTCGCGGTCCAGCCGCCGCTCGTGGAGCAACTTGGCGATCTGTTTGTATTGATCGGGTTCCAGATAACGGAAGGACAAGTCCTCCAGTTCCCATTTGATGTGACCGATGCCGAGGCGATGCGCCAGTGGCGCATAGATGTCGAAGACTTCGCGAGCGACGCGGTTGCGCTTTTCATCGTCGGCGGTTTTCACCGCACGGATGGCGCAGGTGCGTTCGGCCAGTTTGATCAGCGCAACGCGCACGTCATCGACCATCGCCACGAGCATCTTGCGCAGGTTTTCGACCTGCCCTTGGGTGCCCATGACCATCGATTGCCGTGGGCTGAGACTGGCGCTGATGGCCGCCATGCGCTGCACGCCGTCGATCAGCTTGGCCACCACCGGACCGAAGCGCTGGCCGATGGCCGCCAGCTCGATCTGGCCTTCGCGCACGCCGCGATACAAAACGGCTGCGACCAGCGAATCCTGGTCGAGCTTGAGGTCGGCGAGGATCTCGGCGATCTCAAGGCCAGTGCTGAAACTGCCGGAGCCTTCGGCCCACAGATTCTTCTTCGCATTGGACTGCTGTTCGGCCTCGCGAGCGAACTCGCAGGCTTCTTTCAAGGCCTCGCGATCCAGTGCCAGATCGACACTGACCGCGTGATCGAGCCAGGCCTCGAGATTGATACTGCCGTCGGTGTTGATCGGCTGGTGTGCTCTCACCTGTACCATGCTGCTTTACCTTCCCTACGACGCAGATTCAATGCGTCAAATCGCTGATCCTCAGTGTCCGTTCGCGCTCGCGGGGCTCAGGCGAGCGCTGCGCGGACAGATCAGACGGATTCAGACGAGCCGTCCTGGCTCGCTTCAAATAACGCCATGGCCTCGACATGTGCCGTCTGAGGAAACATATCGAGAATCCCGGCACGTTTTAACCGGTAGCCCTGCTTGATCAATTCCTGCGTGTCGCGCGCCAGCGTGGCCGGATTGCACGACACATATACCAACCGTTTGGCACCCAGGGTCGCGAGCTTGCGCACCACCTCGAAAGCACCGTCACGCGGTGGGTCCAAGAGTACCGCAGAAAAGCCATTTCCGATCCATTGGGCATCGCTCAAAGGCTGGGATAAATCGGCTTGAAAAAACTTTGTGTTATGCAAATTGTTACTGATGGCATTCGCAGCGGCACGCTCGACCATGGTCTGCACACCCTCCACCGCCACCACTTCACGGACGCTTTTGGCCAGCGGTAGCGCAAAATTTCCCAGACCGCAAAACAGGTCGAGCACGCGTTCTTCAGCCGTCGGTTTAAGCCAGTCCAGCGCCTGAGCGATCATCGCTTCGTTGACCCCGGCGTTGACCTGAACGAAGTCGCCCGGCCGATAAGCCAGCTCGAGATCCCACTGTTCCAGGCGATAGCCGAGGCTCTGACCGGCTTCGACCGGTTGCGGTTCACCTTCGCCATGCAGCCACAACTGCGCTTCATGGAACTGGCAGAAATCCTTGAGAATGGTCAGATCCGCTTCGGACAACGGCGCCATGTGCCGCAGCAATAGCGCCAGAGATGAGCCGCTGAACAACTCGACATGGCCCAGCGCCTGCGGTTTGCTCAAGCGCCGCAGCATCTCTGGCAAGCGGGTCATGATCGGTTGCAAGGGCTGTACCAGCACCGGGCATTCGCTGATCGCGACGATGTCCTGACTGCCGGCAGCGCGGAAACCCACTTCGAGTTTTTTTGCCTTCATGTCCCAGCGCACGGCGATGCGCGCGCGCCGACGGTAGCCGAATTCCGGGCCGCTCAGCGGCGCCGCCCACTCTTCAGGTTCGACACCGGCCACCCGCGACAATTGCTCGGCGAGCATGCGCTGTTTCAGGGCGAGCTGTTCGTCGTGGGGCAAGTGCTGAACGCTGCAACCGCCACAGCGGCCGAAGTGTGGGCATGCTGCCGGGCGCCGCACTTCGCTGGCCGTGAACACGCGCTCGGTACGCGCCTCGACCACTTTGCCGTGGGCGCCGAGCACCCGTGCTTCGACCTCTTCACCGGCAAGGGCGCCGAGGACGAACCAGGTTTTGCCTTCGAAAAACGCGATGCCGCGACCGTCATTGGCCAGGCGCTCGATACTCAAGCGCTGCTTTTTACCGGTCGGGATCTGTGGCGCCTTGCTGCCGCCGGTGGGCTGGAAGCGCAGGCCTCGTTCGTGCTTGGCCATCAGTTCGGCGCGTCGAAAATGCCGGTCGACAGATAACGGTCGCCACGGTCGCAGATGATCGCAACGATCACCGCGTTTTCAACTTCTCTGGACAGGCGCAGCATCGCTGCCACCGCACCGCCCGAGGACACGCCGCAGAAGATGCCTTCTTCGCGGGCCAGGCGCCGGGTCACGTCTTCGGCTTCGCTTTGCGCCATATCGACGATGCGATCGACGCGGTCAGCCTGGTAAATCTTCGGCAGGTATTCCTGCGGCCAGCGGCGGATGCCGGGAATGGCCGAGCCTTCCATCGGTTGCAGGCCGACGATCTGTACGCTGTCGCTCTGTTCTTTGAGGTAGCGCGACACGCCCATGATGGTCCCGGTGGTGCCCATCGAACTGACGAAATGGGTGATGCTGCCCTGGGTCTGACGCCAGATTTCCGGACCGGTGGTGGTGTAGTGCGCTTCCGGGTTGTCGCCATTGGCGAACTGGTCGAGCACCTTGCCACGGCCTTCGGCTTCCATACGCTGGGCCAGATCGCGGGCGCCTTCCATACCCTCTTCCTGAGTCACCAGGATAAGCTCGGCACCGTAAGCGGTCATCGCCGCTTTGCGCTCGGCGCTGGAGTTGTCCGGCATGATCAGGATCATCTTGTAACCCTTGATCGCAGCGGCCATCGCCAGCGCGATGCCGGTGTTGCCGGAGGTCGCCTCGATCAGCGTATCGCCGGGATTGATCTGCCCGCGCAACTCGGCGCGAGTGATCATCGACAACGCCGGGCGGTCCTTGACCGAACCCGCCGGGTTGTTCCCTTCGAGCTTGAGCAAAAGGGTGTTGCTGGTGGCGCCGGGCAGGCGCTGCAAACGCACCAGCGGCGTGTTGCCGACGCAATCGGCGATGGTTGGGTACTGCAGGGTCATGGCGTATTCGCAATCCAGACGTGCGGGGGCGCCTATCATACCGGCAAACCCGCGCAGGCCATATCACGCAAAGTGCGGTGCTTATGGTTTATGGGAATAAGCAAATAAAAGTCGCGCCAGTGGTGCGACTTTTATTTGAGTAACACTCAGTTCTTGTGGTGATGCTTGAATTCGCGAGCAGGCTCGCTCCCACAGGGGATGAATTTTGCTTATGCGATCTGCGGTGAATGCACAGCCATTGTGGGAGCGAGCCTGCTCGCGAAGGCGTCCGCATGGGCGACACCATCATCCGCCAACAAGCGCAAATTCAACCGCAGCCCAGCCCCGGTATTTTCCGCCCAGAGCAACCCGCCCTGGCGCTGCACCGCATTACGCGCAATGCTCAAGCCCAGGCCAAAGCCACCATCCCCGGGTCTCGATCCGTCCAATCGAATGAACGGCGAAAAGATCCGCTGCAGATCTTCGTCAGCCACGCCGCCGCCCTCATCCTCCAGCCACAAATGCCAATACTCGCCATCGCGCCGTCCATCGAGCCGCACAATGCCGCCCTCGGGCGAGTGACGAATGGCGTTGCGCAGGATGTTTTCCAGCGCTTGCGCGAGGGTATTGAGGTTGCCGCGCACCCAACACGAAGCTTCGACCGAGCATTGCAATTGCAGGCTCGGCCAGCCGCTTTCATAACAGGCGTTGTCGGTGAGCATTTCCCACAGTGCCTGAATCTGGATCGCTTCATTTGGTAACGGCGAGCGGTCGGTGTCGAGCCAGGCCAGTTGCAGGGTGTCTTCGACCAGCCGCTGCATGCCGTCGACCTCGCGGCCGATGCGCTCGCGTACCTGCGGCAGACCTTGTTCGCTTTCGCTGGCCACACGCAGACGGCTCAGCGGCGTGCGCAGTTCGTGGGACAAGTCGCGCAATAACTGCTGCTGCAAGGCGACTGTGCTTTGCAGGCGCTCGGACATGGAATCGAAGGCCCGCGCCAGCTCACCGAGTTCATCCGGGCGCTGGGTGATGCCGCTCGACAGGCGCACGTTCAACTGATCGGCGCGCCAGGCGTTGGCCTGTTCGCGCAGGTTGTTCAGCGGCACCACCAGCAGGCGATACAGGCCGACACAGAGCAACAGGGTGAACAGCCCGGGAATCACGCCGTTGGTGATCACCCGCCAGAACACCCGGTACTTGCCCGGAACAAAGCGCTCGGGCAACTCGATGACCAGAATGCCGGCGGCCGGATCCTGCGGGAACGGTACCCGCAGCCAAGGTCGGCCCTTCTTGTGGATCGGCCAGTCGAGGCCGCGCAAAAAGGTAAGGTGCTGCACCTCCGCGGCGTTCAACGGCTGGCTGCTCAGCGACTGCAAATCAGCGCCGATCACCCCGACCCAACTGGCCTCGCGCAATTCCATGCTCTGCAACCAGTCATCGACGCCATTGCGCCCGCCGCGCTGCCACGCCTGTTCGGCTTGCGCGGCATAACGGCCGAGGGTGTTGCGCGCGTCACTGGAGAGGAACTGATTGCGCTCCTCCATGTAGCGGCCCCACGACCAGCTCAACCAGATCATCAGCAGACAGAACGCCACCAGCAGGCACGCCAGTTTCCAGAACAGCGAATGCCGCCCCGGCAGCTCAGACAGTTTCATCGGCGCCACTCAAGACATAGCCCTTGCCCCACACCGTGCGCACTTCACGCTCGGTGTAACCGATGGCTTTGAGTTTGCGACGGATCTGGCTGATGTGCATGTCGAGGCTGCGGTCATGCGCCGCAAAGCCGCGTTGCAGGACATGCTGATAAAGGAAGGCTTTGCTCAGCACCTCCTCGTTGTTGCGGTGCAGGGTTTCCAGCAGACGGAATTCGCTGCGGGTCAACCCGGCCGCTTGCTCGCCGAAGAACACGTCGCAGTGTTCGTCATCGAAACGCAGGGTGCCGCTGACCACCGCAGCGGTAACCGCAGGCGGGCGCCGATCCAGCGCCACCCGACGCAGGATCGCTTCGATGCGCACATGCAACTCGGCCATGCTGAACGGCTTGGGCAGATAGTCATCGGCACCGAGGCGGAAACCGCTGATGCGGTCGGCCTCGGCACCCAGCGCCGACATCAGTAACACCGGCGTCGAATGGCTCTGCCGCAATTGCGTCAACAACTGCAGACCATCGAGCCCCGGCAGCAGAATATCCATCAGCACCACGTCGAAAGGCTGGCACTGGGCGATGTTCAGACCTTCCTGGCCGTTCTGGCACCAGGTCACCTGAAAACCGCTGCGGCCCAGATGCTCGTGCACATACGCGCCGAGGACCGGGTCGTCTTCAATGGAAAGGATGCGTGGCTGGCCAACGGAAACAGGAGTCATGAGTATCTGCAAGTAATTCTCAGTTGGCGGATTATTCAAGATTGTCCGACAGCGGGCAACACAAGCTTGGCCTGTCGGACGAACGAGTGCGTGGGCGGCGCTGCATTTTCCGCAAGATTGCCCGCCTGCAAATCGCTACACTGCGCCCATGTCGCGTGCCGGATGCACGCATGTGTCAACAGATCAGCGGGATGCGGGAGATAGGCGTGCTCAAGAAACTGGGAATCAAAGGTCGCGTGCTGTTGCTGACCTTGTTGCCGACCAGCCTGATGGCGCTGGTGCTGGGTGGCTATTTCACCTGGACGCAGCAGACCGACCTGCACAGCCAATTGATGCAGCGCGGCGAAATGATCGCCGAGCAACTGGCGCCGCTGGTGGCGCCGGCGATGGGTCACGGCGACGCCGATCTGCTCGAACGCATCGCCACCCAGTCCCTTGAACAACCCGACGTGCGCGCGGTGACCTTCCTCGCGGCGGACCGCTCGCCACTGGCCCACGCCGGCCCGACCATGCTCAATCAGGCACCAAGCGGCGACAGCGCGCTGTTGCAACGACGCAGCGGCAATGACGCGACGCGCTACCTGATGCCGGTGTTCGGCAAGCACCGCAACCTCGCCGGTGAAATCATTCCCGAAGAATCCGAACGCCTGCTCGGCTGGGTCGAGCTGGAGCTGTCGCACAACGGCATGCTGTTGCGCGGTTATCGCAGCCTGTTCGCCAGCCTGCTGCTGATCGCCGCCGGACTTGCCGGCGCCGCCCTCCTCGCGTTGCGCATGGGCCGCACCATCAACCGTCCGCTGAGCCAGATCAAACAGGCGGTCGCCCAACTCAAGGACGGTCATCTGGAAACCCGCTTGCCGCCCCTCGGCAGTCAGGAACTGGACGAATTGGCCTCGGGTATCAACCGCATGGCCGGCACCCTGCAGAACGCCCGCGAAGAGTTGCAGCACAGCGTCGATCAGGCCACCGAAGACGTGCGGCAGAATCTGGAAACCATCGAGATCCAGAACATCGAACTGGACCTGGCGCGCAAAGAGGCGCTGGAAGCCAGCCGGATCAAATCCGAATTCCTTGCCAACATGAGCCACGAGATCCGCACCCCGCTCAACGGCATTCTGGGCTTCACTCACTTGTTGCAGAAAAGCGAACTGACCCCGCGCCAGCTCGACTATCTCGGCACCATCGAAAAGTCTGCCGACAGTCTGCTGGGGATCATCAACGAGATTCTCGATTTCTCGAAGATCGAGGCCGGCAAACTGGTGCTCGATCACATTCCGTTCAACCTGCGCGACCTGCTGCAAGACACCCTGACCATTCTCGCCCCGGCCGCGCACGCCAAGCAGCTTGAGCTGGTCAGTCTGGTCTATCGCGACACGCCGCTGTCGCTGGTCGGCGATCCGCTGCGCCTGAAGCAGATCCTCACCAATCTGGTCAGCAACGCGATCAAGTTCACCCGCGAAGGCACCATCGTCGCCCGGGCGATGCTCGAAGACGAACACGAAGACAGCGTGCAACTGCGCATCAGCATTCAGGACACCGGCATCGGCCTGTCGAATCAGGATGTGCGCGCGCTGTTTCAGGCTTTCAGTCAGGCCGACAATTCGCTGTCGCGCCAACCCGGCGGCACCGGCCTGGGGCTGGTGATTTCCAAGCGCCTGATCGAGCAGATGGGCGGCGAGATCGGCGTCGACAGCACGCCGGGCGAAGGTTCGGAATTCTGGATCAGCCTGAGCCTGCCCAAGACTCGCGACGACGCCGAAGACCTGCCCGCTGCGCCATTACTCGGACGCCGCGTGGCGGTACTGGAAAATCACGAACTGGCGCGTCAGGCCTTGCAACATCAGCTGGAAGACTGCGGACTGCAAGTTACGCCGTTCAATACTTTGGAGAGCCTGAGCAATGGCGTTACCGGCGCGCATCAGACCGATCAGGCGATCGATCTGGCGGTGATCGGCATCACCAGCAACGACATGCTCCCGGAACGCTTGAACCAGCACATCTGGGACCTCGAACACCTGGGCTGCAAAGTTTTGGTGCTGTGCCCGACCACCGAACAGACGCTGTTTCATCTGTCGGTGCCCAACCCGCACAGCCAGCTGCAAGCCAAACCGGCGTGTACGCGCAAGCTGCGCCGGGCGTTGTCCGATCTGGTCAATCCGCGCCAGACCCGCAGCGAACCGGGCGAGCCGCTGTCCAGCCGTGCGCCGCGCGTGCTGTGTGTCGACGACAACCCGGCCAATCTGTTGCTGGTGCAGACCCTGCTCGAAGACATGGGCGCCCGGGTGCTCGCGGTCGAAAGCGGTTACGCGGCCGTCAAAGCCGTGCAGAGCGAATCTTTCGATCTGGTGCTGATGGACGTGCAGATGCCGGGCATGGACGGTCGCCAGACCACCGAAACCATTCGCCAGTGGGAAAGCGAGCGGCATTGCACGCCGCTGCCGATCGTCGCCCTCACTGCCCACGCCATGGCCAATGAAAAACGCGCGCTGCTGCAAAGCGGCATGGACGACTACCTGACCAAACCGATCAGCGAGCGGCAACTGGCGCAGGTGGTGTTGAAGTGGACCGGACTGGCCCTGCGCAATCAGGCACCGGATCGCAGCGGCGACAGCACGGCGAGTCAGCAGGAACTGCCAGTGCTCGATCACGAAGAAGGCTTGCGTCTGGCGGCCGGTAAGGCGGATCTGGCGGCGGACATGCTCGCCATGCTGCTGGCCTCGCTGGAAGCCGACCGCGAAGCGATACGCGCCGCGCGTGACAGCCACGACCAGAATGCCCTGCTCGAACGCGTGCACCGCTTGCATGGCGCCACCCGTTATTGCGGCGTGCCACAACTGCGCGCCGCCTGCCAGCGCAGCGAAACCCTGCTCAAGCAGGACGATCCGAAAGCCGCCGCCGCGCTGGATGAACTGGAGCGCTCGATCAATCGACTCGCGGCGCAGGCGCGCATCAGCGCCTGATCCACGGCAAGGCGCTGCACGCGCAAAGCGCTACAGTTGTCGCGGGCCATTGCGGCCCGCGTCGATGTTCCAGGAGGATTCATGCGCACAATCTTTTTCAGCAGTCAGACCTACGATCGCGACAGCTTTCTCGGCGCCGACTGCCCGGCCGGGCTCGAATTGTATTTTCAAGCGGCGCGACTGAGCCTCGATACGGCGGCGTTGGCCGAGCAGCACGAGGTGGTCTGCGCGTTCATCAATGACGACCTCAGCGCCCCGGTGCTCGAACGCCTCGCTGCTGGCGGTACGCGGCTGATTGCCCTGCGTTCGGCCGGTTACAACCATGTCGACCTGCCGGCGGCGAAACGCCTCGGCCTGGCCGTCGTGCGTGTGCCGGCCTACTCGCCGCATGCCGTGGCCGAACATGCGGTGGCGCTGATCCTCGCCCTCAATCGTCGCTTGCACCGTGCCTACAACCGCACCCGCGAAGGCGATTTCAGCCTGCATGGCCTGACCGGTTTCGATCTGGTCGGCAAAACCGTCGGCATCGTCGGCACCGGGCAAATTGGTGCGACCTTCGCGAAAATCATGCACGGCTTCGGCTGTGAATTGCTGGCCTACGATCCGTATCCCAATCCCGAGGTGCTGGCCTTGGGCGCACGTTATCTGAGCCTGCCGGAGTTGCTCGCGCAGTCGCGGATCATCAGCCTGCATTGCCCGCTCAACGAGCAGAGCAAGCACCTGATCAATCGCGACTCACTGGCGCACATGCAGGCGGGGGCGATGCTGATCAACACCGGGCGTGGCGGGCTGGTGGACACGCCGGCGCTGATCGACGCGCTGAAGGACGGTCAACTCGGGTATCTGGGGCTGGATGTTTACGAGGAAGAGGCGCAGCTGTTTTTCGAGGATCGCTCCGACCTGCCGTTGCAGGACGATGTGCTGGCGCGTCTGCTGACGTTTCCCAACGTGATCATCACCGCGCATCAGGCGTTTCTGACCCGCGAAGCATTGGGCGCGATTGCCGCGACCACCCTGCACAACATCGCGATCTGGGCGGCAGGTGCGCCGCAGAACCAGGTCGAGGGTTGAAGCGCTTACTTGGACAGCGAAGACGCCAGGATCAGCAAGCCCAGCCAGCCGAACCCGAGCAGGCGCTGCTTGCTCGAATGGCCGTTGCGCAGCAGGAACCAGACGAAAAACGCTGGCAACAGAAACACCATGATTTTCAGCCAGCCCTCCACCGGGCGACTGCCATCGGCGTTGAGCGGTTGTTGTTCCTGGCGCGCCTGTTCCGCAGCCTGCTGACGACGGCGACGCCCCGCCGCTGCCGGCATCACTTTGGGTAAAGGCTCGGACACTGGCGGCACAACCGCCTCGGGCACTGCGTTGTTGCGTGGCAGGCTGCCGAAGGAAATCGTCGCGGCTTGCACCGGTGCCGCCGTCGATTGCGCCTGCATGGCGGCGTGCTCGGCCATCGGCGCGCCGCAGTGAATGCACACCAGCGCTTCGGAGCTGATGCTCCGCTTGCATTCATAACATTCGATCAGCGCCATGTTCCGTTCCTTCAGATTCGGGGGCCGGCAGTGTGCCATGACTGTCGGCGCATTTGAACCGGATCGAAGGTCGCACGCGTGCATCATTCTGCAATCGAGCCCGTGCTAGCATGTCGCGCATATTTGGAGGACCCATGGTCGAACACGATTTCCGCTACACCCTGATGAACCCGCAACACACCCTCACCGAATGCCGCGCCCTCGTTCCGGGCCGCTATCAGGTGACCGGTAACGGTGGCTCGATCCGCATCGGCGATGCCCTGTTGGTCACCCTCAAAGGCAGCAAGGATTTGTCCATGCGCCTGACCGTCGACACGGTCCGCCACTTGATCAATCCGCCAGGCCAATGGACCGCAATGACCACAGGCCCGGTGTTTGGCGAACTGGCCATTCACACCTGGCAGGTCAACTGCGACAGCTGCGCGAAAGAGCTGAGTTTCGAATTCGCCGTGGATGCCAAACTCGGCAAAACCGCCGAGAAACCCGCCGCCACTGCGCGCATCGCCGAGCTCGGCTGGAAAACCGCTGGCGACAAGCACCTGTGCCCGAAATGCCAGGAGCCTGCATGATGAAACGCCTCGCCCTGACCGCACTGATCGGTGTCGGCCTGGCTGGTTGCGCCGCAGAGCCGGTACAACTGCAGCACAACCGCAGCTACATTCTGGAATGGATCGGCGAGCGGCCACTGATGGATTACAGCCATTTGACCGTGACCCTCGGCGATGACGGCCGCGCCTACGGCAACGGCGGCTGTAATCATTGGTTCGCGCCGTACACGCAGGACGGCGACAAGCTGAGCTTCGGCAAGATCGGCAAGACCCGCAAGCTCTGCGCCCCGGCGCTGATGGAGCAGGAACAACGCTTCTTGCAGGCGCTGGAAAAAGTCGAGCGCTGGGACATTTCGCCAATCGAGCAGATACGCTTCTGGCCGGCTGAAGGCAAACCGTTGCGCTGGTGGCTGGAAGAGGGTTGATCCGCCCTGGATCGCCAAGGCCCTCACCCTAGCCCTCTCCCAGAGGGAGAGGGGACTGATTGGGGGATATTGAAGAGTTATGTCGACGTGGTAATTCTTCGCCGAATCCATAATCGACTGGATTCTGTCTGACGGGACCATAATCAACTCGGTGTCTCAGGTCGATGTACGACGAAAGACACCTCGGTCGGCCCCCTCTCCCCCCGGGAGAGGGCTGGGGTGAGGGGCTTCTGGCGGTTTACTTCGTAGCCTGCAACGCCTCCAGCTTCGCCATCACCCCCGCCGCCGTCTGCTCACCCAGCAACTGCTCACGCACCTTGCCCTTGTCATCAATAATGAACGTCACCGGCAGCGCCTCACTGCGCGGCAGGTCGAACAGCTCGGCCGGATCCTGCGCCAGCACGGTGAACTTGATGCCGAGTTTCTCGCTCGCCTCTTTCAGCTCCGCGCCCTGCACGTTGTCGAAATTGACCCCGAACACCCCGACATTCTTGCTCTTGAGCTCATCAGCCAAATGATTCAGCTCGGGAATTTCCGTGCGGCACGGGCCACACCATTCGGCCCAGTAATTGAGCACCACCCACTGCTTGTCCAGACGTTCGGACGCTACCTTCTGGCCGTTCTGGTCGATGCCGTAATCATTACCGCAGCCCCCCAGCATCAACGCCCCGATTATCGTCAATGCCGCTGCCAATCGCCGTGTCATGTCGTGTTCCTTGTGAAAATTCGAAAGCGCCTGCGACCCATCGCCTCTGACGGTTCTGGATTGCGCGCCGCACAGTTAGAATAGCCGCCACTTTACGCCAGAAGCGACCCGCCATGACCGATCTGACGCTTTATCACAATCCGCGCTGCTCGAAATCCCGCGGCGCGCTGGAACTGCTCGAAGCCCGCGGCTTGCATCCGAATGTCGTGCGCTACCTGGAAACGCCGCTCAGCGCCGCGCAGATCAAGGCCCTGCTCGGCAAGCTCGGGATCAGCGCGCGACAGCTGCTGCGCAGCGGTGAAGACGAATACAAAACCCTGAACCTGGCCGACGCCAGCCTCAGCGAGCAGCAGCTGATCGACGCCATCGCCACGCACCCGAAACTCATGGAGCGGCCGATTCTTGAAGCAGGCGACAAAGCCGTCATCGGTCGCCCACCGGAAAACGTGCTGGAGTTGTTGCCATGAGCACGCCGTACATTCTGGTTCTCTATTACAGCCGCAACGGTTCGACCAACGAGATGGCCCGGCAAATCGCCCGTGGCATCGAGCAGGCCGGAATGGAAGCGCGTCTGCGCACAGTGCCGGCGATTTCCACCGAATGCGAAGCGGTAGCGGCGGAGATTCCCGCTGAAGGCGCGCTCTACGCCAGCCTCGATGATCTGAAGAACTGCGCCGGCCTCGCCTTGGGCAGTCCGACGCGTTTCGGCAACATGGCCGCGCCGCTCAAGTACTTCCTCGACGGCACCAGCAACCTCTGGCTGACCGGCGCGCTGGTCGGCAAACCGGCCGGCGTGTTCACCTCCACCGCCAGCCTGCACGGCGGTCAGGAAACCACGCTGCTGTCGATGATGTTGCCGCTGTTGCATCACGGCATGTTGATCACCGGCCTGCCCTACAGCGAATCGGCCCTGCTCGAAACCGAAGGTGGCGGCACGCCTTACGGGGCCAGCCATCACGCCGGTGCCGACGGCAAGAACGGTCTTGATCAGCACGAAGTGGCGCTGTGTCGCGCACTTGGTCTGCGCCTGGCGAAAACCGCACAGAAGCTGGTGGGCTGATGGCGAAGAAGCCGAAAGTCCTGCCCTCGATAGAGTGGCTTGAGCCACGGGTGAAGGCGATGCGCGTGCTCAGCCTGCTGAGCTTTTTCGCCCTCGCCGGCTTGCTGGCGGCTTATTACCTGCTGTTCGCCGACCTGCATGGCGCGCGGCCTTGGGTGATTCTGCTGGTCGAGCTGATCCCGTGGCTGGTCCTCGCCCCGGCGATGATCATGGGCAGCGCCCGTGGCCATTCGTGGATGTGCTTTGTGGTGAACCTGTACTTCATCAAAGGCGCCCTGGCGGCGTACGACCCCAACCGGCAGTTGTTCGGCCTGCTGGAAATGGCCGCAAGCCTGGCGGTGTTCTGCTCGGCGCTGCTGTATGTGCGCTGGCGCTATCAGTTGAATCGCAAATTGGCTGGCGAAGGCGAGATCAGCGTCGCCTGACCAACCGCTTTCGCGAGCAGGCTCGCTCCCACAGGGAATGCATTCCAGAGGTGGGAGCGAGCCTGCTCGCGAATGCAGCGACGCGGTTTTAATGGTTGACGGTATAGGCGAGCATCATCGAAATCTGGCTCATCGGCCGTCCGCCGCTCTGTTCGTGCCATTGGTTGAACGCGTTCTGCACCGTCGCCAGATCGCGCTGGCTGGTCGGCACTTTGTCGACGATCTTCTGCGCATTCAGCGCCGCGACCACGTCGTAGCTCGGCACGAACGTGTCCTTGCCGACCATGCGCAAAAAGCGTGGCGCCGACAGCCCGCCGAGTTGGTGGCCGTGCTTTTTCAGGTACGTCCACAGGCCGACGATATCGGTCACCGGCCAGTCGGCGATCAATGCGCCGAAGCTGCCCTTGTCCTTTTCCACATCGAGAATGAACTGCGCATTGCGCGGCACACTTTTCAGCTTGCCCAGATGGCGGATGATCCGCGCATCCTGCATCAGCCGCTCAAGGTGCTCGGCGCTCATCAGCACGACTTTTTCCGGATCGAACTTGAAGAACACCTCTTCGAACGCCGGCCACTTGGCGTCGACCAGGCTGTGCTTGAGCCCGGCGCGAAAAACCCGCAGGGCCATGGTCGAGAGGTAGCGGTCGTCGCGGATCTTGCGCAGTTGTGCGGGGGTCTTGGGAACGGGCAGATGGGCTTCCAGTTCAGCCGCCGAACCGAAACGGTTCAGACAGTATTCGTGCAGCCACTTGTAATCGCGCATGCCCTCTCCTGAGGTTTGGAAATGAATAACCCATGCAGAAGCTGTCCCCTCAACCACAGGGCCTGCTTCTACAGGTTGTGTTTACAGATTGACGACATTGACGAAACGCGAAGCCGCGGTTTCGTCGATCTTCAGGCTGGTGAAGTCGAACAGGTTGCGGTCGGCCAGTTGCGACGGCACCACGTTCTGCAGGCTGCGGAAAATCGATTCGGTACGGCCCGGGGTCTTGCGATCCCAGTCCTGAAGCATTTCCTTGACCACCTGGCGCTGCAGGTTTTCCTGCGAGCCGCAAAGGTTGCACGGGATGATCGGGAATTGCTTCAAGTCCGAGTAGGCCTGAATGTCCTTCTCGTTGCAGTAAGCCAGCGGGCGAATCACCACGTTGCGGCCATCGTCGGCGCGCAGCTTCGGCGGCATCGCTTTGAGGGTGCCGTTGAAGAACATGTTGAGGAAGAACGTTTCGACGATGTCGTCGCGGTGATGACCGAGGGCCATTTTCGTCGCGCCGATTTCGTCAGCAAAGGTGTACAGGGTGCCGCGACGCAAACGCGAGCACAGCGAGCAGGTGGTCTTGCCTTCCGGCACCAGTTCCTTGACCACCGAGTAAGTGTCCTTCTCGACGATGTGGTACTCGATGCCCAGTTCTTTCAGGTAGGCCGGCAGCACGTGCTCGGGAAAGCCCGGCTGTTTCTGGTCCATGTTCACCGCGACGATGTCGAACTTGATCGGTGCAACCTTCTGCAGGTGCATCAGCACGTCGAGCATGGTGTAGCTGTCCTTGCCCCCGGACAGGCAGACCATGACCTTGTCGCCATCTTCGATCATGTTGAAATCGGCGACCGCTTCGCCGGCCAGGCGGCGCAGGCGCTTTTGCAGTTTGTTCTGGTTGACCGTAAGAGTGCCCATGACGCGAAATCCGTGAGGTGTGACGAAAGGCCGGCATTTTACGCAAAAACCCTGGTAGCGCGAAGCATCTGTGGCGAGGGGAATTATCCCCGCTGGGTTGCGAAGCAGCCCCAAAACCTGGGAACTCGTAATGCCTGACACTGCGCGCTGAATGGGCTGGCGACTGCTGCGCAGCCGAACGGGGATAAATCCCCTCGCCACAAAAAGTGTTTCAACCCCAAAAATGCCTTCCCGCGCAAGACCCCGAGGCGATTATCCATCCCGTTTACAGCGCGATTTGCTCTAAGCCCGGCATACCGGTGCGTTGGAGTCCTTTCTATACTGCGACATAAGGTCGCACACATCTGAAGACCTGTATTTGCTCGGCCATCTTGGCCCGTAGGCGCTCCGTTGGGGGGCGATGGCAATGACAAGAGGAGTGAATGGCATGATCCATCACGTAGTGGGACTGTTTACCCACCCCGATCAGGAATGGAAGGAGATCCGTGGCGACCAAGAGGAAAGCATCAGCCACATGTACCTGACGCATACGCTGATTCTGGCGGCGATCCCCGCTGTCTCGGCGTTCATCGGCACGACCCAGGTCGGCTGGGTGATCGGCAACCGCGCGCCGGTAATGCTCACGTTTGAAAGCGCTCTGTGGATGACCATCATGTCGTACCTGGCGATGCTCGGCGGGGTCGCGGTGATGGGCGCCTTCGTGCACTGGATGGCGCGCACCTATGACGCCAATCCAAGCCTGGCCCGTTGCGTGGCATTCGCCACTTACACGGCGACACCGTTGTTCGTCGGCGGCCTGGCGGCGCTGTATCCGCACATGTGGCTGGGGATGATCGTCGGTACGGCGGCCATCTGCTACACGGTCTATCTTTTGTATGTCGGCTTGCCGACGTTCATGAACATCCCTTCGGATGAAGGCTTTCTGTTTTCCAGCTCGGTGCTCGCGGTTGGGCTGGTGGTGCTGGTGGCGATCATGGCGTTCACCGTGATTGTCTGGGGCCTGGGTGTCGGCCCGGTCTATACCAACTGACCTGTTTCCTCCCTGAGAAAAACAACATCTGCCAATACAGGCCGCCGCAAGGCGGCCTTCTCGTTGGGGCGACGACCATTCGGCAGGTCGGCGATTCGCAAGTCGCCGGGGTTGCGGCATACTCGGCGTCTCTGGAGATCCATCAAGCATGCCCGAGCAACTCAATACCCGCGTCGAAGATTGTTACCAACTCGCTGAATCCTTTTTCAAACGTTCCTTCAAACGCCCCGTGGTCAGTCTCAAGCTGCGCGGGCAGAAAGCCGGTGTCGCGCATCTGCACGAGAACCTGCTGCGCTTCAACCCGCAGCTGTACCGGGAAAACACCGAACACTTCCTCAAGCAGACCGTGGCCCACGAAGTCGCCCACCTGATCGCTCATCAACTGTTCGGCGACCGCATCCAGCCCCATGGCGAGGAGTGGCAACTGATCATGCGCGGCGTCTACGAACTGCCGCCGGATCGCTGCCACACCTATGAAATCAAGCGGCGCAGCGTGACCCGCTATATCTACAAATGCCCGTGCCCCGACAGTGATTTCCCGTTTACCGCCCAGCGTCATGGCCTGGTGCGGCAAGGGCGGCGGTATTTATGCCGGCGCTGCCGCAGTACGCTGGTGTTCAGTGGTGAAATGCGGGTGGAATGACAGTTTTGTAGAGTATCGGCGGGCCCCTTCGCGAGCAGGCTCGCTCCCACAGGGGAATGCATTTCAATGTGGGAGCGAGCCTGCTCGCGAAGGCGGCGGCATGAGCGCTACAGAATCACCCTGGCCGAACGCAACTCGGCGATCCGCTCAGCACTCAACCCTAACTCCCCCAACACCTCGTCCGTATGCTGCCCCAACCCCGCGCCAACATGCCTTGGCTCCGGCAACGCCTCAGAAAATTTCAACGGACACGCCATCTGCGCCTGCGTCGTGCCATCGCCGCGCGGCACCTGGGCCACCATCTCCCGCGCCTGCAACTGCGGATGGCGCAACGCCTCGCCCAGACTCAGTACCGGCTCGACACAGGCATCGACCCCGGCGAACAATTCACACAGTTCTGCAAAATCGTGCCGCTCGAATTCGATGCGCAACGCCTCTTTCAAGGCTTGTTGTTGCTCAGGCCTGGGCGACAACCCTTGCGCCGCCAGCTCCGGCCGGCCCAGCGCCGTGCACAATTGCTGCATGAAGGCCGGCTCCAGACTGCCCACCGACATCCAGCGCCCATCCCGGGTGCGGTAATAGTCATAGAAACTGCCGCCGTTGAGCATCTGATCTTCGCGGCCCGGTTCCGCGCCGCAGGCCAGATAGCCAGCGCCGGCCATGGCGTTCAGGCTGAACGCGCAGTCGGTCATGCTCACATCCAGATGGGTGCCCTGCCCGGTTTGCTGACGGGCAATCACCGCTGCCAGCAAGCCGATCACGCCGTGTAGCGAGCCGCCCGCCACGTCCGCCACCTGCATGCCCAACGGCAACGGCCCGCTGTCGACGCGTCCGGTGTAACTGGCAAGTCCCGCCAGCGCCAGATAGTTGATGTCATGCCCGGCGCGCTCCTTGTACGGCCCGCTCTGGCCGTAACCGCTGATCGACACATAAATCAGCTTTGGATTGATCGCTTTCAACGCTTCATAACCCAGGCCCAGACGCTCCATCACCCCGGGGCGAAACTGCTCGAGGACGATGTCGTACTCGCCCAGCAGTTGCTTGATGATCTGCAGCGCTTCGGGCTGTTTCAGGTCCAGCGCCAGACTGCGCTTGTTGCGGTTCAGATAAGCGTGGCTGGCTGAGACCCCGCCATCATGCGGCGGCAGCACCCGCAGCAGATCCATTCGCGTCGGCGATTCGATGCGCAGCACCTCGGCGCCCATGTCCGCCAGCAGCAGCGAGGCGAACGGCCCCGGCAGCAAGGTCGAGAAATCGAGAATCTTCAGTGAGGCCAGCGGTGCAGACATGGGCGAACTCCTTGGGCGATGTACTCAGCCTAGGCAGCCATCGGCGATGCGGCAATCACCGCAAATGTCAGCAGGTGTGACCGTTGCGCTCAAATTCCGGGCAAGAAAAAACCCGCCGAAGCGGGTTTTTCTGTGCAAGCGATGCTTACTTCACATTACTCGGGGTTGGGCCTTCAGCCACACCCAGGTCGTCTTCTTCACGCTCATCGGAGATACCGCGACCGCCGGAAGCCAGCTCGGTCTGCAGTTGATCGGTGTCCAGCTCCTTGACCCACTTGGCCACGACGATGGTCGCTACAGCGTTACCGACCAGATTGGTCAGCGCGCGGGCTTCAGACATGAAACGGTCGATACCGAGGATCAGCGCCAGACCGGCAACCGGCAGGTGACCTACGGCCGACAGCGTCGCGGCCAGAACGATGAAGCCCGAACCGGTCACACCTGCCGCGCCTTTGGAGGACAGCAGCAGCACCAGCAGCAGAGTGATCTGGTGGGTGATGTCCATGTGCGTATCAGTCGCCTGAGCGATGAACACGGCGGCCATGGTCAGGTAGATCGAAGTACCGTCGAGGTTGAACGAGTAACCGGTCGGGATCACCAGACCCACGACGGATTTCTTCGCGCCCAGACGCTCCATCTTGATCAGCATGCGTGGCAGTGCCGATTCCGACGAGGACGTACCCAGTACGATCAACAGCTCTTCACGGATGTAGCGCACCAGTTTGAACACGCTGAAACCGTGAGCCCGGCAGATCGCACCCAGCACCAGCACGACGAACAGGACGCAGGTGATGTAGAAGCAGATCATCAACTGGCCCAGTTGCACCAGCGAGCCGACACCGTAGGCACCGATGGTGAACGCCATGGCACCGAACGCACCCAGTGGCGCCAGTTTCATGATCATGTTGATGATGTTGAACATCACGTGGGCGAAGCGATCGATCATGTCCAGCAGCGGACGGCCATACGAGCCGAGGCGATGCAGGGCGTAGCCGAAGATCACCGAGAACATCAGCACTTGCAGGATGTCACCGGTGGCGAACGCGCCGACGATGGTGTTCGGGATCACATTGAGAAGGAAACCGACAATGCTCTGGTCTTTACTGGCCGTCACGTAGGTGGCGATTTTCGAGGCGTCGAGGGTGGTGACATCGATGTGCATGCCGGCGCCCGGTTGCACAACGTTGACCACGACCAGACCGATCAGCAGGGCAATGGTCGAAACGATTTCGAAGTACAGCAGCGCGTAGCCGCCGGTCTTGCCTACCGACTTCATGTTCTGCATGCCGGCGATGCCGCTGACAACAGTACAGAAGATGATCGGGGCGATGACCATTTTGATCAGCTTGATGAAGCCGTCACCCAGTGGCTTGAGGGCCACACCGGTCTGCGGATAGAAGTGACCGAGCAGGATGCCGATGGCGATGGCAACGATCACCTGGAAATACAGGGATTTGTACAGTGGCTGACGAGTCGTCATTGCAGGTTTCCTCAAGCGTCCAGCGGCAACATCCATCTGTCGTGCGCCGAACCTTAATTGCGAACCCTCCTGCACTGGAGGGATTTGTTGTTGGAACGGCATCCTCCCGGGCGGAAGAAGTGCACGCTTCTGTCGCTTGTATCGCAAACGTCGTGCCAGATTGGTGCGAATGGCAGCAAGCCTTTTGATATCAGGGCCTGCGGGAGTTCCCTGTCACCAATCAGCGACTTGAGGCATGGCGGATTTCCGCCAACTGAGCGTTCAGCGTCCTGCAATTTGGCGGAAATCCGCCTTGTGGCGTTGCCGGCCCGCCATTACGATCGGTGCCTGAACAAGGATTGCCGCTTATGCGCGAACGCACCATCGCCAGCCATTTCGCCCGCGCCGCCCTTGGCGGTGCGCGCCGGCGCGGCCTGGATTATTCAGGCCTGTTACAGCAACTGGGAATCAGCCCGGAGTTGCTCGACGAGCCCCGCGCGCGGATTGCCCCTGAGCAGTTCACCCGGCTGATTCAAGGGCTGTGGCTGGCGCTGGACGACGAATACCTGGGTTTCGGTAACGCCCCGAGCAAGCCCGGCAGCTTCGCCATGATGTGCCACGCCTCGATTCACTGCCGCAACCTGGAGAAGGCTCTGCAACGTGGCTTGTTGTTTTACAGCCTGTTCCCCGACGCCCCACGCCTGACCCTGCGTCGCGAAGACGAATGGGTGCGTTTGAGCCTGGACGACGCGCAGTGGTGGGACCCGGATCATTTTCTCAGCGAGAGTTTGTTGGTGATCTGGCACCGCCTCGGCAGTTGGCTGATCGGCCAGCGGATACGCCTGGAGCAGGCAACCTTCAGCTATCCGCGCCCCGAGCACGGCAGCGAATATGACCTGCTGTTCCCCTGCCCGCTGACCTTTGATGCCGAGCAAAGCAGCCTGCTGTTTCACAGTCGCTATCTGGCCATGCCGCTGTTGCAGGACGAACGCACGCTCAAGCATTTTCTCGAACGCTCCCCCGCCGACCTGCTCTCGCGCCCGGACGACGGCGACAGCCTGAGCAGCCGCCTGCGCCGCTTGCTCAGTCGCGACGCTGCGAGTTGGCCGGATCTGGAAGCCGTCGCCGCGCATCTGCATATCAGCCCGCAAACCTTGCGCCGGCATTTGCGCGAGGAAGGCACCAGTTTTCAGGAACTCAAGGATCAGCTGCGGCGGGATATCGCCATCTATCATCTGGGCCGGGCGGAGCTGTCGTTGCAACAGATTGCCGAGCAGCTCGGGTTCTCTGAGCCTTCGGCGTTTCATCGGGCGTTCAAGAAATGGACGGGGCTGACACCGGGGGCTTATCGGGCGCAGGAGCAATGAGGCGCTAAATCAAAAGCCCCTCACCCTAACCCTCTCCCGGAGGGAGATGGGACTGATTGGGGGATGCTTGAGAAATACGCCGACCTGCAAGCTCTCTATTGAATCCATATTCGCTGCAAATCGCTCAGGTCGATAATTTTCCAAAGACACTTCGGTCAGTCCCCTCTACCTCTGGGAGAGGGTTAGGGTGAGGGCAGCTCGCAATCACACCGCAGGAAAATCAATCCTGAACGCCGCCCCTCCCATCGGTGAATCACCCAAAGCCAAACGCGCGTTGTAGCTTTCGATGATGTCTTTGACCACCGCCAGCCCGATGCCCTGCCCCGGATGTTGGGCATCCAGGCGTTCGCCGCGTTCGAGAATCCGCGCACGCTGATCGAGTGGAACACCCGGGCCATCATCCTCGACACACAACTCGATCCCGGCCAGTGATTCGCGCACGCTGACCCGCACTTCGCCGAGGCACAGGCGATAGGCGTTTTCCAGCAGGTTGCCGAGCATTTCCAGCAAGGCGCCCTGCTCGATCGGCACGTAACAGTGCTCGGGCAGATCAAAGGTCACGCGCACGTGTTTGTCGCGGTAGACCTTGTCCAGCGTATCGCACAGGCTTTTGAGCACCGGTCGCAGGCGCACCTGATGGCGGACCAGGCCGCTTTTGCGCAGGCTGGCCCGTTGCAGTTGGTAGCTGATCTGCTGGCTCATGCGTTCGATCTGACTTTGCAGAACCCAGGCCTGGTCGCGGTCTTCGGGGCGCTGGGCCATGTCTTCGCTGACGCCTTGCAGCACCGCCAATGGGGTTTTCAGGCTGTGGGCGAGGTCGTCGAGGGAGTCGCGGTAGCGGCTGCGTTGCTGACGTTCGCTGAGCAGCAAGCGGTTGAGCGAGCCGGTCAGGCGCAGCAGTTCACGCGGGTGTTTTTCCGTCAAGCTTTCGCGGGTACCGCCTTCGATTTCGTCGAGTTCCTGGCTCAAGCGGCGCAAGGCCTTGAGGCCCCAGGTCAGGCCGATCCATAGCAGTGCCAGTAAGACCAGCAATGCCGCGCCGAAGCCCAGATAGAGATTTTCGCGCAGGCCTTCGAGGGTGGTTTCGTATTCACGCACCGGTTGCAGAGCGACGATGCTGAACGCTGCGCTTTTGCCGCCGAGCAGTTTGACTTCGACGTCGTAGACGAAGAATTCCTGACCGCTGGCTTCACGAATCCGCGCGAACTCATTGCCGAGACCGTCGTAGCGCGGTTTGTAGTTGATCTGCTCTTCCTGGGTGGCTTTCGAGCGCCACACCAGTTTGCCGTCGCGGTCGTAGATATAGCCGAGCAAACGGAAATCGGTGAGGTTGAAGCGTTCGTCCGGCAATTGCGACGGCATCACCAGCCGACCGTTTTCCACCCGGGCGGCGGAGATCAATGTGGTGACATCGGAGGCCAGACGTTGCTCGATCGAGTCCTGCAAGGCAAGGCTGAAGGCGCCCTGCATCGCCGGCAGCAAGGCAAGCATGAACAACACCGCCAACGTGGTGGCGGCGAGCATCAAGCGAACGCGAAGGGAACGGATCAAGTGCAGCGCTCATTGAACAGGTAACCGAGGCCGCGCACGGTGTCGATCGGCTTGAACCCGGCCGGGCCTTCGAGCTTGCGGCGCAAACGGCCGACCAGCACTTCGATGACATTCGGATCGCGCTCGTCATCGTCCGGATAGAGCTGCTCCATCAAGCGATCCTTGGGCACCACTTGCTGATGATGGCGCATGAGGTATTCGAGGATGCGGTATTCGTAAGCAGTCAGCGCCAGCGGTTGCTCATCGAGGCTGGCCTGTTTGCGATTGAGGTCGAGCAGCAACGGTCCGGCAACGATGGTCGACTGGGTGAAGCCGCTGGAGCGGCGCAGCAATGCGTTCAGGCGTGCGTCGAGTTCTTCGAACTGGAACGGCTTGACCACGTAATCGTCGGCACCGGCGGCAAGCCCTTCGACCTTGTCCTGCCAGTTGCCGCGCGCGGTGAGGATCAGGATCGGGAAGGTCTTGCCGCCCGAGCGCAACTGGCGGATCAGGTCGAGCCCGCCCATGCCCGGCAGGCCGAGATCGATCACCGCCAGATCGAAGTTGTACTGGCCGGTCTGGTACAGCGCCTCCTCGGCATTGGCCACGGACTCGACCACGTGACCGCTTTCCGTCAGGCGAGTTTGCAGGTGATGACGCAACAGCGCCTCGTCTTCGACGACCAACAGTTTCATGCCTTTCTCCCTATCACTTGAACTCTCCAGGCAACTACCTGTGGGAGCGAGCCTGCTCGCGAATACGGTGGATCAGCCAAGCAAGTGTCGGCCGATACACCCCTTTCGCGAGCAGGCTCGCTCCCACACTTCAAACTGCGACAACGGCTTAGAAATAGTAGTTGGCCGACAGGTAGGTCTGCGCGCTGCTGGTCAAGTCCAGCGAGCCCTGTTTGCTGCCGCCGCTTTCTTTCATTTCGGTGCTGGCGTTGCTGCGCAGGTAACGGTAACCGAGTTCTACCGAGGTGTTCTGCGAAACTTGCTGCAACACACCGACCTGGCCACCAATGGCGTAACCGATGTCGCTGTCACGGCTGAAGCCGGGCGAATCCTGCGTCAGTTTGGTCAGACCGGCCGTGGCGCCACCGAACAATTTGGTGCTGCCGCCTACTGGATAGAACAGGTCATAGCTGCCGAGCAGATTTTCCTGGCGCAGTTTAACGCCATTGTGCGAGCCGGAAACGTTGTCATAGGTGGCGTAGTAGCGGCCCTGGCTGTTTTGCTGACCGAGGCGCATTCCGTAGGTGTTGTTGCCGTCGATGGCCCCAGTGACGTTGGGGTTGCCGAGGTTGTTGTTGAGCGCGTGGGACTTGTCGATCTTGTCGCTGGTCTGGCCGAATGTCAGGCCGGCGAAGTTGCTGGTGTCGTCGGCATTCGCCGCGATGCTGGAGCCTAACAGGGTAAAAGCCAGCAGCAATTTGTTTAAACGAGTCATGGGTATTTCCTCTTTCACAGTGCTGTTTGGGTATGGCGCAAGGTTACTGAGCCGCCCCTGTACGGCCCCTGAACCGTCTCTGAACCTGACCTGAACCAGATCGACTAGGCTGTTCTGACCACTTTCAATAAGGACACCCGACCATGCGCCTGTTCCTCGCCCTCACTTTGCTGGCGGTCAGCAGCCTCACCCAGGCTGCGATCAAGACTGAAGAAATCCCCTACCAAAGCGCCGACGGCAGCAAACTGATCGGCTACTACGCCTACGACGACGCGATCAAAGGCCCACGCCCCGGCGTTGTCGTGGTCCACGAATGGTGGGGGCTGAACGATTACGCCAAGCGCCGCGCGCGGGATCTCGCCGAACTCGGCTACAGCGCGCTGGCCATCGACATGTATGGCGAAGGCAAGAACACCGAGCACCCGAAAGACGCCATGGCCTTCATGCAGGCGGCGACCAAGGATGCCGATGCCGCCAGTAAACGCTTCGCCGCCGGGCTCGATCTGTTGAAGAAGCAAAAGCAGACCGACCCGAACAAAATCGCCGCCGTCGGCTATTGCTTCGGTGGCGCCGTGGTGCTGAATGCGGCGCGTCAGGGTGTGCCGCTGGCCGGTGTGGTGAGTTTCCATGGCGCGCTGGCAACCAAGACCCCGGCGACTCCGGGCAGTGTGAAGGCGAAAATCCTCGTCGAGCACGGTGCGCTGGACAGCATGGTCACTCAGGACCACGTCACCGCCTTCAAGTCAGAGATGGACAAGGCCGGGGCGGACTACCAGTTCGTCAGTCTGGATGGCGCCAAGCATGGCTTCAGCAATCCGGATGCCGATCGTTTGAGCCATGGCGAGCATGGCGGGCCGGACATTGGTTACAACAAGGCGGCGGACGAGAAGTCGTGGGCGGATATGCAGGCGTTCTTCAAGAAGATTTTCGGTTGAGTCAGTAACGCCGAGGCGCGGCTTTCGCGAGCAGGCTCGCTCCCACACTGGATATCTGTCGCGCAGAAGATCCCCTGTGGGAGCGAGCCTGCTCGCGAAGGCTTCACCGCCGTTCTCGACCTTGCCTCGACTAACCGGCAAAATGCCCGCCATGCATACCACCCCCGCCCTGCCCGCCTGCTGCACTGCGCTAGACAGCCATTGGCCGTTGCCGACGGTCCTGGCCGATACCGTGCTGCTCAGTACCCACTTCGACCCGGCCCGACTGCTTGGCGATGACTTCCAGCGCAGCGCTGTGCTGGCGCCACCGAGCATTCAGCGCTCGGTGGCCAAGCGCCAGGCCGAGTTTCTCGCTGGACGCATCTGCGCCCGTGCCGCGCTGCAACAACTCGAAGGCCTGAACGTCGTCCCGCCGATCGGCGAAGACCGCGCGCCGGTTTGGCCGGCGCACATCTGCGGTTCGATCACCCACAGCACTGGCCGTGCGGCGGCGATTGTCGCCAACAAGCAACACTGGCGCGGCTTGGGCATGGATCTGGAAAACCTGTTGAGCCATGAGCGCGCCGAACGCTTGGCCGGGGAAATCCTCACGCCAGCGGAACTGCAACGCATGGCGGCAGGCTCGCAGGAGCAACTGGCGCTGCGGGTGACCCTGACGTTTTCGGTGAAAGAGAGTTTATTCAAAGCGCTGTACCCGATCGTGCAGCAGCGCTTTTATTTCGAGCATGCCGAAGTGCTGGAATGGACTGCTGCGGGTCAGGTCAGGCTGCGGTTGTTGACGGATCTGTCGAGCGAATGGCGCAACGGATCGGAGCTGGAGGCGCAGTTTGCAGTGCAGGATGGGCAGTTGTTGAGTCTGGTCAGCATTCCTGCCTGAAGTTTTGCATTGCCTGTTATGGCGCCTTCGCGAGCAGGCTCGCTCCCACAGGGGATTGCATTTCAAATGTGGGAGCGAGCCTGCTCGCGAAGGCGGTATCCCGAATCTCAGCGGCGCTCCTGATTCCTCGGCCAGCTCAGACTGAAACAGGCCCCACCCAGACTCTTGCTCTTGCCAATGATCGCCCGGCCGTCGTGCCAGTGAATGATCCGCCGCACAATCGACAACCCCAGACCATGCCCGCCCGAGGCGCGCGTGCGGCTATCGTCGAGGCGCAAAAACGGCGTGAAGATCCGCTCCCAAGCCACTTCCGGCACGCCCGGCCCGTCGTCCTCGACGTCGATCCGGCAGCGCAACTGGCCGACCTGATAACTCACCGTCACCTGCGAATGCGCATGGCGCATCGCGTTGCCCACCAGATTCTGCAGCGCTCGGTGCAGATAACGCGGTTCGGCCTCGACCCAGGCGCCGTCATTGTCGGCAGATGAAAGACACAAACCGCGCTGCACCGTGACCTCGGCGCGCAGCGGCGCCAATTCTGCGATCACCTGATTGACCAGCGCATCCAGATCGATGCGCTGGAAGGTCAGCGCCGGCGAACCCTGCTCCAACCGCGCATAGGTGAGCATTTCATCGACCAGTTTATCGAGGTCTTCTATGTCGTGATCCATGCCTTCGCGGTATTTCTCCAGTGCCTGCGGGGTGGTAGCCGTGCCGATCATTTCCAGCCCGAAACGCAGCCGTGCCACTGGGGTACGCAGTTCATGAGACACCGCGCGCACCAGTTCACGTTGGATCGCCAGCAACTGTTGCAAGTGCTCAGCCATGCCATTGAACGCCGACGCAAGCCGCCCGACAGAGTCAGCGCCGCGCGCCGGCACACGGGTTTCCAGGCTGCCCTTGGCAATGCGCGTGGCCGCTGCTTCGAGACCGCGCAAACGCCGCTCAAGCTGACGCACCAGCAGATAAACGATGAGACCGATCAGCGTCAGACCGAGCGCGGCAATCAATACCAGCCATTCCGGCGGGTAAGGATTCATCTGATACAGCGGGCCGATTTCCAGCACCCACGGCGTGCCGACCATGCCGGCAAACACGCGGATCGAATCGCCGCCCTTGCCCAGCGCCATCACCGTGTCGCCCTCGGCCACGCGACGACTCTGGTCTTCGTCCATGTCGGCGTCATTTACCGTGACCAGACGCAGATCGAAGCCGAAGCCCTTTTCCTGCTTTATCTGCGCCAGACGTTTGGGCTGCTCACCCACCGGCACCCGCACCAGTTCATCGGCCAGCAGGTAAATAGTCGCCCTAGCCAGTTGCTCGCTGATCTGCTGCACCTCTCCTACCAATACAAGCTGCTCTTTTTCGCTGATCAGCCGATAGACCTTGGCTGCGTGTGGCCCGGTCTGCTCGACCAGCGCCTGACCGCGCAGGACACGGGTGCGCTGGGCCAGATCGAGGTCGGTTTCGGCGAATTTCTTCAGTGTCAGCGGAATACCGAGCAGCCGCTCCCACACCAGCAACGCGCGATGGCGTTCGGTCTGGTTCATCGGCTGCAGGTTGTCGGCCATCAGCGAGAAGGTGCCGTGGGCCAGGCGTTCGCGATATTGCTCGCTGCGCACCTGATTGAGCAGGTTCAGCGCCAGCACGCCGAGCACCGCCACCAGAATCAGCGCGGCGCACATGCCGCCGTAGATGCGCAGGAAGATCGAATTCACAGCGCCAGGTCTGCGCAGGCCTCAGGGACGAACAGGTAGCCTTTGCTGCGAATGGTCTTGATCAGGCGCGGATGATCGGGGTCGTCGCCGATTTTCGGGCGGATGCGCGAGATGCGCACGTCGATCGAGCGGTCCTGGCCGTCATAGCCGATGCCGCGTAATGCAGTGAAGATTTCTTCCCGGGAAAGAATCCGCCCGGCATTGGACACCAGCAGCCAGAGCAGGTCGAACTCGGCGCTGGTCAGCTCGATGCCGTTGTCGCTCAGCCAGGCTTCGCGCAATGCGTTGTCGACCACCAGTGGACCGAATTGCAACCGCCGGGATTTTTCCGCGACCGGCTCCGGTGTGTCACTGCGTCGCAGCAACGCCTGGATGCGCGCCAGCAACAAGCGCGGGCGCACCGGTTTGCACACATAGTCGTCGGCACCGAGGTCGAGGCCGTGGATCTGATCAGCGTCATCGGTGCGCGCGGTGAGCATCAGGATCGGCCCGTCGTACTGGCTGCGCACCTTGCGGCAGATGCTCAGGCCATCTTCGCCGGGCAGCATCAGATCGAGGATCACCAGATCCGGCTGCTCCTTGATGATCCGCGCCGCCGCCAGCGCACCGTTGCCTTCGATCTCCACGCGCAGGCCATTGGCTTGCAGGTAATCGCGGGTGAGCTCGGCCAGTCGCTGGTCATCCTCGACGATCAATACCTGCCAGGTTTGTTGCTCCACCGGTGACCTCTGCTTGCTGTTTTTATTAAAAGAAGAAAGACAATCGCCTGACACGGACAAAACCTGTGGGAGCGAGCCTGCTCGCGAAAGCGTCTGTTGCTTCAACCTGAATGCTCAGTGGTCAACCGATTCGCGAGCAGGCTCGCTCCCACAATCCTGCGTGTATCTCCCGATCATCTGTCATGTTTCAGGAGGATAAAAATGCTCGTGCACTCAGCGATTGTATAAACGCCGGCCACCCGGAAAACAAGTCGGTAAATGCGTTCGGACAAGGCGGAATTCTGTGATAGGGTTCGCGCCCTTAAAAAACCGCTGAAGCGTTTTTCCAGGCAAAAAAACAGTGACAAACGGTCTGGCTCAGCAGGTTCGCGGCCTACACGCGTTTTCCCTGTTTCTTACACAAATTACGCACAGGCTTATCCACAGGTAGTACGTTGCAATCCCCCCCTGAAACGCATTATCTTGTAGCACGGCGAAAACGGAGACCCTACATATAGGGTTTTCACCTAAAACGCCCAACCACATTTCAGACCTGAAACTCAAGTGCTTTATGGCCGGTTTCCGGTAGAACAAGCGAGTTTTTTCAAGCCCAAACCGCACTGGCGGATGGCACCGTTTTATTTGGTCCGAAACGGACAAAACGGTATGGGTGTTGCAGTCATGACTGCCACCCGCGAAGGAATCCGGTGGCGAGCTTCGGCTCGTAACCAAAACTTCGGCAAGGATGCGGCGTTGCAGCCTTTTTCCTACTGTTCCGAAGTTTGTAATGCCGACGCCCGTCGGTTGCAGTGCTTCGGTACAGAACGGTGAGCACCATGACGGTGCCAAACAAACATAGAGAATGTGGAGACCACCCCCCATGCAAACCGACACAACTCGCGAGAACCCGCAGGGCACCTTGCCGCAGGCCGCCGATTCGACTTCGGATCTGGCAGCCACCGCGCCTGGCCAGCTGCGCGTGATCAAGCGTAATGGCACTGTCGTTCCTTACACCGATGACAAGATCACCGTCGCTATCACCAAAGCGTTCCTCGCAGTTGAAGGCGGCACCGCTGCCGCTTCGTCGCGAATCCACGACACCGTTGCGCGCCTGACCGAACAGGTCACTGCGACCTTCAAGCGTCGCATGCCATCGGGCGGCACCATCCACATCGAAGAAATCCAGGACCAGGTCGAACTGGCCCTGATGCGTGCCGGCGAGCAGAAAGTCGCTCGCGACTACGTGATCTACCGTGACGGCCGTTCGAAAGAACGCGCTGCCCACGCTCCGGCCGAAGCTGCGGTCAACGCTCACCCGTCGATCCGCATCACCCGCGCCGACGGCAGCCTCGCGCCGCTGGACATGGGCCGCCTGAACACCATCGTTACCGAAGCCTGCGAAGGCCTGGAAGAAGTCGACGGCGACCTGATCCAGCGCGAAACCCTGAAGAACCTGTACGACGGCGTGGCCCTGACCGACGTCAACACCGCGCTGGTGATGACCGCCCGTACCCTGGTCGAGCGCGAGCCGAACTACTCGTTCGTCACCGCCCGCCTGCTGATGGACACCCTGCGTGCCGAAGGCCTGAACTTCCTCGAAGTCGCCGAAAGCGCCACCCATCACGAAATGGCCGACCTGTACGCCAAGGCACTGCCGGCCTACATCGCCAAAGGTATCGAGTTCGAACTGCTGAACCCTGTGCTGGCCACCTTCGACCTGGAAAAACTGGGCAAGGCGATCAACCACGAGCGCGATCAGCAATTCACCTACCTGGGCCTGCAAACCCTGTACGACCGTTACTTCATCCACAAGGATGGCGTGCGTTTCGAACTGCCGCAGATCTTCTTCATGCGCGTGGCCATGGGCCTTGCGATCGAAGAGAAGCAGAAAGAAGACCGTGCGATCGAGTTCTACAACCTGCTGTCCTCGTTCGACTACATGGCTTCGACCCCGACCCTGTTCAACGCCGGTACCCTGCGTCCACAGCTGTCGAGCTGCTACCTGACCACCGTGCCGGATGACCTGTCGGGCATCTATCACGCGATCCACGACAACGCCATGCTGTCGAAATTTGCCGGCGGTCTGGGCAACGACTGGACGCCGGTGCGTGCGCTGGGTTCGTACATCAAGGGCACCAACGGCAAGTCGCAAGGCGTTGTCCCGTTCCTCAAAGTAGTGAACGACACCGCTGTGGCCGTGAACCAGGGTGGCAAGCGCAAAGGCGCTGTGTGTGCCTACCTGGAAACCTGGCACATGGACATCGAAGAGTTCATCGAGCTGCGCAAGAACACCGGTGACGATCGTCGTCGTACCCACGACATGAACACCGCCAACTGGATCCCTGACCTGTTCATGAAGCGTGTCTTCGATGACGGCAAGTGGACCCTGTTCTCGCCATCCGAAGTACCGGACCTGCACGACCTGACCGGTAAAGCCTTCGAAGAGCGCTACGAGTATTACGAAGCGCTGACCGAGTACCCGGGCAAGGTCAAGCTGTTCAAGACCATCCAGGCCAAAGACCTGTGGCGCAAGATGCTGTCCATGCTGTTCGAAACCGGCCACCCATGGCTGACTTTCAAGGACCCGTGCAACCTGCGCAGCCCGCAGCAGCACGTCGGCGTGGTCCACAGCTCGAACCTGTGCACCGAGATCACCTTGAACACCAACAAGGACGAGATCGCCGTTTGCAACCTGGGCTCGATCAACCTGCCGAACCACATCGTCGACGGCAAGCTCGATACCGCCAAGCTGCAACGCACCGTGAACACCGCCGTGCGCATGCTCGATAACGTGATCGACATCAACTACTACTCGGTGCCGCAAGCGAAGAACTCCAACTTCCGCCACCGCCCGGTCGGTCTGGGCATCATGGGCTTCCAGGACGCTCTGTACCTGCAGCACATCGCCTACGGCTCCGACGCTGCCGTCGAGTTCGCCGACAAGTCGATGGAAGCGGTCAGCTACTACGCGATCCAGGCTTCCTGCGACCTGGCCGACGAGCGCGGCGCCTACGAGACGTTCAACGGTTCGCTGTGGTCCAAGGGCATCCTGCCGCTGGATTCGCAACAGATCCTGATCGAACAGCGCGGCGAGAAGTACATTGATGTCGACCTGAAGGAAACCCTTGACTGGGCACCGGTTCGCGCCCGTGTACAGAAAGGCATCCGTAACTCGAACATCATGGCCATCGCACCGACCGCGACCATCGCCAACATCACTGGCGTTTCGCAGTCGATCGAACCGACCTACCAGAACCTGTACGTGAAATCGAACCTGTCGGGCGAATTCACCGTGATCAACCCGTACCTGGTTCGCGACCTGAAGGCTCGCGGTCTGTGGGACTCGGTGATGATCAACGACCTGAAGTACTACGACGGTTCGGTGCAGCAGATCGAGCGCATTCCGCAAGAACTCAAAGAGCTCTATGCGACCGCGTTCGAAGTGGACACCAAGTGGATCGTTGACGCCGCCAGCCGTCGTCAGAAGTGGATCGACCAGGCCCAGTCGCTGAACCTGTACATCGCCGGCGCATCGGGCAAGAAGCTCGACGTGACCTACCGCATGGCCTGGTACCGTGGTCTGAAAACCACTTACTACCTCCGTGCCTTGGCCGCGACCAGCACCGAGAAGTCGACCATCAACACCGGTAAGCTGAACGCTGTTTCCAGCGGCGGCAACCACGGCGACGATTCGGTTCTGGCCGCTCCGGCAGGTCCGGCGCCAGTGCCAAAGGCCTGCGCGATCGACGAGCCGGATTGCGAAGCTTGCCAATAAGCTGAGCTGAGATCAGGCGTTGCGAGACGCCTGGGATCTTCAGGCAAAAGAAACCCCCGACAGACTTCTGGTTTGTCGGGGGTTTTGTTTTTTGGGGTTTGGGTTTGGGTTTGGGTGAATATCCGTTGCTGCGGTAACGGCTTCTTATGGTTTCGCTCTTACAGCGAGTCACCTTTTTCAGACGCCAAAAAGGTAACCCAAAAGGCTTTGCCCCGGCGTACGGCCCGCTCGCTGGGGCTCGGGGTACCTTCGTTACGGGACCGATCCGGGCGCAGCGGCTCCGGTTGGCTTCGCTGCACCTACACTCGCTGTGTACGACTGCGTCGTACGGTCGCTGCGCTCCCACCCCCGGATCGATCCCGTAACGAAGCCTGCCGAAGGGGCAAAAGATCAAAAGCCGGATCAAAAGCCAGAGCAAAAGCAAAAGCAAAAGCAAAAGCCAGATCAAAAGATCGCAGCCTTCGGCAGCTCCTACAGTTGGATTGGGTACCACTTCAAGAACAGGTCGGCTGACAGGCCGCCTTCGCGAGCAAGCTCGCTCCCACAAAAAGGCAAAAGCAGCGCAGCTGCCCGCGGCGAAGCCGCCCCACTCAACAATGAGCGCAAGCTCGAGTGCTCTTGATCTTGATCCACCGGCGACGTCGGAAGGCTGAGCGGAGGGATTGATCCGGGCGTGGGAGCGCAGCGACCGTCTGGCGCAGCCAGACACAGCGGAAGGAGGTGCAGCGAAGCAAACCGGAGCCGCTGCGACCGGATCGATCCCGCAGCGAAGGAACCCGAGCCTGCGAGGGCCGAACGCAGGAGCTAGCGTTTTTTGCTTACTTTTTTAGGCGCTTGTAAAAAAGTAAGTCGCCGTCAGGCGAAACCGCCAGCAGCCGCTACCGAAGCAACGGATATTCACCCAAAACCCAACAGCCTGGTCGGCCCAAAGGCCGCCACGACCAAAAAAAAAGCCCCTCAAAACCGAGGGGCCCAAAAAAACCAGTCAGAAACCCGAATCAGGTCATCTGAATAATGGTCTGCATAATCGTGCTCTGAGTCGAAATAGTCTTGGCGTTCGCCTGATAGTTGCTCTGACCCTTGATCAGATCAACCAGCTCATTGGTCAGGTTAACGTTCGACTCTTCCAGCGAGTTGGACACCACCTCACCCAACGTACCGGTCTTCGGCGCGTCGTAGCCCGGAATACCCGAAGCGAAAGTCTCTTTCCAGCTGGTGCCACCGACAGCCTGCAAGCCCTGTTCGTTGGTGAAGCTGGCCAGTGCAACCTGACCAATCGCCTTGCTCTGGTTGTTGCTGAAGTTGGCAAACAGCGTACCGGTGCCGTCGATGGTCAGGTTAGTGATCTGGCCTGTGGCGTAACCATCCTGAGTCGGGATCGTACGCGAGGTATCAGCGTTGTACTGAGTGGTGTTGGCCATCGAGATGGTCACACCATTCGGGTTCGCTGCCGCGCCGTTAGGCGTAAACACGCCATTGGTCACAGTGCCCGGCACCCAGCCGGTCATCTTCAGATCGCTGCTGATGATCGGGTTGGCTGGATCCGCCGGGTTAGGCGTGCTCACCTGAACCAGCTTGCCGGAGCTGTCGAACGACAATGTCGAGGCAACCGGCGCAGTGGTCACAGGGTTGCTGCCGGTAGCGTCCGGGTTACGGCCATCGACCAGGGTGTAAACCTTCCAGGTGTTCCCGCCAGTCTTGACCATGTACTGGTCCATGACGTGGGCGTTGCCCTGGGTGTCATAGATCGGTGTGCTGAAGGACTTGGTGTAAGTCTCAGGCTTCGACGGATCAAACTTGACGGCGCTGGCGCCGGTATCAACGATCACTGGCGAAGACGAATTGAGGTTGATGCTCGAGGTCACCGCAGAAGACGACTTCGGCGCCAGGTTCGAGGTGTCGATCTTAAGGTCAGTCAACACGCCGTTGATGATCTTGCCGTTGGCATCCACACCGTAACCCTGCAGACGCGAGGTGTAGTCGGTGTTGGTGATGTAACCGGCGTTGTCGACCTTGAACGTACCGGCACGGGTGTACGAAATCGAGCCGTTGTTGCTCATGGTGAAGAAACCGGAACCGTTGATGCCCATGTCCAGCACGTTGCCAGTGTTGTTGATGTCACCCTGGGTGAACTGCTGGGAAACGTTGGCCAGGCGCACGCCGTTGCCGATCACTTTGCTGCCGCTGCCCAGACGAGTCGACGAATAGACGTCTTCGAATTCTGCGCGCGAGGATTTGAAACCGGCGGTGGCGACGTTGGCGATGTTGTTGCCGGTGACGTCGAGTTGTTTGTTGGCGGCATAGAGACCGCTAAGGCCGATGTTAAAAGACATGTTCCACTCCTTCGTGCCGGGTTAGTCGGCTCTATATACCAATGGTTTGTACTTTGGACAGGGCAACGGTGCCCTTGCCGGCCAGGTTGAGCATCAGCTCGCCACCGGTCTGGCTGATCGTCACGCTGTTGACGGTCGCCGGCAGGTAGGTCGCCAGGTCGGTCGCGGTGCCGTTGATCGGTGCGTTGGCCTTGAACGTGTAAGTGCCGACCGGAACCACGGTGCCGGCGGTGTCCTTGCCGTCCCAAGTGAAGCTGGCATCGCCGGCAGCGCGGCTGCCCAGGTCGATGGTGCGCACGGTTTTGCCGTCCTTGTCGGTGATGGTCACGGTGCCGCCGGCAATCGACGAAGGCACGGTGACCGAACCGGTCAGGCCTTTGCTCGGGTCATCGAGCTGGGCGGTGTTGGTCTGCACGATCACGTTGCGACCGACCAGCGACGACGCTTGCAACGCCTGCGACGAGTTGTAGTTGCCGGCAAGGCCACTGACAGTGGAGTTCAGCGTGGTGATGCCTTCAAGGCTGCTGAACTGCGCCAACTGCGCGACGAAGGCGCTGTTGTCCTGCGGGTCGAGCGGGTTCTGGTTTTTCAGCTGGGTGACCAGCAATTGCAGGAATGCATCCTTGCCCAGCGCCTGGCCGCCTGTGGCACTGTTGGTCGCCGAAGCGATGCCGCCCGACGTCGTGCTGCTGGCCTTCTTCGACGAGTTGGCCAGGATGTCGTTCATGCTCAGGCTGCTGGTGGTATCCGTAACGCTCATGGCAGTCGCCCCTTATTACTGACCGAGGGTCAGTACCTTCTGCATCATGGTTTTGGCGGTGTTCATCATTTCCGCGTTGGTCTGGAACGAGCGGCTCGCGGAAATCATGTCAGCCATTTCTTCCACCACGTTGACGTTCGGGTAGTAGACGTAGCCCTTGGCGTCGGCAGCCGGATGGTTCGGCTCGTAGCGCGCTTCGAGGTTGCTCTGGTCTTCGACAACGCCAAGCACCTGCACGCCCTGCCCGGCCGCGTCCTGGTTCTGGAAGAGCGAATTGCTGCCGCCGGCCTGGCCGCCCTGGAACATGGTGGCGAACACCGGATGACGGGCGCGGTAGGTCTGGTCGATGCTCGACGAAACGGTTTCGGCGTTGGCGATGTTCGAGGCCACGGTGTTCAGACGCGTGGTCTGCGCGCTCATGCCGCTGCCGGCAATGTTGAAAACGCTGGACAGGGACATGGATTATTCTCCGCGCAGGGCTGACACCAGCCCTTTGAATTTGCTGTTGAGCAAGGTGAAGCTGGCCTGGAAGCCGACGGCGTTTTCCGCGTAGTTCGACTGCTCCAGTTGAGCGTCAACGGTGTTCTGGTCGATCGAAGGCTGCATCGGCGTGCGATACATCAGCGACTCGTCGCCGTTGCCCAGCCCTTCAGCCTCGATGTGCCGGCTGTTGGTCATGTTCAGGGCAAAGTGGCCGCCGGTCTTGGTCTTCTCGGTCTGTGCTTCGAGCACTTTGGAGAAATCCAGATCCCGCGCTTTGTAGTTCGGGGTGTCGGCGTTGGCGATGTTGTTGGCCAGCACTTCGGCACGCTGGGCGCGGAAGCCCAATGCCTTTTCGTGAATGCCCAGCGCTTTGTCGAAGCTGATGCTCATGTCGGGAACCTTCAGGTGACCGGTTTTTCGTATCTGAGCTTTAGCAAGCGCCGTGCCAAATGATCAAAGCCCCGTATTCCGGGGCTTTGCGCCTGACAGGCAAAGCGGCAATGCCAGAAAAGCGGCAACCGGTTACCGCCGGATGCCGCTTTTCTGCCGCTTGCCGTCGTTGCCAGGTCAGCGCAGATCCCTGTGGGAGCGAGCCTGCTCGCGAAGGCGGCGTGTCAGGCGCCAACTGTCTTATGGACAGACCGCTTTCGCGAGCAGGCTCGCTCCCACAGGGGATTCGTGGAAAATAATTCGGGCATAAAAAAAGGAGGCCTTTGCGGGCCTCCCGTTTTTGTATCAGCGCAAACCGCTTATTTCGCCTTGTAGATAATCCCCGGGCTGCACTGAACCATCTGGTAATGATCCGGCAATCCGTTCAGCGCTTCCGAAGCGCCAAGGAACAGATACCCGCCCGGCTTCAACGTGCTGTGAATGCGCAACAGGATGTCCTTCTTCACTTCGGCAGAGAAGTAGATCAGTACGTTGCGGCAGAACACGATGTCGAACTTGCCCAGCGCCGCGTAGCTGTCGAGCAGGTTGAACGAGCGGAATTCCACCCGGCTCTTGATCGGCGCCTTGACCACCCAGCGCCCCGGCCCTTTCGGGTCGAAGTAGCGTTGCAGGCGTTCCGGCGACAGACCGCGACCGATCGCCAGGCTGTCGTACTCGCCGGTCTTGCAGTTGTTGAGCATCAGGCCCGACAGATCAGTGGCAACGATCTGCACGCCCATCTTCAACTGACCCAGGTTGCTACGCTCGAACTCGTCGATCGACATCGACAGCGAGTACGGTTCCTGTCCCGACGAGCAGGCCGCCGACCAGATCCGCAGACGCTGGTTGGGGCTGGCCTTGATCGCTTCCGGCAGTACCTTGTTCTTCAAGACTTCAAACGGATAGGTGTCGCGAAACCACAGGGTTTCGTTGGTCGTCATGGCATCGACCACCTGCTCGCGCAAACCGCTGCGCGGCTGGGTCTGGATGCGCTGTACCAGCTCACCCAGGGACTTGATGCCTTGCTGCTCCATCAGTTTGTTGAGACGGCTCGAGACCAGATACTGCTTGTTTTCACCGAGCAGAATGCCACAGGCTTTTTCCAGGAAGACCCGGAACTGTTCGAAATCCAAATTACCCGTAGACAATGATGCCGCCTCTTAAATCGTGTTGACCGCCAGGGGCAGAAGGCCCCTAGCTGATATCTGCTGCTTTGATCCGGTCGACTACCCGGGATGCGAGGTCATCAGGACGGAATTTGGCCAGGAAGTCATCAGCACCGACTTTCTTCACCATCGCCTGATTGAATACCCCCGACAACGAAGTATGCAGGATGATATGGAGCTTTTGCATGCGTGCGTCGCCGCGGATTTCCGCCGTCAGGGTGTACCCGTCCATCTCCGGCATCTCGATGTCGGAAATCATCATCAGGAACTCTTCTTCCGGCTTCTTGCCCTCGTCGACCAGCTTGCGCAGGTAATCCAGCGCCTGCTTGCCGTCGTTCAGCGCCACCACTTCGACACCGATGGTCTGCAGGCAACGCGTGACCTGCTTGCGCGCCACCGACGAGTCATCGACCGTCAGTACCCGCAGCGACAACGCCTTGGTCTGCGTCTCGACATCGACCACGCCCACCGAAATCGCTTCCGGCGTCGGCGCCACCTCGGCCAGCACCTTCTCGACGTCGATGATTTCGACCAACTGATTGTCGACCCGCGTCACAGCGGTCAGGTAGTGATCGCGACCGGTGCCCTTGGGTGGCGGATGGATCTCTTCCCAGTTCATGTTGACGATGCGCTCCACCGAGCGGACCAGGAAACCCTGGGTCTTGGTGTTGTACTCCGTGATGATCACGAACGGACTGTTCTTGTCTTTCAACGCACCGGAGCCCGTTGCCATTGCCAGATCCAGGATCGGAATGGTCGCTCCCCGTATATTCGCTACCCCGCACACGACAGGACTGGATTTGGGCATCAACGTCAGCGACGGGCATTGCAACACTTCCCGTACCTTGAACACGTTGATCCCATAGAGCTGCGGCCCGTCGAGACGGAACAACAGCAGCTCGAGGCGATTCTGCCCTACCAGTTGCGTGCGCTGGTTCACCGAATCCATTACACCAGCCATGCCCAGACTCCTACATCAACGCCAAGTGTTGTTGCGACGCACATTCATTGCTAAACGGCACGGCGCTTGCTTTTTAACTCGTATGAACGCTCAAACGACATTTTCCCGACGCCTGACATCTTCCCTTCGCAAAGGGCTTTGCGCGGTGTCCGCCGTTTGCTGCTTGCTTGCTGGCAGTCCTGCCCATGCAGATGCGGTTACCTTGCCTGATATGCTTATCGGCGTGACTCAGGGCTTTCTTGAATTCACCGTAGAAGACTATTTGGCTTCCAGTCAAACCGAAGGCCGCTACGAAATCGAAGTCAATCAGCTCGACCCGCGCATGCGCATGCCCATGTGCGACAAGGAATTGACAGCGACTCTGGAGAGCCCGGCACGCCCGCTGGGCCGCGTCACGGTGAAGGTTCGCTGCGAAGGCAGCTCGCCCTGGACGGTGTTCGTACCCGCTCAAGTCCGCCTGTTTCGCGATATCGTGACGACCACTCGTCCGCTGAAACGCGCCGGCATTATCGAGCCGCAGGACGTGACCTTGCGCGAGCGCGACGTCAGCACGATCAACCAGGGTTTCCTGACCTCGGTCGACGAAGCGATCGGGCAGAAACTTACCCGACCAACGGTCGCCGATCAGGTCATCACACTGGTGCATCTGGAACAGGCCGAAGTGGTCCGCAAGGGTGATCAGGTGGTGATCACTGCGCGCAGCGGCACCCTTGCCGTACGCATGCCGGGGGAAGCGCTCTCCAATGGCGGCATGAAAGAACAGATTCGAGTAAAAAACCTTAATTCTCAAAGAGTTATCAAGGCGCAGGTGATTGCGCCGGGACAGGTCGAAGTGGCCATGTAAAAGCCTCGTGGAGAAAACTGGCGCCGATCCCGTCGCTTCCCTAAACTGTGCCGCAGCAGGTCTCGCAACGGCGCATGCAAGCTTATGGTTGATTGGGCCTAAAGTTTTTCAGGGGATAGCCGAAAACATGGCAAGCGTCCAAATTCCCAGAGGTTTTTTATCATGGTTATCGATTTCAACCGATTGAACAGTTCCTCGTCACTAACCGGCAGCACACGTACCAGCAACGCCAAGGAAAGCGCTGAAAACAGCCCCTCCGCGCCGCTGAATACCCAGGCCGAACAGGCCAATGTCGCCAAAAGCGGGGAGTCGGTACACCTCAGCAATGAGGCTCAACAGTTGCAGAAGGTCACTGACAAGCTGCGCGATCAGCCTGCTGTCGACAAAGCCCGTGTGGCCGAGTTGAAAGCCGCGATTGCCGATGGCAGCTATAAAGTCGACAGCAACCGTGTAGCCAGCAAACTGCTCAACTTCGAAGCCCAGCGCTAGGCTTTTGCCGGCGCCAGGCTTTTGGACGCTTAAACCCCAAGGCCAGCCATGCACGACACTAACTTATTGCAACTGATCAACGACGACTTTGCTCCAGCGCAACAATTGCTGGAGTTATTGCAAACCGAATCCCTCGCTTTGCATGGTCGTGACATGCCGTTGCTGGAAGAAATTCTGGCGACCAAGCAAGCGTTGATCATTCTGCTCGAGCAGCATGGCCGCAAGCGCAGCGAAATCCTCGCCAGCCTCAACCTGCCGACCGATCGCACAGGTCTTGAGCAACTGGCCAGCCAGTCGAGCATTGGCGACCAGTTGCTGACCCAGGGCGATGCCCTGACCGCGCTGATCGCCCAGTGCCAGGCTGCCAACGTCAAGAATGGCCAGTCGATCCAGATCCAGCAGGCGACCACGGCCAATCAACTGAAGATCCTCACCGGCGGTGAGCCGCCAGCGCTTTACGACGCCAGCGGGACCTTTGCCAAACCGGTCAAGCCGCGAACGCTCAGCCAGGCATGAGCCATTCGCTGACCCTGCACTATCCACCTGCGCAACATGCTGGCAAAATACTGGCCAGTCGTCTTATTTTGTCTGGAGATTGAAGAACCGTGTCCAACACCCTAAGCGCGGATGATGCTCCGCAGCCTCCGAAGGTGCTCACCACGCCACTGGAAATCTCCAGCAACCTGCGCCAGCTGCAAGACAGCCACGATCCGCTGATCATCACCTTCCATGAACGCAGCCAGCGCTTTCAGAGCTACCTGATCAAGGTCGACCGCGAAACCGCGACGATCGCCCTGGACGAAATGATCCCGCGCGATGGCGAGCGCTTCCTGCAAGCGGGCGAACCGTTCAAGGTCGAAGGCTTTCATGACGGCGTGCGCATCGCCTGGGAATGCAACGGCACGCTGAACATCGAAGAATCCGACGGTGACCGTTTTTACACCGGCGACCTGCCGAGCGAAGTGGTCTACCACCAGCGCCGCAACGCCTTCCGCGCTGCGTTGAAACTCACCGACCTGGTCAGCGTTGAACTGGGCGGCGAAAAGCTCAAGGTTCCTCTGCACGGCAAGCTGCTGGATATCTCCGCCACTGGCTGCAAATTCCGCTTCGAAGGCGACATCACTGACCGCCTGCAACTGGGCCAGGTCTACGATCGCCTGATCGCCCCGCCGCTGTTCGGCAATCAGCCAACATCGGTCGAGCTGCGCTACCTGCACTTCGAAGAAAAACTCAACATCACCTTCGCCGGTCTGCGCTTCCACAACATCAGTGGCCAGGCTGCGCGCAACGTCGAGCGTTTTGTTTACCAGTTGCAGCGTGAAGCACGGCGTTTCGACAAAGACGATCTCTGAGTCGCAGCGACCAATAAAAAGGGCAGTCCTGTGCGGGACTGCCCTTTTTTATGCGCCGGTGTTTACGTACGACTCAAGGCCTGCCACCACTGATATCCGGCGCAGGCTTGTCGTCATCGCCGCTGTCCTGCTCGGTTTCAACGACTGCATCCGGCTGCACTTCGGGCTCAGGCTCAGGAGTGACCGGCGCCGGATCCTGCACCATCTGCTCCTGCACCACCTGCTCATCAACACGCGGATCGAGCGCCGCCACCAGCGGCGAGCTCGACATGCTGTCCGGCATTGCCACGTGATGCAGCGGTGCGTCGTCGACCTGGTGCAGGTTGGTCACTGCTTTCGGACGAATCCGCCAGACCAGCACCAACGCGAAGAAACTGAAGAACGCATACAGGCTCTGACTGCCGAGAAACTTCATCAGCACACCCGCCAGCAGCGGCCCGATGCTCGCGCCAACACCATAAGTCACCAGCAGCATGGCGGTCAGCGACACGCGGCGATCGCCTTCGACGTGGTCGTTGGAAAACGCCACCGCCAGCGGATACAGGCAGAATTGCACCAGCGAACAGAAGAAACCGACGACGAACAGCACCTCCAGCGGCACCTGCGGCATGATCGCCAACGGCAGCGCCGCCACCGCCAGAAACCCGGCAAAGCAGCGTATCAGCAGCGCGCGGTCATAACGGTCGGACAACCAGCCCAACGGCCACTGCACCAGCAGACCGGCAAAAATGCAGCTACCCATGAACAGACCGACCTGCTCGGTCGTCAGCCCCTGTTGCGAGGCATACAGCGGCGCCAGACCGTAGAACGAACCGATGATCAAACCGGCGCCGAGCACCGTGCTCAGCGATTGCGGCACACGTTTGATAAAGAAGCGCGGCTCCATCGGCGCGGGGTGCAGAGGCGCCGGGTGAATCCGTCGGGTCAGCGTCACCGGCACCAGGCACAGGGCAAAGCACAGCGCCACCAGCATCAGCAGTTCCAGACCGAGGCCGGGGTGCATGACCAGAATCAGCTGGCCCAGCACCAGGCCCAGATAAGAGGCGATCATATAACCGCTGAACACCAGCCCACGCTGATTGGCGTCGGCCTGCTCGTTGAGCCAGCTCTCGATGACCATGTACTGACACATCATGCCCAGACCGACGATCGTCCGCAGCACCAGCCACGCCGGCAGCCAGTCCACCAGACCATGGCCGAGCACCGCCGCGCCGACGATCCCGGCACACGCCGAGTAGGCACGGATATGCCCGACCCGGGCAATCAGGCGATGGCCGATCTTGCCGCCCAGCACCAGACCGAAATAGTTGGCCGCCATCAGCGCACCGACCCACAGCCCGTCGACATTGTCGGCGGCCAGACGCAAAGCCAGATAAGTAGAAAGAAGGCCTGAGCCGATCAACATCATCAGCGAGGCGAAATACAGCGCTCGAAAGGATTTCCAGATTTGGCGCATCGGCGTTCCGAGCGGCTCCTTGCAGTAAATACCGGGCGGTCAGAACGACAGCCCGGCAGCAGCGATACGTCAGGCCTGGGCGGCCAGTACACGGCGCTCCCAGGGAGTGATTTCATCAAAGAAGCTGGTCAACTCCATGGTCTTCGAAGCGATGTAGCCTTCGATGAACTCCGACCCGAACAGTTCCCTCGCCAACTGGCTACGTTTCAGACGCTCCAGCGCGGCGTGCAAGGTACATGGCAAGGCCAGATTATCCGGCACGGCGAACTCCCCCTGGATTGCCGCGCTCGGCTCCAGCTCCTGTTCGATGCCGTGCAAACCCGCGGCCAGACTGGCGGCGATCGCCAGATACGGATTGGCGTCGGCGCCCGGCAAGCGGTTTTCGACCCGACGTGCGGCCGGCGAGCTGGCGGGAATACGCAAGCCGGCGGCGCGATTGTCATGGGACCAGCAGGCATTGTTCGGCGACGCGTACGGATGACACAGGCGCTGATAGGAATTCACGTTGGGCGCAAACAGTGCGGTGAAATCGGCGAGGCCTGCCTGTTGCCCGCCGATGAAGTGGCGGAACATCGACGTCGGCTCGCCGTTCGAGTCAGTGAAGACATTCTTGCCGCTGCCGATCTCAACGATGCTCTGGTGAATATGCATCGAACTGCCCGGCGTGTGCGCCAGCGGTTTGGCCATGCACACCACGCTCAGGCCATGCTTGAGCGCGACCTCCTTGAGCAGATGCTTGAACAGGAACGTCTGATCGGCCAGCAGCAGCGGATCGCCGTGCAGCAGATTGATCTCGAACTGGCTGACGCCCATTTCATGCATGAAGGTGTCGCGCGGCAGGCCGAGGGCGGCCATGCATTTATACACTTCGCTGAAGAACGGCCGCAGGCCGTTGTTGGAACTGACGCTGAACGCCGACTGGCCATCCTCGCGGCGGCCGTCGAGGCCCACCGGCGGACGGAACGGCTGAGTCGGATCGGTGTTCGGTGCGAAGACAAAAAACTCCAGCTCGGTCGCCACCACCGGCGCCAGACCGTGCGCGGCGTAACGGGCGATGACCGCTTTGAGCTGACCACGGGTCGAGAGACTTGAGCTCCCCCCGCTCAGTTCGTCGGCGTCGCAAATCGCAATGGCGCGCGGCTCGTCGCTCCAGGGCAAACGGTGAATCTGCGCAGGATCGGCAACCAGCGCCAGATCGCCGTCATCGCTGCCGTAGAACCGCGCCGGCGGATAGCCGCCCATGATGCATTGCAGCAGCACACCCCGCGCCAACTGCAAACGCCGCCCCTCGAGGAAACCCTCGGCGGTCATCACCTTGCCCCGTGGCACACCGTTCAGATCCGGGGTGACACATTCAATCTCATCAATGCCGGTCAATCGCTGCGCGAGTGAACCCTGGCCATCGGTTGTCATGACGCAATCCTTGTTGTTGTGCGAGCCGCGAACGGCGACCCGGACAAAATAGGCTGCGGCTGTTCGGAATATCAAGCAGCGCCCACAAAAATCCCCATCTTGTGCAGGAGCCGTAGGAGCTGACGAGTGCAACGAGACTGCGATCTTTTGATCTTGCTTTTTAAAATCAAAAGATCGCAGCCTTCGGCAGCTCCTACACCAGACCTCAGGGCAAGTAGAGGCTGAACACTCCTCCGCCCAACGGCCCGCCATTGCTGATTTCGGTGCGCCCTTCCACGCCGTTGCGCTGATGCAGCGCCGCGATGCGATTGGCGAAATACAGACCGAGGCCAGTGCTGCCGCTGCTGTGATTGATGCCCTGCACATAATCGGCCTGACGCTCGAGCATCTCTGCTGGATAGCCGTCGCCGTCGTCGTTGATGCTCAGCACCAATTGCCCGGCTTCGTCGCTGACGGTGATCAGCAGCGACTCGCGGGCGTAACGGATCGCATTGTTGATGCAGTTGCCGAGCACCGAGGCGATCAGCTCGCGATCAAAGAAACCCAGCGGGCTCAACGGGTCGACTTCATAAGTGGCGATGATGCCGCGACTGGCAAACACTTCCTGATGCGCGGCCAGTTGCGCCTCGATGAAATCGTCGAGTTCGTGATACGCCGGCTGCAGCGGCAACTGATTCACGCCAAGTTTGTACAGCCCCAGCAACTGCACGAGCATGCCGTTGAGGTGGGCGAACTCGAAGTCGATCACGCCCTGCTCCGAGCCGTCGCGCAGCTCTTTCGGCAGACGCGCCAGCCATTGGCTGTGCGCCTGCATCAGCATGGCCAGGGAGTTCTTCATGTCGTGAACGGTGGAGGCAATCACCGTGGAAAAATCCAGCGCCGGATCTATTGGGTTCATTCGCCAAACGCCTTGCTTTTCAGCTTCTGATAACGCGCAAACCGCGCGTCGGTGTCGGGCATCAGGCCCACCAGTTTCAGGCAGGCCCGACATTCTTCCAGCTCCGCCGACGGCACACTGGTGTCGGTGCCGTGCAGCAGCGACTGGGCCAGGTTCAGCGCGATACTGATGTTTTTCGGTTGCAGCTTGAGCGCCTTGCGGAACACTTCGCGGGCCTCGACCAGATTGCCGGTCTTGTACACCCGCACGCCCTGACGGTTGAGATCGGCCGCAGCGTTGCTCGAACTGAGAATCGTCGGATCGTCGGTGAGCTTGGCGATGTCTTTCATCACCGCCGGGTCATCACCGTAGATCTCCGCGCAACTCTTGAGCATCGAAGTGCCCGCCTCGGCCTGACCGAGCATCTGCAACTGCTTGGCCACCAGCAACGCCGCCTCGGGACTCATGAATTGCTCCATGCCATCGAGGCGCATCAGCGCCTGTTCGGTGAGCTTGTCGGCGGTTTCGGCGTCGTTGAGCAACAGGCTGGTGGCTTTCATCAAACGCGCACGAATCTGCAGACCGGGGTCGCTCGGGTTTTCTTTGGCCACAGCGCTGAGGGTGGTGTTGATCTCCAGTCGCGTACGCGTGTCGAGCCCGCGATCGCTACCCTTGCTGATCAGCGCGTGCGCCAGGCCGAGATTGCTTTCCGGGTCCTTGAAACGCGACTGCGCGCCCTGCGCCACGGCCTGACGATAAGCCCGCGAGGCGGTTTCGAAATCTTCGTTGGCCATCGCCAGTTTGCCAAGCAGCGCCTGACGGCGCACCGCCAGCGGCGACAGGCGAATCGCTTCTTCGAGCACCCGCTGCGCGCCTTTGCTGTCGCCTTCGGCCACCAGCACATCGGCCATGCCGTCATAAAGCGCCGGCATCATCGGGAACACTTTCAAGGCCTTTTCATAGACCTCTTTGGCCTGCGAGACCTGCCCGCGCTTGAACAGCAACTTGCCCAATCCAGCGAAGGCCCACGGCAATGGACGGTCGGCAATGATGCCGTCGTAGAGCCGCTCCAGCGCTTCGTTCTGGTTCATGTCACGCAGGGCGTCGGCGCGGTAGCGCAGGCACAGCGGCGAATAGCGGATGTCCTGCTTGCACAAGGCAATACAGGCATTGAGCACCTCGACCGGCTTACCGCGATCAAGGGCCTGAAGAATCGGTTTGAGCAAAGTCTTACGTTGCTCCAGACGCTCAAGGCGCTGGGCCAGCCCGGAACGGTTGAACGGCTTGGTCAGGTACGCATCCGGCTCGTGCTCCAGCGCGCTGAGCACCATCGCCTGACTGGTCTCAGCGGTGACCATGACGAAAACGGCTTCGTGACTGATGAGCTTTTCCGACATCAGGTCTTCGAGCACCTGCTGGCCGTTCTTCTTGCCGTCGCCGAGGTGGAAGTCCTGAAGAATGAAATCGTAGGACTTCTGCGAACACATCTTCAGCGCCTGCTCGCCAGTGTCGGCAGTATCGACATCCTTGACGCCGAGCTCACGCAACATCGAACGCACGGAACTGCGGAAATCGGAAAAATCATCGACGATCAGAAAGCTTTTTTGGTGATACGACGACATCGAAGATTTCCAGGCAATTGAAGAAAACGAACCGAGGCGATTTCAGGCGCGCAGATGATAGCTGGAGGCCATGCGCCATCAAGCGATTTCGCTGGAGTCTGAACTCACCGTTCGGGTTATCGGCCAAAAGTGCCGGGGCCTGAGGGTGGAGCTTCAAGAATGTTGCCTGGAGTATTACTCTGCGCGCCTGCTCAAGGATTTGCATAAGGACTGAATCGTGTACATCAAGGGACGCTACATCCTGTCAGCGTGTTTGCTTGTCTTTATCCAGCAAGCGACAGCGGCGGCGATGGATTGCAAAAAAGCGGCGAACGACGTGGAAAACATGATTTGCGCGAATAAATCGCTGTATGAGCTAGACGCGCAGATGGGCACGCTGTATCGCCAACTGATGTCAGCTGCCACAGCGACGCAACCTGAGCTCAAGCGCACCCAGCGCGCCTGGCTGAAAACCCGCAACGCCTGCGCGGACGATGTCGCTTGCCTGGATGGCAGCTACCGCCAGCGACTGCAAATATTAAAGGCACAGTGGACACAAGCCGTGGCGTGGCAGCCGGACACCGTGGATGTTCAGGCGATGAACGATCTGCAGGAGAGCATTCGTGCCGAGAGCAAAGGCCACCCGGAATTTGCGCTGGAACATGCCTTGGCCGCACGGGCTTTCGAGTCTTCGCAGACATCGTTCGCGGGCGATCCAGTCGACAGCTACGGCGAGCAAACCAGCTTCCCCAAGTCGCGCCCCAAAGGCGTGAGCGAGGACGAATGGAAAGCATTGAACGCCTCAAGCATCGAAGGTGCCGCCGAGACCGGACGGTCTTCCTACGCACTGCTGGATCTGGACCATGATGGCCAGCGCGACCTTATCGTCGACACATACGCAGGCGGCACCGGCTTGTTCACCTACGTGGAAACCTGGCGCCGCACGGGCGAGCGGTTCGTCAAAAGATCGGTCGAGCCGGAAAGCTCGCTGTTCTACACCAACGACCGTGGCGCCAATCAGGCAATCAGCTGGATCAAGCTTCACGACAGAATCTATGCCGCCTACCGAAACGGCGCCTACGGTGTCGACAACCTGTATCTGCTCAATCCGCTGAAGGTCAATCGTCAGGTGCCGACGGTGTCCGTGCGTTACAGTTACGCCCTGCAGGTGCCCACGACTCAACATAAAGAGGACGGCACCAGCACCTACGAGCTTGACGCGGATCTGCACGAGGCACTCAACCAAGCCATCACTCAGGCAATGAAAATCGCATCGGACTCAAACCCTGACGCGCCCCTTTGCCCAATTCCTCCCACGGGTGCCGGAGACGACGATTACTACAGCTACGGTCCAGGGCACTACACCATCGAAAAGATCGCCGATTTGCCGGTAATGATCGGCGGCGAATGCTACATCGGGGCGCTGATTGACTGGTTCGGAAGTTACAGCGAAAAGACGGGGTTATTCGCTCAACTGGCCGTGCGCAAGCCGGGCGTCGAGGCGAGCGGGACTACTTACGAAGTCCACGGCCGTCGGCATGTCACCGACGTCAGCAGCACTCTCGGCAAAGTCGAACTGAACGGCGACTGATCGTCAGTCAGCACCGGCGCAGGATGATCCGCTGCAACCGCAGAGGTGGAACCCCGGAGTTTGTAACAGTGCAGAACGCCTGTTCGTCGACCAAACCAAAAAGCCCCGTCGCAATGGATAAATGCGACGGGGCTTTTCGTTTTCAAGAAGTGGTGTCCCAGGCGGGGTTCGAACCTGCAACCTTCCCCTTAGGAGGGGGATGCTCTATCCAATTGAGCTACTGAGACACTGATTGAAGCGCGCTGTACGCGGGGCGACAGACGGCGTGCATGTTAACGGCCGGCCCCTGTTTTGTCATGTCGTCCGTAGGGCTTTTTAAGTGTAGGCAGGCGCCGTGCAAGATTGCGGGAACTTTTACCGGGCAATTTGCACTACGCGAAAAAGCGGTCATTGCAGTTTGCAATCAGTGCCGCCCGAAAAACCTTACCAAACCCTTGTTTTTAAAGGACTTATCAGCCGTTACACTGTTGGCACGGCGACTGCTATGGCTGTTCTATCAAAAAGAACAATTTGGAGCGTCGTGCCATGAACAGCACCCTCTTGCTTGCAAACGCAGCGGCATTGGCCTTCTTGCTCGGATCGCATTTTTTTCCCAAGGCGGACATCGAGCAGCCAGTGGCGCAGCGCATGCCGCATTACTTGCAGGTGCAGAAAGCGCCGCAGTGGGCGGTGCTGAGTGATCGGAGCGATGCCTCTACGCAAATGGTCAGCGAGCCTGAGCTAGCCTCGGCGCCGACCACCGAACGTCTGGTTTTTTGAAATATCTTCAGGAGTACAACATGTCCAAATCAGCGACGGGATTTCTGATCCTCGCTTTACTGAGTGGCGTTACCCATCTGGCGCTGTTCGAGGAGACGGAAGTCACCTTGCCTCTGGTTGGCTGTGGCGTGTTTGCGGTGCTGTTTGTGCTGGCGCTGATTGCAGGGCGCAAGATCAAGTTTGATCCGGTTCTGCGTTGAGCCGGATCAGCTCAAGTAATGCAGAGACAGCTTCAGCAAGATCAACAGAATTTTCGATCTGATGAACGGGGCTGTCGCTGGATCTGCGGTCTTTGAACAGTGCGTTGCGCGCGAGTCTTGCGTCGATTTGCTCAGGGGTTTCCCGGCCACGCTTGAGCAGGCGCTTACGCAGGACCTCATCGTTGACTGTCAGCAGAACCGGCACCAGCGTTGGATATTTCTCCATTGCTTGACGCAGGTTCGCTCTCGACCCGTTAACCAATACGTGCCGGCCCGCTTGCAACCATTCATCCATTTCCCTTGGGATGCCGTAAGAGAGGCCGTTGGCTTGCCAGGCTAAGGAAAAAGCGCCAGCGTGCTGTCGCCGGTCGAACTCTTCAGGCGTCACGCCGATTGCATCTTCGCCGACTGACTCCGCCGATCGGGTAATCACCCGGCGCATCACTTCACAGTTCAACTCACGCAGTGGCTCACGCGCTGCTTCGATTAGGCTGTCCTTGCCCGAACCGGACGGCCCCATCAGGTAAAAAAGCTTGCCATCCATCCCGAAAACGCCCTCCGACGGGTCCTGCCTCTAGTAAATCGGCAAATTGCCACTATCCTGTACACATAGGGATCAAGAATAGCGAGCCGCATAGCATGCACGTTCTAAGGTCTTCGGACATCAACAGATGTGCATGCGAAAGCGGGCAGCGATACGGAAGGATGGAAAGTTTTCCAACCAGTCCGCATTTCTGACAACTGGTGCTGGCATTACGCCTTTACCCGGCTCAATATTTGTCACAGAATTGACGCCAATGATCTGGCAATTTTGAGGCATGATGCCGGCCTCTTAACAATTCAGGTTGAACCAATTGGTCCGGATGCTTGTCCTACCACACATCCTGCGGCCAATCCCGAGAACCGCTCCCCTGAACTAACCGGTTAAATATATGCGCCCATTGAAACAGGCAATTTATTCCAGCCGTACGGCTGACAAGTTTGTCGTACGTCTGCCAGACGGAATGCGTGAACGCATTGCCGAGGTGGCTCGCAATCATCATCGCAGCATGAACTCCGAAATCATTGCGCGCCTTGAGCAGAGTCTTATTCAGGAAGGCGCACTGGGCGAAGAGCTGAGCATGCGCCTGGACAGCCCGGAGCTGTCGCTGCACGAGCGCGAGCTGTTGCAGCGCTTCCGTCAGCTGTCGCACCGTCAGCAGAACGCCCTGGTGTCGCTGATCGCCCACGACGCTGAAATGGCCGCAGACGCGTCCTGAGTTATACCGAACATATTGAAGCCAGCATGATTGCTGGCTTTTTTTGTCTCGATTTCGAGTTTTCTCAGGTACAAAAAAGCCCGTCAATTTGACGGGCTTTTCATTGCAACTGATCAGAGCAGGAAGATCGTCGCCAGGCCGAGGAAGATGAAGAAGCCACCGCTGTCGGTCATTGCGGTGATCATCACACTGGCACCCATCGCCGGATCGCGGCCCATCTTCGCCAGCGTCATCGGAATCAACACCCCCATCAACGCCGCCAGCAACAGGTTGAGTGTCATCGCCGCCGTCATTACCACGCCGAGTGACCAACTGCCGTAGAGCATGTACGCGACCACACCGATCACCCCGCCCCAGACCAGACCATTGATCAAACCGACCGCCAGCTCTTTGCGCATCAAGCGCGAAGTGTTGCCGGTGCTGACCTGATCCAGCGCCATGGCGCGCACGATCATGGTGATGGTCTGGTTACCGGAGTTGCCACCGATACCCGCCACGATCGGCATGAGCGCCGCCAGTGCCACCAATTTCTCGATCGAACCTTCGAACAGACCGATCACCCGCGATGCCACAAATGCAGTGATCAGGTTCACCGCCAGCCACGCCCAACGGTTACGCAGGGATTTCCACACGGAGGCGAAGATATCTTCCTCTTCGCGCAGACCGGCCATGTTGAGGACTTCGCTTTCGCTTTCCTCACGGATCAGGTCGACCATTTCATCGATGGTCAGACGGCCGATCAGCTTGCCGTTCTTGTCGACCACCGGCGCGGAGATCAAGTCGTAACGCTCGAACGCCTGAGCAGCGTCGTAGGCATCTTCGTCCGGGTGGAAGCTCACCGGATCGCTGGCCATCACTTCCGCGACCTGCTTCTCCGGATCGTTGACCAGCAGACGTTTGATAGGCAGCACGCCCTTGAGCACGCCGTCGTAATCGACCACGAACAATTTATCGGTATGACCGGGAAGCTCTTTGAGGCGACGCAGATAGCGCAGAACCACTTCAAGACTGACGTCCTCACGGATCGTCACCATCTCGAAGTCCATCAGCGCACCGACCTGATCCTCGTCATAGGACAGCGCCGAGCGCACGCGTTCGCGCTGCTGGTTATCCAGACTCTCCATCAACTCATGGACAACGTCTCGCGGCAGCTCGGAGGCCAGGTCAGCGAGTTCGTCGGCGTCCATGTCCTTGGCGGCAGCCAGGAGCTCGTGATCGTCCATGTCGGCGATCAGCGTTTCACGGACGGAATCGGATACTTCGAGAAGAATGTCGCCGTCGCGGTCGGCCTTGACCAGTTGCCAGAGCGTCAGACGATCGTCCAGCGGCAAGGCTTCGAGAATGTAGGCGACGTCGGCGGAGTGCAGATCATCGAGCTTGCGTTGCAGCTCGACGAGGTTTTGCCGGTGAACCAGGTTTTCCACGCGGTCGTGGTGCGGACCTTCCTGGCGATGAGTCAGGTCTTCAACGACACGCTGGCGCTGCAGCAATTCGACGACCTGAGCCAGGCGGTCCTGCAGGCTTTCCTGTGTTTTCTTTACTTCGATTTCGGACATAGGCGAACTCCACTCCCAGCAGCGGGGCACGCCGGAAGGATCAATCAGTCAATTCATGATTGGTGAAACGGTTTACTGAACAACTACTGGGTAAGTCCATGGAGGTTTTCCATAAGCCCCGGCGGGGCTGACGGGCGCAATGATACACGCCTGACGGTTTAAAACGTTGAAAAAATCACGGCTGAAACAAGCGCTTGCGAAACAAACCTGAGCGCCTGCCTGACCCGTGCAAATGCGACGACTCATCTTGAAAAGAAAACACACCGGCAATGCAAAAAGCAGCGACTAACCTTGAGCGTAGATCGTCACGGAGGACATCGAATGCCAGCAAAACCAGCGCTTTTTCTACTGACCGCCCTGCTCCACATCACGCCTGCCAACGCCACCACACTTCATCGCTGCCAGGCTGCTGACGGCAGCGTCACGTTTACGTCGATGAGCTGCGCAACTGGCGAGCAACTCTCAATTCAGGAGGTCCACCCGTATTCACCCGGCTGGGTCGCAATCATGCCGGAGTTCAATCACGAAGCTGTGACCGGCATGAAAGACAGCGGACGCGAACCGGGCATCGTCGGCGGCACTGAACATAAATGTGGAAACCTGATCGACAACAGACAGCGGCGCGAAGCGATCATCAACCGCCGAGTGATTGCCGGCATGAGTCAGCGGGACGTCGAAAGCGCACTGGGCAAGCCCGACAAGATCAACACCCGCACATCGACCACGAGCTATCGTTACGACCTCAAGCGAGGCCGCAGTGCTCAAATTGATTTTGATGAAAGAGGCTGCGTGAAGGGAAAAGCCAAATCCCGGACAGCAAAAAGCCCGCGTTAAACGCGGGCTTCTTGGTATATGGTGCACTCGACAGGATTCGAACCTGTGACCGCTCGGTTCGTAGCCGAGTACTCTATCCAGCTGAGCTACGAGTGCATTTTGTGTTTTTAAACCAGACCACAACTGGCTGAAACCGAGTTACTCACCTTACAGCAAATAACTCTTAAATGGTGCACTCGACAGGATTCGAACCTGTGACCGCTCGGTTCGTAGCCGAGTACTCTATCCAGCTGAGCTACGAGTGCATTTGTTGCCGCGCATTATAGGCCGTCTAATCTCTATGTCAAACACTTTTTCTAGTAATTTCAACAACTTACAGAAGAAGCCAGATTACGACGTACTAAGCAAATAATGGCGGAGAACGGGGGATTCGAACCCCCGACACCCTTTTGAGGTGTACTCCCTTAGCAGGGGAGCGCCTTCGGCCACTCGGCCAGCTCTCCGCAACACGGGGCGTATATTAACCAGCTTCTTCCCCGTTTGCAAACATAAAAATCGATAAAAATTAATGGCTTGGTTCTTCGTCCTTCTCTTTCTTTATACGCAGGTAAATTTCCTCACGGTGCACCGCAACCTCTTTCGGAGCGTTGACGCCGATACGCACCTGGTTTCCTTTGACGCCGAGCACGGTCACGGTGATTTCGCCGTCACCGATAATCAGGCTTTCCGCGCACCGACGAGTCAGAATCAGCATACCTTTCTCCTTACGCCATTCATTTCAGGGACAACAGTCTGCAAAAAAAAGGCACCCGACCTACAACCGCAGCGATCGTAGCCCTACATGCCTGAGTATTGACCAGCGCGAGCAAAAGAACAGTTCCGGGGCTCGCGCCATTCAAAAATAAAGGGCGCGGTCAGACCGCGCCCTTCACAGAATCGGATTACTCGCCCTGACGGGCCGGAGCATCCAGTTCGAAAGCCGTGTGCAGCGCGCGCACGGCCAGTTCCAGGTACTTCTCTTCGATCACCACGGAAACCTTGATTTCCGAAGTCGAGATCATCTGGATGTTGATGCTTTCTTTCGCCAGGGATTCGAACATGCGGCTGGCCACGCCTGCGTGGGAACGCATGCCGACGCCGACGATCGAGACCTTGGCGATCTTGGTGTCGCCAACCACTTCACGGGCACCGATTTCGCGAGCGGTGTTTTCCAGCACGGTCTGTGCAGCCTGGTAGTCGTTGCGGTGCACGGTGAAGGTGAAGTCGGTGGTGTTATCGTGCGCGACGTTCTGCACGATCATGTCGACTTCGATGTTCGCGGCACTGATCGGGCCGAGAATCTTGAACGCCACGCCCGGGGTGTCTGGCACGCCACGGATGGTCAGCTTGGCTTCATCGCGGTTGAAAGCGATGCCGGAAATGATCGGCTGTTCCATGGTTTCCTCTTCATCAATAGTAATGAGGGTGCCCGGACCCTCCTTGAAGCTGTGCAGTACGCGCAGCGGAACGTTGTACTTGCCGGCGAATTCCACCGCACGGATCTGCAGGACCTTGGAACCGAGGCTGGCCATTTCCAGCATCTCTTCGAAGGTGATCTTGTCCAGACGCTGAGCGACCGGCACCACACGCGGGTCGGTGGTGTAGACACCGTCGACGTCGGTGTAGATCTGGCATTCATCCGCCTTCAAGGCCGCCGCCAGTGCCACGCCCGTGGTATCGGAACCGCCGCGACCGAGAGTGGTGATGTTGCCGTGCTCGTCGACACCCTGGAAACCGGCGACAACCACCACGCGACCAGCCTTCAGATCACCGCGAATCTTCTGGTCATCAATCTGCAAGATACGCGCTTTATTGTGCGCACTGTCGGTCAGGATCCGTACCTGATTACCGGTGTACGACACCGCCGGCACACCGCGCTTGATCAGCGCCATGGCCAACAGGGCAATCGTCACCTGCTCACCGGTGGAGACGATCACGTCCAGCTCGCGCGGAACCGGTTGCGCCTCGCCACTGATTTGCTTGGCCAGATCGATCAGACGGTTGGTTTCGCCGCTCATTGCAGACAGCACAACCACCAGGTCATCGCCGGCATCGCGGAATTTCTTAACCTTGTCGGCGACCTGCTCGATTCTCTCGACAGTGCCGACCGAGGTGCCTCCAAATTTCTGTACGATCAAAGCCATTTCAAAGCCGCCTCTGCCCATGAAGGGCGCCCAATAATCTTTCGAACAGTCGCCAGGCCCGCCACTAGACTGCGGGCCTGGCGAGCCGTCTTATAAAGCCTGCTCGACGAATGGAACGGTCAGCGCCAGTGCGCCATCCAGCGCAGCGGCATCGACACCACCGCCCTGCGCCATGTCCGGACGACCACCGCCCTTCCCGCCCACTGCCGCAGCAGCCTGTTTCATCAAATCACCGGCTTTGAGTTGGCCAGTCAGGTCCTTGGTTACGCCTGCAACCAGTACGACCTTTTCCTCATGGACACCGCCGAGCAGGATCACTGCGCGGCCGAGTTTGTTTTTCAGCTGATCGACCAGCGCCAGCAGCGCCTTGCCATCCTGACCGTCCAGACGGGCGGCCAAAACCTTCACATCCTTGACGTCCACCGCCGAGGCCGACAGATCGTCGCCCGCCGCGCTGGCTGCCTTGGCCTGCAACTGCTCGAGTTGTTTCTCCAGCAGACGGTTGCGCTCCAGTACCGCCGAGAGCTTGTCGATCAGGTTGTCGCGGCTGCCCTTGACCAGGCTGGCCGCTTCCTTGAGTTGTTCTTCCGCCGCGTTCAAGTAGGCCAGCGCCGCAGCGCCAGTGACTGCCTCGATACGACGCACGCCCGATGCCACACCGCCTTCGCTGATGATTTTCAGCAGGCCGATGTCGCCGGTACGGTTGGCGTGGATACCGCCGCACAGTTCGACCGAGAAGTCGCCCATGCTCAGCACGCGCACGCTGTCGCCATACTTCTCGCCGAACAGCGCCATGGCGCCTTTGTTCTTCGCGGTTTCGATGTCGGTTTCTTCGGTTTCAACGGCGGAGTTCTTGCGAATCTCGGCGTTGACGATGTCTTCCAGCTGCTTGATCTGCTCTGGTTTGATTGCTTCAAAGTGGCTGAAGTCGAAACGCAGACGCTGACTGTCGACCAGCGAACCTTTCTGCTGTACGTGCTCACCGAGCACCTGACGCAGCGCGGCGTGCAGCAAGTGCGTAGCCGAGTGGTTCAGCGCGGTGGCGTGACGCACTTCGGCGTCGACGTGGGTTTCCACCGGCGCGCCGATGGTCAGGCTGCCCGAGGCCAGCACACCGTGGTGCAGGAATGCGCCGCCGGTCTTGGTGGTATCGCGCACGTCGAAGCGGCTGCTGCCGGCCTGAATGAAACCGCAGTCGCCGATCTGGCCACCGGATTCGGCGTAGAACGGCGTCTGGTTGAGCACGATCACGCCTTCCTGACCTTCGCTCAGCACGTCGACCGACTGACCATCCTTATAGATGGCAACGATTTTCGCCGAGCCGCTGGTGGCGGCGTAACCGGTGAACTCGGTGGCCACGTCGACCTTGACCAGGGTGTTGTAGTCCAGACCGAACGAGCTGGCCGAACGCGCGCGAACACGCTGCGCTTCCATCTCGCGCTCGAAGCCGGCTTCGTCAACGGTCAAGCCGCGTTCGCGGGCGATGTCGGCGGTCAGGTCCATCGGGAAGCCGTAGGTGTCGTAGAGTTTGAACACCACGTCGCCCGGCACCACGGTGCCTTTGAGTTCGGCCAGATCCTGCTCGAGGATTTTCAGGCCGTGTTCCAGGGTCTTGGAGAATTGCTCTTCTTCAGCCTTGAGCACGCGCTCGATGTTGCTCTGTTGCTTCTTCAGTTCCGGGAAGGCCTCGCCCATTTCGGCAACCAGTGCGGCAACAATTTTGTAGAAGAAGCTGCCGGTGGCGCCCAGCTTGTTACCGTGACGGCAGGCCCGACGGATGATCCGGCGCAGCACATAACCGCGACCTTCGTTGGACGGCAGCACGCCGTCGGCGATCAGGAAACCGCAGGAACGGATGTGGTCGGAAACGACTTTGAGCGACGACTGATCGCCGTTTTCGCAGCCGATCGCTTCAGCCGAAGCCTTGAGCAGGTTCTTGAACAGGTCGATGTCGTAGTTGGAGTTGACGTGCTGCATCACCGCACTGATCCGCTCCAGGCCCATGCCGGTGTCCACCGACGGCGCTGGCAGCGGATGCAATACGCCATCGGCGGTGCGGTTGAACTGCATGAACACGTTGTTCCAGATCTCGATGTAGCGGTCGCCATCTTCTTCCGGCGAGCCCGGCGGGCCGCCCCAGATGTGCTCGCCGTGATCGTAGAAAATCTCGGTGCACGGGCCGCACGGGCCGGTATCGCCCATGGTCCAGAAGTTATCGGAAGCGTACGGCGCACCCTTGTTGTCGCCGATGCGGATCATGCGCTCGGCTGGCACACCGATTTTCTGTGTCCAGATGTCATACGCTTCGTCGTCGGTGGCGTAGACGGTGACCCAGAGCTTTTCCTTCGGCAGCTTGAGCACGCCGGTGAGGAAGGTCCAGGCGAAGGTGATCGCGTCGTGCTTGAAGTAGTCGCCGAAGCTGAAGTTGCCGAGCATTTCGAAGAACGTGTGGTGACGCGCGGTATAACCGACGTTTTCCAGGTCACTGTTCTTGCCGCCGGCGCGCACGCATTTCTGGCTGCTGGTGGCACGGGTGTACGCACGTTTTTCCTGGCCCAGGAAGCAGTCCTTGAACTGGTTCATCCCCGCGTTGGTGAACAGCAGGGTTGGGTCGTTGCCCGGAATCAAAGAGCTGGAGGCTACACGGGTGTGGCCTTGCTCTTCGAAGAAGCGAAGGAAGGCTTCACGGATTTCTGCGCTTTTCATTAGGTTCTTCCACGGAGGCTGCGGCCAAAGGCCTGTTCGAAACGTCATGAGACGAAGCGACGGCAAAGGGCCGCATTATATCGGCCCTGCGCGCGGGGTACAGCGTGTTTATACGATAGAAACGGTCAATTGGACGGCTGACGCTGTCACTTGCGTGAAAACTCGACGAATGTCGCGATCACTTGCTCGATTTGCGCGCGGCTGACGTCCATGTGCGTGACCATGCGCAAGCGCGCAGCGGCGCTGAGCCTGATCCCGCGTTCGCCGGCAAAGTCCTTGAGTGCTGCGGCCTTGTCGCCCATTTGCACATAAACCATGTTGGTTTGCACGGGCTCGACGACGAAACCGGCTTCACGCAGCCCCTCGGCGAGCAACTGCGCGTTGGCATGGTCATCCGCGAGCCGTTCGACGTGATGATCCAGCGCGTACAAGCCAGCCGCCGCGAGCAACCCGGCCTGACGCATGCCGCCACCGACCATTTTGCGCAAACGCCGAGCCTTGCCGATCAACTCGGCCGAACCGCACAACACCGAACCCACCGGCGCGCCAAGACCTTTGGACAGGCACACCGATACCGAATCAAAGTACTGAGTGATTTCCCGCGCATCAACCCCGAGCTTGACCACCGCGTTGTACAGCCGCGCGCCGTCGAGGTGCAATTGCAGGCCATGCTCCTGCGTAAAGCGTCGGGCGCGCGCCAGATATTCCAACGGCAGCACTTTACCCTGCATGGTGTTTTCCAGCGCCAGCAAACGCGTGCGGGCGAAATGGAAATCGTCCGGTTTGATCGCGGCCGCAACCTGATCCAGATCCAGCGAACCGTCGGCCTGCACCTCCAGCGGCTGCGGCTGAATCGAGCCGAGCACCGCCGCCCCGCCACCTTCGTACTTGTAGGTGTGCGCCTGCTGACCGACGATGTATTCGTCGCCACGCTCGCAGTGCGCCATCAGGCCGAGCAGGTTGCTCATGGTCCCGGTCGGCACGAATAGCGCGGCGGCAAAACCCAAGCGTTTGGCCAGTTCGGCCTCGAGGCGATTGACCGTCGGATCTTCGCCGTACACATCGTCGCCGGTGTCCGCTGCGGTCATCGCGTCGAGCATGGCGGGAGTCGGTTGGGTGACGGTGTCGCTGCGAAGATCGATAACGCTCATGAACCTGGCCTCTGGTCAGATGGGAAATCCCTTTGTGAAGTGGGATTACTGCGGTCATCGCACAGATTAATCAACCCTAGAACGAGGAAAAATCCCATTCTTCCTCGAGAAGACAAAGCCCATGTGGCAGCGAGCCTGCTCGCGAAAGCGGAGTAACAGTCAGCATCTTCGTTGAATGTGAAGCCGCTTTCGCGAGCGGGCTCGCTCCCGCAGTGTCATGTGCATGGCCGGGAAATATGTGTTACAAACTTGCCGCCGCCCGCCTATGGGCGGCGAAACGTTCTCAGGGCGGGGTGCAATTCCCCACCGGCGGTAATTGCGCGCAATGCGCATAGCCCGCGAGCGCTTGGCGCTGCACACGACTTGAGTCGGGTGCGTCGGCAAGGTCAGCAGACCCGGTGTGATTCCGGGGCCGACGGTCATAGTCCGGATGAAGAGAGAACGGGATCGACGCCAAAGGGCCGTCCGCGTGCATCCGTGCCTGCGTTCGCACCCTTGCATCCCTTTCGATTCATAACGCCCTGTTTTTCACACAAACAGGAGTCAGAACATGCAACCCACCGCTATCGACAGCAAAAGCAAACACCCCCAGGGCGAGCGCGTCGCGTTCATCCAGGCCTGCTGGCACAAGGAAATCGTCGACCAGAGCCGTAAAGGCTTCGTCGCTGAAATGCTGGTGCAGGGTTATCAGGAAGCGGACATCGACTTTTTTGAAGTCGGCGGCGCCTTTGAAATGCCGCTGCACGCCAAGCTGCTGGCCAAGTCCGGCCGTTACGCTGGTATTGTCGCCGCCGCTTTGGTGGTGGACGGCGGCATTTATCGCCACGAATTCGTCGCGCAATCGGTGGTCAGCGGCCTGATGCAGGTGCAGTTGGAAACCGAAGTGCCGGTGTTCTCGGTGTCGCTGACCCCGCATCACTTCCATTCGGGCGAAGAGCATCAGAAGTTCTTCTTCGAGCACTTTGTGCACAAGGGTCAGGAAGCGGCGCGGACTTGCGCGGATACGTTGCAGAAGATTCGCGCGTTGCGTCGCACGGAGCCGCGCGCTGTAGCGGTCTGACTGCACCAGGCCGGGTGGGGACTTAAGCCCCACCCGAATTCAAATGTGGGAGCGAGCCTGCTCGCGAAGGCGCCGTGTCAGCCACCAAAGAAGTTGGCAGACAGTCAGCATTCGCGAGCAGGCTCGCTCCCACAGTGCTTCGCGTTAATCGGAACGTCAGGCGAGGTTTTCGTCGGTGGTCGGGACGATCAGAATGCCGGCGCGCAGGCCGTTCTTGACCTTGGGGTTGGGGAAGATGATCCGCGCGCCCTGCTCTTCGATCACCCAGCGGGTATTGGCCAGATCCTCGGCCAACACATAACCCGGCTCCAGCTCGGAAAAGTTCTCGATATCCGCCGGCAGATTCAGGCGGAACGCATCGCTGTGCTTGATGATTTCCCGCGCCACGCTGAACAGCTGCAAGCCATCCAGCCCTTCTTCTGTCTCCGGCTCAGCGCCTTCGATGATCTGCTTCAGGCGGGTTTCCAGCAGCGAAACGTTAACGCCGTCGTTCTGCCCGAACGGCCGCGCCTTGCCCAGTTCCAGAGTAAAAGCCTCGGCGTCGAGTTTGTCGTAGGTGTACGAACTGAACACGATCGACGGTTTGTTCTGCAGCAGTACCGCCTCCATGCCGGCCGAGCGCAGGCGCGCCAGTTCGCGACGGGAATGCTGGCGCCCTTCCTTCCACGGGTACAAGGCGAACTGTTCGATCTTCGAACCGCGAATCGCCGTGTGCAGGTCGTAGTGCAGACGCTCGCGCTCGGGTTTGCTGAAGAAACTCGCCGCCAGCCGTTCCAGCTCACAGGCGCGCAACGCTTCCGAGCCGCTGCTTTGTTCGTGGCGACCGTTGAACAGTCGATTGACGTCCTGCTCGACGAAACGCTCACCCTTGCGAATCGCTTCCGGGTTGCCGAACAGGAACAGAATGCGTGCGCGCGGCTTCAGATCGCCGCGCGCGATGTCGTGCAGCAGCCGATCGAGCAACTCGATCGGTGCCGTTTCATTGCCATGGATGCCTGCCGACAGCAGCAGGTCCAGGCCATTGTCGCGCGCTTCCGGGGGCCGCACTTCCAGCGCCCCTTCGCTCAACCAGCGCATGCGCACGCCTTCGACAGTCAGTTGAGTCTTCTCCGCCGGTTCGCGGCCGGCGAGGGTCAGTTCAAGCAGTTTGCCGAGGGCGAGCATAGAGCGGTTTCCTTAGTGGTCGTGGTTGCAATCCGGGCCGTGTACGTGATCCTCGTCAGCGCCGAGGTCAGCCGGTTCCATTTCCAGTTGCAGACTTACCAGATTAGTCGCCAATGGGCGCAGCAGCAGGTTGGCGTACTCTTCGTCACCTTCCTCGACGTCCACGCCGATCAGCAGCTGGCCACGGCCGTCCTGCTGGATCCACAGCTCTTTGCCTTGCCACATGACCGCAACGCGGGTGCACGAGGTTTGCAATTGCGTGCCGTCGGTGTCTTCAAGGATCAGCTGCAGGGAATCGCTCATGTTTTTACTCTCTTGGGGTGACACGCCGCGCGCCACGTTCAGGCAGCGCGCTGGCGATCAATTGATCTGGAAGGGATAAACCGCGCCCAGTTTAAGGATTTGCGTCAGTTCATCCAGTGCCGTCCGGCATTCAAGCAACAATTGCGGGTCCGCCAGATCGGTTTCGCTCAGGCGGTCGCGGTAGTGCTTTTCAACCCATGCGGTCAACGAACCGTACAACGGGGCCGTCATGATAACGCCTGGGTTGACCGCCGCCAGTTCGGTTTCATTCAGCGCCACGCGCAGACGCAGGCACGCCGGGCCACCGCCGTTCTGCATGCTTTGCTTGAGATCGAAGACTTTAACTTCGCGGATCATTCCGCCGGAGCTGGTCAGGCTTTGCAGATAAGCCCAGACGCGTTCGTTGGCCTGGCATTCCTGCGGCACGATCAGCAGCATCGAACCGTCAGGACGCGAGAGCAACTGGCTGTTGAACAGGTAGGAACGCACCGCGTCATCCACGGTGACTGCCGAACGCGGCACGCAAACGGACTGGAAGTTACCACCGACCTTGGCCAGTTTGCCTTGCAGTTCGGCGAGCATCTTGTCGGTCTCGAGGAACGCGTCCTCGTGATAGAACAGCACTTCACCGTTGCCCACAGCGATCACGTCGTTGTGGAACACGCCCTGATCGATGACGTTGGGATTCTGTTGCGCGTAGACCACGCCTTCGTCACGCAGACCGTGCAGACGCGCGACGGCTTGCGAGGCTTCGAGGGTCTGGCGTGCAGGGTATTTCTGCGGCGCCGGGAAACGGTTGTCGAACGCACTGCGGCCGAACACGAAAAACTCGACGCCCGCCTCGCCGTACTCACGGCAGAAACGCGTGTGGTTGGCCGCGCCTTCGTCGCCGAACTGCGCCACCGCCGGCAATGCGGCGTGATGGGCGAAGTGCTGTTGATTGGCGAACATCGCGCCGAGCACGCGACTGGTGGTCGGGTGTTCGATGCTGCGGTGATATTTGCAATTGAGATTGGCGGCGGTGAAGTGCACACGGCCGTCAGCGGTGTCGGCACTTGGGCTGACCGTGGCGGCGTTGGCCACCCACATGCTCGACGCCGAGCAACTGGCGACCAGCAGCGGCATCGCTTCCTTGGCGGCGCGCTCGATCACCTGCGCGTCAGTGCCGCTGAAGCCCAGACGACGCAGCGCGGCCACGTCGGGACGTTCCTGCGGAGCCAGCACGCCTTGCTGAAAGCCCATGTCCATCAGCGCTTTCATTTTTGCCAGACCTTGCAGCGCCGCTTCCTTCGGGTTCGAGGATTGCTGACTGTTGCTCTGCGAGGCGACGTTGCCGTAGGACAGACCACCGTAGTTATGGGTCGGCCCCACTAGACCGTCAAAATTGACTTCATAGGATTTCATCAGCGAGGCTCCACGAGAATCTGTTGTTATAGGCTTCAGTAACTATTCTTTGCGACCGAGGCGCGGCCTTCGCGAGCAGGCTCGCTCCCACAGGATTTAGGTTGGACACAAAATGTGTGAACACCACTGAACCTGTGGGAGCGAGCCTGCTCGCGAATGGGCGCTACGCCATTTTCACGCCAGGCGTCAGAGCCGATGGCAACACCAGGCTCGGGGTTTCCAGCGACGCCACCGGGTACGCGCAATAATCCGCTGCGTAATAGGCGCTGGCGCGGTGGTTGCCCGAGGCGCCGACACCGCCGAACGGCGCGCTGCTCGCGGCGCCGGTCAGCTGTTTGTTCCAGTTGACGATGCCGGCGCGGCTTTCCAGCCAGAACTGCTGGTAACGCGCTTCGGAATCGGAGAGCAAGCCGGCGGCCAGCCCATAAGCAGTGTTGTTGGCTTCAGTGATCGCCGCGCCGAAATCGGTATAGCGGATCACTTGCAGCAGCGGCCCGAACAGTTCTTCGTCCGGACGCTCAGCCACGGCCGTCACATCGACAATGCCCGGAGTCAGCAAGGCCGACTGCGCCTGTGGCTGAGTCATTTCCAGCAGCGCCACCGCGCCGTTGGCCAGCAATTGCTCTTGCGCATCCATCAGCGCTTTCGCCGCGCCGAGGGAAATCACCGAGCCCATGAACGGCGCCGGTTGCTGATCGAAGGCACCGACTTCAATGGTCGAACTGACTTCAACCAGACGCTTGAGCAGGCTGTCGCCCCACGCGCCTTGCGGCACCAGCAGACGCCGGGCGCAGGTGCAGCGCTGGCCGGCGGAAATGAATGCCGACTGAATGATGGTGTACACCGCCGCGTCCAGATCAGCGACCTGATCGACCACCAGCGGGTTGTTACCGCCCATCTCCAGCGCAAGAATCTTGTCCGGACGCCCGGCGAATTGCTGGTGCAGATGATTGCCGGTGCGGCTCGAACCGGTGAAGAACAGACCGTCGATGCCCGGATTCGCCGCCAGAGCGATACCGGTTTCCCGCGCGCCTTGCAGCAGGTTCAACACGCCTGCCGGCAGGCCGGCTTCGATCCAGCACTTCACCGTCAGCTCGGCGACTTTCGGTGTCAGTTCGCTGGGCTTGAACAGCACGCTGTTACCGGCCAGCAGCGCCGGGACGATATGACCGTTAGGCAAGTGACCGGGGAAGTTGTAAGGACCAAACACCGCAACCACGCCGTGGGGCTTGTGGCGCAATACGGCGGTGGCGTCGCCCAATGGGCCGCTCTTCTCGCCGGTGCGCTCGCGGTAGCTCTGCACCGAAATCGCGATCTTGTTGACCATGCTGGTGACTTCGGTCGCAGCTTCCCACAGCGGTTTGCCGGTTTCTTCGCCGATGGTGCGAGCCAGTTCGTCAGCGTGGTTTTTCAACGCAGCGGCGAAAGCTTCGAGGACGCTGATGCGCTCCTCGAGGGTGCGACGTGCCCACTGAGGAAATGCCTGGCGAGCAGCCTGAACCGCCGATTCGACCTGCGCAGCAGTGGCGCCCTCGCCAGCCCACAGCACTTGCTGGGTCACCGGGTTCAGCGATTGAAAGGCCTCGCCCTGACCGGCTAGCCACTCACCTGCGATGTATAGCGAATTCATTATTTCGACTCCCGTGCAGCGGACAACGCCACGGCGCGAACCTGATCGCCGGCGCTGAGTTGAAGACGTTTCGCGGTTTGCGGATCGACCACCAGGGTGCCCGCAGCCAGTCGCGCTGGTGCAGCCGTGATGCGGCAATCCTCGCGCTTGCGGTTGTGGATGATGAACGGCGTGGCGTCATCGCCCGGCGTGCCGACGGCCAGCACCAGCGCTTCGCTGTCACGCACCGCGCGGATCTTGCTGGTTTCGCATTCGATGGCCGGGCCGGCGTCGAAGATGTCGACGTAACCCTGGTAGCTGAAGCCTTCGCTCTTGAGCATGGCCAGCGCCGGCTCGGTGTCCGGGTGCACCTGGCCGATGACGTTGCGCGCGTCCGGCGAAAGGAAGCAGGTGTACAGCGGGAATTTCGGCATCAGTTCGGCGATGAACGCCTTGTTGCCGACGCCGGTCAGGTAATCGGCCTGGCTGAATTCCATCTTGAAGAAATGGCGGCCGAGGCTTTCCCAGAACGGCGAGCGCCCGGCGTCATCGGACACGCCACGCATTTCGGCGATGATCTTGTTACCGAACAGCTCCGGGAACTCAGCGATGAACAGCATCCGCGCCTTGGACAGCATCCGGCCGTTGAGGCCGTTGCGGTAATCAGCGTGCAGGAACAGCGAGCACAGCTCGGAATTGCCGGTCAGGTCGTTGGCCAGAAACAGCGTCGGGATTTCGCGGTAAATGTTCAGCTCTTGCGAAGCGCTGACCGTCAGACCGACGCGGAAGTTGTACCAGGGCTCGCGCAGACCAACCGCACCGGCGATGGCGGAAATCCCCACCACGCGGCCGTCATCGTCTTCGAGCACGAACAGATAGTCGGCATCGCCACGCCCGGCTTCGCCGCGAAAGGTCTTCTCGGCCCAGCCGACCCGGTGGGTCAGGCGCTCTTCGTTGGCCGGCAAGGTAGTCAGGCCGGTGCCGGTGCTGCGGGCCAGGTCGATCAGCGCGGATAAATCGCTGCTGCGTACGGGACGAACAATCATGCTATCTCCTCAAACGGGCCGCTCGCGCCACCCGTGAAACTCGCTAAGGCGTTAAACCGCCACCAGGCGCACGCTGGCACCTTCACCGACGCCCAGGGCTTCGGCCGCTTCCATATCCAGCGTCACCGGTTTGCCCGGCGCGTAATCCAGCTCAAGCAACACCGCGCGGTAATCCTGCAACTGCGCGTTGGCCACCAGGTACTGGCGCCCGGCACCTTTGACCGGCTCGCCGATTTTCACCGGCACCACGCGGCTCTGGGCGATCGAACGGATCCCGGAAACCCGCGCATGCAGGGTCGGGCCGCCGTCGAAGATGTCGATGTAGTGATCGGTTTCGAAGCCTTCGCGCATCAGGATGTCGAAAGTGATCTGCGCACGCGGGTGCACCTGGCCCATCGCCTCTTGGGCGGAATCCGGCAGCAGCGGCACGTAGATCGGGTAATGCGGCATCAGCTCGGCGAGGAAGGTGCGGCTTTTCAGCCCGCACAGGCGCTCGGCCTCGGCGTAGTTGAGGTCGAAGAAATTACGTCCGATCGCATCCCAGAACGGCGAGTCGCCATTCTCGTCGCTGTAACCGACGATCTCGGTCACCACCGAGTCGGCAAAACGCTCCGGGTGGCTGGCGACGAACAGCAGACGGCCACGGGAATTGAGCTCGGCCCACGGCGATCCGACCAGCTCGCGCTGCACATAGAAACTGGTCAGCAAGCTGTTGCCGGTCAGGTCGTGGCACTGCGAGAGCACGTGGATCTTGTTGTGGATCTTCAGCTCGCGGGAGGCGTGGACGAAGGTCTCGTTACGGAAGCTGTAGAACGGCTCCGAATAACCGGCGGAAGCGACAATGGCCGAGCAGCCGACCAGTTTGCCGGTGCTCGAGTCTTCGAGGACAAAGAAGTAACTCTCTTCACCGTTGAAGCTCACTTCGGCGGCGAACGAAGCTTCGCTCGCGGCGATCTTGTCGCTCAGACGTTCCACGTCATCCGGCAAGGAAGTGACACCAATCGGGCTGTCCGCAGCCAGACGCTGTACCTCGCCCAGATCAGCCATTTGCGCGGGGCGCATCACCAGCATGGTGTCACTCCTTTCTCTTCAATATTCACAGAAAAAACCGGGCCCACATAAAGATCGATGCAGGAATGGGACTTGTGGCGAGGGGATTTATCCCCGCTGGGGGGCGAAGCACCCCCAAAAATCTGGGGCCGCTGCGCAGCCCATCGGGGACAAATCCCCTCACCACAGGTTCAATCCAACAGGTGAATGTGCCCGGTATCAAAAATTGGTTCGGCGCCGGAAAAACTCCAGGCGCCGAAAGGTCCATCAGGCTTGCGTCAACTTCGCCGCAGCACGTTCGAAGCGGTCGAGACCGGCGTCGATATCGGCGTCTTCCACCACCAGGCTCGGGGCGAAACGGATCACGTCGGGGCCAGCCTGGAGAATCATCAGGCCTTCCTGTTCGGCGGCGTTGAAGATGTCCTTGGCCTTGCCTTTCCACGCTTCGCTCAGCACGCAACCGATCAGCAGACCGAGACCACGCACCTGAGTGAACAGGCCGTATTTCTCGCCGATCTGTTGCAGGCGGGTCTTGAACTTGTCGTGCTTGGCGTTCACGCCGTTCAGCACCTCAGGGGTGTTGACCACGTCGATCACCGCTTCGGCGACGGCGCAGGCCAGCGGGTTGCCGCCGTAGGTGGTGCCGTGGGTGCCGACGACCAGATGTTTGGCCAGCGCTTCAGTGGTCATCATTGCCGCGATCGGGAAACCACCGCCCAGGCTCTTGGCGCTGGTGAGGATGTCCGGGGTCACGCCGTAATGCTGGTAGGCGAACAGCTTGCCGCTGCGGCCCATGCCGGTCTGCACTTCGTCGAACACCAGCAGCGCGTTGTTCGCGTCGCACAGTTCGCGGGCGCCTTGCAGGTAAGCCAGTTCGGCCGGCAGTACGCCGCCCTCGCCCTGGATCGGTTCCAGCACGACCGCGCAGGTCTTCTCGGACACCGCGGCTTTCAGCGCGGCCAGATCGTTGTAGGGAACGTGGGTGATGCCAGTGATTTTCGGGCCGAAACCGTCGGAGTACTTCGACTGGCCACCGACGTTGACGGTGAACAGGGTACGGCCGTGGAAGCTGTTCAGCGCGGCGATGATTTCGTATTTCTCGGTGCCGAAACGGTCGAATGCGACGCGACGGGCCAGCTTGAATGCGGCCTCGTTGGCTTCGGCGCCGGAGTTGCAGAAGAACACGCGCTCGGCGAACGTGGCGTCGATCAGCTTGTGCGCCAGACGCAGGGCCGGTTCGTTGGTAAACACGTTGGACACGTGCCACAGCTTGTTCGCCTGTTCGGTCAACGCGCCGACCAGCGCCGGATGCGCATGGCCCAATACGTTGACGGCAATCCCGCCGGCGAAGTCGATCAGCTCGCGGCCGGCCTGATCCCAGACCCGGGAACCGGCGCCACGCACCGGAATGAAAGCGGCAGGCGCGTAGTTGGGAACCATTACCTGGTCGAAATCGGCGCGTTGTACCGCAGCGTGCTCAACGGACATCGGAGTCTCCTGAAGAGGAACACCCGCCTGGAACTGGCGAGCGATGAGGGGATTGTAAGGACAGTTGGGTGCCCGGCCTTGTCGCCAAGCGACAACTTCTTATAGCGCAAACCCCGGATTTTCCCGGGTTTACGGCAATGCGACATATAGCGTCGCAAAGGCGCAGTTTACCGGGCGCGGCCGATTTGCGGCAGGTCGCGCAGGATACCAAGTCAGCCCCCACGGCAGAGACATAAATATCTACCGCACGGTGGTCGCTTGCCGCTGATTTGCTGAGGGTTCTTCCCAACGCCAAGGAATGGCCATGCATTTGTCTGAAGCACCCCCATCGACAACCCCGGACGCCGTACATGACGCGCAACATGCGGACGAGCATTACCAACCACTGAAAAACGCGATTCCGGCCTGGCTGGGCGACACCTCAGCCACGCGGCGCGAAGCGCTGAAGAACAGCGTCCCGCAACAGCCGGCCGCGCTCAAGGTCGCGCCAGCCGAACAGCACGCGTTGATGAAAAGCCTTGGGGCGGCGCATATCACCGCGCAGAGCCGGGTCGACAAGAGCCTTGAGCACTTGCAGGACGCTGCCGCCTTCGCCGAGCCCCTGCTCAAGGCCGAGCTGAAAAGCTGCTTCGATCTGGAACTGGATGTCAGAAACACCTACGTGCGCCTGTACATTCCTGCCACCACCCCATGGTTTCCGATCCGCACCGGCGCCCGCGCCTGGTCCGTGTCACTGCTTGAGGCGGCACTGCATAACTTCGAAGAAAGGGAAACCGAAGACGACGCCTTCGAAGCCGAGTCGACATTTACTAGCGCACCTTCGGCTACAGGACAGTTTGAAACCCTGCCCGACATCAAGGCGAAACTGAGCATTCCCGCATTCACAAAACTGTGCCGTCGACTGGATATCGGCGCGAAATACAAAGCCAGTCTGGAAGACAATCTGGGCTACTCCGATCCGATGGTCGCGTCGGTCTTGCGCGGCAAGATCGACGCCAGCCAGAAGGCCGCGATGAAATCGGCCCTGCAATGGGCGCGGATGAACCGCGACGTGTCGGAAAACGCGGTACGCCTGATCGAAGCCATGCTCGACGGTGTGAAAGGCCTGCATGTGCACGGCGCCCCGCTGCTGTGTCATGACATGACGATGCTTTGCGCACCGCTCACCGGCATCGTGGTATTCGCCCCGGACCTGTACATGACACGCAATGCAGCGCGCGTCGTCGCCTACGTCCCGGATGACCCCGAACATCCGTTCAAGGAGTACGCCTCGCCATTGGAAATGGTCGTGGAGCTGACGCGCCAGTTGCGCGCCAGGGACTATCAGCAATTCTTCAGCCGCTTCGTCAACCACGACCAGCGCGGTTTCTTCTTCAGCACCCTCAACAGCCGGCTGAGTGAAATCCGCTGGCACCCGCACGAACCCGGCGACCCTCGGCCGGCATGGCGCGAAGCCGCAGTGGAGCGGCCCGATCTGCAGACTGCGCTGACGCCGTTTTACGACGATGTGTGGCAACACCTGTACCAGGCAAAACTGAACAAGATTTTCAATGACGCCCGAACCATTGCCGTACCGACTGCCCTGGTTGATCAAAGGGCGCGCTGGGCGTTCTGGGATTCGCTGGTCAACATCCTCTCTTCCATCGCCCAGACCGCCGCAATGATCGTCGCGCCGTTCGTGCCGGTGCTCGGTGAAGCGATGATGGCGTACATGGCCTATCAGATGCTCAATGAAGTATTCGAAGGCATTGTCGAGTGGGCGCAGGGGCGCACGACCGAGGCGGTCGAACACCTGATGGGAACCGTGGAATCGATGATCCAGTTGGGCATGTTCGCCGTCGGCGGTGCGATTGGCGCGGCCGAGTTCCGCAAGATATTGCCCAAGGAAATCGTGGCGTTCATCGACCGCTTCAAACCGGTACAACTGGCCAATGGTGACACCCGCTACTGGCAACCGGATCTCGAACGCTACAAACATCCGCAGCGCCCGAGTGCCGATTCGCAACCCGATGCCCTGGGTTTGCATGCGCATGAGGACAAGCTTCTGCTGCCCTTGGAGGACGCGCACTTTGCGGTCACGAAAAGTCAGGTGCCGGGGCAGTACCGCATCGAACATCCGAGTCGCCCCGACGCTTACCAACCGGTGCTGCGCCACAATGGCGAAGGCGCCTGGCACACTGAACTGGAGCAACCGCTGGAATGGGATGTCGCAACCGCGCTGCGCCGTATCGGCCCTGCGGTCGAGAGCTTGTCCGCGAGCGAGCGCGAAACCGTGCTGCAGATCAGCGGAACCAGCGAAGACGCGTTGCGCAAAATGCATGTCGAGCAGGAAAAGGTCCCGCCTCTGCTGGCCGACAGCATCCAGCGCTTCAAGATTGATCAGCAGTTGCAACGCTTCATCGACCAGCTCGACAGCGCTGACGCTGAAGTTTTTTTGCGCGCCGACCCGGTCATGCAGCTGCAGGTGCTCAGCGAATACGGCCGCTGGCCAGGCGACCAGTGCCTGCGTCTGCTCGATCGCCAAGGCGAGCAACTGTGGCAATCGTCTGCCGACACAAGCCTGCCGGTAATCGAACTACGCCACGACACGCTGGCCGGTGGCGACGTGCTCAAAACCCTGCTCCAAGCCCTCGACGAGACGCAGATCAAAACCTTGCTGGACGAGCCCTTCGCGGGACCGACGCCGTCCATCGAGGTCCGCAGCCACAACCTGCGCAAACAACTGGCCGACCTCGCCAGACGCAACACCAGCGCGCTGTTCGAGTCGCGCTATCAAGCCCTCCAGCACCTCGACGACCCGCTGGCCGCTCGACTCAAGATTCACCCTCCGCAATTGCCGGCCAGCATTACCCGCGAACTGCTCGATACCGCGACCGGCAGCGAACTGTTGCAGATCAGCGAAGGACGATTGCCCCCGCGCCAGCAGGCACTCATGCAGATGGCCAGTGACGAGGTGCGCCTTACCCGCGCGTATGAAGGCCTTGAGCTGGCCTCGGTGAGCAATCACGACTCTGATTCTCTGGCGCTGCACAGCCTCAAATTGTTGCAGGGCTGGAGCGGCGATGTACGCATCGAAATCCGTGACGGGCGCTACGAGGGCCGGTTACTGGACACGATCGGCCGTGACGATGCGCCCGAATACAAGGTGCTGGTTCGCCGCGACGATGGCCAATACCAACCTTATGACGATCGTGGGCAGCAGCTGCATTCGTTCGCTGATTTCTATTCCAGCCTGTTGTACGCATTGCCCGACAGCGAGCGCCAGAGCCTGGACATGCGGATCGGCCAGGGTCAGGCGCTGAAGGCGGCCATTCGTGAACGCACGCTCGAGCGCAACGAGTGGCGTCAGGTGATTGCCGATACGCCGTCCCGAGCGCCGGCTGTCGACACCCTGCGCCTGCTCGGTACCGACGGTTACGCCCATGCTCCGCGTCCGCCACGCCCCGCTTACCAGCCGCACACCCTCGAAGAAGACATCCGGGTGCTCTATCCACGCATGTCGAACCATGAAGTGCGCTTCCTCGCCGAAAGCATGCGAAGCAGTCCCGCAGGCCCGCGCGCCGAAATGCTTCGTTTGCAAAATGACTACCTGCAATTGCAGAACGAACTGCATGTCTGGGCCAACAATCCGCCCGCCGTGCATCCGGAAACCGGCACGGCGCTCACCTCGCTGGAGAAGCGCGCCGAAATCCAGAATCGCAGGCTGCTCAGGGAGCAATTGCTCAAAGCCTGGAGACGGGGGCACGTCACGGGTATCAATCACCAAGGCTTTGCCGCCGGATACGCCTTGCGCCTTACACCTGCGGTGATGGGCGACTTGCCCGTGTTGTCAGCAGACTTCAGCCATATCACCTCGCTCGCCATTGATGGCAGCCCGATGACCACCTCCGTCGACAGCTTTCTGCAGTCCTTCAGCCAGTTGCAGAATATCGATGCGCGCAACCTCAATCTATCGAGCCTGCCGCAAGCACTGACTTCGATGCGCTCGCTGCGCGAATTGCGCTTACGCAATTGTCGGATCAGTCTGACGACGGTCACAGAGTCGGTGCTCGCAGCCATGCCGCAGCTCACCCTGCTCGATCTGCAAGGCAATGCGCTGGGCCTGCCTCCGGACCTGCATACACTGCCTTCGTTGCGCTACGTGAACCTGTCGGATACCGGCATTCACACGGTGCCCGACGATCTGCTGGATCATCCGCGCCTGATTTCGGCGCAATTCGATCGCAACCGCATCACGCGGATACCGGACAGTTTTTTCAACCTGGCAAGCTCCCTCAGCGATGGTTATACCTTCGCCGACAATCCGTTGACGGCGGCTTCTCGCGAGCGGGTAAAAGTGTTCTACGAGCACACCGGAAGGCACTTCGGCGTCCGGCCCGTGCAGGAGGATCTGCAACGCACCATCGCCTTGTTTCCATCCCTCGACACGGAAGGCGCAACACAGGTGTTGTACCGATTGCCCGGGCCATTGGCGGAGTGCGGCGCACAGTTGTCCCGCTGGGAAAACGAACTCGGCGTGCTGAATCTCGAACTCAGTCAATGGATCAACCAGGCCACCGTGACCGCCTCTGAGTCGGGGGAACGTCTTCCCCTCGAGGCACAGGCCCGCGAACTGGAGGCCCGGCGATCCTTTGCGCAACAGATCGAGCAATTCTGGCGCAGCCCGCCCCTGTACCCGCGCCTTGAAGAACTCAGGGCAACGGCGACGTTCAGTGGGGATATGCCGATACTCAGCGCCGGTCTCGAGCGCGCGACGCAGCTGAACCTCACCGGCACCGCCATTAGCACCGCCGCCCTGCGCTTCGTGGAGTGCTTCCCCAACCTTGCCAAGCTGAAAATGAGCGGTTTCGAACTGGGACCGCTTGCGCTGGGCGAAGCAAAACTGCCTCAACTGAGCGATCTGGAGCTGAAAAATTGTGGCGTGGTCATGACCCCGGAAAATCAGGCTGCGCTGCTGTCACTTGGCAGCCTCGACTCGCTGGACCTGAGCGACAATCCGTTGGGTACGTTCCCCGACCTGAATTTGTTGCCCGAATTGATCTATCTCGATCTGTCCAACTGCGGGCTGACCGTCGTTCCCGAAGGACTGGCCAGCCATCCGGGGTTGCGAACCGCAGTGCTCGCAGGCAACCGCATCACGCAACTGCCCGAGGCGCTGTTCGACCTCCCCGCCGAGCGCAGTGACGGCATTGACCTTGCCGACAACCCGCTATCGGCCGCCACCCGCAACCAGATCAAAAACTACTACCGCCTCCATCGCAACGACTTCGACGTACTGGCGGCCGAGCCGGACGTGAGCCTCGCCCGGCAGTTGTTTCCCGGTCTGAACAAGCAAGAGGCCAGCGAGATGATTTACGACTTGCCCGGCGACCTGGCCGACGGTCGCCAACAGCTGCTTCGCTGGCAAGCAGAACAGCAACAGATGCGCGATGACCTGACCCGCTGGGCCTTGGCAACGCCGTCTGCGCACCCGGTTACCGGTCAGGCCTTGAGCGCAAGCGAGCGTTTGGCGCTACGATCCGCACGCTCGGACTTCAAGCAATTGATAAAGGATTTCTGGGGCGAAAGATCGATGGGTACCGGCAGGCGCACGACTTCTTTCGCGGCAGACCTCAAGTTCCTCGGCGAAATGCCGCGCCTGACGGTCAACTTCGATCACGTTACCAGCCTCAAGCTGGCGGGCAACGTGACGATCGCGGGACTGGAGCCGTTCGCTGCCTTGTTCCCGAATCTTCAGATGCTGGAACTGAAAGCTTTCACACTCTATGACATCCCTCTATTCGTCAGCCGTCTGCACTATCTCAAAGAGCTCAAACTCAATGACTGCGCGCTGACGCTTACCCCTGCCGGGCAGCAGGTACTTGGCGCGCTGCCCGAGTTGCGGTTGCTCGATCTGAGCCATAACCCACTGACAAACGCGCCAGACCTGACAATCCTGCCCAAGGTGACGAACTTCTCGCTCGGCCATAGCGAACTGACGAGCGTGCCGAAGGGCATCGCCGAGCATCCGCTGCTGCGAGAGCTCCATCTCAATAACAACCAGATAACCGTGCTGCCCGACGCTGTTTTCAGTTTGCATCCCGAGCGGGCCGACAGCGTCTATCTGAACGACAATCCTCTGTCCATGAATGCCCGCGAGCGCGTCAAGCGCTACTACGCCGCACAAGGGCGCAACTTCCGGATCAAGCCGGCATCGGCTGACATTGCCATGGCGCAGAGACTGTTCCCGCGACTGGGCGAAAACGCTGCGATCAACATGATTTATCGCCTGCCCGGGACATTACAGACCGGCACGGCGCAACTGATCAGATGGGAGGCGGAAATCGCCCGCATGACCAGTGATCTCAACACATGGAGCGCGCGCTTGCCGGTCAACAACCCTTCGACAGAGCTGCCCTGGACTGCGCCGGAAAGATTTGCAGAACTCGCCGCCAGACAAAGATTCAGCAGCGACCTTGAGAAACTCTGGCGCGGCCGGCAAAACGAAAACTCAGCCCTGCGGTTCAATACTTTCGAAGCCGATGCGACATTCACCGGCGAATTGCCGGAACTGACCGCTGACTTCAGCCACATCACGCATCTCAACCTTCAGGGCAATCCGGGGCTGAACATTCCCGATGGTTTTTTCCGAAGCTTCAGTGGCCTGCGCGGACTGGAACTGCAGGATTTCGCCTTGGGCCGGATACCCCAATCGCTGCCAAGCCTGCCGTTGCTTGAGAGGTTGATGCTGAGCAAGTGCCAGATCACTCTGGATCCTGCCGGACAGGCGATCCTGTCCACGATGACCCGATTGAAATCTCTGGACTTGTATAGCAACCCTCTGCAGGTGACGCCCGATCTATCGACCCTGCAGAACCTGACGTTCATCGACCTGATCAACACCGGCATCGATAGTGTTCCCGCCGGGCTGGAACAGCTGCCGCACCTGGAAGTCGCGTTGCTGAGCGACAACAACATCAGCGAATTGCCGGCGCAACTGACGCAGTATTCCGATCGCGGTATTGAACTGGGCGGCAACCCTTTGTCGGTTGCTTCCAGAGAACGGATCAAGGCCGCATTCCAGGCCAAGGCTGACAACTTCGGTGTCTGGGTCCAACAACAAGACATCGATCTGGCGCAAAGCCTTTATCCATCGCTGTTCGGCTTCGATGCCAACGATCTGGTCTACAAGCTTGCGGGCACGCTGGCCGATGGACGTGTTGAGCTGATGCGCCGCAAAACCGAGCTCACCAGCCTGCTCGAACGCCTGGATAGCTGGGCCAACGAGACTCCCAACGATACTCACACGCAGATGCCGCTTGCGACCGAAGCGGCAGCCAGGGAAAGACTCAACCGCCAGCACTTCAGGCAAAGCCTCGAAGACGACCTGCGCCGTGCGCCCTCGTTCCTGACAGGGCCAAGGGTCAGCTGCGAGTTGTCGTTTACCGGTGAGCTGCCGCCGCTGACCGCGCGTTTCGACCACATCGAACAATTGAAGCTGACCACCACAGCGTCCGCTGCGCCTCGGATCGATCGTCTGCTGGAGCTGTTCCCGAAGCTCAAAGGCATCGACATCCGCAATTATCCGCTGGGCGAGATTCCCGTCCCGATTTTCGCCATGGAAAGGCTGCGCAGCCTGTATCTGCCGGGCTGTGAGATCACGTTGACTGCGCAGACCGCAGAAGCATTCGCAACGCTGAGAAACCTGAGTTCCGTGGACCTGAGCGACAATCCGCTCAACATCGCTCCGGATCTGAGTCATTTCCCGCAGATGACCGATGTGCGTCTGGGCAACTGTGCCTTGAGCAAGGTGCCTGACGGCCTGTTCGGACTGCCTCGATTGATGTACGCCGACTTGTCCGGAAACGCGATCACCGAGTTGCCGGGCGAGTTTCCCCTACAGCCCGGCGACGTGCTGACCGAATACGACTTCAGCGACAACCCGCTGACTGCCGAAAGTTTGCAGCGCCTGCAGCGGTATGAGGCGGCGTATCAATTGCGCCTGCTGGAGCAGCAGTCGAGCAACGACACCGCGTATCAGACGATTGAGGATTTCCATGATTTCTCCGGCGGCATGGAAATCGATTGAGGGTCGATCCGCGCTCAGCCACGCTCCGGCGGCACTGACGACAATTCGAACGGGCTGCTGCTGCGCCGCTGGTTGCGATCTTCGCGCGGCGTGGCACCGAAGAAATTGCGATAGGCGCTGGAGAAATGCGGCCCCGAGGAGAAGCCGCACGAGAGGCCGATCTGGATGATCGACTTGCTGGTCTGCATCAACATCTGCCGGGCCTTGTTCAGGCGCAATTCCAGGTAGTACTGGCTCGGCACGCGGTTGAGGTATTGCTTGAAGATCCGTTCCAGCTGCCGACGGGATACGCACACGTGCTGGGCGATTTCGTCGGTGGTCAGCGGCTCTTCGATGTTGGCTTCCATCAGCAACACCGCTTGGGTGAGCTTCGGATGACTGGAGCCGAGGCGATTCTGCAACGGGATGCGCTGACGCTCACCGCCCTCGCGGATGCGCTCGACCACGAGTTCTTCCGACACCGCACCGGCCAGTTCCGCGCCGTGATCGCGGGCCAGCACCGCCAGCAGCAGGTCGAGCACCGACATGCCACCGCAGGCGGTCAGACGATCGCGATCCCAGTCGAACAGATGACTGGTGGCGATGACTTTCGGGAAGCGCTCAGCGAAATCGTCCTGCCAGCGCCAGTGCACGGCGGCGCGATAACCGTCGAGCAAACCGAGCTGCGCCAGCGGATAGACACCGGCCGACAGACCACCGATCACGCAACCGGCACGCACCAGTTGCTTGAGCGCACTGCTCAGCGCCGGCGCCAGGGTGGTCGGCGGCTCGTCGGCGAGCAGGAACAGTTTCTGGAAATTCTCGAGCTTGCCGGCCCAGGGTTCGCCGGGCAATTGCCAGGCCCCTTCGGTCTGCGGCTCGGCCTGCAAGAACGACAGTTCGTAAACCACGTCCGGGTGCACCCGCTGCGCAACACGCAAGGCCTCCTCCGCCAGCGCCAGCGTCAACGCTTTAGTGCTGGGCCAAATCAGGAAACCAATTCGATGGGCAGTCATGGGCGGGCAATCCGAAACGAACAACGGTGATGAAGGCATGGGCCAATGCTAGCCCGGAAATGAACACAAATCCTGAAACCGGTGAAGATCAGAATGTGGGAGCGAGCCTGCTCGCGAAGGCGGTGTACCAGTCAACATAATTGCTGGCTGTTGTACCGCTTTCGCGAGCAGGCTCGCTCCCACAGGGATCTGAGCCAGCCAGAAGATCGCGAAGCATGACCTAATCTGGTGCACAACGGCAGCCCTGATTTATTTCAGGCTGCCCGACAGGAACTGCTGCAAGCGCTCCGACTGCGGGTTGACCAGCACTTCGCGCGGGTTGCCGCTTTCTTCGACGACGCCTTTGTGCAGGAACACCAGCTGGTTCGACACTTCACGGGCGAAGCCCATTTCGTGGGTCACCACGACCATGGTGCGGCCTTCCTGCGCCAGCGCCTGCATGACTTTCAGCACGTCGCCGACCAGTTCCGGGTCAAGGGCCGAGGTCGGTTCGTCGAACAGCATCACCTCCGGCTCCATCGCCAACGCACGGGCAATAGCCACACGCTGCTGTTCGCCGCCGGACATGTGCCCCGGGAACGCGTCTTTGCGATGGGCCACGCCAACCTTGTTCAGGTAGTACTCGGCTTTTTCGCGCGCTTCGTACTTGGGTACGCCGAGCACGTGCACCGGCGCTTCCATGATGTTTTCAATCGCGGTCATGTGCGACCACAGATTGAAATGCTGGAACACCATCGACAGGCGCGAACGCATGCGCTGCAGCTGTTTTGGATCAGCGGCTTTCAGCGCGCCATCCTTGTTCGCCACCAGTTTCAGCTCTTCGTTGTTGAGCAGGATCTTGCCGGCGTGCGGCTGCTCGAGCAGGTTGATGCAACGCAGGAAAGTACTTTTGCCGGAGCCACTGGAGCCGATGATGCTGATCACATCGCCGGCGGCGGCTTTCAGGGACACGCCCTTGAGCACTTCGTGACTGCCATAGCGTTTATGCAGGTCTTGGACTTCAAGTTTGTACATGCGGTCGGTTCTCACAAAAACAGTCAGTCAGTCGTTGAGCAAGCGCCCGTGACGCAGCGCTTCGCGCCCCGCCACCTTGGCCAGCCAGAAACCGGGTTGGGCATAGCGCAGCCGTTCAATGGCAAACAGCACCCCGGACGTACCAGCACATACCGTGCTGACCCGATCGGACACAGGGTCGATCACTTGAAAAATCTCATCGCCCGCCTCGACCCATTCGCCAGGCCTGCGGGAAAAACTCACCACACCGGGGTGCGGTGCGAACAACAATTCGGTGCCTTCGAAGGGCATGCCTTCGCACGGTTCGAAGGCCGGGTCCGGCCACTCGCCGGTGATCAGACCTTGCTCGGCAAGGAACGCCAGAATGCCTTCAGCATAAGCCTCGGCTTCGACGCGGCCGGTGTCGGCCTGCCCGCCCAGCTCGATCGTCGTCGCCAGACACGCCAGCGGAATCTGCGCCTCGGGGAACTGCCGCGACAGGCGCAGCCATGGCAACGAGCAGGCTTCATCGAAGGAGCTGCCGCCGGAATCTTCCGCGAGCAAACCTACCTTGACGTTCAGGTGTGCCGACAGCGAACGCCACTGCGGCCAGTGCTGCGGCAGCGCATACATGTGCAGCGCGGCTTCGGCATCGCAGTGCAGGTCCAGCACCACATCGGCGGTGCAGGCGTGGCTGAGCAGCACACGCTGCATGCCCTGCAACTGGCTGCTCGCTTCAGGCAATCCGGCCAGGTGGTCGGCCATTGCCTGGCGGATCAGGCGCACGTTGGCATGGGGATCATCACCGAGCTTGTCGCCCAGTGCCGCCGCGACCGGCGCGCTGAGCTCGACGAAATCACGATTGAAATTCTTGCCGCTGCCCGCCTCGAAACGGCCCTGGAAATTGCCTTGCAGCAATTGCCCGAGGCCGATCGGATTGGCCACCGGCACCAGCTCGATCACGCCGTTGAGCAAGCCTTGGGCTTCGAGTTCGCCGAGGCGCTTTTTCAGCTCCCAGGCGGTGCGCATGCCCGGCAGTTCATCGGCGTGCAGGCTGGCCTGGATGTAGGCCTTGCGCTCGCCGCTACCAAAACGGAAAACCGAAACCTTGCGCTCGCTGCCCAGGTGGCTCCACGGCAATACGTGGTCGATGCGTTGCATATCAGTGCTTCCGTGGCGCGAGGTAGCTCAACCAGCGACGCTCGGCCAGTTTGAACAGCTTGACCAGAATGAAGGTCAGGCACAGGTAGAACACGCCAGCGGTGATGTACGCCTCGAACGGCAGGTAGAACTGCGCGTTGACGGTACGTGCCGCGCCAGTGATGTCGATCAGGGTCACGATCGACGCCAGACTGGTGGTCTGCAGCATCATGATCACTTCGTTGCTGTACTGCGGCAGCGCGCGGCGCAGGGCCGACGGCAGCAGGATGCGCTTGTACAGTTTGAAGCGCGACATGCCCATGGCCTTGGCCGCTTCGATCTCACCGTTCGGCGTGGCCTTGAGGCTGCCGGCAATGATTTCTGCGGTGTAGGCGCTGGTGTTCACGGCAAAAGCCAGGCAGGCGCAGAACGTTGCGCTGGACAGCCACGGCCACAGGAAGCTTTCGCGCACCGCTTCGAACTGGGCCAGACCGTAGTAGATCAGGAACAGCTGAACCAGCATCGGCGTGCCACGAATCACGTAGGTGTACAGCCACGCGGCGCCATTGACGAACGGGTTTTTCGAGACGCGCATCAGCCCCAGCGGCAACGCCGCGAGCAAACCGAAGAACAGCGACAGCGCGAGCAGTTTGAGGGTGGTCAGCAGGCCGCTGAAGTACAGCGGCAGTGCCTCCCAGATGACGTTGTAGTCGAAGATCATAGATCAGCCGCCCTTACGCCTACCGAGTAGCGCTTCTCAAGGTGACGCAATGCCAGCAACGAAACACTGGTGATCACCAGGTACATCGCCGCCACTGCGAGGAAGAAGGTGAAAGGCTCGCGCGTGGCATCCGCCGCCTGCTTGGCCTTGAACATCATGTCTTGCAGACCGACCACGGAAATCAGCGCGGTGGCCTTGGTCAGTACCAGCCAGTTGTTGGTGAAGCCGGGAATCGCCAGACGAATCATCTGCGGCACCATCACCCGGAAGAACACCTGAAAACTGCTCATGCCGTACGCCATGCCCGCTTCGGCCTGGCCCTTGGGGATCGCCATGAACGCACCACGGAAGGTTTCCGAGAGGTACGCACCGAAGATGAAACCGAGGGTGCCGATACCGGCGGCCAGCGGGTTCAGATCGATGTAGTCGTCATAGCCGAGCATCGGCGCAACGCGGTTGAGCAAGTCCTGACCGCCGTAGAAGATCAGCAGGATCAGCACCAGGTCGGGAATGCCGCGGATCACCGTCGAATACAGGTCGCCCAGCCACGCCAGCCAGCGCACCGGCGACAGGCGCAACGCGACACCGATCAGCCCGAGAACGATGGCCAGAGCCATGGACGACAAGGCGAGCTGAAGCGTCAGCCATGCGCCATCGAGGATGACAGCCCCGTAGCCTTTCAACATGATTCAGGTCCTCGAAAGTTGGGATGAAAAAATGGCGCAAACCGCAGAGATTCTGTTGCTTGCGCCATTTCGGACTTGTCGCAGAGACGTGTTACTTGCCGTAGATATCGAAGGCGAAGTACTTGTCCTGGATTGCCTTGTATTTGCCGTTCTCGCGGATGGCCGCGATGGCAGTGTTGATCTTGTCTTTCAGGGCGTCGCCCTTGCGCACCGCGATACCTACGCCGTCGCCGAAGTATTTGACGTCGGTGAAGGCCGGGCCGACGAACGCGAAGCCTTTGCCGGCGTCGGTTTTCAGGAAGCCGTCGTCGAGCAGGGTAGCGTCAGCCACGGTACCGTCGAGGCGACCGGCAGCCACGTCGAGGTAGATTTCGTTCTGCGAGCCGTACGGCTTGATCTCGGCGCCCAATGGAGCCAGAACTTCGCGGGCGAAACGCTCGTGGATCGAGCCACGCTGTACGCCGATGTTCTTGCCCTTCAGTTCAGCCAGACCTTCGCTGACCTGAGTGCCGGCCTTCATGACCAGACGCGCCGGGGTGTTGTAGTACTTGTTGGTGAAGTCGACCGACTTCTTGCGATCTTCGGTGATCGACATCGACGACAGGATCGCGTCGATCTTGCGCACTTTGAGAGCCGGGATCAGGCCGTCGAACTCTTGCTCGACCCACACGCACTTGACCTTCATTTCTTCGCACAGCGCGTTGCCGATGTCGTAGTCGAAACCGACGATGCTGCCGTCCGGTGCTTTCGAAGCGAATGGAGGGTAAGCCGCTTCGATGCCGATCTTCAGCGGTTTTTCGTCAGCGAAGGCATTCATCGACAGCACGGACAGTGCCAGGGCGCCAAGCAGCACAAGTTTCTTCATCTTGGGACTCCATCGGTAAAGGGCAAAAACGGCAGAGTGAGCGACAGCCCAATATGCGAATGGGTGAATCGGAAATCGGTTGCGCATCGGCGGAAATTTCCCGTTGAAACCGCAGGCGATTTCAACGTCAGCCACGATGAGCGAGTGATCGGCATTCTAACGACAGGCCCGAAGCCGATATTTCTTCAATGCGACAACTAATTACAGATGCACCGAGAAAGCGGTTTGAGCTCATTGACAGCCCTGCAATTTCATGCAAGAGCGAAAGACAGTGAACCGATACATATTGCAAGTTGCGGGCCCATTATTCGCAAACCCTTCTAATCCGGCAAGCGCAGCGTTATGTCTTATTTTTCAGCGGGGCATTGGCGGCTCAAAAACGGCGCACCGCGTTTCTCTTCGCCCCGGTTTGGCGCGGGCGGTTACACATTGGGTTGTGGCGGGTAACAGCGGGAAAGGTCTGACGGGGGAGATCGATAATTATTGGTTGGGGTGTTGCGGTTTCCTACAGCTGACTACTGCGGTGTCTGACAGATCGCCTTCGCGAGCAGGCTCGCTCCCACATTTGAAATGCGCCCGTTTCCTTGTGGGAGCGAGCCTGCTCGCGAAGAGGCCAGCCCGATCAACACAAATCCACTAGGCACAAAAAAGCCCCATCCGGCATCACCGGACAGGGCTCCTATGCTTCTAACGCTTAAGCAACATTCATGGTCTTGTGCGTATCAATCAAATGCTGCACCACACCCGGATCCGCCAGGGTCGAGATGTCGCCCAGCCCGTCGTATTCCGCCGTGGCGATCTTGCGCAGGATGCGGCGCATGATCTTGCCCGAACGGGTCTTCGGCAGCCCCGGCGCCCACTGGATCACGTCCGGCGAAGCGATCGGGCCGATCTCCTTGCGCACCCAGTTCTTCAGCTCCAGGCGCAACTGCTCGGTCGGCTCCTCGCCGTTCTTCAAGGTCACATAGACATAGATGCCCTGCCCCTTGATGTCATGCGGCACACCCACCACCGCAGCTTCGGCAACCTTCGGATGCGCGACCATCGCGCTTTCGATCTCGGCGGTACCCATGCGGTGGCCGGAAACGTTGAGCACGTCGTCCACACGCCCGGTGATCCAGTAGTAACCATCGGCATCGCGACGCGCGCCGTCACCGGTGAAGTACATGCCACGGAAGGTCTTGAAGTAGGTATCGACGAAACGATCATGATCGCCGTACAGCGTACGCGCCTGGCCTGGCCACGAATCGAGAATCACCAGGTTGCCTTCAGCCTCGCCCTCGATGATGTTGCCGAGGTTGTCGACCAGCGCCGGCACCACACCGAAGAACGGACGCGCCGCCGAACCCGGCTTCAGCGCGTGAGCACCCGGCAGCGGGCTCATCATGTTGCCGCCGGTTTCGGTCTGCCACCAGGTATCGACGATCGGGCAACGCGACTTGCCGACATTCTTGTAGTACCAGTCCCAGGCTTCCGGGTTGATCGGCTCGCCCACCGAACCGAGCAGACGCAGGCTGCTGCCATCGGCGCCTTCAACCGCCGCCTGACCCGAAGCCATCATCGCGCGGATCGCGGTCGGCGCGGTGTAGAGGATGTTGACCTTGTGCTTGTCGATGATCTTCGCCACCCGGGTGATATCCGGGTAGTTCGGCACACCTTCGAACAGCACGGTGGTCGCGCCATTGGCCAGCGGGCCATAGACGATGTAACTGTGGCCGGTGACCCAACCGACGTCGGCGGTGCACCAGTAGATTTCGCCCGGCCGGTAGTCGAACACGCGCTCGTGGGTCATGGCCGCATACAGCAGATAACCGCCGGTGGTGTGCTGCACGCCCTTCGGCTTGCCGGTGGAGCCGGAGGTATAAAGGATGAACAACGCTTCTTCGGCGCCCATCTCTTTCGGCGCGCAAACGGTGCCCGCGACCTTCATCAGGTCTTCGTACCAGATGTCGCGATGCTGGTTCCACTTGATGTCGCCACCGGTGCGCTTGCACACGATGACCTTCTGGATGCTGCTGGTTTCCGGGTTGGTCAGCGCGTCGTCGACGTTGGCCTTGAGGGAAATCTTCTTGCCGGCGCGAATACCCTCGTCAGCGGTGATCACCACTTTCGAACGGCAATCGATGATGCGACCGGCCAAGGCTTCCGGCGAGAAACCGCCGAACACCACCGAGTGAATCGCACCGATCCGGGTGCAGGCCAGCATGGCGACCACGGCTTCGGGAATCATCGGCATGTAAATGGTCACCACGTCGCCACGGTGCACGTCCTGACCACGCAGGGCGTTGGCCAGTTTGCACACTTGCTCATGCAGTTCGCGGTAGGTGATGTTTCGGCTCTCGGAAGGATCGTCGCCTTCCCAGATGATCGCGACTTGATCGCCGCGCTCGGCCAAATGGCGGTCGAGGCAGTTGTAGGAAACGTTCAGGGTGCCGTCGGCAAACCACTTGATGTCGACATGGTGATCGTCGAACGAGGTCTGTTTCACCGTGGTGAAGGGCTTGATCCAGTCCAGACGCTTGGCTTGCTCGCGCCAGAAGCCGTCAGGGTTGACGACCGACTGCTGGTACATGGCTTTGTAGGTCGCCTCGTCAGTCAGCGTGTTAGCCAGAACCTCGGGACGAACGGGATACAGAGAAGCCGCACTCATCTTTCCTACCTCGGTGTAATAGTTGTTTTTGTATGACCCTGTTGTAGCCGGGTGGGGCCCATAGAACCATTCGACGATGGTAGTAACAAGCCCCTACAAAATGTCCGCATTCCATGTGGGAGCTGGCTTGCCAGCGATGCAGTCAACGCAGTCCGTCAGGCAAATCCCATCCGGCCAGACACCAAGACCTCAATCGATTGTTACCAAATCTATCAAAAGTGTTTATCAAAACCGCCCCTGTTTACTTGCATCCCACCGCCCTAAAATTCACCTCGCCAACAAGGCAACCGCGATTAACAACGTTACAGCCCCCACGAAGGCCGTTAATCCAGCGCTCCAAGTAACGCATCAAATACTCAAGCTCCACACGCAACCCTAAAAAGGTTGCGTGACCCCACTCGACCTCAAAAAGGTGAATTAGAAATGAAAGCTTTATTGGTTCTGGCCCTCAGCAGTCTGTGCGCAACCGCCATGGCAGACGAGGTCCCGACTGATGTCGCACAGCAACAACCGGTAATCGAGGAATACACTTACTCCACACATCTGGACATCGCCAAAGTTGTATCGATGAGCGAAGTGCCAAATGTCTGCGAAGTAGTACCGGCAAAAATGGAATACGACGACTCCAAAGGCCAACGCCACATCCTGCGCTACAGCATCATGGGCAACGGCTGCACGAACTGAATCAGACTGCACCGAATCGGATCGCTCAACGCCACATTGAGGGTCGATTCCAGCCCGGCTTCGGTCGGGCTCAGTTGTGTCTGGAGCCGCGAAAAAGGCTTGCAAAACACTAGATATAGTGAAAAACCCACTTTTCTGGCTATTTTTTAAACAAAAAACCACCTGCCAAAAAATTAACGAAAAAAAATCTGCTCGGGTCGATTCCGCGCAAAGCCCTGTAATCCCTCGGTCGGACCGAAATCCACCCCCTCCTCGGCCGCGCCATGAGCCGATTCGCCGCACCACGCCGGTAAAAATTTCCCTATAATGCCGCCCCATACGGGTCAGCAATATTCCCTTACAGGGAGCAAAAGCCATTCTGAAGCCCCGCAACAGTGCCAGACGCTGATTGCGCCCATCAGAGGCTCTCGGAACCCGTCAAAATTTCTGTTTATTTGCCTGCGTGCAGCGCTGCAAAAAACGACATCCAACGCGGCTTGTTTGGCCGTGTGAAAAACCAACCCTTCAGGTTTCACACGGGCACAAGCCCTCACGCAGGAGACGACACGTCATGCTGAGCTGGGACGAATTCGATAAAGAAGACAGTGAAGTCGCAACCGTGAAAGGCGCCAACGCCGGCCACGCAAGCGAAGCCAACATGGACCGCCTCGACAACGCCGGCGGTGCCGCAGCGCTGGAAGCCCGCGCCGTCACCGCCGACGACTCGGCCGCCGTGGCCCGCGCCAAGGCTGCACTGAACTCCCTCGACGTCGCCGAAGGCCTCGCCGAACTCGAAGGCGCCTCCGCCCGTGTCGCTGTTGACGAAAAGCGCATGATCAACTGCCGCGCCGACCTCAACCAACTCGTGCCATTCAAGTACGACTGGGCTTGGCAAAAGTATCTGGACGGTTGCGCGAACCACTGGATGCCGCAAGAAGTCAACATGACCGCCGACATCGCCCTCTGGAAAAACCCGGAAGGCCTGACCGACGACGAGCGCCGCATCGTCATGCGCAACCTCGGCTTCTTCTCCACCGCCGACTCCCTGGTTGCCAACAACCTGGTCCTGGCCGTGTACCGCCTGATCACCAACCCGGAATGCCGCCAGTACATCCTGCGCCAGGCTTTCGAAGAAGCGATCCACACCCACGCCTACCAGTACTGCATCGAATCGCTGGCCATGGATGAAGGCGAAATCTTCAACATGTACCACGAGATCCCATCGGTCGCGAAGAAAGCAGCCTGGGGCCTGAAGTACACCCGCTCGATCTCCGATCCGAAGTTCGAAACCGGCACCCCGGAAACCGACAAAGAGTTGCTGCGCAACCTGATCGCCTACTACTGCGTTCTGGAAGGCATCTTCTTCTACTGCGGCTTCACCCAAATCCTCTCCATGGGCCGCCGCAACAAAATGACTGGCGTCGCCGAGCAGTTCCAATACATCCTGCGCGACGAATCCATGCACCTGAACTTCGGCATCGACGTGATCAACCAGATCAAAATCGAAAACCCACACCTGTGGGATGCCGAAATGAAGGAAGAAGCGACCCAGATGATCCTGCAGGGCACCCAGCTGGAGATCGAATACGCCCGCGACACCATGCCTCGCGGCGTACTGGGCATGAACGCGGCGATGATGGAGGACTACCTGAAGTTCATCGCTAACCGTCGTTTGTCGCAGATTGGTTTGAAAGAGGAATATCCAGGCACGACTAACCCGTTCCCTTGGATGAGCGAGATTATGGACTTGAAGAAAGAGAAGAATTTCTTTGAGACGCGCGTGATCGAATACCAAACTGGTGGGGCGTTGAGCTGGGATTGATTGATATGGCCCTGCTGCTCCAATTGCAGCAGGGCCATAAAAATATCAAAAGGCTGTTATTCAGAAGGCAGAAACAAGAAACCCGCAGCAATCGCGCCAACGATTGCTGCGGGTCTTGACCGCACCATTGAACAGAAGCCCGAGGGTGCGGGCCGTGACTGGAAGAACTCAGATCACGATGCATTGGGAAAATGCGCGACGTGATTATAGACATCTTTCGGACGGTTACAACGGCCTCACGTCGGAGAATTCGTCATGAACGATTATCCGGTGGCACCGCCAGGATACAGAGCTGTTTTCTGTATGAGTTTCAAGCACTGGCGTAGCGGAAAAGACGTCTTTCGCAAAGACGGGCGTCCTTTCTGTTTTTTTGTGAAAGCCTAACCGTGCGGGACAGGCAACTGTCCCGTTCTATAATCACGTACAGAGTAATTCCTATGAAGCAGACAATTATTGATGCAATCAGCAACTATCAAGTTTTAACGTTCACATACAGCGGTATTCCACGGGTAGTTGAACCACATGCCGTTGGTCTTTCTCGCACTGGAAAAGAAGTAATCCGTTGCTTTCAAACCCATGGCGGCCATGTAACTCCAGGCCACGAATGGGATCTGTGCGAGCTCAATAAAATATCAGACCTGAAAACATCTGGCGCTACGTTCCATACTCCTCGACCAGGTTATCGTCGGGGGGATAGCCACATGACTCACATTTTCGCGGAGCTCTGACGTTTCAATAAGTAAAAGAAAAAAGCCCTGATCTGATCAGGGCTTTTAAAGTTCCTGAAAATAATTACATCCCTACATCAGCGCTCTAAATCTCCTACAGCACTTACAGCCGCTTCCCATTGAAGCCTAATACGAGCACTACTAAGCTCTAGCGCAGGTGCCTAAGAAACGCCCAACGTAGAAAGCTTGGTCAGTGACACAGACGCGTAATTCGCCGGTGACACAACTGCTCTGCTCGTTGGGATTTCTTAAGTCCGCTCTACGTTGGGGTCAGGCCCGCCCAAAATCCATAACGTAGAGGTCATAGATATGTCGGATCCATGCTCGGTAACTGTTTTCTCTCGCCACAATCTTTTTCTGCATGCCCTTCTATTAGAGAACCAGCCATGGTTCTCCGCCCGCGATGTCGGCCGCTTGATGGGTTTCCATCTGAATGATCGGGTGGTCAACAAGCTAGATAGCGACCAGCGCCGCGTTATGTGGATTGAGTACTTTCGAGAACCTGAACAGCATCTGATGCTCAGTGAGTCTGGGGTTTATGCGCTGTTGGTCTATCACTACGTTCCGGGAAATCGGTTATTGCGTGAATGGCTCACCAACGAGGTCGTGCCGACCTTGCGTGACGCTGCGGATTCGGGAGATTCAAATCGGCCAATGTTGAGCTTGTTGGATTGGCCGGAGATGTCGTTGAGTTTGCTGCATTGGCAGGATGAGGGCTGGATTCGGCTGCGGGATATGCCGCACCTATTAAATGATCAGCCACGACGACGAACGATCGAAGCTAATCCTTGGTGGCGGCGGGTCGTAAATACGTTGCAGTTATCTACGCATTCATTTAGGTCAAATCATCGAAAACCCAGCGACCGTTGAGAAGCCCTTTCAATTGCTCAACACTCAGTAATTGCTGAGGTTTTCTATGAACAATTGCGTGGCAATTTGCACAGAGAGGAATAAGGTCAGTCAGTGGATCGACAACTTGTTCCTCTTCAAATTCTGAAATGGGCTTCACGTGATGTACATGAATAAAGCCCTTCGCGTGCGCCCCATAGGCTTTCTCAAAGTCAAAATCACATGCTTTACATAGAAGGCCATGAATAGCGATAGCCTGACGTCTAAGCTTGGGACAGCGCTCGTATCTCACACCGTAATAAGTGGATTTTTTACCTTCAGTACCAACGATTACAGTTTCAAAATCCTCCGTACCGTCAACCTGGCTGAAGTCATCTGCCTGCGATGGCGCCAGCAAAGCATTGGATGAGATCCGGTCGAACACAGTTTGGTCAATGGACCGAACACCGTTACGCCAGTAATTGTTCTTTAGATTTGAGGGAATTTGCTCAAGGTACTCCCCCTCAAGCTTTATCGGGATTGCCGACTCAAACTGACGAAAATCCTCAATAGAAGCAAACAGGTCTCCTCGCTTACTGTTCCTGTCTGCATACACCCTTCCTATGCGGGCTAAGCCAAAATAGTGAGGCGCAGAACTCAGACGTAACGCCGAGAAAGCCTTATTTTTCAGTTTCCCTTTGTAGTAAATAACCTCTGTTCCCTGGATAAGGATTTCCTTGTACCGCTTCGGGAAGTGGTAGAGGACCCCAGTTTGATCGGCCCATTTTGACAAATCATTCTCGGCAATTACGGCTGGCATCCACTCATCCTCTTATCAGAGGCTAGAGATTACCAAATCCAGAGAAAAGTCCTACACGACTTACGGAAGACTCTCACGACTGACTCAAGCCAACGCTTCAGCCGTTCGGTGAGACATGTGTTCCACATCTCTCTCTAGAATGCTTTAGCGAAGCCTAGAAAATGCCCACTTCACTGCAGCAAAAAAAGAATTAGTAGGTGCACTACCACGCACCTCCCGCTATTAATACCCCTCCCCCACTCAAGGATCCGAGCCCCACCATGAAATTCGATCTCGCCTACTGCCTCAGCCTCGACGACAAGTTGTCGATCTATGACGTTCGCGATCTCAATTTCGATGAGACGGTGGCGTTTGACTCGGCGAAGGAACACTTCCAGTGCCCCAGCGATGCTTGTCGTTCGGCGTTCGAGGCTTCCAATGAGTTGGGTACGTTCAACGCCAAGAATGTGAATTACGTGCGCACGCCGCACTTCAAGAATCTGCCCACCACGCAGCATGTGGCGGGTTGTCCGTATGTGAGTTTGAAGGCGTCGGCTTCTGGCGTTGAGACGGCGGATGGCGAGGTGGATGACGGGCGTGAGGAACACTTCCCGTCAGAGTTGTTGCTGACCCGGCGTGAGTATGTGCGCAAGCCTGTCGCGCCAGCGGGGGCGGCGGATGTGTTGCGCGATGATCCGGTGCGGGTGGCGGTGGGCAGTGGTAAAGAGTCGGCGAGTCGTGAGTCGGCGCCGGATAAGACCAGTGTGTTTGCGCATCCGGTGGAGTGTTTTGTTTCCAACTTCGCCGACAAGGAGTTGCTCAAGCGCATGCCGTTGAAGGTCGGCGAGCATTCGGCGCCGTACAGTTCGTTCTTCAAGAAGATCGAGTATCTGACGGACAACAAAGGGCTGATTTACTGGGGGCGGATCAAGAAGATCGAGGACTTCCACAGTGCCAGTTTTCGGATCGACTTCGAGGACAAGGTCTGGTTCAAGAAGCCCGAGGACAGTAAGAAGAAGCCGTATCCGGTCAGCGTTTATCTGAACAAGAAGCTGATCGACAACTACCGCAAGCGCAAGGCCTTTCTGGAGGAGATCAAGCACGCGGCGGATAGCGACAAGGCGTTGTTCTGTTTCTTCTATGGGGTGACGCCGGAGTTGAAGCAGGTGCCCGGCAAGAAGAACCCCGAAAAACCTTTCGAGGTCTTCAATGCCAATATCGAGAACCTGGATCACTTCATTATTCGTGAAGCGCCGGGGTTGGAGTGACGCTCAGTTGATGCGTGTCCCTTCTTCAAACGCTCGAATCTCCCGCTCCGCCTCCCTGCGTCGCTCAAGTGCAGCCTGAACGCCCAGATCTTCCACTCCGCAATACTGGCGCAGCCAATGAGCGAGCATTTCTTCATCAGGGCGAAAGTAATCTTTTCGGTCCTTGGTGTTTCGAATTTGCGAATTCATCCGCGCATCGAAACCGATAGCTGCACGTTCGCCTTGGGGCAAACAGCCCCACTCTGCCGCGCAATCCTCGAAAAACCAGGCGATTTGTTCGATGTGCTTTTGTGCGCTGCGATGGCCACGGCGATAAAAACGATACTCGCGACTCAGCTCGAGACGATCGGTCATTGTCCCCGCATCAACCCATTGCATGAGGTCATGATTGATTGCATCGCGGATCAGACCTTCGCGCCAACGCTCGTTAAACCACGCTACAAACCCTCCGGCGTCGGCCTTTTTGGCATCGGCCAGGATCACGCAATAGCGGGTTTTGATGTGCAGGACCAACAACACATGTTTGCGCTGCACAGTGATCGCATGAACCAACCACTGTTCGTCCGCGCCGTTCAGCTCATCATCCTCAATAACTGATGACGGCGGTTTGGTGTCCACCGGCGTGATCGTTTGGCCTTTATGAACACGGCTGAAGAACTTACTGGCGGCTTCGGTGCAATTGAAGATCAACATCCTGGTTCTCTGCTGAAGACTGGAGGGCAACGCTCTGCCGCCGATTCTGATTTCTTTCACCTGCGTCAATCAACGATTCATTTGAGCGACATGCTCAGCAGCACCACGATGAGCAAACCAATATAGATCCAGGCATGCAGCCGATCCGGTATCCGCCCAATCCACCGCGCAGCCAATCTGATCCCCAGCAACGAACCAACCGTCAGCAGCGCAAACGCCAGCACATCGACATACCCGATATACCAAACGCCCAGATCAGACTCAGTGAACCCGGCCAGCGCCATGTACGTCAGTGTGCCGGCCAGCGCTACCGGCAAGCTGAGCGGGTTGGCCATGGAGGTCGCTTGCGACATGCTCAGCCCGCAACGGCGTAGCAGCGGCACGGTCATGACGCTTCCTCCTACACCGAGAAACGTCGCGATGGCGCCGATGCCTACGCCGCCGGCGGATGTTTCTGTTGAGGTCAGTCGCCGTGGGAATGTGGTTTGGGACTGGGTGAGAAATCCGCGGCGCAGCAGGCAATCGACGATGGTCACGCCTAGGTAGGCGATGAAGGCGTAGCGGATCACTTGACCGCTGACCCACATCGCAGCGATGGCGCCGACGACCGCGCCTACGCCGATAAACCCGCCCAATGGCCAGAGGTAGTCCCGGAGCAGATTGCGGGCGCGTTGGTGTTTGCGTGTGGCGATCAGGGCGTTGACGATCATCACGCAGGTCGAGGTGGCCACGGCGATATGCATGGCCGATTGTGCAATTGGGTCGTCAGCTGCGTGGCTGGCGGTGAGCATGCGATAGAGCAGCGGCACGATGACGAAGCCGCCGCCGAAACCGAAGAGCACGGCGCTGATGCCGGCGAGGCAACCGAACAGCGTAAGCAGGAGGTAGAACATGGTGGGCGTCCAGGATCGGGGGAGCCCAGGACATTAGAGCGTGATGCACTGGCCGGCTTCAGTAGTTGGGCCAATAATGTTCGCGTTTACGCCAATCGCTGGAACACGCCCGATGCGCAATATTTCGATCAATCAGCTCGATGACACGCCTCGCCCGGTCGTGGCCATCGGTACCGATTATTCCCACGGCCACCTACTCCCGTTTCATACGCATCGCCGTGGGCAATTGCTCTACGGCGCCACGGGCGTGATGCAGGTCAGCACCCGGAACGGTAACTGGGTGGTGCCGCCGCAGCGCGCGGTGTGGATTCCGCCGGGCGTGGCCCATGAGGTATTGATGCTCGGGGTGAGCACGCGCAGCGTGTATATCGAGCCGGGAAACGTGGAATTTGGGCCGGACTGCCAAGTGCTCAACGTGTCGCCGCTGCTGCGGCATCTACTGATGGAAGCGGTGGACGTGCCACTGATGTACGACCAGGCCGGACGCGACGGTGTGCTGATCAACTTGCTGTTGCATGAACTGGCACGCAGCGCGCCCCTTGCCCTACACATTCCCATGCCCGCCGGAGGAAAGCTCCTCAGTCTGTGTCAGACCTTTCTGAACATGCCCAATACCCATCAATCGCCGCAGGATTGGGCCGACCAGTTACACATAAGCTTGCGTACCTTTAACAGATTGTTTCGGCAGCAGACCGGGCTCAGCTTTCGTCAGTGGCGCCAGCAGGCGTGCGTCGTGCAGGCGTTGGCACGGTTGGCGGCGGGGGAAGCGGTGACGCGGATTGCTCTGGACTTCGGCTACGAGAGCCCGGCGGCGTTTTCGACGATGTTTCGGCGTGTGCTGGGACAGGCACCGTCCGTCTGGTTGGAGCCGACGAACTAGGCAAATTTGAAAAATGCGTTTGATCCCGGCCGAAAACAACTGTACAAAAACACAGTACATTTTCAATCAGCACTTTTGAGCCCGGAGCACACCATGGCCTCTCTTGCGATGAACCACGTCCTCGAACGCATTGCCCTTTTCCAGTTCACCCCGACCCACTGCGTCCAGGCCCGCGCCATGCTGGGCTGGAGCGTTGAACAACTGTCGCGCGAGGCCGAAGTGGCGGTGGCAGATATCCAGCGGTTCGAAGCGCAGCAGGACGTGGCGGACGCCGCGAGACTGGCACTGGCTTATCGGTTTGAAGCGCAGGGGTTGGTGTTCTTCCCGGGGTTCGCACCGGGGCGCAGTGTCAGGGCACAGGGTATGGCAGGGGAATCGGTCGGGCGTGGGGATTTTGCGATGGCTGACTAAGCTGGCGAGGGGGATGCCCCTCACCAACTGAACAAATCACGCGTTCTGTACCACTGCATCACTCTCCTCCTCCACCGCCATCCACCACGCACTCCCCCGTTGTGGATGCGCAATGTTGAACGCCTCCCCCATTCGCGGTGTGGTAATCGCGATACTGCGTTCCCATGCAAGCGCAAGGATGCGGTCGAAGGGTTCGTGCCAGGCGTGCATGGCCAGGTCGAAGGTGCCGTTGTGGATCGGGAAGAGCCAGCGGCCCTTGAGGTCGATGTGGGCTTGCAGGGTTTCTTCCGGTTGCATGTGCACGTGGGGCCATTCGACGTTGTAGGCGCCGGTTTCCATCAGGGTCAGGTCGAACGGGCCGTATTGTTCGCCGATGCGTTTGAAGCCATCGAAGTAACCGCTGTCGCCGCTGAAGAAGATTCGTGTGTCGGCGTCGATCATCACCCAGGACGCCCACAGCGTGCTGTTACCGTCGAACAGGCCACGGCCGGAGAAGTGCTGCGATGGGGTTGCGATGAAGCGGACACCGGCGATTTCGGTGCCCTGCCACCAGTCGTACTGGCGCACCTTGCTGGCGTCGATGCCCCATTTGATCAGGGTGTCGCCCACGCCCAGCGGAGTCAGGAAGTAAGTGGTTTTGGCGGCGAGTTTGAGTACCGCTTCGTAGTCGAGATGGTCGTAATGGTTGTGCGAGAGGATCACCGCTTCGATCGGTGGCAGTTCGTCGATGCTGATCGGTGGCTGATGAAAACGTTTCGGACCCGCCCATTGCACCGGCGAGGCGCGCTCGGCGAAGACCGGGTCGGTGATCCAGAATTTGTCGCGCATCTTAAGCAACAGCGTCGAGTGCCCCAAGCGGTAAACGCTGTGATTGGGCGCTGCGAGCAGATCTTCACGGGTCAGCGGCTGCACAGGAATGGCGGCGGTCGGACGGGTGTTGCGCGGTTTGTGGAAAATCATGCTCCACATGATCCGCAGCATTTTGCGTAGCCCTTCGCGCTGCACCGGCGCATGATTGCGAAACAGCCCTTGATCCTGGCGCGAGGCTTCAGGCGTGGGAGTGTTATCCGGGAGAGAGACTGGATTGGCCATGACTGAACGACTCCGAAAAACCGTGTGCTGCACGGTATTCCATGGGAAATGAAAATGGCCAAGCTGCACGCAAGGGCCAAACGCTCTGGTTTGTAAGGTGCGAGGATTAACGCAACATTACACTGAGCGGTGTAGTTTCTAGGTTGCATCAAAGCCGACGCCAAGTAAACTGCCGAGTGTAATTTCATTCCTCTCTGCCGAAGCCCGCTCATGACCGCTCCACAACGCCTCACTGACCGTAAACGCGAAGCCATCATCCAGGCGGCGATCGCCGAATTCCGTGCCCACGGTTTCGAAATCACCAGCATGGACAAGATCGCCGCTACGGCCGGCGTGTCGAAGCGTACGGTGTACAACCACTTTCCCAGCAAGGAAGAGCTGTTCGCCGAGATCCTGAATCAGTTGTGGGCGCGGATCATTGCCGAGCCATCGGTGAGCTACAACCGCGAGCAACCACTGCATGAGCAGCTGCGCCTGATGCTGCGAGAAAAAGTGCAGATGATGGCTGACGAGAATTTTCTCACCCTCGCCCGGGTAGCGATTGCCGCAACCATTCATTCCCCCGAACGTGCACAGAACATGATCGAGCGCATGGGCGAGCGCGAGGAAGGCTTGACCGTCTGGATACGCGCGGCGCAAGCCGACGGTCGGCTCAAAGCGGTGGATCCGGAATTTGCCGCGCATCAAGTGCAAGGTTTGCTCAAGGCATTCGCGTTCTGGCCGCAGATCTCGCTGGGTCGCGCGGCCCTTGATCCAGACGCGCAGAATGCAGTTGCCGAGTCGGCGCTGGAGATGTTCCTGGCACTGTATCAGCGGTGAATCACCGGCTCGTCGAGCCGCGTACAACTAATTTCGCAAAAAGTTATACAACCTCGCGAAAAATTCCTTTCTTGTACAACTTTATTAAGTTTTGTATAAGTAGCCATCTGCCAGTAACGGAACGTTGGCATTGAGCAGTCACCACCGAATGCCGCCTGTGCATTTCGGTTTGCCGGCGCAGGAATAGGGACTGAATCCTTTAGATTTCCCCCACTTCCCGAGTACCGCAAGCATGTTTTTCAATCGCCAGAAAGCCGCCCTCGCTGAACTGCAACACGCCGTTTTTGACCAAGCTGCAATGCTCGAAGCGATCGACCGTTCGATGGCGGTGATCGAGTTCGATCTTGATGGCGTGGTGTTGCGTGCCAATGACAATTTCCTCAAGACCATGGGTTACACGGCTGCCCAGGCGATTGGCCAGCCGCACCGGCATTTCTGCACACCGGAGTTCGGGCGCAGTGCCCAATACACTGAGCTGTGGTCGCGCCTGAAAAACGGTCAGTTCCAGTCCGGCACCTTTGAACGGGTCGACAGCAAGGGCCAGCCGATCTGGCTGGAGGCCAGTTACAACCCGATCAAGGATGCGTCGGGACGGGTGATCAAAGTGGTCAAGTACGCGATGGATGTCACCGCCAAGGTGCAGCAGGAGAACGAGGCCAACGCCAAGCTGCAGGCGATTGATCGCGCGATGGCGGTGATCGAATTCGATCTCGACGGCAATATTCTTACCGCCAACCAGAATTTTCTCACGCGCATGGGTTACAGCCTCGCAGAGCTCAAGGGTCAGCATCACCGCTTGTTCTGCACCCCGGCGCTGGTCAACAGCGGCGCCTATCAGGATTTCTGGCGGCGCCTGAATCAGGGCGAGTTCTTCCACGGACAGTTCGAGCGCGTGGATAAGCGCGGTCAGATCGTCTGGCTGGAGGCCAATTACAACCCGGTGTACGACGCTTCGGGGCGCTTATACAAAGTCGTGAAGTTCGCGTCTGACGTCACCGCTCGTGTCGAGCAGCACGAGCAGGACGCGCGCAGTGCCAGCACCGCTTACCACATCTCGGTAGCAACGCGAAAAGTCGCCGAGCAAGGTACGCAAGTGATTCAACAGGCTGCCAGCGAAATGCGCGAAATCGCCGAGGACATCAGCCAGTCCTCAACGCTGATCGCGCAACTGGGCGACCGCTCCGAGCAGATCACCGCCATCGTCAACACCATCCGCGCGATCGCCGATCAGACTAATCTGCTCGCCCTCAACGCGGCCATCGAGGCGGCACGCGCCGGTGAACAGGGTCGCGGCTTTGCCGTGGTCGCCGATGAAGTGCGGCAACTGGCAGCGCGCACCAGCGGCTCTACTGCCGAGATCTCGAACATGATCAGTCTGATCCAGAGTGAAACACGGCAGGCGATCAAGAGCATGCAAGGCACCCGTGACCGCGCCGCAGAAGGCGTGGAATTGGCCAATCAGGCCGGCACGGTGATTCTGCAGATTCGCGACGGAGCCAGTGAGGCGGTGGATGCGGTGAGCATGTTTGCCAATGAGCGGGTGCCAAATTGAGGTTTGTGCAGGGTCGATAGAACGAGTCGCGACCTTCGTGGGCAGCCCGCGAAGGTCGGCCGCCACAACGCAGAGCTATAGTGACGACACGTCCCAAGCCCCGCCGAGTGCCCCATGAATAACGAAAAACCCGAAGTATCCAACGCCCCGATCGATCACCTGCGCTTCCACCGCCCCCACGCCCACCTGAATACGACCTTCGGCAACGATGCCTTCGCCCTGCGCGCCGAAGCCTTTGCGCGGTTCTTCGGCACGCCGCTGTTCCTTGGAGCGCAAACCTTGATCGTTGCGGTATGGATCGGCCTCAACGTATGGGGCGTGACTCAATTCGACGTCTACCCGTTCATCCTGCTGAACCTGGCCTTCAGCCTGCAGGCGGCCTACGCCGCGCCATTGATCCTGCTTGCTCAAACCCGTCAGGCCGCGCGCGACAAAGCGCAGGCCGACGCCGATGCGCAGCACCGCGAAGCTCTGGCATTGGCCAATACCGAACGTCAGGCAGAGGCGGCGAAGAATTCCGCGCAATTGCTGGCATTGCTGGAACAAAACACCCGCCTTACCGAAATGACGAAAACCCTCACCGAGCGCATCGAAGGACTGACCAGCGAGTTGCACGCTCACGTGTGCCAGAACTAAGGTCGCCTTCGCGAGCAGGCTCGCTCCCACATTGGATCTGTGGCGTTCACGAAATCCCTGCTCGCGAAGAGGCCCGCAACCACACAGCAAAACTTCAACCGCGCACCAGACTCCGCACCGCAACAATCTCCGGCACTTCAACCTTGCTCATGTAAACCCGTAAGGGTTCGGTGATGTTGATGCGGTCGTCGATGTGTTGATCGAGCAGCAACTGAATCAACTCGCGCTTGAGCGTCATGGTGGTTTCCGACGCCCTCGCCCAGACGAATTCACTGGCCGGGATGATGCCGTCGTCGGCCACGTCCATGCCGAACGAATCTTCGCTGAAGCGCACGATGTATTGGCCGGTCTTGCGGTTGAGGCCAACGAAGCCTTTGAGGTCGTCGGCGGCCTGGCAGATGAGTTGGGAGGTGATGCGCATGGTAAACCTCACGAAAGATGATGATGGTTTACACGCAGGGCAACGCAGCGGTGCGCCCTCTGCCGGGGCGTCTGCCGTGGGCAAGCGTACTGCAAACAGCGCCACAAAAGTGCAGGAAATTTCCGTTTTGCTCGCTTTATGTCGGTCTGGCGATAGCCCTGCGGCGCGTCAATTGTTAAAAGGTACGTCTCGAAAAAAACCTGCGAAAGGAACTCGACCATGCCTGCCACTTTTACCCGAAGCGCTCTGGTGCTGAGTCTGTTGTTCGGCCTCGGTCAGGCGCATGCCGCCAGCCACCCCGAGCCCAAGGCAATCGCTGCCGCCCATGGCATTCCGCATCCGGCGGTGATTGCCCACCGTGGCGCGTCGTTCGATGCCCCGGAATCCACCGCTGCGGCCTACAAACTGGCCCGTGACCTCGGCGCCGATTATCTGGAAATGGATTTGCAGCGCAGCAAGGACGGCGTGCTCTTCGCCCTGCACGACGACAACCTGCAACGCACCACCGACGTCGCCAGCAAATTCCCCGAGCGCAAGGACAGCCCGGCCACCGCGTTCACCATGGCCGAACTGAAAACCCTCGATGCCGGCAGCTGGTTCAACACCAAATACCCTGACCGCGCACGCCCGTCCTACGCCGGGCTGAAAATTCTTACCCTCGATGAAATCATCGACATCGCCCGCGCCAACCCGCAGCACAAGCCGGGCCTGTACATCGAAACCAAAGAGCCGCAGCTGTTTCCCGGCATAGAACATGACCTGAAGGAAAAACTGCAGGATCGCGGCTGGCTCAGTCCGGCCGGTTCGAAACTGGCGAAAAGTGCGCTGGGCGTCGGTCAGGGCAAAGGCAAGGTGATCCTGCAGACCTTCGATAAGAACAGCCTGCAATTGCTGGAAAAGGAAATGCCGCAAGTGCCGAAGATCCTGCTGTTGTGGGTCGGCGAAGGCAGCATCGAGCCTAAATCTGCGGTGACGTTTGCCGCGTCCGGCGAGAAAGACAAAAACGTTTTCTACGGCAAGCAGGAACCGAAGTCAGAAGCGGAATTCAAGCAATGGGTCGATTACGCCAAGGCCCAGGGCGCGATCGGCACCGGCCCTTCGGCGAAGCTGACCCATGGTGGTGACCAGAGTTACTCCGACCTGGTGCAGCCATGGATGAATCAGTACACCCATGATCAGGGCATGCTGGTGCATGTTTATACGGTCGACGAGCCGGTGGACTACGAGAAAGTCATGGCCGCGGGTGTCGACGGCATCTTTACCAACCGCGCCAGTGAACTGTTGAAGTTTTATAAGCGTCCGGCGGCTGGCAGCATTGACGATGTTTTGAAGAAGAACGGTTTCTGATTTGTAATCGAGTCGCCTGCTTCACGATCAGGCTCGCTCCCGCAAAGAGCAGTTTTATCGCGGAGCAGAGATTTAAGGGTGAATTAAGTTGCGCTGGTTAATCTGAACCCACTTACACAGATCAACCACTTCAACGCACTGCCAAGGAATGAACCGATGAAAACTTTGACTGCCCTGTTTACCGCCGCTGCCCTGACCCTCACCGCTGGCCTGGCTCAGGCTGATGTTCGCATCGACCAGATCCCGCAACTGGTCAAGGACGGCAAGATCAAGTCGCTGGAATCGATGAACGCCGAAGCACTGAAACTGCACCCGGGCGCAACGATTACCGACACCGACCTGGATAACCACTTCAATGGTTATGAGTATGAAGTTGAACTTAAAACTGCTGACGGCAAAGAGTTCGACGTGGACTTTGATGCCACCACCGGTAAAGTGCTGAGCGACAAGCAAGACACTTGATAGACCGCTGTTAAAGAGCCGCACGATTTAACGATCGTGCGGCTTTTTTGTGGTTGCGGATTGAGGCGCAAACTTTGTGTGTTCTGTGAACTCGATCCCCCTCACCCCAGCCCTCTCCCCCAAGGGGGCGAGGGGGAAAGGGAGCAGATCGGGGAAATTTCGGAGCCTGAGTTCGCCTCAAAATTAAAAAGCCATCACAAACGACTACCAGCCTGAGTACGCCTCGGCATTTCAGGTCGGCGAATCTCGAACAATCAACACGGTCAGTCCCCTCTCCCTCTGGGAGAGGGTTAGGGTGAGGGGCTGACAAACCGCCAGCCAAAATCAGGCACTGAGCCGCGCCGTCACCTCATTCAACTGCCCCGACAACCCATGCAAATTCTGACTGGCACTTTCGGTGCGCTGCACGTTGTCCAGGTTGGTGCTGGCAATCGCGGTGATTTCAGTCAGGTTGCGCGAGATATCCTCGGCCACCGACGTCTGCTCTTCTGCCGCTGTGGCGATCTGACGGTTCATGTCGCGAATCGCCTCCACTGCCAAGGTGATGCGCTCCAGCATCGCGCCGGCCTGGGTGACTTGCTCGACACTTTCATCACTGCGCGCCTGGCCGCTCTCGATAGCCTGCGCGGCATCGACAGCGCCGGTCTGCACGTTCTGAATGATCTGGTTGATCTCGATGATCGACTCCGCCGTGCGCTGAGCGAGGTTGCGCACCTCGTCGGCGACGACGGCAAAACCACGGCCGGCCTCACCCGCCCGCGCCGCTTCGATGGCGGCGTTGAGCGCCAGCAGATTGGTCTGTTCGGCGATGCCACGAATCACTTCCAGCACCTTGCCGATACGACCGCTGTCGGCTTCCAGTCGACGGATCACCGTGGCAGTGTTGGCGATCTCGCCGCGCATCTGCGTGATCGAGTGAATGGTGGTTTGCATGACCTTTTCACCCTGCTGCGCCGACTGATCGGCATCGTCGGCAGCACGTGCGGCATCGGCGGCGTGACGGGCGACTTCCTGGGCCGTGGCGGACATTTCATTCATCGCCGTGGCCACTTGATCCGTGCGGTTGAATTGCTCGCTGGTGCCGCCGGCCATGGTCGTGGCAATGGCGTTCAACTCGCCGCTGGCGCTGTCCAGATCACCGGCGCTGCGTTGCAAGCGAGTGAAGGTGTCCGCCAGAAAATCGCGCAGAGTGTTCGCTGCGGCGGCGAGGTTGCCCAGTTCATCGCGACGCTCGCTGACAACACGTTCAGCCAACTGGCCACGGCTCAAGCGGGTGACGTAATCGATGAGGTTGCGGATCGGTTCGATCAGGTTGCGGCTGACCAGCCACAGGCTCAGCAGACCGATCAACAAGCCTGACGCGAGCATCACCAACAGCCCCAGCCACACGGTGCGCTCAGCGCTGGCACTGATCAATGCCGACTGCGCGGTGCCCTGCTCGCGCAGTTCGGCAACCAATGCACTCATCTGCTCGCTGGTGGCGCGGTCGACGCCTTTGACAGCTGCGTCGCCGGCGCTCGGATCACCACCGGCAGCCACGTAGGCATCGCGGCCTTTCTGGTAGGCAGTACCCAACTGGCGATGCTCGTCGCGCAAGCGTTCGATGCGGGATTTGAGATTGGCCTCGATGCCTTTCTGGCCGGCCAGTTCGCCGAGAATGTTCTGCACGTCGCGCTGACGCTCTTCGAACTGGCTCCAGTATTTCGCCAGATCCGCTGGTTGCTTGCCGCGCAGCAGAACGTTTTTCCACTCTTGCACCTGCACCTTGAATTGCAGGTTGGCTTCATCGATCAGTTGCGAAGTGTGCAACGGGCCGGCGATCAACTGGCTGTAGCTTTGCACGCCGTTGGAGAGGAAATGAAAGCAGGCCAGAGCGATCAACAGCATCGCCAGCAGACTGCCGCTCAACAGGGCGAGAATTTGCGCTCTCAGGGATTTTTGCAGCATTGCAAGGTACTCGAAGCAGGGATGAGGCACGCCCGAACGGACGTGAAAAATGGCCGGACTTCCCTGTCGACGTACCATGACCAAGGCCAATGGCGCGCAACCTAACTCACCTGTGATCGGCATGCCAGAGCCTTCCTTGAGAAACTTCCGACAGCCGGTAACGCTTTGATTTGCAGTCACTTTGCTGTCACAAAACGGTCATGTGAGCTTGCGATGATGCCGCTCCGGTGAACCTGAAAATCCTGCGCCAGACACCCTCCTCGCAGCGAGCCGCCATGAACCACAGCCTCGATATCAGCCATCGCGACCCGGACCTGTTTGGCTTGCTCTACGGCTTTCGTTTTCTGCCCGGGGAGCGCGGTCGCGAGATCGATTCGGCGACGGCTTTGCGCTGTTTGCAGGACGACAGCGACAGTGGCGAATTCCTCTGGCTGCACCTGAACCTGGCCCACGCCGCGTGCGAGCGCTGGATGAAAAGTCATCTGCAATTGCCCGAGGAATTTTTCGAGGCGTTGCACGAAGGTTCGCGTTCGACACGCATCGAGCATGTCGATTCGGCGCTGCTGGCGGTGGTCAACGATGTGGTGTTCAACCTCAGCAGCATGGTCTCCTCCGACGTGTCGACGCTGTGGGTCTGCGTGCGCAGCAAACTGATCGTCAGCGCGCGCCTGCAACCGCTGCATTCGGTAGATAAATTGCGCTCGTCGGTAAAGGCCGGCGAGTGCTTTCGCTCGCCCTCGGAATTGCTCGTGCATCTGCTGCGCGATCAAGGTGAGGTGCTGACGCAGATCGTGCGCAAGACCAGCCTGAGTGTCGATCAGGTCGAAGACGAATTGCTGTCTTCACGCCTGTCGACCAACCGCGCCGAACTTGGCGCCAACCGTCGCGTGCTGGTGCGACTGCAACGGCTGCTGGCGTTGGAACCGGGGTCGTTGCTGCGCCTGCTCAACCGTCCGCCGCCATGGTTGCAGAAGGAGGACGTCAAGGAGTTGCGCAAATCCACCGAGGAGTTTGCGCTGATCATCAACGACCTCACCGCCCTCGGCGAGCGGATCAAATTGCTGCAGGAAGAGATCGCCGCCAACCTCAACGAACAAAGCAACCGCACGCTGTTCACCCTGACCGTGGTGACAGTGCTGGCCTTGCCGATCAACATCATTGCCGGTTTTTTCGGCATGAATGTCGGCGGTGTGCCGCTGTCCCAGGACCCGCACGGATTTTGGGTGCTGGTCGCGTTGGTGGCGACGTTCACCGTGATTGCCGGGCGCTGGGCGTTTCGCAAGCGCGGGGATTATTGAGCGCAAATCCCACACACAACACAGCCCTCCCTGTGGGAGCGAGCCTGCTCGCGAAGTCGGTGTGTCAGATAAATCAATGTTGAATGACATGGCGCTTTCGCGAGCAGGCTCGCTCCCACAGTTCTGGCCAAGGTGAGAAGTCAGAGCGTTGAACGAACGACATCGCCGAGCCAATCCATAAACACCCGCACCCGCAGCGGCAAATGCCGTTGCCGTGCGTACAGCAAGGAAATCGCCATCGGCGGTGCGGTGTATTGCGCGAGCACTGTCACCAGTTCGCCATTTTCCAGATGCGGCTGCATGCCGGTACGTGGCACCTGGGTCAGCCCGAAGCCGCCCAGGCACGCCGCTTCATAGGCGTCGGTGCTGTTGACCGTGACACTGCCGGCCATCGCCACGCGCCGCACTTCGCCACCCTCCTCATAGACAAACCCTTCCGAACGCGAGCCCAGTACGCCGACGTAATGCACCAGTCGATGCCGCGCCAGATCCTCGATCGTTTGCGGCACGCCGTAACGTTGCAGGTAAGCCGGGCTGGCGCAATTGACCATCGGGAAGTCGCCAAGATGCCGGGCGACCACCGACTGATCCGGCTGCGCGCCGATGCGTAACACGCAGTCGAAACCCTCGCTCAGCAGATCGACACGGCGGTCGGTGCTGCTGATTTCCATCTGCAGATTCGGGTGGCGATCCATGAATTCCGGCAGGCGCGGCATGATCAAGCGCCGCGCGAGGATGTTCGGCATATCGACGCGGATGCGTCCGGTCAGCGACGCCTCGTCCTGACGAAACAGCCCCTCGATTTCATCCATGTGCGAGAGCAGATCCTTGCTGCGCTCATACAACACCATGCCGTCCTGGGTGGCCTGCACTTTGCGCGTGGTTCGCTGCAACAGCCGCGTGCCGAGCAAGGCTTCGAGCGCCTGCACCTGTTCGGACACCGTGGAGCGCGGCAGGCCGAGGCTTTCACCGGCGAGAGTGAAACTCGACAGTTCGCTGACCCGGACGAAGGTGCGCAGCAGTTCCAGTTTGTTCATGGCGAGCCTCGGTGATTGTTCGGCTGAGCCGATCAGTGATTCCGCTTTTGCCGTGTTTATCACCTCAGGGCGGATAAATAAACTTCTTCCATCCCCACTCAACGCAATCGAGGAAGTCAGCATGAACCGCAAAATCGCACTGATCACTGGCGCCAGTCGTGGCCTGGGCCGCAGCGCCGCCCTGCACCTCGCCGCGCAAGGCTTCGACATCATCGGCACCTACAACAGCCGCGCCGACGAGGCCCAGGCGCTGGTCATTGAATTGCAGGCACTCGGCGCGAAAGCGGCGATGCTGCAACTGGACGTCGGCCACAGCGAAAACTTCGCTGCGTTTGCCGAGCAGGTTGAACGAGCACTGGAACAGACTTTTCAGCGCCAGCGCTTTGATTTCCTGATCAACAACGCCGGGGTCGGCGTGCATGCGCTGTTCAGCGAAACCACCCCGGAGCAGTTCGATCTGCTGATGAACGTGCAGTTGAAAGGACCGTTCTTCCTGACTCAGCAGCTGTTGCCGCTGATCAACGACGGTGGGCGCATCGTCAATATTTCCAGCGGCCTGACCCGCTTCAGCCTGCCGGGGTACGGCGCCTATGCGGCGATGAAAGGTGCGATGGAAGTGCTGACGCGTTATCAGGCGAAAGAGTTGGGTGCGCGGCAGATTGGCGTGAACGTTCTGGCGCCGGGCGCGATTGAAACCGATTTTGGCGGCGGCACGGTGCGCGATAACAGCGCGGTCAACGCGATGGTCGCCAGCAATACCGCGCTGGGTCGGGTCGGGCTGCCGGATGATATTGGCGGTGCACTGGCGCTGCTGCTGTCGGAGGGTGGACAGTGGATCAATGGTCAGCGGGTCGAGGCATCCGGCGGCATGTTTCTCTGACTTTGTGCACGATGACTCACCTTTGTGGTGAGGGAATTTATCCCCTCACCACAGGTTTACCTCAGCTTTCACATGTGTGGCGGGCCATGAAGCGCTCGCGCAGTACGTCATAACCCCAGTGGTAGACGTAGGTGTACGGCAGGAAGAACAGCAGCACGCCAATGTCGAGCAACAACGCCTGCCACAGGCTGACCGACAGCCACCAGGCTATCAGCGGCACGCCCATCACGATCAGTCCACCTTCGAACAACAGCGCATGCACTACACGGACCCAGGCGTTGTGCGCCAGACTCATCCGCGCCAGAGCACGGTCGAAAAAACGGTTGAACACCACATTCCACGCCAGCGCCAACAGCGCGATCAACACGGTCACCGCGCCCATGTCGAGCAGCGGTTTTTGCATGATCCATGCGAGCAGCGGCGTGCAGATCAGGATCGCGAGAAACTCGAAACCAACCGCCTGGAAAACACGTTCGGTAATGGACTTGTGGGCAGTCATGGCCTGACTCCTTGTTTGACGATGGTTGCCATGATCCAACTGAATACCGATACTTCATAACCAATAACCATCGACCAAGGCGATAGTTCATGGCTTCGCAAGAAGTGCTGTTGGCGTTTGTCCAAGCGGCGACGCAAGGCTCGTTCTCAGCGGCGGCGCGCAAGTTGGGGCGCAGTCAGTCGACCATCAGCGCGGCAGTGGCAAGCCTGGAGATCGATCTGGATCTGCAGCTGTTCGACCGCAGCAGCCGCAAGCCCACGCTCACCCCTGCCGGCCACGTGATGCTGCAAAAAGCCGAGGCGATTCTGGCCGCCACCAGCCGCCTAGAGATGAGCGCACGGCAATTGGCGCAGGGCGTCGAGCCGAAGCTGACCGTGGCGATTTCCGACACTTATCAGTCGTATCGTTTCGAGGCGGCACTGGTGGGTTTCGAGCAGCGTTATCCGGAGCTTGAGCTGGAATGCCTGATTGCCGAATGCGAAGACCTGATCGAACTGGTCCAGCGCGGCCGGGCGCATTTGGCCTTCGCGGAAATGCAGGACAGCTACCCGCCGGATCTGGTGACCTCCACTGTGGCCGAGCGCACGGAGATTGCCCTGTTCGTCAGCCGCGAGCATGCGTTGGCGAAGCTTGAGCATGTCGATCAGCAGATTCTCGAGCAACATCGCGAATTGCGGCTGGCGACCATCGTCAATCCCTACGACAGCCGTGGCAAAGGCCGGGTGTGGTCGGCGCCGAGTTATCTGATGCTGCTGGAAATGGCGGAAAAAGACTTTGGCTGGGCACCGTTGCCGAGGTGGCTGGTGCAGCGCTATGCCAATGACTTGCTGATAGAGCTGGACGTGCGCGGCTGGCCGAAACCGGTGTTTGTCGATGCCTTGTGGTCGCGCTTGTATCCGCCGGGGCCGGCGGGGAGTTGGTTGCTCAGCAAGATGCTCGAATAAGATCAAAAGCCCCTCACCCCAGCCCTCTCCCGGAGGGAGAGGGGGCCGACCGAAGTGTCTGGCGTTATGCATCGACCTGAAAAACCTTATCGATTATGGATTCAAGACAATTCGTTCAAGTCGGTGAATCCCTCCAATATCCCCCGATCAGTCCCCTCTCCCTTTGGGAGAGGGTTAGGGTGAGGGCAATCCACAGACTGCCCACAATCGCCAGAGCGCCAAGGTCAGAGCATTTCCAGCGCCATGATCCGTCCTCGAATAAACCGCCGCTCCGGCTCCTGCCGCGTCAGCTCCAGCGCCCGCTGATACGCTGCCCGCGCCTCCTCCACTCGGCCCAACTGCCGGCAAAACTCCGCCCGAGCCGAATGCGCCAAGTGGTAATCCTGCAACTCCCCACGCGCCAAAATCCCTTCAACCAACAACAACCCGGCCAACGCCCCATCCCGCTTGGCCACCGCCACCGCGCGGTTCAGCTCGATCACCGGCGACGGCACCGCGCGCAGCAACACGTCGTACAGACCGACAATCTGCTGCCAGTCCGTTTGCGCCGCTGACGGCGCTTCCGCATGCACCGCTGCAATCGCCGCTTGCAGGCAATATGGCCCGAAGCGACGCGTACTCAGCGCGCGCTCGACCAGCGCGCAGCCTTCAGCCATCAACCCGGCATCCCACAACGAGCGATCCTGATCGTCGAGCAATACCAGTTCACCGCTCGGCGAGGTTCGTGCCGGTCGACGTGATTCGTGCAGCAGCATCAGCGCCAGCAGCCCCATGACTTCCGGCTCAGGCAGCAACTCCATCAACAGGCGCCCGAGGCGAATCGCTTCGCGCGTCAGGTCCTCGCGGGTCAGCTCAGTGCCGACCGATGCCGAATAACCCTCGTTGAACACCAGATAAATCACCCGCAACACGCTGTCGAGGCGCTCGGGCAATTCGTTCAGCGTGGGTACTTGATAAGGGATTTTCGCGTCGCGGATCTTGGCTTTGGCGCGGACGATGCGCTGGGCAATCGCCGCCGGCGCCGAGAGAAAAGCACGGGCGATTTCCTCGGTGGTGAGGTCGCAGACTTCGCGCAAGGTCAGCGGCACCTGCGCATCCGCCGCCAGTGCCGGGTGGCAGCAGGTGAAGATCAGCCGCAAGCGATCGTCTTCCACGTCTTCGCCACTCCAGTCAGCCTGTTCCAGCTCATCGAGTTGTGCCAGCAGCAACGGTTGCGACGCCTTGAACCGGGCGCGCCGGCGCAGCACATCGATGGCTTTGAAACGTCCGGTCGAGACCAGCCAGGTACGCGGGTTGTCCGGCACGCCGTCGCGCTGCCAGCGCTCGACCGCGACGAAGAACGCCTCGTGCAAGGCTTCTTCGGCGAGGTCGAAATCACCGAGCAGGCGGATCAGCGTGGCCAGAATCCGCCGCGAATCCTCACGGTAGACCTGCTCGACCCGCGCCCTGACGTCAGACATTCAACTGCCGCACCGGACGCACTTCAACGCTGCCGACCCGCGCTGCCGGAATATTGCCGGCGACCTGGATCGCTTCGTTGAGATCCTTGGCATCGATCAGGTAGAAACCGGCCAGTTGCTCCTTGGTTTCAGCGAAAGGCCCATCGGTGATCGACAACTTGCCGTTGCGCATTCTCACGGTAGTCGCAGTCTGCACCGACTCCAGCGCTTCGGCGGCGATCATCCGCCCGCTGCCCTGAATCGACTCGGCGTAGGCCCAGCATTCGGCGTCCTCCGGGCTGTCGGGCGAGGTGTGCAGCAGGCGTTCATCGCTGTAGACCAGGCATAGGTATTTCATGGCGATCTCCTGATTCGAACGGATCAACTATGGCTGAAGATCAGGGCTGCACATCGAACAGCGTCGCGCCGCTCATCGGATCGAACGGTGCCGACCAGTGCTCGTGGGCAATCTTCCACGCCCCGCCGATTTGCCGGTAACAGGCGGTGACACGCATCCAGCAACTCTGGGTTTCGCCTTTGTCATTGGTGCCGCCGCAGTTGGCTACCCAATGGGCGAAAGCGATGTTGTCGGCACTTTCGATGGCGATTTCGTGGAACTCGAAGATGTGCGGGCCGGGGCACATTTCCATGCACTCGACCCAGTGCGCGCGGTAGGCCGCTTTGCCTTTGAATTGCAGGGCCTTGATCGCATCGAACGAGACGATGTCGTCGGCGTACAGGGCCATGACTTTCTCGACGTCCTTGGCCATTACCGCTTCGCGATAGGTGTTGATCAGAGTCTGGATATCAGTCTGTGCGCTCATGGTGTTCTCCGTGGTTTTTGTTGTGAAGACACCCTTAGTCGTTTGCCCAATGCGCGGATCGACAGGGCAAACAAAAAAATTTCGCCGACGACAATCTCGCTAGAATCCGAGGCTCACTCTTTGTAGGAAAAAGGAAATTCCCGTGTCAGCCCAACTCGTGCCTTACGACAGCCTCAGCCCTTTACAGCGTCAGCAAGTCGAGGCCATTGAAATCCACCCCGAGCAGATCAAATTCTCCGGCGACATCCACGGTGCCTTGCACACCCTGCTTTCGAAACCCGGCCCCGGCGTAAAGGGTTTTGCCCTGCTGGCGGACGACGTACCGGTAGCGTTTCTGCTGCTCAAGCGCCCGCCGGTGTTGCCCGACTGGGCCGACGAACACAGCGCCACGTTGCATGCGCTGCAGGTCGATCGCCGAGCGCAGGGCAAGGGTTACGGCAAGGCTTGCCTGCAAGCGCTGCCCGCTGTCGCCCGTGAAGCATGGCCGGAAATCAAAGGACTGGAATTGTCGGTGGACGCTGATAACGAGGCGGCGATTGCGCTGTACGCCAAGCATGGCTATGTCGACAGCGGCGAGGCTTACAAGGGCCGGATCGGTTACGAGCGGCGGATGGGGCTGTTCTTCTGAGTATCCCCTGATCGTTCCCACGCTCCGCGTGGGAACGCCTCTTTGTGACGTTCTGCGTCACGGTTTTGGGACGCGGAGCGTCCCCGGCTGCATTACCACGCGGAGCGTGGGAACGATCAGGCAGTTTCGATAGGTGTTGGCTTCAGAGGGTCAGGATCATCTCGTGCCACGCCATGCCGCCGTGGTCGGACTCCGACGGTTTGATGTAAGCAAAGCCAAACCCGGCGTACAACGCAATGTGTTGCTCTTTGCACATCAGATGAATTGTCGCTTTGTCCATCCCACGCATGCGCTCGATGAATTTGCCGAGCAGGCGCTTGGCCAGGCCCTGCCCTTGGTAATCCGGGTGCACCACCACCGACATGATCACCACGTTCGGCCCTTTCGGGTCGTGGCCGATCAGCTCCTTGAAGGCCTCGTCGGACATCTGCACGTCGAACGCCGCGCCGGAATTGATGAAACCGGCGACCACACCGTCCACCTCGGCGACGATGAAGCCGTCCGGCCAGGTGGCGATGCGCGTGGCGATCTTTTCGCGGGTAGCAGCTTCGTCGCCTTCATAGGCGTCGGTTTCGATGGCGTAGCAGCGGTCGAGGTCGGCGGCGCTGACGTTGCGGATCACGGTGTTCATGGCAGCTCAAAAATCTGTGGAAACAAGGCCCGCCAGCATAAAGCAGAACCACCGGGGCGGACATGCTCCGCCTCGATTGTTACACCGCTCAAGCCTTGATCGGCAGCCAGATTTCCAGGGTGCCGGTATTGAGCTTCGGATCGAAATCCTCGCTATAGCGCTCGAATTCCGGGGCATCCGCCGCTTCGTAAGCGGACTGCGGCAGCCAGGTGTTCCAGATGTACTGAAAGGTGTCAGGGAGTTGCGCCAGTGACCCCTTGTGCTCGAACACCGCATATTTCTGCGGCTGGATTTCAACCCAGCGGTACTTTTCCGGCAGGTCGTCGAGCTTGTCGATCTGCACCCCGGCGATGTATTCGAAACCGCCCTCGCCGTCCGCGTTGCAGCAAACGCCGTAGGTCACTTCATTGACTTGCGCCGGGATTTTTCCCAAGTGCGGGATCAGTTTTTCCCACAACGCGGGAATGTTTTCGGTGGTTTGCTGAGTGAATCGCCCACCGAAACCGGCAATCAACAGAAATTGCCCGTGTTCGAAGCGCGGCCCAGCCAATTCGACGCGTGGTTGTTCATCCATGACGCGACTCCTCAGAACGCAAAAGTGGGTTCGGCTGGGAGTATAGAAAGCCCGATCCGTTTCGCACGTTTACAGCGCATGCAACTGCTCGACGGCGCCCGAGCCAACAAACTCGTTGTACCCGGAAACGATCACGTAGACCGCGAAATAGCAGAAGATCGCCGCCGATGCCAAGTAGGAGTAACGCAGCAGCTTGTCGCCCAGCAGCTTGCCGCCGTGGCTTGCCGCGAAGCACAGACCGGCCGACCACAGCAGCCCGGCGCAGAGAAAGCCGCCCAAAAACAGCGCCGAACTCAACGGACCACCGCCACCGGATCGCGCAATCAACGTGCCGCCGACCGCAGCAAACCAGAGAATCGCACTCGGCGACGACATCGCGAGAAAGATGCCGCGAAAGAATTCCTTGCGATGGGAGTTCTGCCCCACTTCCGCGGTTTCCGCCAGCAGCGCTTCGTGGTGGATCGCCGAATAAATCATCTTCGCCGCAAAGTAGATCAGCAGCGCCGAACCGCCAATCCACAGGACCCAGCGCACGGTTTCGTATTGCAGCAAAACGGTCATGCCGGCCAGTGCCAGCACCGCGTAAATCAGGTCGCCGACGCAGGTGCCCAGGCCCAGAGCGAAGCCCTGAAAGTAGCCGCGCTGCATGGCCAGGGTGATCATCGCGATGTTGGCTACGCCGATATCCAGGCACAGCGAAAGGCTCAGCAAGAAGCCGCTGGTGAATTCCATTGACCGATTTTCCTTGAAAAAAATGTTTACAACCGCGCTGGACAGTATGCCATCACTGCACTTATCTTCCGCCACAGGTCACCGCAGTGACCAGCGTCGCTCGGACGGTTCCGGGCGCTTACGTTATCCGAGGCAACAATGGCCGAACAAGGTTCGCCGCGCCGCTTTGCGCGCATAGATCGACTCCCCCCTTACGTTTTCAACATCACCGCCGAGCTGAAGATGGCCGCTCGCCGCCGTGGTGAAGACATCATCGACCTGAGCATGGGTAATCCCGACGGCGCCACGCCGCCGCACATTGTCGAAAAACTCGTGCAGGTCGCCCAGCGTGAAGACACCCACGGTTACTCGACGTCCAAGGGCATTCCGCGCCTGCGCCGGGCGATTTCCAACTGGTACAAGCAGCGCTACGAAGTCGATATCGACCCGGAAAGCGAAGCCATTGTCACCATCGGTTCCAAGGAAGGCCTGGCGCATTTGATGCTGGCGACCCTGGACCAGGGCGACACCGTGCTGGTGCCGAACCCGAGCTATCCGATCCACATTTACGGCGCAGTGATTGCCGGCGCTCAGGTGCGTTCGGTGCCGCTGGTGCCGGGGGTGGACTTCTTCGATGAGCTGGAGCGGGCCATTCGCGGCTCGATCCCCAAGCCGAAAATGATGATCCTCGGTTTCCCGTCCAATCCGACCGCGCAGTGCGTGGAGCTGGATTTCTTCGAACGGGTGATCGCGCTCGCCAAGCAGTACGACGTTTTGGTCATCCACGATCTGGCTTACGCCGACATCGTCTACGACGGCTGGAAAGCCCCGTCGATCATGCAGGTGCCAGGGGCCAAGGACATTGCGGTGGAGTTTTTCACCCTGTCCAAGAGCTACAACATGGCCGGCTGGCGCATTGGTTTCATGGTCGGCAACCCGGAACTGGTCAGCGCCCTGGCGCGGATCAAGAGCTACCACGACTACGGCACCTTCACCCCGCTGCAAGTGGCGGCGATTGCCGCGCTGGAAGGCGATCAACAGTGCGTGCGCGACATCGCCGAGCAGTATCGTCAGCGGCGCAACGTGCTGGTCAAAGGCCTGCATGAGCTGGGCTGGATGGTCGAGAATCCGAAAGCGTCGATGTATGTCTGGGCGAAGATTCCCGAGGCGTATGCGCATCTGGGTTCGCTGGAGTTCGCCAAGAAACTGCTGGCCGAGGCCAAGGTCTGCGTTTCGCCGGGCGTGGGTTTTGGCGAGTACGGCGATGATCACGTGCGCTTCGCCCTGATCGAAAATCAGGACCGCATTCGTCAGGCCGTGCGCGGGATTCGCGGGATGTTCCGCGCGGATGGCTTCAATCCGAAATCTCCTGCCTGACACCTGCCCCCTGTGGGAGCGAGCCTGCTCGCGAAAGCGGTGGGTCAGTCAGCATATTGGCTGGCTGACCTGGCCCCTTCGCGAGCAGGCTCGCTCCCACATTGGTTTTGGGTGAACCACGAAATCCACCCACAAAAAAACCGCATCACTGCGGTTTTTTTGTGCCTGCAAACTGCCGCTTAAACGAACAGCGACAACAGCAGGATAAAGCCCAGGCCCACTACCGACAGAATGGTCTCCATCGCGGTCCAGGTCTTGAAGGTTTCGGCCACGGTCATGTTGAAGTACTGCTTGACCAGCCAGAAACCAGCGTCGTTGACGTGGGACAGGATCAGCGAACCGGCGCCGGTGGCCAGCACCAGCAGCTCACGGTTGACGCCCGGAATCATGCCGACAACCGGCACCACAATGCCGGCGCCAGTGATGGTCGCCACGGTCGCCGAACCGGTTGCGATACGGATCACCGCCGCCACCAGCCAGGCCAGCAGGATCGGCGAGATCTGTGCGCTGACCGCCATGTGGCCGATCACATCACCCACGCCACTGGTCACCAGCATCTGCTTGAAGCCACCGCCCGCACCAATGATCAGAATGATCGCGGCGGTTGGCGCCAGGCTCGCGTCGAGCCACTTGAGCATCTGGTTGGAACCGATGCCCTGCTTGTAGCCAAAGGTGTACAGCGACAGCAGCAACGCCAGCAGCAGTGCGGAGATCGGGTGGCCGATCATGTCCATCCAGATACGGAAGAAGTTGCCGTCCGGCAGCGCTACGTCAGCGAAGGTTTTCAGCAGCATCAGGAACACCGGCAGCAACACGGTGACCAGAGTGATGCTGAAGCTCGGCAGGTTGGCCGAATCGTTTTCGCGGGCCAGTTGATCGACCAGCTCCTGATTCGGGTGGCCAGGAATGTGCTTGGCGATGAAGGTACCGAAGATCGGACCGGCAATGATGGCGGTCGGCAGCGCGACGATCAGACCGTAAAGAATGGTCTTGCCGATGTCAGCGCCGAACACGCCGATGGCCAGCAGCGGGCCTGGGTGCGGCGGTACCAGACCGTGCACCGCAGAGAGGCCGGCGAGCAGCGGGATACCGATCTTGATGATCGATACGCCAGTGCGACGGGCGACGATGAACACCAGCGGAATCAGCAGCACGAAGCCGATTTCGAAGAACAGCGGAATGCCCACCAGAAACGCGGCGAACATCATCGCCCACTGCACCTTGTCCTTGCCGAAGGCGCGGATCAGGGTCTGGGCGATCTGATCGGCGCCGCCGGATTCGGCCATCATTTTGCCGAGCATGGTGCCGAGGGCGAGGATGATGCCGACAAAACCGAGCACGCCACCGAAGCCGTCCTGGAACGCCTTGATGATGGTATTGATCGGCATGCCGGAAGTCAGGCCGAGGAAGGCGGCGGCGATGGTCAGGGCGATAAAAGGGTGAATCTTGAATTTGGTGATCAGGATAATCAGGCCGATTACCGTGACCACCGCATCGAGCAGCAGGAACGTCTCGTGGGACATGCCAAACATGGGGGGTGTCTCCTGGATTGTTGTTGTTATTAAAGCGGGTTGAACAGAAGTCGGGAGGACAGCGCTGTCTTTTTCAACATGCTCATATCGCCTGTTTCAGGCCGTTGGCCTGCCACCAGACGTGAGCCTGCAGGGCCAGCTCTTCGACGCTGTGAATCGAGGCATTGAGCGGCAGAGTCAGCGGCTCGCCCTTGGGCGATTCGAGGGTGGCGAACTGGCTTTCGATCAACGTCGCCGGCATGAAGTGGCCCGGGCGGTGCGATACACGCTCGGCGGCGACTTCAGGAGTCAATTCAAGAAACACGAAGCCCAGGCCCGGCAAGGCACTGCGCAGACGTTCGCGATAACTGTGTTTAAGGGCCGAGCAGGTCAACACCGGGCGCTGGCCTTGGGCATCGACGCGACGCAGTTCATCGCACAGGCTGTCGAGCCAGCCGGCGCGGTCTTCGTCGTTCAGGGGGATCCCCGCGCTCATCTTTTCGATGTTCGCGGCCGGATGGAAAGTATCGCCTTCAATGGCAGTGGCGCCGCTCAATTGGCACAGGGCCTGGCTGACGCACGTCTTGCCGCAACCGGCAACGCCCATGATGACCAGGGCGGTGATGGGATGACTCATATAACACCTCAGCGCGCAGACAGCGCTACCTTTGCTAGCTATGACTCTAGTGCACAGGCAGAAGTTGCCGACGCCTTCTTGTCGTTTTTTTGGGTTGCAGCAGGTTTGTTCCCGACGCCAAAGAGCACAGATCAGGCAGGACCGCGCTCACGCATTTGCAGCTGCATCAGGACAGCGCTACCTTAGTGCCTTGATTTTTGTTTGGCAAGCCGCCCGATGACCTCCCCCAAGAACGATAAAAATACCCGCACCACCGGCCGTCCGACCCTCAACGAAGTAGCCCGCCTGGCCGGCGTCAGCCCGATCACTGCCTCGCGCGCCTTGCGCGGGGTGAGCACGGTGGCCACCGAACTGGTGGAAAAAGTGCAGAAAGCTGCGCTTGAACTCAACTATGTAGTCAACCCCGCCGCCCGCGCACTGGCCTCGGCGCAGAGCCATTCGGTGGTGGTGCTGGTGCCGTCACTGTCCAACCTGCTGTTCATCGACACGCTGGAAGCCATTCATCGGGTGCTGACGCCCAAAGGCTTCGAAGTGCTGATCGGCAACTTCCACTATTCGCGCGATGAAGAAGAAAACCTGCTGCGCAATTACATGGCTTATCAGCCGCGCGGGTTTCTGCTGACCGGTTTTGATCGCACGGAAAGTTCGCGGCGGATGATCGAGGCCAGCAACATTCCCTGCGTGTACATGATGGAGCTGGACAGTGCTGCCGGAGTCAATTGCGTGGGTTTCTCGCAGTTGAGCGCCGGGGAAACTGCCGCCGAACACCTTCTGTCTCGCGGACGCAAGCGTCTGGCGTACATCGGCGCGCAGCTGGACCAGCGCACCCTGCTGCGCGGTGAGGGTTTCCGCAAAGCATTGCAGAAGGCAGGCCGTTACGACCCGGATCTGGAAGTGCTGACGCCACGTGCTTCGTCGGTGGGCTTGGGCGGCGAGCTGTTCCTGCAATTGCTGGCGGCGCATCCGGATGTTGATGCGATTTTCTTCGGCAACGATGACCTGGCCCAGGGTGCGATGCTGGAAGCGTTGCGTAACGGCATCAAGATTCCCGAGCAGGTGGCGATCCTCGGTTTCAATGATTTGCCGATGTCCGAACACATGGTGCCGCGCCTGAGCAGCATCAACACCCCGCGCGAGGCGATCGGCCGGCGCGCGGCGGAGCAGATGCTCACGTTAATGGCGGGCAACAAAGTGGCGCGGCCGGTGGAGGATATGGGGTTTGAGCTGAAGGTGCGCGAGAGTACCTGACCCTTCACAAATGCTGAATTGAAACACAACCCTTGTGGGAGCGAGCCTGCTCGCGAAAGCGGTGGGTCAGTCAGCATTGATACAGCTGACACGACGCCTTCGCGAGCAGGCCCGCTCCCACAGGGGATCTCTACCAAACTCAATGGCTGAGCAGGTCGACCAACGCCTGGGCGCCCTTCTGCAAGGGCTGGCTCTTGAGCCACACCGCATGCACCGGCAGCACCAGGCCATTTTCGATGTTGCGAAAATTCAGCCGCTTCAAGCGTCCCGCGTCCAGCCACGGCTGCACCACCGACAGCGGAAAATTCCCCCAGCCCAATCCCGCTTCAACCATTTCCATCGCCGTCTCGAGATTGTCCGTACGCCAGTAGGATTCAGCCACCAATGGCCGCGTCTCGCTGATCGGCAAGTCGCGGCTGGCGACGATGATCTGCCGCACCTGCACCAGATCTTCGAGAAACACATCCCGCCCTTGCAACAACGGGCTGTCCGCCGCCAGCGTGGCGATCATGCGTTCGCTGCCGACGAACTGAAACCGCTCCAGCGCATTGACGCTTAACCCGGCAAACGCCAGACACACGCTGACCCGGCCAGTGTGCAACATCGCCAGCACATCATCCTGTGGCGCAGTCAGCACTTCGATATCGAGCAACGGATGCCGCTCGGCAATCACCTTGATCGCTGCCAGCAAGCGGCGCCGATCCATGTCCGCAACCACGCCAATCGACAACCTGCTTTCCAGCCCCAGCGACAGCTCCACCGCGTGCACCTGCAGCTGCTTGAGCTGCTCGGCGATCAGTCGCGCGTGGGGCACCAACGACTGCGCCATCGCCGTCGGTTGCGGCTCGCGGTGGCTGCGGTCGAACAGCGGGTAACCGAGTTCCGCTTCAAGATTGGCAATGCCCATGCTCACCGCGGAGGGCACCTTGCCCAACTGCCGCGCGGCAGCGGAAAACGAGCCGCGCTCGATCACCGCGAGAAACAATTCGATGCTGTCGCTGCTGAAATTCAAATGCCTCACCTATCAATAAAGCTGAAAGCTACCGACTTTTTCTGTCAGGTGCATTGAAGCTATCTTTGCTCGCCTTCGCCAGCCCTGCTGGCCAACATTTGGCAAGAAAGAGGCAAATCTGCATGCAAGGCGTGAAACGCAAACTGGTCTACGTGTCGCTCTACGAAGTGATTGGGATGACCTTCTCGGCCCTCGGTCTGGCGTTGCTCTCGGGCACATCTCCGGGCAGCACCGGGCCGCTGGCGGTGATCATCACCAGCATCGCCGTGACCTGGAATTTCATTTACACCTCGTTGTTCGAGCGCTGGGAAAGTCGCCAGGTCTCGCGCACCCGCACGGTCAAACGGCGCATCGCCCACGCGGTCGGCTTTCAACTGACGCTGATCGTGTTTCTGATCCCGTTGATCGCGTGGTGGATGAACATCAGTCTGGTGCAAGCGTTCCTGCTGGATCTGGCACTGATCATTTTCATCCCGTGCTACACGTTCGTGTTCAACTGGCTGTTTGACCGGATCTTCGGTTTGCCGGCGTCGGCGCTGCCGGATTCTGCCGCTGCGGCATAAATCGCTAATTCGTAAGCAGATATTGCGAGAAATCAGCGGTTTGACCGGGTAAACCGCTGATATTCACAATCCATCAATTCCGATAGCAGGCTAAGCTTTTCCATCAATAAAAAATGGATCAGCTTATGACTGCTCACGCTTCCGCCGCCGCGCACAGTGACGGCATCGACCCGGTACGCGCCGCCGAGATTTCCGCCCGCATCGACCGTCTGCCCGCCGTCGCCACCATCTGGCGCCTGGTGGCGCTGCTGTCGATCGGTGGATTTTTCGAACTCTACGATCTGTTCCAGACCGCCTACATCAGCCCCGGGCTGATTCGCGACGGCCTGTTCGCCACGGGTAAGCAAGGCGTGTTCGGTTTCTCCGATCAGGCGGCGTTTGCCTCGGCGACGTTCCTCGGCCTGTTCCTCGGCGCCAGCCTGCTCAGTCCGCTGGCGGATCGGTTCGGTCGCCGGGCGATTTTCACCTTCGCGCTGATCTGGTACACGGTGGCGACAGTGCTGATGGGGATTCAGACCTCGGCGCTGGGCATCATCGGCATGCGTTTTCTGGTCGGCATCGGCTTGGGTATCGAATTGGTGACGATCGATGCCTACCTCTCGGAACTGGTCCCTAAACGCATGCGCAGCTCGGCGTTCGCCTTTGCGTTTTTCGTGCAGTTCCTCTCGGTGCCGGCGGTGGCCTTGATGTCGTGGTGGCTGGTGCCGCAAGCGCCGTTCGGGGTGTCCGGCTGGCGTTGGGTGGTGCTGGCCAGCGCGGTGTTTGCGCTGTTTATCTGGTGGCTGCGCAAGCGTCTGCCGGAATCGCCGCGCTGGCTGGCGCAGCATGGCCGTTTTGACGAGGCCAACCGCATCCTCGATAACCTCGAAGCGCGCTGCGCCAAGGATTACGGCAAAGCGCTGGATGCGCCGGAACCGGTGCCGGTCGATGTCGAAGGCAAGGGCCGTTTCGCCGATATCTGGCAGCCGCCCTATCGCCGCCGCGCGTTGATGCTGATCGTTTTTCATATCTTTCAGGCGATCGGTTTCTTCGGTTTCGGCAACTGGTTGCCGGCGCTGCTTTCGGGCCAAGGCGTGAGCATCACCCACAGTTTGATGTACGCCTTCATCATCACCCTCGCCTACCCGCTCGGGCCGTTGCTGTTTGTGAAGTTCGCCAACCGTTTCGAGAACAAATGGCAAATCGTCGGCTCGGCGCTCGGCGCGATGACCTTCGGCACCCTGTTCGCCCTGCAGACCAGCGCCTTCGGGCTGATTTTCTGCGGCGTAATGATCACCTTCTGCAACGCCTGGCTGAGCTTCAGTTATCACTCCTATCAAAGCGAGCTGTTCCCGACCAACATCCGCGCCCGCGCGGTCGGGTTCTGCTATTCGTTCAGTCGCTTGTCGACGGTGTTCAGCAGTCTGCTGATCGGCATGTTCCTGGATAATTTCGGCACGCCGGGGGTACTGGCGTTCATCGTCAGCAGCATGCTGATCGTGATGCTGACCATCGGCTGGTTCGGCCCGCGTACGCGTAATCTGGCGCTGGAGAACATTGCGCATCGCTGACGGCCACCACAGGACTCACCCGTGGGAGCGAGTCTGCTCGCGAAGGCGTCGTGTCAGAAAGGCATGTGCTGGCTGACATAACGTTTTCGCGAGCAGGCTCGCTCCCACATTGGTTATTGGTGACGTTGAAACAGCTCAGTTCAATTGCAGGGTTTCATTGAACTGACTGATCGCATCCACCACATGCCGCGAGCCTTGCTGAATCTCGAGGATCACCTCGCCCGCCTCGTTCGCCAGTTCCACGCCCAACCCGGTGCGGCTCAGACTCGACTGCATGCTCGACACTGCGCTCAGCGACAGGTCGTGGTTCTTGCGCACCACGTCGACAATTTCCAGAGTGGCCTGACTGGTCCGCGCGGCGAGGCTGCGCACCTCATCGGCGACAACCGCGAAACCGCGTCCATGTTCACCGGCGCGCGCCGCTTCGATCGCGGCGTTGAGCGCCAGCAGGTTGGTCTGATCGGCAATGCCGCGAATGGTCTGAACGATGGTGCCGATGATGTCCGACTGTTTGCTGACCGCATCAATGCTCACCGCCGCTTCGTTCAGATCGCGGGAAATGTCCTGAATGATCTGCACGGTCTGCTGCACCACCTGTGAGCCTTTCTGCGCGCAGGCGTCGTTTTGCACCGAGGTACTGTGGGCCGATTCCGCAGCGTTCTGCAGAGTGGTCATTTGCCGAGTGATGTCGCTGGCGAACTTGACCACTTTGTACAAGCGGCCCTTGGCGTCGAACAGCGGGTTATACGAAGCCTCCAGATAAACCATCTGCCCGGACTTGTTCTTGCGCTCGAAACGGTGCGAGTGATATTCGCCGCGATTGAGCGAAGCCCAGAACGCTTTGTATTGCGCGGATTCGGCTTCGGCGCGGTGACAGAACAGGCTGTGGTGCTGGCCGACAATTTCTGGGTGCGCGTACTGCATGGTCTGCAAAAAGTTGTCGTTGGCGCGGATGACATTGCCTTCGGGGGTGAACTCGATCACCGCCATGGAACGGCCGATCGCCGCGAGCATGGCTTCTTCTTCATGTTCTTTGTTGATGCGTGCGGTGATGTCCGCCGCAACCTTGATGACACTTCTGACCTGTTTGTCGGGACCGAATACCGGCATGTAACTGGCTTCAAGCCAGATTTCCCGGCCACTCTTGTTCAGACGCAGGAAAGTACCGCTGAGCGGTTCACCACGGGCCAGGTCGCGCCACAACTTCGCGTAGTCCTCGCTGCGATAAAAGCTTTCTTCGCAAAAGATCCGATGGTGTTTGCCGCGCACTTCATCGGCGCTGTAGCCCATGGTCTTGCAGAAGTTCTCGTTGGCGTCGAGAACGATGCCGTCCGGAGTGAACTCGATCATCGCCATCGAGCGGCTGATCGCTTCGATTTTCGCGTTGGCCTCGGTCAGCGCACAGCTGAAGCGCTCGATTTCCCGCAGGTCAGCCTTGTGATGTAGGTTGAACATGGTTGTATCACCTTCCGCGCGTTCTTTTGATTTGATGAAAGTTCAGGTCTTGCAAGATCCATCACTACGTTCCACAGAACAGGCACACGTCTTCCCCCACGGGAGGAAGTTGTCAGGTGATAAATGATGATCAATCGGATGCGCCGTGCAGCGACGCTCTGATCAAGACATCCTTTTCTTGATAGCCCGCATGCGGGCCAGCCCTAACGCGTAGAAGAACTTCCATTTAAGTGACGCTCCTTGTTGGTTCAGTGTTGGTGCCTTGAATTGCGCACTCTGGCAGCATGAATCACGGACCAACCTGTGCCGTCGGCCTGGTGGCATGACGGTCGACATGGTTAGTTACCTGCAAGCATAGCCACCGGGACGCCGGGCGCAAGGCCACTAGTCGGCCAGTATCTGGCACTTTTTGCACAAGAAACGGTTCAGCGCAGGGAAACAGTGCGGTGAAAACGGACGTTTTCGCCAGCGAGGCGGGAGCCCGTGAACCGGGCTTCCGCATGGTTTGATCAATGGCCGAAAATATCGACCTTCTTGGCTTTCTTCTCCGCGCGTTTTTCAATCGCGGTCTTGGCCGGCTTTTTCTTCGCGGCTTTCTTTGAATCCATACCTTTGGACATGATCGGTACTCCACTCACAGGGGTGTGAGTTCAGGTATACACCTATCCCGAAGCGCGCGTTCTTTTATAATCGGCGCTTTTCGCAGCGACAGCCCGAATCATGTCCGACATCCACTACAGCCAGCTCGACGAATCGTTGTGGCCGCTGATGAACAAGTTCTACCGCAGCCACCAGTCGTCTATGAAAGCCGTGCGCGAGGCGCAGCTGTGGGTGGCAAGGCGCGGCGAGATCGTTGCGGCGCTGTGTCTGCGGCCAGTCTCGGGCGGACACTGGCTGACGGGGTTGTTTGTTGATCCGCAGTATCGGGAACAAGGTGTCGCTGCGCAGTTGATCGCAGCGGCGGTTGCCCAGGTGGACGAGCCGGTGTGGCTGTTTTGCCATCCGGATTTGCGCGGGTTTTATGAGCGGCGTGGGTTCAGCTTCGATCCGCCACTGCCGCAGGCGATGGCCGAGCGGTTGAGCCGGTACGCGCGGAGCAAGCCGATGATTGCGATGGGGCTCAATCCCGCAGATTTACGCTGAAACCCTGTGGGAGCGAGCCTGCTCGCGAATGCGGTGTGTCAGCGCCGAATTTGGTTCTGATACTCCGCGTTCGCGAGCAGGCTCGCTCCCACAGGGGTTGATGGTGTTCTGACAATCAGTCGTCAGCGTTCGGATCAAGATCCGGAAACAGCACTTCGGTAAAGCCGAACTTGCTGAAATCGGTAATCCGCGACGGATACAGCCGGCCGATCAGGTGATCGCATTCATGCTGCACCACCCGTGCATGAAACCCCGAGGCCACTCGCACGATCGGCTCGCCCTTCGGATCAAAGCCTTCGTAGCGAATCTGCTGATAGCGCTCCACCGCGCCGCGCAGGCCCAGCACCGACAGACAACCCTCAAAGCCCTCTTCCATCAACGGATTCAACGGTGTGATCAGCGGATTGATCAGGATCGTCTGCGGCACTGCTTCGGCGTCCGGGTAACGCTCGCTGTGTTCGAAGCCGAAGATCACCAGTTGCAGGTCGACTCCGATCTGCGGCGCCGCGAGGCCAACGCCGCCGACGCTTTCCATGGTCTGGAACATGTCATCGATCAGTTGCCAGAGCTCGGCGCTGTTGAACATTTCCGGTGGTACCGGCGCGGCGATGCGCAGCAGGCGCTCGTCACCCATTTTCAGAATTTCACGAATCATGTTCGGGCTTCATCAGTGTCCGGCTTGAGCGAATGATCGCGGCCCAGGCCCGAGACGTGTTGTTTGGGGGATTCGTCAGGCTCGCCAGGGGCTTTTTCGCCCTTTTCCTTGCCTTCGGCGGACATGTGCTCGATCACTGCATTCATCTCCGCGCCGAGCAACAGGACTGCGGAGGAAATGTAGAAATACAGCAAGAGCACGATGATCGCCCCGATGCTGCCATACATCGCGTTGTAGTTGGCGAAGGTTTTCACGTAGAAGGCAAAACCCAGCGAGGCGAGGATCCACACCACCACAGCCAGCACCGAACCTGGGGTGATAAAACGGAATTCCTGTTTGACGTCGGGCATCACGTAATAGATCAGCGCCACCGCGACCATCATCAGAATCACGATCACCGGCCAGCGGGCGATCGTCCACACCGTGACGATGAAGTATTCCAGTCCCACTTGTGCGGCAATCCAGCCCATCACCTGCGGCCCGAGCACCATCAGCGCAGCAGCGATCAGCAGCATGCCGGCGATGCCGACGGTGTAGACGATCGACAACGGGAAGCGCTTCCAGATCGGCCGGCCTTCGACCACGTCGTAGGCGGCATTCATTGCGCTCATCATCAGGCGCACGCCGGCGGACGCGGTGTACAGCGCGATCACGATACCGATGGACAGCAGGCCACCCTTGGATTGCTGCAACTGGTCGATCACCGGGTTGACCTGCTCCAGTGCCTGCGGTGGCAGCACCAGTTCAGATTGCAGACGCAGCCAGGAAAAGAAGTCCGGCAGATGCAGGAAACCGATCAGGGCAATCAGGAAAAGAATGAACGGGAAGAGCGAGAACAGCATCTGGTAGGCCAGCGCCGAGGCGTAGGTCGACATTTCGTCATCGACGAACTCAGTGACCGTGCGCACCATCACCCGGTGCAGGGGCAGACCTTTCATGTCCGGAAATATCATTCGCGTCTCCTTGCGCCGCAAAAGGTTGAAGTCGTGGCGACTCAGGGGCCGTTTTTTACCTCAAGGTAGCCTACTTAGCGATCCTTCGGCGGATGACCGCAGGGTTCTGATACAAAAACGGCCATCCTTGGATGGCCGCTCGTGTGATTCGTTCAAGGCTCGCTTACGCCTTGTCGACGCCTTTTTTCACAGCGTCCTTGGCGTTGCCAACCGCTTGCTGGGCTTCGCCTTTTTTCTCTTGAACCTTGCCTTCGGCGCGCAGCTTGTCGTTGTCAGTGACCTTGCCGACGCCTTGCTTGACGTTACCGACGGCTTCGTTGGCCATGCCTTTTACTTTATCGCCTGTGCTACTCATGGTGTTTCTCCGTGATGCATATAGGGAAGAAAAGTCATTACGTAACGATTGACCGGTGCGCTTTGCGCCGAGTTTCATTTATTTTGCCGGCATTTCGTCGTGGCGCGCAGGTTGCGCTTTATGTTTGCCGGCGTTGCCCCGAGAATGCTCAGCCTACGGGCGTCGCGCCCGGCACACCGATTCGCAGGAATGTCATGAAGCTCAATAAAACCCAGGCCATCGCCCGTCGCAACCAGGAACTGGGCGGCGCCGTGCTCGGCACCAACAACTGTCACTTCGCCGAACTGAACCGTAACCGCAATATCTGGTGGTTCGACCTGCCGGTGTCGCGCTTGGCCATCGGTCAGTACGAGTGGATTCACTTGCTGCTGCACACCCCGGCCACCGATGAGTTGCTGCACCTGAAAGTGCCAACGGTATTCCTGCGCGAAAAGCTCGAAGGGCTGGTGATTCGCAACGAAGGCAAGCGCAAGGCGGCGCTGAGCCTGGAATTGAGTGCGGACAAGGATTCTTATCTGCAGGACATGCGACCGGCGGGGACCAACGTGAATTTTGCGCCGTTTCGTCAGTAGGATTTGTGGCGTCAGCCCTTCCCCTCACCCTAGCCCTCTCCCAGAGGGAGAGGGGACCGACCGGGTTGTTCTTACGGAATACGCCGACCTGAAATATCGAGCCGAACTCAGGTTCTGAAAAGTTTGAAGATCGGCTCCCTTCCCCCTCGCCCCCTTGGGGGAGAGGGTTGGGGTGAGGGGGTAGGATTTACCAGACGCTGCAAATCACCAATCTTTCCCAACAAAAAGCCCCGCATCTGCGGGGCTTTTTATTTACGCGGCAGACTTGGCCTTGATCTTCTTCAGCTCTTCATCCCGCAACTCGCGGCGCAGGATCTTGCCGACGTTGGTGGTCGGCAGCGCATCGCGGAATTCCACCGAGCGCGGCACTTTGTAGCCTGTAACGTTGGCGCGCATGTGGTCCATGACCTGCTCTTTGGTCAGGGTCACGCCCGGTTTGGCGACGATGAAAATCTTGATCGCCTCACCCGATTTCTCGTCCGGCACACCGATCGCCGCGCACTGCAACACGCCCGGCAAAGTCGCCAGCACGTCTTCCAGTTCGTTCGGATAGACGTTGAAGCCAGACACCAGAATCATGTCTTTCTTGCGATCGACGATGCGCATGTAGCCGTCCGGCTGGATCAGCGCGATGTCACCGGTTTTCAGCCAACCGTCGCTGTCGAGCATTTCATCGGTGGCTTCCTGACGCTGCCAGTAGCCCTTCATCACTTGCGGGCCTTTGACGCACAGCTCGCCGATTTCGCCCAGCGGCTGCTCGACACCGGCATCGTCGATGACTTTGCACAGGGTCGACGGCACCGGAATGCCGATGGTGCCGATCTGGATGTGCTGAATCGGGTTGACCGTGGCCACCGGGCTGGTTTCGGTCATGCCGTAGCCTTCGCAGATGGCGCAACCGGTCACGGCTTTCCAGCGCTCGGCCGCCGCCAGTTGCAGGGCCATGCCGCCGGACAGGGTAACTTTCAGCGCGGAGAAATCCAGCTTGCGGAAACCTTCGTTGTTGCACAGCGCCACGAACAGCGTGTTCAGACCGACGAAACCGCTGAACTTCCACTTCGACAGTTCCTTGACCATCGCCGGCAGGTCGCGTGGGTTGCTGATCAGGATGTTGTGGTTGCCGATCAGCATCATCGCCATGCAATGAAAGGTGAACGCATAGATGTGATACAGCGGCAGCGGCGTGATCAGGATCTCGCAGCCTTCGTTGAGGTTGGAGCCCATCAGCGCCTTGCATTGCAGCATGTTGGCGACCAGGTTGCGGTGCGTGAGCATCGCGCCCTTGGCCACGCCGGTGGTGCCGCCGGTGTATTGCAGCACCGCGACATCGCCGCTGTCCGGGTTCGCTTCGGCCACTGGCTGGCCGTGGCCCTTGCTCAGGACGTCGTTGAACTTGATGGCTTTGGGCAAGTGATAGGCCGGGACCATTTTCTTCACGTACTTGATGACGCTGTTGATCAGCAGGCGCTTGATCGGCGGCAGCAAGTCGGCGACTTCGGTGACGATGACGTGCTTGACGCCGGTTTTCGGCACCACGGCTTCGGCCAGATGCGCCATGTTCGCCAGGCACACCAGCGCTTTGGCGCCTGAGTCATTGAATTGGTGTTCCATTTCCCGCGCGGTGTACAGCGGGTTGGTGTTGACCACGATCAGCCCGGCGCGAATGGCACCGAAGACCGCGACAGGGTATTGCAGGACGTTGGGCAGTTGCACGGCGATTCGATCGCCGGGCTGCAAGTCGGTATGCTGTTGCAGATACGCGGCAAAGGCACCGGACAGCTCGTACAGCTCACCGTAGGTGATTGTCTTGCCGAGGTTGCTGAAAGCCGGTTTGTTGGCGAAGCGTTGGCAGGATTGCTTCAACACTGCCTGAATGTTCGGATACTCGTCTGGATTGATCTCGGCTGCGATTCCAGCCGGGTACTTATCCTTCCAAAAGTCTTCGATCATGGAAGCCCACTCCTCAGCAACGCGAATTCTTCACCGCATTTGATGCGATTATTATTGGTGTGTGTTTTGTATTGGTGAATCCGGCGGTTTACAGGCCGAGAAGTCACAAAGCGCGCCGAGAGTAGCAGCTTTGCCAAGGGTCGACCAGAGCCAAAAGAGGCCCCTACAGTCATATTGATGACTCAAGACTTGCCAGCGGTCATTTTAGAGCAAAAATCCTATCAAGCCGTGAAAGCCCCGTAGTCATGGGGTGTAAAAGCAAAGATCGCAGCCTTCGGCAGCTCCTGCATTAGGAATGCGTTTCCTGTAGGAGCTGCCGAAGGCTGCGATCTTTTCGCTCGTAACCTTTATGCGATATCCCGCAACTCGCGCCGCAGAATTTTCCCTACAGGCGTCATCGGCAACGACTCACGCAACACGATGTGTTTCGGCACCTTGTAGGCGGTGAAATTCTCTTTGCAGTACGCCTTCAGCTCTTCCAGGCTGACCCCGGTTTCCCGCGCCACCACAAACAGCTTCACCGCCTCCCCCGAACGTTCGTCCGGCACGCCGATGACCGCGCAGTTAGCGACTTTCGGGTGGGCCATGACCACGTCTTCGATTTCGTTGGGATAAACGTTGAAGCCGGAGACGATGATCATGTCCTTCTTGCGATCGACGATGCGCACAAAACCGTCCGGGTCGATCACGGCGATATCGCCGGACTTGAACCAGCCCTCGGCGTCCAGCACTTCGGCGGTGGCTTCGGGTTTGTTCCAGTAGCCCTTCATGATCTGCGGGCCTTTGATGCACAGCTCACCGCGCTCGCCCAGCGGCTGCTCGACGCCGTCATCATTGATGATTTTCACCAGCGTACCCGGCACCGGCAGGCCCACCGTGCCCAAGCGCGATTGGTCGCCGTAAGGGTTAGTGCAGGCCACCGGCGAGGTTTCGGTCAGGCCGTAGCCTTCGGTGATACGGCAACCGGTCATCTGCTCCCAGCGCTCGGCGGTGGCCTTGACCAGCGCGGTGCCGCCGGAGTTGGTCAGCTTCAGGCTGGAGAAGTCCAGGGTCTTGAAATCGGGATGATCCATCAGCGCAACGAACAAGGTGTTCAAACCCAGCAGCGCCGAGAAACGCCAGTTCTTCAGTTCCTTGATGAAGCCGGCGATGTCGCGCGGATTGGAGATCAACACGTTGTGGTTGCCGGACACCATCATGCACATGCAATTCGCAGTGAAGGCATAGATGTGGTACAGCGGCAGCGGCGCAATCATCACCTCCTGGCCTTCGCGCAACAGCGGTTGACCGTCCGGGCCGAGCTGAGCCAGACAGGCGCGCACCTGCTGCATGTTCGCCACCAGATTGCCGTGGGTGAGCATCGCGCCCTTGGCCAGGCCGGTGGTGCCGCCGGTGTATTGCAGCACGGCGATGTCATCGAGGCCGACGTTCAGCGGCTTGATGCCCAGACCACGCCCCATGCGCAGCGCGCTTTTGAACGAGGTCGCTTGCGGCAGCGAATACTCGGGAACCAGTTTCTTCACTTTGCTGACCACGGTGTTGACCAGCCAGCCTTTGGCGGTGGGCATCAGGTCGCCCATCTTCGCTTCGATCAAATATTGGATGTCGGTGTCGGGCAGCACTTCCTGGACTTTCTGCCCGAACAGATTCAGGTAGACCAGCGCGCGTGCGCCGGAATCCTTGAACTGGTGGCGCATCTCGCGCGGCGTATAGAGCGGGTTGGTGTTGACCACGATCAGCCCGGCGCGCAGCGCGCCGAACACGGCAATCGGATAATGCAGGACGTTGGGCATCTGCACCGCAATGCGATCCCCCGGCACCAGATCGGTATGGGCCTGCAGGTAACCGGCGAACGCCGCACTCTGGCGTTCGAGTTCGGCGTAGGTCAGGGTGATGCCCATGCTGCTGAACGCCGGGCGGTCAGCGAACTTCTTGCAGGAACGCTCAAACACTTCGATGACCGACTTGAACTCGCCCATGTCGATGTCCAGCGGTACGCCGGCCGGGCGTTTGTCATTCCAGAAATCAGGTTGCATTGTTCTTGTCCTCTTTACCTGAGCCGATCCGGGAGCCGCTTTCTGTCGTTTCTGCTTCGTCCATGGAAGGCGAAAAGCACAAAGCGGAGCTTCACGGACACTAGCAGCTATGGCCATTGAGGCAAATATGACGCAGGCCCTCATTGATCCCGTGAATCTTCCAGCCGTGGCGTGAGCTGATCAGACGCGCTATACACTGTGGCGATGCTGAGCAAAGGAATCGCCATGACCCACGACACCTTCTGGCTGGACGCGAGTGACCGCAGCCGCCTGTACGTCAACCGCTGGCTACCGGCCACGCCATTGAAAGCGGTGATTCTGCTGGCCCATGGCATGGCCGAACACAGCGCTCGCTACGCGCGGCTCGCCGACACGTTTTGCGACAAAGACTATGGCGTGTACGCCCCGGATCTGCGCGGCCATGGTCGCACCGCTGACAACGGCACCCTTGGCCATTTCGCCGATGACGATGGCTGGTGCAAGGTGGTTGGCGATCTGGCCAGCCTCAACCAGCACATCGGCCAGCAACATCCCGGCGTGCCGATCATCCTCCTCGGCCACAGCATGGGCAGCTATCTGGCGCAGGCGTATCTGCTGCACCACAGTGCCAGTCTGCACGGGGCGATTCTCAGCGGCTCGAATTATCAGCCAGTGACCCTCTATCGCATGGCTCGACAGATTGCCCGGCTGGAAAAACTGCGCCAGGGCGGCAAGGGCCGCAGCGCGTTGATCGAGTGGCTGTCGTTCGGCTCGTTCAACAATAAATTCAAACCGGTGCGCACCCGTTTCGACTGGCTGAGCCGTGATCCGGCCGAAGTCGACAAGTACGCCGCCGACCCGTTATGCGGCTTTCGCTGCACCAATCAGCTGTGGATCGACCTGCTCGGCGGCTTGCAGCAAATCAGCAAAGCGTCCAATCTCGCGCAGATCGACCCGGGCCTGCCGCTGCTGGTGATTGGCGGCGAATGTGATCCGGTGAGCGAGGGCAAGCGTCTGACAGATCTGGCCAATGCCTTGCGCAGGGCCGGCAGCCAGCATCTGCAACTGAAGATCTACCCGCAGGCCCGGCACGAATTGTTCAATGAAAGTAATCGCGACGAAGTGACCGCCGATGTGCTCGCCTGGATCGACCAGGCCCTGAGCCACCGGCGCCCGCAGCGCAGCGAATAATTTTTTGTGGATTGACTGAAATCCGTCACAGGAATCGAAACCGATGACCCAGGTTACCAACATCCCTTACGAAGCCCTCGAAGTCGGCCAGACCGCCAGCTACAGCAAGACTGTCGAAGAGCGCGACATTCAGCTGTTCGCCGCGATGTCAGGCGACCACAACCCGGTGCACCTGGACGCCGAGTTTGCCGCCGCCAGCATGTTCAAGGAGCGCATCGCCCACGGCATGTTCAGCGGTGCGCTGATCAGTGCAGCGGTGGCCTGTGAATTGCCTGGGCCGGGCACCATTTATATCGGTCAGCAGATGAGCTTTCAGAAGCCGGTGAAGATCGGCGACACGCTGACAGTGCGCCTGGAGATTCTGGAGAAACTGCCGAAATTCCGCGTGCGCATTGCCACTCGCGTATTCAATCAACGTGATGAGTTGGTGGTGGATGGTGAAGCGGAGATTCTCGCGCCGCGCAAACAGCAGACGGTGACGTTGCCGACATTGCCGGCGATCAGTATCGGCTGATGGATTGTAGGGTGTCAGGTAGATTGCTGCCCCCTCACCCCAGCCCTCTCCCCCAAGGGGGCGAGGGGGAAAGGGAGCCGATTTCCTGGCTTTCCAAATCCTGAGTTCGACTGGATATTTCACATCGCTGTAACTTTCAAGAACACCTCGGTCAGTCCCCTCTCCCTCCGGGCGGTCCGACGTTTCGGGAGGGCTAGGGTGAGGGGCTTTTCGCCAGGCACAAAAAAACGCCAGACAAGCTGGCGTTTTTTTTCAGCCGACTAACTCTTACGAGCTCGCACGAGCCTGGTTGCGCAGGGCTTTCACCTGGTCGTGGTTGCGTTGTACGCCGTGATATTGGCGTTCAACCAGATCACGAATACCCACCAGGTTGTGCTTGGTGATTTTCTCGAGGGCTTCTTTGTAGGCCTTCAGTGCGTGGTCTTCACCGCGCTCTGCTTCGTTCAGCACAGCCTCTTCGTCTTTACCGGTGAACATGGCCTTGACATCGACCCAGCGACGGTGCAGATCACCGCTGACGCTGGTCGAGGTTTCCGGATCGCCGCCCAGCGAACGTACCTGAGCCTGCAGCTCGGCTGCTGCGGTGGCGCAATCAGCGGAGCGAGTCACGAACAGGGTTTTCAGTTCTGGGTGCTTGATGTCTTCAGCGCAAGTCTTGAACCCTTCCTGACCGTCCTTGCAGGTTTCAATCAGGTCATTGAGTACAGAAATGGCTTCTTTTTTCATGTCGGTCATTTTTCAATTCCTTGCGATGGGTTGAAGATGCAAGGGATATTGCAGTGTGCGTGCCAGCTTTTTGATCGGATAAAAATCCTTTATTTTCAACAAATTACGAAAGATTGAACCATCTGTATGCTGGTTTTTTGCATGATCTGTCATTTGGCCTGCATGCAGAATGCCTGTATTTTCCAGGCTGTGATGTGAATCGATGAAGCGTGCTGATGAATCCGGAAAAACTCGAACTGCTGATTACCCGCGAAATGCCCTTCGGCAAGTACAAAGGCCGAATCATTGCCGACCTGCCCGGCCCCTATCTGAACTGGTTCGCCCGTGAAGGCTTTCCCCACGGTGAACTCGGTGGCCTGCTGGCGCTGATGCAGGAGATTGACCATAACGGCCTGTCCGACCTGCTCGAGCCGCTGCGCGCCAAACACGGCAAACCCGCCCCGCGCCACTGACGCGCCCTTCCCTCTTGAGCCTTGCCGACCATGCCTGACAACACCCGCCGCGCCCGTGACGAAGCCTTCTGGCAAACCTTTGCCGACCGATACGATGTGCAGCCCGGCCCGGTCAATCTGGAAAACGGTTACTTCGGGCGCATGTCGCGCACAGTGATCGAGGAGTACCAGCGCAACATCGAGCTGATCAACGCCAGCAACTCGATTTATGCACGCCAGCGCTTTGAACAGCACGACAACCTTGAGATCCGCGCGCAACTGGCCGAACTGATTGGCGTGCGCGCGCAAAGCGTGGCGCTGACGCGCAATGCCACCGAAGGCCTGCAATCGCTGATCCGCAATTACAATCGTCTGCAACCAGGTGATCAGGTACTGATCTGCGACCTCGAGTACGACACGGTCAAGGGCGCCATGCGCTGGCTGGCGAAGCTGCGTGGCGTTGAGGTCATCGAGATTGCCCACCACCATCCCGCCAGTTTCGACAGCCTGCTCGAAACCTACCGCGAGGCGTTCGTCCGCCATCCAAAACTCAAACTGATGGCCCTGACCCACGTCACCCATCGCACCGGTCTGGTTATGCCCGTGCAAGCCATCGCCGCGCTGGCCAAAGAGCATGGCGTCGACATCATCCTCGACGGTGCCCACGCCCTCGGCCAGATTGAATTCGACCTGCAAGCGTTGGGCATCGCTTTCGCCGGTTACAACCTGCACAAATGGATCGGCGCGCCGCTGACCCTTGGCTTCATCTATATCGCCCCGCAGCGTCTGGCTGATATCGATCCGGACATGGGCGAGATGCATTACCCGGTCAGCGATATTCGCGCGCGGACCTCGTACAGCACGCCGAACATCCCGGCGCTGATGACCTTGCCGCTGGTGTTCGAAGAGCACGACGCGCTCGGCGGCGCCGCCGCCAAAAGCCCACGCCTGAGTTACCTGCGCAACCTGTGGGTCAGCCGGGTCCGGCACCTGCCGGGCATCGAGGTGCTGACGCCGGACGACCCGCAACTGTATTGCGGGATCACCGCGCTGCGCTTCACCCGGCATGCCGATCAGCAGGCCATGGCCGAGCGTCTGCTCAGCGAATTCAACCTGTTCACCGTGGTGCGCACCGGCGCCGTGTGCGGGCCGTGCATTCGCATCACCCCGGGGCTGACCACCACGGCTGGCGAGATGGAGCAGCTGGTTCGGGCGCTGGACCAACTGCGCTAGAACGGCGCTCCGGAGTTTTTTTCGTAGCCTTCCAGGCCAAGCTGCGACGACACGGCAAAGGTGTCGATGCCGAGGGTCTGGCAGGCGAAAGCACCGTCTTCAAGATCCGCGCCGGCGATCGGCTGCAACACCAACCGCAAGGCGTCCTCGGCGGCACCTTCACAGCCGCAGCGGCCTGGGACGTGCAAGGTGCCGGCCCAGGCCTCGTGGTGAGCTTGCGCTCCTGCTTCGTCGCCGGGAATGAATACGTTCAGCTTCAGGCAAGCAGCGCCGTGCGCCAGTCGGTCCGGATAGACACTGGTGAAACGGACGATGCCATGGCTGTCGGTCGATTGACTGCCGCCCAGGCTGGTGTCGCCATCGACACGCTGTTGAATGCGCACCAGCGCGCCGATGACCGGCTCGCTGGTCATCGCATCGACCAGCGACAGACGCAGGACCAGCGGCAAGCCTTGGACACCTTGGCTGATATTGCGCACTTGAGATTCAGCTGCGGGGCGGCCGAGGGGAAGTTGCTTCGGTTGATAACGGGATTGTGGCGTAAGGGTCAGAGACTGACGGTCGTCCATGAGGCGTTCTCTCTTCCATAAGATGGACGCAGATTAACCCCGTGAAAAATTCAGCGTGCAGTAACTATGTATCGCCGCATGTATCGGCAGTTTTTTCAGCGCAAAAAAAAGGTGCGCCGACCAAGCGCACCATAAAGCCGTAAAGCACACAACGAAGTGTCGGGTAACAATCAGTCCAGCAGCGCCAGGGCCTCGGCGGTGCATTCCTGAATGCGGGCCCAGTCGCCGTTCTTGATCCACTCCGGATCAAGCATCCAGCTACCGCCCACGCACATGACGTTTTTCAGCGCCATGTAGCTCTTGATATTGGCCGGGCCGACGCCGCCAGTCGGGCAGAATTTCACCTCGCCGAACGGGCCGCCGAGGGCCTTGATTGCCGCCACGCCACCGCTGACTTCCGCCGGGAACAGCTTGAAGCGGCGATAGCCCAGACCGTAGCCTTCCATGATCCCCGAGGCGTTGCTGATGCCCGGCAACAGCGGAATCGGGCTGTCGACGCTGGCTTCGAGCAGGTCGCGGGTGATGCCCGGGGTAACAATGAACTGCGAGCCTGCCGCTTCAGCCGCCGCTAGCATGTTGCGGTCAAGCACGGTGCCGGCACCGGTCATCAGCTCGGGGCGCTGTTCGCGCAGGATCTGAATGGCCTTGAGGCCGAACTGCGAGCGCAGGGTCACTTCCAGCGCAGTCAGGCCACCGGCGGCGAGGGCGTCGGCCAGCGGCAGCACGTCCTGTTCGCGGGCGATGGTGATCACTGGCAGGATCCGCGCCTTGGCGCAGAGACTGTCGATCAGGGCAACTTTGTCCGCCATGGAAACGGTCGGGGATGGGGTTGTCATAGCGGCTGTTCCTTGGCTCATGGGCACCAGTAAATCTCTAACGTAGGTTGCAGAAACGCGCGCACCGGCATGGCCGCGACGTCATCGGATGCCAGCGCGGCATTCAGGGTGGTCAGTTTCGATTGACCGGAAATCGACAGAATCTTGTGCCGGGCCGAGGCCAGCAGCGCGCGGCTCATGGTCAGGCGCTGACGCGGCACGCTGGGCGCCAGCATCGGCCAGCAACGGCGTGTGCCATCGGCTTGCAGGGCTTCGGCGAGGTGCGGGCTGTCGGGGAACAGCGATGCGGTGTGGCCGTCATCGCCCATGCCCAGCACCAGCACGTCGATCGGCGGCAGTTCGCCGAGCAGACGATCGGCCTGTTCAGCAGCCTGCTCGACGTTGGCCGCCGCGCTGTAGAGGCTGAGGAACTGCGCCTTGGCTGCCGGGCCTTTAAGCAGATACTGCTTGAGCAGGCCGGCATTGCTGTCGGCATGTTCGACCGGTACCCAGCGTTCGTCGGCCAGGGTCACAACGACCTTCGACCAGTCCAGCTCCTGCTTGGCCAGGTGCTGGAAAAACGCTACCGGGCTGCGCCCGCCGGACACCACCAGCACCGCGTTGCCGCGCGCGGCAATGGCCTCGCTCAGTTGACTGGCAACGTTCAGCGCCAGGCCTTCAGCCAGCAGCACCGGGCTGTTGAATTCGCGGGCAGTCACACCCGTCGGCAGTTGCACATCAGATATCGCCATACCACGACCTCCCGTCCCGCGTGATCAAAGCAATGGAGCTCATCGGCCCCCACGACCCGGCCGCATAAGGCTTGGGCGCGTCGCCGGATTTCTTCCACCCGGCGATCAGCTGGTCACACCACTTCCACGCGGCTTCGATTTCATCTTTACGGACAAACAGGTTCTGATTGCCGTTCATCACTTCCAGCAACAACCGCTCGTAGGCATCGGGGATCCGCGCGCTACGCCAGGTGTCGGAGAAATTCAGTTGCAGCGGGCCGCTGCGCAGTTGCATGCCCTTGTCCAGGCCCTGCTCTTTGGTCATCACGCGCAAGGAAATGCCTTCGTCCGGTTGCAGGCGGATGATCAGTTTGTTGCTGATCTGCAGGCGCTGCTCCGGGGCGAAGATGTAGTGCGAGGGTTCCTTGAAGTGGATGACGATCTGCGACAGCTTTTGCGGCATGCGCTTGCCGGTACGCAGGTAGAACGGCACGCCGGCCCAGCGCCAGTTGCGGATGTCGGCACGCAGGGCGACGAAGGTTTCGGTGTCACTCTGGGTATTGGAATTCGGTTCTTCGAGGTAACCCGGTACGGATTTGCCTTCGCTGTGGCCGGCGATGTACTGGCCGCGCACCACTTGTGTGGTCAGGCCTTCCGGACTGATCGGCGCCAGCGCCTTGAGCACTTTTACCTTTTCGTCACGGATGCTGTCGGCGGACAGGTCGGCCGGTGGGTCCATGGCAATCAGGCAGAGCAGCTGCAACAGGTGATTCTGGATCATGTCGCGCAGCTGGCCGGCCTTGTCGAAATAGCCCCAGCGGCCTTCGATGCCGACCTTCTCGGCCACGGTGATTTCCACGTGGGAGATGTAATTCTGGTTCCACTGGGTTTCGAACAGGCTGTTGGCGAAACGCAGGGCGATCAGGTTCTGAACGGTCTCTTTGCCCAGATAGTGGTCGATGCGGTAGGTGCGGTCTTCCGGGAAGAACTGCGCGACGGCGTCGTTGACCTTGCGCGAGGACTCCAGGTCAGAGCCGATCGGTTTTTCCAGCACCACTCGGGTGTTTTCGGCCAGACCGACTTTCTCGAGGTTCTCGCAGATAGCGCCGTACACCGCCGCCGGGGTGGCGAAGTAGGCAATCATGCGCTGGCTGCTGCCGGCCAGTTCCGCCAGCGCCACGTAATCCTCAGCCTTGAGGAAGTCGACGTGCAGATAGGTCAGGCGCGCGAGGAAGCGCTCGGCCACGGTTTCGTTCAGCTCTTTGCCGACATAACGGCGCAATTCGGCGGCGATGAACGCCATGTGCTGCTGCTCGCTGCCGGGCTCACGGGCCAGCGCAATGATGCGCGTGTCCTCGTGCAGCAGGTCGGCACCGTCAAGGTGATACAGGGCAGGAAACAGCTTGCGCAGGGCCAGATCGCCAAGCGCGCCGAACAAGGCAAAGGTGCACGGTTCAACCGTAATGGAAGGCATGATGTTTGTTCTTTTATCAAGTTAAGCTACAAATACCTTTTTTCAAGGCATCACTCAAGGGAAAATGTAGTAATAACCACAACATTTTCGCAGAATACTCAATCCGAGTGGTGGTCGCCCGGACGCATCAGTAGGATAGGCCACCGTCACGGGCCATATCAAAGGCCCAATTTGCATAGCCCGACGCAACTCTGCGTCGGTGAATCAGGAATTCCATATGGACCGCGTGCGAAATTTACTGGAACAGATCCAGAGTCGCCTTGAAGAGCTGAACAAGGCCGAACGTAAGGTCGCCGAGGTGATCCTGCTCAATCCGCAGCAGGCCACCCGCTTCAGCATCGCCGCCCTCGCCCAGGCCGCCTCGGTGAGCGAACCGACGGTCAACCGTTTCTGCCGCTCGTTCGGTGTCAGCGGCTACCCCGAACTCAAGCTGCAATTGGCGCAGAGCCTGGCCAGTGGTGCGGCGTATGTCAGCCGCGCGGTCGAGGCCGACGACAATCCCGAGGCGTACACCCAGAAGATCTTCGGCAGCGCCATCGCTTCCCTGGACAGTGCTTGCCAGGCGCTCGACCCGAACCTGATCAGCCGCGCCGTCGACCTGTTGATCCAGGCCCGGCAGATCCACTTCTTCGGCCTCGGCGCTTCGGCCCCGGTGGCGCTGGATGCGCAGCACAAGTTCTTCCGCTTCAACCTCGCTGTCACTGCTCACGCCGATGTGCTGATGCAGCGGATGATTGCCTCGGTGGCGCACACCGGCGAGCTGTTCGTGATCATTTCCTACACCGGGCGTACCCGCGAACTGGTGGAAGTGGCGCGAATCGCCCGGGAGAACGGCGCTTCGGTTTTGGGCCTGACAGCGGAGAATTCACCGCTGGCCAAGGCCAGTACTTTGAGCCTGAACATTCCGCTGCCGGAAGACACCGACATTTATATGCCGATGACCTCGCGGATCATTCAGTTGACCGTGCTGGATGTGCTGGCAACGGGAATGACCTTGCGCCGTGGCGTGGATTTCCAGCCGCATCTGCGCAAGATCAAAGAGAGCTTGAATGCCAGCCGGTATCCGGTTGGGGATGAATTCAACTAAAGATCAAAAGCCCCCTCACCCCAGCCCTCTCCCGGAGGGAGAGGGAGCCGACCGAGGTGTCTTGCGCGGTACATCGACCTGAAATATCCAGTCGATTATGGATTCAGAACTGCACTTTCACGTCGGCGTAATTCTCGAGCATCCCCCATTCGGTCCCCTCTCCCTCTGGGAGAGGGCTAGGGTGAGGGTATCGGTGTACTTGACGCACTAAGCCGTCGCCCACGCCTGCAAACTCAAATGCGCCTTCTCCCCCGGCGCCAAGTGCAGGCTGTCCGTGCCGCCCGCCGCTGCTTCCACGCAGACGAATTCGGAAATCTCGTCCCAACTTACCCCCAGCAACGGCCGCGCGCCGGGATGCCAGACGACGGTGTCGCCGCTGTCACCGGTATCGATGCACAACTCGCGCTGCCAGGCGTGATCCTTGAGCTGCAATTCGCCGTCATGCTGGAACACCCGCTGACAGCCGCCATCGACCCGCAACTCGCCTTCCTGCTGGCAAACCTGGCGATTCAACTGGTCATAACCCTGCGCGCCTTCGAGCCCAGACAGCGCTATCTCACCGACATCACCAATACGCCAGTAAGCGTGCAAAGCCTGGCTCAACTGGCACGGCATGTCGTCCTGATGCTCGGTGCTCAGGCGTAATTCCATGCGTTCGCCCAGGTGCGCGTGCAGGTCGACCTGCCAATCGCACAGCTGCAGTTGCCAGTGCAGGCGCACGCCGTCTTCGGCGCTGCTGCTGTTGAGCAGTTTCCAGTCGAGCAGTCGCGCCCAACCATGGGACGGCCAGGCGTTTTCGCTCGGATGACGGCCATACCACGGCCAGCACACCGGCACGCCACCGCGAATCGCGCCGACATGCGGCCACTTCGCCGCGCACCACAACCACGGCTTCTGCCCACGCGGCTGAAAGTGCAGCAACTGCGCACCCTGCCGACTGAACACCGCCTGACACAACGGATGATCGATCACCAGCACATCGCGCATCTGATAGCGCTCCCAGGCGAACACCGGTCGTTCACGCAGGGATTTGAAGAAGCGTTGCAGCGGATGCTCATGCATTGGCTACGGTCCTGAAAATCATGGGGGTACAATTACCTTTGTGACCCTTGAATACTGTGGCGAGGGGATTTATCCCCGTTCGACTGCGAAGCAGTCGCAAACCTGGAAAACGGCCTCTCGCTGATACACCTCAGTGGATGGTTTTGGAGCCGCTTCGCAGCCCAGCGGGGCGGTGCGACGTTTCGCTAAATCCCCTCGCCACAAAAAGCTCTCCAGCCACAAAAAATCATCAAGCAACACATCTGACCTGTGTCACAAAAAAAAGCGGACAGCCTGGGCTGTCCGCAAAATGCGCACATAGAGAGGAGCTTATCGCAGACGCGTTAGAACGTTGACTGAATTTTCAGGCCAGCGACCAAAGCGTTATCGACTTCATCCACACCGCCCGGATGGGTGATGTATTGCAGGTTGGGACGCACGGTCAGCCAGTTAGTGACGTGGATGCCGTAGTTGAGCTCGTAGTTGTACTCGGTCTCACGAATCGGCGAGAACGCGGCGTTGTCGTAGTCGGACACACCGTTGGCAGCGTTCAGCAGTTCAGCGTTGCGCTTGACGTCCTTGTTGACGTGGATACGCGCCGCGCCGATACCGATGTCATCCTTCGGACGCGCGTCGAACGGGCCTTTGTAGACAAACATCACCGACTGGTAGTTGTCGATGAAGTTGGTGTCCTTGTCGTGGAAGGTCGCGTTGGCGGCGATGTTCAGACCGCGAGTCGCATCACCGTTGTGGCTGGTGAGTTGCTGTTGCGCAACGAACCAGTAACCGCTTTTGCTGTTGTGCGACTTGTAGTCATCACCGGTGGTTGCCGCATCGAGACCGTTGACGTCTTCGCGAACGTCGTCGGCATCGGCCGTGCTCTTGTAGTAACCGACGCGGTATTCGCCCGGCAGGCTGTTGACCTTCGGCGACCAGACCAATTCAACCGGCAGCACGGTACCTTTGGTGCCGCTGCCGCTGAGCTTGAAGCCGTTGCCGTGTTCCAGTTGCGACGGGTTCTGGTTGTACGCACCGATTTGCGCGTAGAGCTCGTCGTTGATGTTGTACTTCACACGGATCGCGGCCTGGCTGACGGGCCAGTTGTACCAGATGTTGGTCGCCCAGTTACCCACTTGCGAACCGCAGAACGCCAGGTTCTGGAAGTCGCACGGGAAGGTGTTGAAGTCTTCGCCTTCGCCGAAGTAACCGGCCTTGACGTCGAGCTTGTTGTCGAAGAACTGGTGCTGAATCCACAGTTGGGTCAGACGCACCATGTGGCCACGGCCGTAGACTTCCTGCGAGGAGCTGAGGGTGCCGGCACGCGGATCGCCAACGCGGTCGTTGGAGATGTTGTAGCCGTTACGGTTGGTCAGCTGGATCTTCGCTTGGGTGTTGTCCCAGCCCCACAGTTTCTGCAGGTCGAGGGCCACGCCCAGACCGAACTGGTCGGCGTAACGCGCGGTCTTGTCGTCGTTGTAGCCGCCGTTCAGGTTGGCGCCCATCTCGCCAACGTAGTCGGCCTTGATGTCGATACCCTGCTCGATCAGCTTGGTGCGCTCACCGCCCCAGTCGCCGGTCATCCACTTGGAGTCGGAGCTGAACGCATCCGCCGCCATCGCATTACCGGCCAGCACCAGTGCAGCTGCCGCTGAAACCTGGCAGATCAACCGGGCATTGACGTGTTTCTTTTTCATCCCTACTTCCTCGTCTTTATTGTTATTAACTGTTTTTATCTAACGCGGTTTACATAAAGTGCGGTGCTCGACAGGCCGGACACCGCGTGCTCCTTTGTGGGAGCGAGCCTGCTCGCGAATGCGGTGGAACAGGCGACATCAATGCTGGATGTCAGACCGCTTTCGCGAGCAGGCTCGCTCCCACATTTGTTCCTCAGCGCCCCTTGAACTGGGCGACGTTCGCAGACCGCGCATCGGTCTGCGGTTGGCCGGCAGTGCCGAGGCGCTCGCCGGTATTGGCGTCGAACAACAACACTTTCGATGGATCGAACTGCAGCGTCAGGCTTTCGCCCACCTGCGGTGCCACGTCCGGCGCCAGTCGGCAGCAGACCTTGGTGTCATTCAGATTGACGAACACCAGCGTGTCCGGACCGGTCGGTTCAGTGACCTGCACTTCGGCACGGATGCTCGGCAGACCATTGCCCTCGCCATTCGCCAGTACGATCTGCTCCGGGCGCAGGCCGAGGATTACTTCGCGATCTTCGAGGCCGGCGTCCTGCATGCTCATCGGCAATTCGCAACGCGCCTGACCGCTGTCGAGCAGCGCCAGCAGGCGACCGTCCTTGCGCTGCAAGCGCAGGGGGATGAAGTTCATCGGCGGCGAACCGATGAAGCTTGCGACGAACAGGTTGGCCGGGTCGTTGTAGATGTCTTTCGGCGTGCCGAACTGCTGAATGATGCCGTCCTTCATCACCGCCACCTTGTCGCCCAGGGTCATCGCTTCGATCTGGTCGTGGGTCACGTAGACCGTGGTGGTTTTCAGACGCTGGTGCATCAGTTTCATTTCGGTACGCATCTCGACGCGCAGCTTGGCGTCGAGGTTCGACAGCGGTTCGTCGAACAGGTAGATCTTCGGCCGCCGCGCCAGTGCACGGCCCATCGCCACGCGCTGTTGCTGACCACCGGAGAGCTGGCCCGGTTTGCGATTGAGCAGGTGTTCGATCTGCAACAGCTTGGCCACGCGGGCGACTTCTTCGTCGATCGCCGCCTGCGGCATCTTGCGGATCTTCAGGCCGAACTCGATGTTCTCGCGCACGCTCATGGTCGGGTACAGCGCGTAGGACTGAAACACCATGGCGATGTCGCGATCCTTGGGGCTCATGCCGCTGACGTCCTGATCACCGATCATGATCGCGCCGCCGGTGATGGTTTCCAGACCGGCGATGCAGTTCATCAAGGTCGATTTGCCGCAGCCCGACGGGCCGACGAGGATCAGGAATTCACCGTCCTTGATCGACAGTTCGATGTTCTTCAGGGTGTCCGGCAGGCCGGCCCCGTAGGTCTTGTTTACGTTGCGAAGTTCAAGCGTAGCCATGATTACCCCTTGACCGCGCCGGCCGTCAGCCCGCGCACGAAATACTTGCCTGCGACCACATAGACCAGCAGGGTCGGCAGGCCGGCGATCATCGCCGCTGCCATATCCACGTTGTATTCCTTGGCGCCGGTGCTGGTGTTGACCAGGTTATTGAGCGCCACGGTGATCGGTTGCGAATCACCGCTGGAGAACACCACACCGAACAGGAAGTCGTTCCAGATCTGGGTGAACTGCCAGATCAGGCAGACCATGATGATCGGCGTCGACATCGGCAGAATGATGCGGCGGAAAATCGTGAAGAAACCCGCGCCATCCAGACGCGCAGCCTTGACCAGCGCATCGGGAATGCTCACGTAGTAGTTGCGGAAGAACAGTGTGGTGAACGCCAGACCGTAAACCACGTGCACGAACACCAGGCCGGTGGTGGTGCTCGCCAGGCCCATCTTGCCGAGGGTGAACGAGGCCGGCAGCAGCACAGTTTGGAACGGCAGGAAGCAGCCGAACAGCAGCAGACCGAAGAACAACTGCGAACCACGGAAGCGCCACATCGACAGCACGTAACCGTTCAACGCACCGATCGCGGTGGAGATGATGACGGCCGGTACGGTGATCTTGATCGAGTTCCAGAAGTAGCCGTCAACCGTGGCCCAGGCCTTGACCCAGCCAATGCCGCTGACCACGGTCGGCCAGCTCAGCAGGTTGCCGGTGCTGATGTCTTCCGGGGTCTTGAAGCTGGTCAGCAACATCACCACCAGCGGCACCAGATACAGAAACACCGCGAGGATCAGCACCGCATAGATCGCGATGCGACTGAAGCTGATCGCAGGTTTGGCAGCGAGACTAGTCATGACGCTTGGTCCTCAGCTCGGAATACAGGTAAGGCACGATGATCGCGAGGATCGCACCGAGCATCAGAATCGCACTGGCCGAGCCCATGCCCATCTGGCCGCGACTGAAGGTGAAGGAATACATGAACATCGCTGGCAGGTCGGAGGAATAACCCGGACCGCCGGCGGTCATTGCCGCAACCAGGTCGAAGCTCTTGATCGCGATGTGCGCGAGGATCATCACCGCACTGAAGAACACCGGACGCAGGCTTGGCAGCACGACTTTCCAGTAGATGCGCGGCATGCTCGCGCCGTCGATCTGCGCCGCACGGATGATCGATTGATCGACGCCACGCAGGCCGGCGAGGAACATCGCCATGATGAAGCCCGAGGCTTGCCACACAGCGGCGATCACCAGGCAGTAGACCACGCGATCGGGGTCGATCAGCCAGTCCAGACGGAAGCCTTCCCAGCCCCAGTCACGCAACAATTTGTCCAGGCCCATGCCCGGGTTGAGCAGCCATTTCCATGCGGTACCGGTGACGATCATCGAGAGCGCCATCGGGTACAGGTAAATGGTGCGGATAAAGCCTTCGCGACGGATGCGCTGATCGAGGAACACCGCCAGCAACACACCGATCACCAGGGTAATGCCGATGAACATGCCGCCGAACACGGCGAGGTTCTTGCTCGCCACCCACCAGCGATCGTTGTCGAACAACCGCGCGTATTGCGCCAGACCGGCCCACTTGTAGTTGGGCAGGAAGGTCGAGGTGGTGAACGACAGAATGAACGTCCACAGGATGTAGCCATAGAAGCCCACCAGCACGATGAACATGCTCGGCGCCAGCACCAGTTTCGGTAGCCAGCGCTGCAATGCATCGAACGGCGAGGCCTTGCTGAACACAGCAACAGAACTCATGGGGAAATCCACAATAAGGGTTTACGAAAGCATTCCCTTGCAGGAGTGAGCCCTGTGGCGAGGGGATTTATCCCCGATCGACTGCGCAGCAGTCGCGAAATCATTACATGCGGTATTTCAGACACTGCACCGCTGCAACTTTCCGGGGTCGCTTCGCAACCCATCGGGGATGAATCCCCTCACCACAAAGGCTCACTCCTACAGGGGCCAAGCATTACTTGGCCGACTGAACTGCCGCGCCGAGTTTCTTCGCCGCATCGGCCGGGTCGGCTTTCGGGTCGTTGATGTAGTTGGTGACTACGTCAAAGAACGCGCCCTGCACCGCCAGCGTGGTCGCCATGTTGTGCGCCATGCTTGGTTGCAGGCCGCCGGACTTGGCGTCCGCGAGGAAGTCCTTGGCAGCGGTCTGCGCGCAGGAATCGAAGCCGAGCTTGTCCATGTTGTTCAACATGTCGTTGCGCACCGGGATCGAGCCTTTGTTGATGCTGAAGACTTTCTGGAAGTTCTCACCCAGCACGACTTTGGCGATGTCCTGCTGACCGGCCGCAGTGCCTGCGTCCTTCTGCTTGAACACGGCCAGCGAGTCGATGTTGTAGGTGAACGCCTTGTCGGTGCCCGGGAACGCTACGCACTCGTAGTCCTTGCCGGCGACTTTCTTGGCGGCGGTCCATTCGGACTTGGCCCAGTCACCCATGATCTGCATGCCGGCCTTGCCGTTGATGACCTTGGCCGCTTCGAGGTTCCAGTCCTGGCCTTTGCCGTCCGCGTCCATGTAGGTCGCGACTTTCTTGAGCTCAGTGAGCGCCTTGACCATTTCCGGGCCGGTCAGCGCTTTGTTGTCGAGATCGACCAGGGCTTTCTTGTAGCCATCCACGCCCATGACCGAGAGCACCACGGCTTCGAACACGGTGCTGTCCTGCCAAGGCTGACCGCCGTGAGCGAGCGGAATGAAGCCCGCCGCTTTCAGCTTGTCGCCGGCCGCGTAGAACTCTTCGAGGGTGGTTGGATTCTTGGTGATGCCGGCTTTCTTGAAGACTTCCGGGTTGATCCACAGCCAGTTCACGCGGTGAATGTTCACCGGCACGGCCACGTAATCACCGTCGTACTTCACGGTATCGGAGACTTTCTTGTCGAGCAGGCTGTCCCACTTTTCCGACTTGGCGACGTCTTTCAAAACGTCGGTGTCGAGCAGGCCGGTCGACGCCCATTCCTGGATGTCCGGGCCTTTGATCTGCGCTACGCCTGGCGGGTTGCCGGCAACGGCACGGCTTTTCAGCACGGTCATGGCAGTCGCACCGCCACCACCGGCGACAGCGCCGTCCTTCCAGGTGAAACCGTCTTTTTCGACTTGGGCCTTGAGCACATCGACAGCGGCTTTCTCGCCACCGGAAGTCCACCAGTGCACGACTTCGACCGAACCTTTGGAATCGGCGGCGGAGACACTGAGCGGCAGGATTGCGAGCGGGAACAGGGAGGCGACAGAAATGACAGTAGCGAGGCGAGAAATCGCATTCATTCGAGATGTACCTTTCTTGTTGTTATGCATTGCAAGTCTGGTGCTTGCGCTGCACGGAGTTTAAACAGAGCGTTTCGCTTCGCAGGTAACGAAGGGACGCGTAAATGTCACGACATGGTTACACAGCAACAGGCCGGGACGACTGCGCCAAAGCCGTGGCCATGCTTGGCGCCAGCGGCAATCGTGGAATCAGCACAGCCTGCCAGGCGTGATACAGATCGGGCTTGCCCGGCCAGATATCGGCACTCGGCAAATTCTGCGGATTGAGTTCGTGGTGCCAACTGCCGTTGCAACGATCGATGAAATTCGTCTCACAGAATTCCCAGAACAGTCGGTACCAGGTTTCGTATTGCGCATCGCCGGTGCGTTTGAGCAAGGCGCTGGCGGCGGCGCTGGCTTCGGCGTGCGTCCAGTGCAGGCGATGGCGAACCACGGCCTGGTTATCCCAGTCGAGGGTGTAGACGATGCCCGGCGCGCCATCGACATTCCAGCCGTGGCGGCAATTGTTTTCGAAGAGTTTTTGCGCATCGAGGGCCAGCCAGCCCGGCGTGAGCATGCCGGCCTGCACTCGCGCGGCTTCAAGATGCAGGAGCAAGCGCGCCCATTCGAAACCGTGGCCCGGCGTGGTGCCGTAAGGACGGAAACCGTCGGCGGGGTTGTCGTGGTTGTATTCGCGCAGCGGTTGCCAGTCGCGATCGAAGTGTTCGATGACCATGTAACCGTTGGCCGCAGCGTGGCCATGGATCACCCGCTCGACGATGCGCTGGGCGCGCACCAGCCAGCGCGGATCTTCAGTGACATCGGCCAGCGCGAGGAATGCTTCGGTCGCGTGCATGTTGCTGTTGGCGCCGCGATAGGCTTCTTCTTCGCTCCAGTCGCGGTTGAAGAATTCGCGCATGGCGCCCTCTTCTTCGCTCCAGAAATAAGTGTCGATGATGTCGATTGCGTCATCGAGCAAGGCTTGGGCGCCGGGCCGTTGCGCGACCGCGGCGGAGCTGGCGGCGAGTGCGACAAAGGCGTGCAGATAGGCGTTCTTGCCGGTGTTGTCGTCGCGGTGTTCGGCAACTGCAAACCAGCCACCGTGCAGCGCGTCACGCAGCGGCCCGCGCAACGCGGCGATACCGTGGTCGACCAGCTCGGCAAATCCCGGCAGGCCCTGAATGTGCGCCATGGCGAAGCTGTGGGTCATGCGCGCGGTGTTCATGGTCTCGGCTTGTGCGTGCGCAGGCAAACGGCCGCGTTCGTCGAGGTTGCCGAAGCCTTCGGACAGTCGTGATGCCTTGGCGAAATCCAGCAGACGCAGGCCTTCGGCGGCAAGCCATTGCTGGTGGACAGGGGCATTCAGCCAACTGCTGAAGTCTGGGTGAAAGGTGTCCATGGAGTGACCCTTTTTTGTTGTTAGGACTGCGGGCAGTCTAAACAACGGGCCGGGGCGGGCTTGTAACGAAGGGGACGGGGATTGTCACTGGCTTGTGACAAAAGAGAAGAGCAAAAGCACCCTCACCCCAACCCTCTCCCGGAGGGAGAGGGGGCCGACCGAGGTGTCTTGCGTCCTCCGTCGACCTGAAAAATATTGGCGATTATGGATTCACCACCGCATTTACAGGTCAGCGCACCTCAGCAGCATCCCCCAATCGGTCCCCTCTCCCTCTGGGAGAGGGCTAGGGTGAGGGGCTTTTCGGGGCTAATCCACAGACCGAGGCAACTGCAACGTCACCCGCAACCCACCCTCACGCAGGTTCTGCAACGTCACCTCGCCGCCATGGCTATGGGCGATGTTGCGCGCAATGCCCAGTCCCAATCCGTAGCCCTGCTGCTGTCCCGCCAAACGGAAGTGCGGTTCGAACACTTGCTCCAGCCGCTGCTGCGGCACACCCGGCCCTTCGTCGTCGACGTGCAAAACGAACGCGCTGTCATCGTCATCGATGTGCAGGTGCGCGTTCTGCCCGTACTTCAAGGCGTTGTCGATCAGGTTGCCGATGCAGCGCTTGAGCGCCAGCGGTTTGCCCGGATAGGCCGACAGCGCGCGGCCATGCTGAGTGACGCGGCCATTGCCGTTCGGCGCCAGATACGGCTCGACCAGGCAATCGAGGACATGATTGAGATCCACCGGCTCGATGTTCTCGTGGATGTCGGTGTCTTTCACGCATTGCAACGCGCCTTTGACCAGCAGCTCCAGCTCATCCAGATCGCGGCCGAACTTGGCTTGCAGCTGTTCGTCCTCGAGCAGCTCGACGCGCAAACGCAGGCGGGTGATCGGCGTGCGCAGGTCGTGGGAAATCGCGCTGAACAACTGGCTGCGTTCGGTCAGGTAACGGCTGATGCGTTCGCGCATGGTGTTGAACGCGCGGCCAACTTCGACCACTTCACTGCCACCGCCCTCCGCCACCGGCTCGACGTCGGCGCCCAGCGACAGATCCCGCGCCGCCCGCGCCAGACGCTTGAGCGGCCGGCTCTGCCAGTGCACCAGCAGGCCGATGAACAACAACAGAAAGCCGCTGGTGAGGACGATAAACCATACCTGCTGCGCCGGCAGGCCTTGCTCTTCGAGACTGGTGTACGGCTCCGGCAGCAACGAGGCGATGTACAGCCACTCGCCCGGGGCCATTTGAATCTGCGTGACCAGCACCGGCGGATTCACCGGTTCAAGCGTCAACGCGTAGTGCGCCCAGGAGCGCGGCAATTCATCAAGTTTCAGCCCTGCGTTGAAAATGCGCAGGTCTTCGGGGCTGACGAAGGTCACCGAAATATCCGTGTCATGGCCCAGAGACTGGCGCAGCACTTCGTCCACCGCTTGCATCACCGCAGCCTTGCGCGGCGTCACCGGCAGCACGTCCATGCCCAGCGGCTTGTCGTTCAGCGTCACGACAAACCGGGTGCCGCCCATGCTGCGCAATTGATCGAGCACCAGCGGCCGATAGGCCACTGGCAAGGAACGGAAATAGCTGACGCTGGCGGTCATCGAATGCGCCAGGCTGCGGGCACTGGTGACGAGGCCTTCGAGCTGGGTAGCGCGCAACTGCGAGACCCAGATCACGCTCGACAGCGTCTGCGCGAACAGCACCGCCAGCAGAGTCAGCAGCAGCATCCGCCCGAGCAGTGAGCGCGGCACCGGTATGCGACTGGCGAATTTGCGCAGCGACTCAGTGAGCATTGCCGGCAACCACATTGGCTGCCAACTGATAGCCGCTGCCGCGCACGGTGCGGATCAACCGTGGCGGTTTTTCGGTGTCGCGCAAGCGTTGACGCAAACGGCTGACGGCCATGTCGACGATGCGATCGAGCGGCATCAGATCGCGGCCACGGGTGGCGTTGCCGATGGTGTCGCGGTCGAGGATTTGCTGCGGATGATCGAGGAACAGTTTCAGCAGAGCGAAATCGGCGCCGGAAAGGATCACTTCCTCGCCGTCAGTGTGGAACAGCCGATGGCTGACCGTGTCCAGGCGCCAGTCGTCGAAGACCAGCACTTCGCTGCCGCTGCGTTCGTGGGCGAACTGTGCGCGGCGCAGCAGGGCCTTGATCCGCGCTTGCAGTTCGCGCGGGCTGAACGGTTTGCCAAGGTAGTCGTCGGCGCCGAGTTCCAGACCGATCACGCGGTCGGCTTCGTCGGAACTGGCAGTCAGCATGATGATTGGCACCTGTGCCTGACGCGGGTGCTGGCGTACCCAACGGCACAGGCTGAAGCCGTCTTCGTCGGGCAGCATGACATCGAGGATCACCAGATCGCTCGGCGCCTCGTTGAGCGCCTGACGAAAACCGGCACCATCGGCGGTGGCCCGCACCTGGAACCCGGCGCGGGTCAGGTAGGTTTCCAGCAACTCGCGTATTTCCTGGTCGTCATCGACCAACAATATCGACTTGTTGACTGAGCTCACTTCGAAGGCATCCTTGTTGTTGGAGTTGGGCGGATTATGCCTTAAGCATCAAACTAACAAACACTACAGAAACCCTTGTGGGAGCGAGCCTGCTCGCGAATCGGTTTTAACATTCAACAGATCTGTTGACTGACACACCGCTTTCGCGAGCAGGCTCGCTCCCACAATTGGATTGCATTTCAGGTCGGGATTGATTGGTCCAGGGCCACACCGGCACCAACGAGGCCGGAATACGGCGCGGTCACCAGCCACACCGGGATGCCTTTGAAGTAATCGCTCATGCAGCCTTTGTCGGCGAAGCAGCGGGCGAAGCCGCTGGCGAGGAAGAAATCGGCGAAGCGTGGAATCACCCCGCCAACGATAAACACCCCGCCGCGCGCGCCGGTGGTGAGCACGTTGTTGCCGGCAACGCGGCCGAGCCAGCAGCAGAATTGCTCGAGCACTTCCAAAGCGATCGGGTCACCGGCAAGGCCAGCGGCGGTGATCGCTTCCGGCGTTTCAAGCGTAGGCTCATGACCATCCACCGCGCAGATCGCCCGGTACAGTCGAGGCAGGCCGCCGCCGCTCAACGCGGTTTCCGCGCTGACATGGCCGATTTCGTTGTAGATGTGTTGCCACAGTTGCGTTTCGCGTGGACTGCTCAGCGGCAGGTCGACGTGGCCGCCCTCGCCCGGCAACGCGGCAAAGCGCCCTTCGCCGAGATCGAGCAAGGTGCCGACACCCAGGCCAGTGCCGGGGCCGATCACCACCGCCGGGCGCAACGGCTCCGGCGTGCCTTCGCAAACCACGCTGAACTCGCCAGGCTGCAAGCGGGTCATGCCCAGCGCCATCGCCGAGAAGTCGTTGGTCAGCAACAACTGCTCGACCTGCAAGGTCTTGCAAAACGCGCTGCGGCTGAGCCGCCAGTGGTTGTTGGTGAACTTGAATTCATCGCCACTCACCGGACCTGCCACCGACAGGCACACTGAACCGATCGAACCCGGCGCCAGGCCGAGCCCGCTCAGGTACAGAGCGATTGCCTCTTCCGGGCTGGCGAAGTCGGCCGTGGCCAGCACCTGAACCGATTGCAGTTGCTGGTTTTGCCACAACGCGAACCGCGCGTTGGTGCCTCCGATGTCGCCGACCAAAGCCAGTTTCAATTAAGCGTCTCCAGGGCAGAAGTGAAGGCGCTGGCGCCCTGCTCCGCCGAGCTGAAGGCCATGCGCATGAAGCCAAACAGCTCGCGGCCGCTGCCAATGTTGTTGCCCAACAGGCCCTTGGCAGGTTCGCGCGCTGCAAATTCGGCGGCGTCGACCTTCAGTTCCAAGGTGCCTTTGACGCCATCGACGCGGATGATATCGCCCTCTTGCACGCGCGCCAAAGCGCCACCGACATAAGCTTCCGGGCTGACGTGAATCGCTGCGGGGATTTTCCCCGACGCGCCGGACATGCGCCCGTCAGTCACCAGCGCGACTTTGAAGCCGCGATCCTGCAGTACGCCGAGGAACGGCGTCATCTTGTGCAGCTCCGGCATGCCGTTGGAGCGCGGCCCTTGGAAGCGCATCACGGCGACAAAATCCTTCTCCAGCAGACCGGCCTTGAATGCGTCCGCCAGATCCTGTTGATCCTGGAAGACCATCGCCGGTGCTTCGACGATCTGGTTCTCCAGCGCAACGGCGGAAACCTTCATCACGCCGCGACCGAGATTGCCTTCCATCACCCGCAAGCCGCCCTCTTGCGAGAACGCACGGGATACCGGACGCAGAATGTTTTCGTCGAGGCTGTCGGTCGGGCCTTCACGCCAGACCAGCTCACCGTTATCGAGGAACGGCTCTTTGGTGTACTGGCTCAGGCCATGGCCGAGCACGGTGTTGACGTCTTCATGCAGCAGGCCGGCGCCGAGCAGTTCGCGAATCAGGAACGACATGCCGCCCGCTGCCTGGAAGTGGTTGATGTCGGCTTTGCCGTTCGGGTAGACGTGGCTCAGGGTCGGGACGACTTCGGAAAGGTCGGCCATGTCCTGCCAGGTCAGTTGAATGCCAGCGGCCATGGCGATGGCCGGCATGTGCAGGGTGTGGTTGGTCGAGCCGCCGGTGGCGTGCAGGGCAACGATGGAGTTGACCAGCGCCTTTTCGTCGACGATTTCGCCGATCGGCATGAAGTTGCCGTTCTGCTTGGTCAGGCGCGTGACCTGATGCGCGGCTTCGCGGGTGAGCGCGTCGCGCAGCGGCGTGTTCGGGTTGACGAAAGACGCGCCCGGCAAATGCAGGCCCATGACTTCCATCAGCAACTGGTTGGTGTTGGCGGTGCCGTAGAAGGTGCAGGTGCCCGGGCTGTGGTAGGACTTCATCTCCGATTCCAGCAGCTCTTCGCGGGTCGCCTTGCCTTCGGCGTACTTCTGGCGGACGTCGGCTTTTTCCTTGTTGGAAATCCCCGACACCATTGGCCCGCCCGGTACGAAAATGGTCGGCAGATGACCGAAACGCAGCGAACCCATCATCAGGCCCGGAACGATCTTGTCGCAGATGCCGAGCATCAGCGCACCGTCAAACATGTTGTGCGACAGCGCCACGGCGGTGGACATCGCGATCACTTCGCGGCTCGGCAGGCTCAGTTCCATGCCCGGCTCGCCTTGGGTCACACCGTCGCACATGGCCGGAGTGCCGCCGGCGAACTGGCCGACCGAGCCGATTTCGCGCAGGGCGTTCTTGATCTGTTGCGGGAAAACTTCGTACGGCTGGTGCGCCGAGAGCATGTCGTTATACGAAGACACAATGGCGATGTTCGCCGAGTTCATCATCCGCAGGCTGTGCTTGTCTTCAGTGCCGCAACCGGCCACGCCGTGGGCGAAGTTGGCGCATTGCAGCTTGCCGCGCATCGGGCCATCGGTGGCGGCGCCGCGAATCAATGCAAGGTAAGCCTGACGCGTGGCGCGGCTGCGGGCGATAAGCCGTTCGGTGACCTCAAGAACGCGGGGATGCATGTGTAGAACTCCAGGCTAACGGATGTGGCGACCTGATTGTCTATGCTGATCAAACGCCGTTGTTGTTGGAATGACAGACGGCTTTTTTGACCATTCGGACCAGTTGATTCAGGTCACTCGTTGTAGATAAAACAAAATATTGCCACTAAAAAGGCTTGTTTTCTATTTTTATGCGAATAATCTTGTAATTCCAACAACAAAACGACGGCGGCGCTGTTCCATGACTCTTCGAATCGCAATCAATGGTTTTGGCCGCATCGGCCGTAATGTCCTGCGCGCACTGTATACCCAAGGCTATCGTCAAGACCTGCAGATCGTCGCGATCAACGATCTGGGTGACAGTTCGATCAATGCCCATCTGCTCAAATACGACACCGTCCACGGCACTTTCGACGCCGAAGTGGCGCACGATAACGAAAGCCTGACGGTCAATGGCGACCGCATCGCGGTCAGCGCCATTCGCAACCCGGCCGACCTGCCCTGGGCCGCAGAAAAAATCGACGTAGTGTTCGAATGCACCGGTCTGTTCACCGACCGTGCCAAAGCCGCCGCGCATATCAGCGCCGGCGCCCGCAAGGTGATCATTTCTGCCCCGGCCAAAGGCGCGGACGCCACCGTCGTTTATGGCGTCAACCACGACATTCTGCGTCAGTCGCACCAGATCATTTCCAACGCTTCGTGCACCACCAACTGCCTCGCGCCAGTGGCGCAGGTGCTGCATCGTGAGCTGGGCATCGAAAGCGGTTTGATGACCACCATCCACGCCTATACCAACGACCAGAACCTCACCGACGTCTATCACAGCGACCCGTACCGCGCCCGTTCCGCCACGCAGAACATGATCCCGAGCAAGACCGGCGCAGCCGAAGCGGTAGGCCTGGTGCTGCCGGAACTGGCGGGCAAATTGACCGGCATGGCTGTGCGCGTACCGGTGATCAACGTGTCGCTGGTCGACCTCACCGTGCAACTGAAGAAAGAAGCCAGCGCCGACGAAGTCAACGCCCTGCTGAAAGCGGCGAGCCAGCATTCGAAGATTCTCGGTTACAACACCTTGCCGCTGGTTTCCAGCGACTTCAACCACAACCCGCTGTCGTCGATCTTCGACGCCAACCACACCAAGGTCAGCGGCAAGTTGCTGAAAGTGCTGGCCTGGTACGACAACGAATGGGGCTTCTCCAACCGCATGCTGGATAACTGCCTGGCGTTGTGTAACGCCGAATAATCCCGGCCGGTCCCCAATCCCTGTGGGAGCGAGCCTGCTCGCGAAAGCTATATGTCAGTCAATATGGAGCTGACTGACACAACGCCTTCGCGAGCAGGCTCGCTCCCACAGGAGATCCGATTTCAATTTGAAATCAGCGCTTGACCATTTAGCTGGATGATAAGCATTATCATTCGCTCGAAATGGATCAGGTCCTCCCGTGAGTCAATCGCGCTTCAACCATGTCTTCCTCGCCCAGCGCACTTCCCTGCTGCGCACGCTGGAACGGATGGTCAACAATCACAGCACCGCTGAAGACCTGTTGCAGGAGACCTACCTGCGCGTGACCCGGGCGTTGAGCGAACGGGCCATCGATCACCTTGAACCCTTTGTCTTCCAGACCGCGCGCAATCTGGCGCTGGATCATTTGCGTGCGCGCAAGATTCATGCGCGGACCATGGTCGACGACGTGCCGCAAGATGTCGTGCAGAGCATCGCCGCGCCCGCCAGCAGCGCTGAAGACGCCGCCCACGCCGAACAACTGCTGGAGCGTTTGAACGTGAGCCTCAGCCAACTTAGCCCGCGCCAGCAACAGATCTTCATCCTCAGCCGCCTGCACGGGCACAGTTATCAGGAAATCGCTGATGAACTTAATGTTTCGCTGAGCACCGTGCAGAAAGAACTGAAACTGATCATGTCGATCTGCATCGGTGTTGCCGAACGACATAACGGCAGCGGCAAGCTTTGAGCTGCAAGCTACAAGTAAAAACAAAAAGCGGTAACGCATCCGGCTTGCAGCTTGCAGCTTGAAGCTAGAAACTGCTTCGCCAGAAGCCCTGAGGAACCACCGTGACGGACACACACCGCTCGCCTTCGCCCGATTCGGCGCGGGACGCTGCAGCTGCAATGGACCAGGCGCTGGACTGGCTCATCGTGCTCGGCAGCCCGGATGAGGAACAGACCCGGCAATTTCATGCCTGGCTGGCGGCTGATCCGTTAAATGCCGAGGCATTCGCCAAGGCCCAGGCCATCTGGGACGGCCCGCAAGTCGCACTGTGCGCCGAGGCTCTGGCGACAAAACCGGTAAAAATCACCTTCCTCAAACGCTTGCGCCCGCACTGGAAACCGCTGGCCACCGCTGCGGTGCTGATCCTTGGGCTGTTCAGTTTCAGTAACTTGCCGATGCGCATTCAAGCGGATCACCTGACCGTGGTCGGCGAGCGTCAGCGTCTGCAACTGGAGGACGGCTCGAAGGTTCTGCTCAATACCAATTCGGCGTTTTCCAGCACCATCAACGATCAGCAACGCGTGGCCCGGCTGTTTCAGGGCGAGGCGTTTTTCGAGATCGCCAGCGGGCGCAATCAGCCGCTGGAGATCGACGCAGGTCCGGTAACGGCCAGCGTCCACGACACCGCATTCGCCGTGCGCTACCTCGACGGGGTCGCGCAAGTGAATGTGCAGCGTGGCGATGTCGATCTGCGCGCCACCCACAACGATGCCAGGGTGCGCCTGCGCGCCGGGGAGAGCATTCGCATCGGCCCCAACGGTTTTGATCGCCCGGCCAAGCTCGACGCCAATGCCGATCTGGCCTGGGTTGAAGGCCGCCTGGTGTTCGAGAACTGCCCGCTGAATCAGGTGCTGGCCGAGCTGCGCCGCTACTACCCGGGCTGGATCATCAACAACAACGAGCAACTGGCCGACGTCGCCGTCACCGGCAATTACCGTCTCGACCAGCCGCTCGACGTGGTCCGCTCCCTCGCCCACATCACCTCGGCGCGCCTGCAGGAATTCCCGGCGCTGGTGATCCTTAACTGAATGAGAATTATTTTTACTCGATAGCCAGCGACAGTACGTCTCGTTATAGCCAATGCAATTGATTCGCATCTAACCATGCCGATCAGCACCTATAAAGATTCGTGCGACACGGAGCGCTATCGATGTCCTCACGCCTTACCCGCCAGACTTCCTCCCCTTCCCGCGTGCTGTCGCTGCTGACTGCGGCCATTCTCATGGCCGGCACCGCGCCGCTGCTCGCCGCCGCCGAGCAACCGACACGCAACATGGGCGATTACGCCTTCGCCATCGGCCAGCAACCACTGGTTTCGGCATTGAATGCCTTTACCGCCGTGACCGGTTGGCAGGTCGGCTTGCCGGCCGAGTTGGGGCAGAACGTCTCGTCGCCGGGCGTGCGCGGTTCGCTGCCGCCGGAGAAAGCCCTCGAGCGCCTGTTGGTGGGGACCAACCTGAGCTTTCGCAAACTGAGCAACAACAATGTCGTGCTGGAAAAACGCAGCGGCAGCGGCACGCTCAATCTCGATCAGGTGACCATCAGCGCCACTCGCCAGGAACAGTCGGTCAACAGCGTGCCTTCGACGGTCAGCGTGCATGATCGCCAAGCGCTTGACCGCAACAACGTCAACACCATCAAGGATCTGGTGCGCTACGAACCGGGCGTTTCCGTTGGCGGTGCCGGCCAGCGCGGCGGCATCAGCGGCTACAACATTCGCGGTATCGACGGCGACCGCATCCTGACTCAAGTCGATGGCGTGGAAATCCCCAACGGCTTCTTCAACGGCCCGTATGCCAAGAGCCAGCGCAACTACGTCGACCCGGAAATCGTCAAACGCGTGGAAATTCTGCGTGGCCCGGCCTCGGTGCTGTACGGCAGCAACGCTATCGGCGGCGCGGTCAGCTACTACACGCTGGACGCCGACGACATCATCAAACCGGGCAAGGACGTCGGCGCGCGTCTGAAAAGCGGTTACAGCTCCGCCGATGACAGCTGGCTGAAGTCCGCCACCGTCGCTGGCCGCAGCGCTGAGTTCGACGGCTTGCTGCATTACAGCCAGCGCGACGGACACGAAACCGAGTCCTTCGGCGGCAATAACGGCACCGGCCTTGCGCGCACCGCCGCCAACCCGGAAGACGTGCGCGCAACCAACGTCCTGGCCAAGCTCGGCTGGAATTACAACGACGATTCGCGTCTGGGCCTGACCTACGAAAAGTACAAGGACGATCGCGACACCGACCAGAAAAGTGCCTACGGCGGCCCGTACTTCAATGGCGCGCCGACCATTCCGAGCAGCGTCCTGCCCGGCGGCATGTACCAGTGGCGCACCGGTAACGACACCATCACCCGCGAGCGTTTCGGCATCGAACACGCGTTCGCCCTCGACAGCCTGCTGGTCGATAACGTCAAGTGGAGCCTCAATCACCAGATCGCCAAGACCGACCAGAGCACCGAAGAGTTGTACTACCCGATCACTCGTAAAGTGCTGCGTACCCGCGACACGCTCTACGAAGAAAAACAGTGGGTGTTCGACGCGCAACTCGACAAGGCTTTCGCCATCGGTGACACCGATCACCTGCTGACTTACGGCACCACGATCAAACAGCAGAAAGTCACCGGCTCGCGCAGCGGCGACGGCACGTGTGTGGCCGTCGGTCGCGGCTGCACGGCGATTGGCGCGACGAGTCCGGCAGATGTGCTGGCCAAGGCCACTGATTTCCCCGATCCGACCATCAACACCTACAGCCTGTTTGCTCAGGATCAGATCAGTTGGAACGACTGGACCTTCCTGCCGGGCCTGCGCTACGACTACACCCAGCTCAAGCCGCACATCACCGAGGAATTCCTCAACACCGTGAATGCCGACGGCCAGGGCACGGTCAGCGACAAGAACAAGACCTGGCACAAGGTGTCGCCGAAATTCGGCCTGACCTATGCACTGACGGACAACTACACCTGGTACGGCCAGTACGCCGAAGGCTTCCGCACGCCCACGGCAAAATCGCTGTACGGGCGTTTCGAGAACAACACCACCGGCTACACCGTGGCGCCCAACTCCGACCTTGAACCGGAAAAAAGCAAAGGTTTCGAAACCGGCCTGCGCGGGAATTTCGAACAGGGTTCGTTCGACGTCGCGGTGTTCTATAACAAGTACCGCGACTTCATCAATGAGGACGCGGTCAAGCCGGGCGACGATGAGTTGACCTTCCAGAGCAACAACATCAAGCGCGCCACCATCAAGGGTGCGGAAGTCAAAGGTCGCTTGAATCTGGATGCGTTCGGCGCGCCGCAAGGCCTGTATACCCAAGGCTCGATCGCCTACGCCTACGGGCGCAACAACGACAGCGGCGAGCCGATCAACAGCGTCAATCCGCTCACCGGCGTGTTCGGCCTCGGTTACGACCAGGGCACCTATGGCGGTCTGCTGAGCTGGACCGTGGTGAAGAAAAAGGACCGCGTCGACGACAGCAACTTCAAGTCGCCGGACGGCGTCAGCAGTCAGTTCAAGACCCCGGGCTTCGGCATTCTCGATCTGGCCGGCTATTACAAGGTGACCGACGACGTCACCGTCAGCGGCGGCGTCTACAACCTGACCGACAAGAAATACTGGCTATGGGATGACGTGCGCGGTTACGACAGCGTCGGCGAAGCCTCGGTGACGCAACCGGCCAACCTCGATCGGCTGACCCAGCCGGGACGCAACTTCGCGATCAACCTGATCTGGGACATCTGATCCGGCCGGCCTCACTGCGCGTGTTCTCGCCGCGCAGTGAGGTTTTTTTTACTGTCCGGCGCCCGCCCGTACGTCTTGTTATCAAGCGCCTCATCTATCAAGGACACCCCATGACTACCCCGGAAAAAACCCTGCGTTCGCAACGCCTTAACCAGATCACCCATGAGCCGCACAGCAAACTCGATGCCCTGGTCAAAGCCCACGCACCATTCGAAACCCGCGCCAGCTTCGCCCGTTTCGTCGTTGCGCAATACCTGTTCCAGGCGGAACTGGTCGAGCTGTACAACGATGCCGAACTGATCGCGATCGTCCCGGATCTACCGGCCCGTTGCCGCGCCGAAGCGGCCAAGGCTGACCTCGCCGACCTCGACACCGAAGTCCCGGCGCCGGTGGCCGGCGCGCTGAAAAACCCGAGCAAGGCGCGGGCGCTGGGCTGGATCTTCGTGTCGGAGGGTTCCAAGCTCGGCGCGGCGTTCCTGATCAAGCGCGCGGTGGCGCTCGATCTGAGCGAGACCTTTGGTGCCCGGCATTTGGCTGAACCGCAAGGTGGCCGCGCCGAGGGCTGGAAAAGCTTCGTACGCACCCTCGATGCGTTGCCGTTCACGGCAGAGGAAGAGGCGGAAGTTGAGCAAGGTGCGCTGGATGCATTCAACCGCTTCACCGTGCTGCTGGAACGGGCTTATGCCATAGAAGCCGAAGTGGCCTGAAGCAACTCTTATCACTTGTGGGAGCGAGCCTGCTCGCGAAGACGGCAGCACATTCAACATCAATGTGCCTGATCAACCGCTTTCGCGAGCAGGCTCGCTCCCACAGAGCTCACCACAAATCTGTAAGATCCCCGTTCCGCTTCAGAAGCCGCCGCTGAGCCCATGCCCGCACCCGCCCCATCAAAACTCGCCCGTCTGCTGTTCGGCCTGCTGGCCTATGTCAGCCTCGGCATTGGCCTTGTCGCCATCGTCGTGCCCGGTCTGCCGACCACCGAGTTCATCCTCCTTGCCGCGTGGGCCGCGACCCGCAGTTCGCCGCGCCTGAGTGCCTGGCTGGAAAATCACCGCCTGTTCGGGCCGATCCTCAGTAACTGGCGCAACGGCAGGATCATCGCGCGCAAGGCCAAAGTCAGTGCCACCGTCAGCATGCTGCTGTGTGCGACGTTGATGCTGGTGATGCTCGATCACGGCTGGCCGATCTATCTGGCGATTGCCGGCATGGGCCTGGGCAACCTGTGGATCTGGTCGCGCCCGGAGACGCCCGTCGCGGTAGTGAAACATCCCTGCAATTAAAGCCTTTTCAGCACTTTCCCCTGCGCAAACGTTTAGCAGCGACCGTCCGTCGGCAAGCGCCTCATGCCGTTTCGCTTAACGCCGATGAGGATTGAATGGCGCTGAATGGATTTGGCAAACCGGGCTTCAGGCCCAGCCACCTGTTTATTCCATTCGCGAGATCGCCCCATGTTCGACTCTCTGTCCATTCGCCTGAAAATCGTCCTGCTCTCCGGCCTTTGCCTGCTCGGAGTGGTGGTGCTGATTGTCAGCATGAACATCTACCAGACCAACCAGAACGACGCGCTGGTCAGTCAATCCAGCAACCAGTTACTGACCGCCAGCGTGCAGAACCTGCTGCAGGCCAAGGCCGCCGAGCAAGCGGTGCGGGTGCAGAAAACCTTTGGTGAAAGCCTGCTCGTGGTCACCGCCCTCGCCGACCAGATCAAGGATCTGCGGACGATGGCGGCCAAGCGTTCGCTCGAAGCCGGCGCTGTTCGTGAAGAGTTGAACCAGAGCCTGAAAACCGCTTTCGAGCGCAACGATAAAGTCCTCGGCATCTGGCTGGCCTTCGAACCCAACGGCCTCGACGGCAAGGACAGCGAATTCGCCAACGATGCCGCGCGGCAGTCCAACGAAGCCGGGCGCTTCGCCTCGTACTGGAGCCGTGCCGCCGGCGCCGCGCTGAATACGATCATGGTCGAGAACGACCTGACCAAGACCACTCTCAGCGTCAGCGGCACGCCGTACAACAGTTGGTACACCTGCCCTCGCGATAACAAACGCACCTGCCTGCTTGACCCGTATGCCGACACGGTCGGTGGCAAGGAAATGCTCATGACGACCATTTCCGTACCGCTGCTGGTGGATGGCAAAGCGATCGGTGTGGTCGGTGTCGACATCGCGCTCGACGCCCTGCAAGCCGCCGCCGTCGACTCGCAGCGCAGCCTGTTCAACAACGCCGGTCATATGCTGATCGTCTCCGGCAGCGGTGTGCTGGCGGCCGACAGTGCTGACGCGACGCGGGTCGGCAAAAAAATCGGCGACACCCTCGGCGCCGATGGCAAGGATGTATTGCAACTGGTCGGCAGCGGTACGGCGAAAATCCTCGAACAGGGCGACCTGATTCGCGCGGTTTACCCGGTCGACCCGATCGGCAATTCGCGCGCCTGGGGCGTGGTCATCGACCTGCCCGAGCACGTGCTGCTGGCCGACTCGGTGAAACTTCAAGCGGTGCTGGATGACGCGCAACAAACCGGCGTCATCACTGCCCTGCTGGTAGCGGGCGTGGCCGGTCTGGTCGGCCTCCTGCTGATCTGGCTCACCGCCTCCGGCGTCACCCGTCCGATCAACAGCGTCGCCGAGATGCTGAAGAACATCGCCAGCGGCGAAGGCGATCTGACCCAGCGCCTGAACTACAGCAAGAAAGATGAACTGGGCGAACTGGTGAACTGGTTCAACCGCTTCCTCGACAAGCTTCAGCCGACCATCGCGCAGATCAAACAGAGCATCACCGAAGCACGTGGCACGGCCGATCAGTCGTCGGAAATTGCCCGCCAGACCAGCGAAGGCATGCAGGTGCAGTTCCGCGAAATCGATCAGGTCGCCACCGCCTCCAACGAAATGAGCGCCACCGCCCACGACGTCGCCAACAGTGCCTCGAACGCGGCCAACGCCGCCAAGGGTGCCGATCAGTCGGCGAAGGACGGTATGGCGATCATCGAGCGCAGCACCCGCGACATCAATCAACTGGCCGATGAGGTCAGCAAAGCAGTGACCGAGGTCGAAGCGCTGGCAGTGAACAGCGAGCAGATCGGCTCGGTGCTGGAAGTGATTCGCAGCATCGCCGAACAGACCAATCTGCTGGCCCTCAACGCTGCTATCGAAGCCGCCCGCGCCGGCGAAAGCGGTCGCGGTTTTGCCGTGGTCGCCGATGAGGTGCGCAACCTGGCCAAGCGCACGCAGGATTCGGTGGAAGAAATCCGCATCGTTATCGAGCGCATTCAGACCGGCACCCGTGGCGTGGTCGCGACCATGCATTCGAGCCAGACCCAGGCGCACAACAACGCCGGGCAGATTCGTCAGGCCGTTGATGCGCTGGGCAAGATCAGCGACGCGGTGACGGTGATCAGCGACATGAACCTGCAGATCGCCAGTGCCGCCGAAGAGCAAAGCGCCGTGGCCGAAGAGGTCAACCGCAACGTCTCGGCGATTCGCACCGTGACCGAAACCCTGACCGAACAGGCCACCGAGTCGGCAGCGATCAGCAGCCAGCTCAACAGCCTGGCTAGCCAGCAGATGAAATTGATGGATCAGTTCCGCGTGTAACAATCCAGCATAAATCCCTGTGGGAGCGAGCCTGCTCGCGAAGCGGTCGTCATATCCAACATCCGTGTTGACTGACACGACGCCTTCGCGAGCAGGCTCGCTCCCACTGGGGAAACGGGTTCACATCCTGGTTTCATCTAAACCGCGATTCTTTTGCACTATCATCGCCCTCTCGTTCCGGAGGGCCTTCGATGACTGATCTGCTCACGTCCATCCAAACCGCACTCGACCTGCCTCGCACGCCCATCCCCTTCAACGGTGACGGCGCGTTGCCCTCGGCGTTCGCCGTGACCGAGCTGGCCTGCGCCAGCATCGCCGCTGCCGGCCAAGCGCTCAGCGAATTGCTCCACCCGCAAATCGGGCACTTGTCAGCAGTTGCAGTCGACCGGCGCCTTGCCTCCTTCTGGTTCTCCACCTCGCTTCGCCCGATCGGCTGGCAGGTGCCGCCGTTATGGGACGCGATCGCCGGCGACTATGCGACCCGGGACGGCTGGATCCGTCTGCACACCAACGCTCCGCATCACCGCGCCGCCGCTGAACGCGTGCTCGGTGCCTGCGCCGACCGCGCCGCAATGGCGGCAAAAGTCGCGCAATGGGACAGTGCGGATCTGGAACAAGCAGTGGTCGACGCCAACGGCTGCGCCGCCGAGATGCGCAGTTGGGCGCAGTGGCAGCAACACCCGCAAGGGCTGGCGGTGAATGCCGAAGCGCTGGTGCAGTTCATCGAGCAGACGGACGAGAAACGCACCGCCTGGCAAGGCTCGATCGCACGACCGCTGGCCGGGATCAAGGTGCTCGACCTGACCCGCGTGCTCGCCGGTCCCAGCGCCAGCCGCTTTCTCGCAGGGCTAGGCGCAAACGTGCTGCGCATCGATCCACCGAGCTGGAACGAACCCGGCGTGGTACCGGAAATGACCGTCGGCAAACGCTGCGCGCGGCTGGATCTGCAAGTGCCAGCGGATCGCGCAGTGTTCGAAGGTTTATTGCAAGACGCCGACATCTTGCTCCACGGCTATCGCGCCGATGCGCTGGAACATCTGGGGTTTGGTATTGAACGCCGAAGGCAACTGGCACCGGGGCTGATCGACGTCTGCCTCAATGCCTACGGCTGGAGCGGCCCCTGGCAGAACCGCCGGGGCTTCGACAGCCTGGTGCAGATGAGCAGCGGCATCGCCGAGGCCGGGCAGCATTGGAGGCACAGCGATAAACCGACGCCACTGCCGGTGCAGGCGCTGGATCATGCGACCGGGTATCTGATGGCGGCGAGTGCAATAAGGCTGCTGACTGAACGACTGGCCAGCGGTCGCGGGGGTTCGGCGCGGTTGTCGCTGGCACGGACGGCGAAGCTGTTGCTTGAGCATGGGCCGGGGATGCTTGACCCGCTGCGGGCTGAAGACGCACTGGATCAGGATCCGGCGATTGAACACACCGCGTGGGGACCGGCGCGGAGGTTGCGCGTGCCGCTGCAGATCAGCGGGACGGCGATGCGGTGGAATTGGCCGGCGACGGAGTTGGGCTCGCATCCTCCGTGTTGGCCATGAGAAGCCCCTCACCCTAGCCCTCTCCCAGAGGGAGAGGGGACTGATTGGGGGATATTGGAGAGTTACGCCGACGTGCAAGATTTTCGTCGAATCCATAATCGACTCGATCGCTCAGGTCGATGTATAGCGCCAGACACCTCGGTCGGTCCCCTCTCCCAGAGGGAGAGGGGACTGATTGGGGGATATTGGAGAGTTACGCCGACGTGAAAGATTTTCGTCGAATCCATAATCGACTCGATCGCTCAGGTCGACGTATAGCGCCAGACACCTCGGTCGGTCCCCTCTCCCTCTGGGAGAGGGCTAGGGTGAGGGGCTGCTTTTCAGATCACAACGACAACACCCCGCTATACAACCCATACGCCGCCAGCCCCGCCCCGATCACCACGCAAGCAAAAATCCCCTTTTCCACCGTAGTGAAAACCGGTTGCCCCTGTTCACGCTTGGCCTTGGCAAACAGGATCACCCCCGGCGCATACAGCAGCGCCGACAGCAGCAGATACTTCACTCCCCCGGCATACAACAGCCATACCGCGTAAACCAGGGCGATGCCGCCGATCAGCAGATCCTTGGTACGTTCCGCCGAGGCGTGTTCGTAGGTTTCGCCGCGCCCGCTGAGCAGCACCGCATAGGCCGCCGACCACAAATACGGCACCAGAATCATCGACGACGCCAAGTAAATCAGACTGGTGTAAGTGCCCGCCGAGAACAATGTGATCAGCAGGAAAATCTGGATCATCACATTGGTCAGCCACAGCGCGTTGACCGGCACGTGGTTCTTGTTTTCCTTCTTCAGGAACGCCGGCATGGTTTTGTCTTTGGCCGTGGCGAAGAGGATTTCCGCGCACAGCAAGGCCCATGACAACAACGCGCCCAACAGCGAAATCGCCAGCCCGACGCTGATCAGCAACGCACCCCACGGCCCGACGATGTGCTCGAGCACCGCTGCCAGCGAAGGGTTCTGCAGATTGGCCAGTTCAGGCTGGCTCATGATGCCCAGCGACAGCACGTTGACCAGCACCAGCAGCGCCAGCACGCCGAGAAAACCGATGACCGTGGCACGGCCGACGTCGCTGCGTTTTTCTGCGCGAGCCGAATAGACGCTGGCGCCTTCGATGCCGATGAACACGAACACGGTGACCAGCATCATATTGCGCACCTGGTCCATCACCCCGCCGAAGTTCGGGTTGCTGCGGCCCCAGATGTCGCGGGTGAAGATGTCAGCCTTGAATGCCACGGCAGCGATGACGATGAACATGATCAGCGGCACGACCTTGGCCACGGTGGTCAGTTGGTTGATCAGCGCCGCCTCCTTGATCCCGCGCATCACCAGAAAATGCACCGCCCACAACAGCAGCGAAGCGCAGCCGATGGCGATCGGCGTGTTGCCCTGACCGAATACCGGAAAGAAATAACCGAGGGTGCTGAACAGCAACACAAAATAGCCGACGTTGCCCAGCCAGGCGCTGATCCAGTAACCCCACGCCGACGAAAAGCCCATGTAGTCGCCGAACCCGGCCTTGGCGTAGGCGTAGACGCCCGAGTCCAGCTCCGGTTTGCGATTGGCCAGGGTCTGAAAGACGAAGGCCAGCGTCAGCATGCCGATTGCGGTGATGCCCCAGCCGATCAGGATCGCCCCGGCATCGGCGCGCGCCGCCATGTTTTGCGGCAACGAGAAAATCCCCCCGCCGATCATCGACCCCACCACCAGCGCGATCAACGCACCAAGGCGCAGCTTTTGCGTCGGTTGCGACATGCAGATCTCCTTGAAAGAGCCGTTGTTGTTTATTTGTAACAACAGCCGACTAAAAGCCTAAGGGTAGATGACGTTTATCAGGTAATGGCCAATTTCGCACCGTTATATATAGCCGACCACGATAACGCTTAGCACGTTAAGTCAGTTTTGTGCGCCAATCTTGATTATTCAATTCTGTACTGAAAACAGATGACGGACATTTGCCAAACGCGGAAAAGCAACTAGCGTCATAGTTCGAAAGCATTAATTGCTATTCCCAATTGCGTAAGCGAAACGGCTCTGGGACGGGCCTTCCAGAGCACAGTGCTATGCCCGCAACGGGTGGATAAGTCATTCATTAACAATGGAATGTGGCCATGCACTGATCCAAGTCAGCTATTCGAACAGACAACGGTACTAGGCTGTGAGCTCTCCTTTCCTGCAATGGAGTCATGCAAATGTCTGAAGCGCCCGGAAAACTAAGACTCGGTGCACTGGTTGCACTGGTAGTCGGTTCAATGATCGGTGGCGGGATATTTTCGTTGCCACAAAACATGGCCGCCAGCGCCGACGTCGGTGCAGTGCTGATCGGCTGGGCCATCACCGCAGTCGGCATGCTCACCCTCGCATTTGTCTTTCAAACCCTCGCCAATCGCAAGCCTGACCTGGACGGCGGGGTCTACGCCTACGCCAAGGCCGGATTCGGCGACTACATGGGTTTCTCATCCGCCTGGGGTTACTGGATCAGCGCCTGGCTGGGCAACGTCGGCTACTTCGTTCTGCTGTTCAGCACCCTCGGCTACTTCTTTCCGATCTTCGGCGAAGGCAACACGCCGGCGGCGGTGATCGGCGCGTCCTTGCTGCTGTGGGGCGTGCATTTCCTGGTGTTGCGCGGGATCAAGGAAGCGGCGTTCATCAACCTGGTGACCACCGTCGCCAAGGTCGTACCGCTGCTGCTGTTTGTGCTGATTGCGGTCTTCGCGTTCAAACTGGACATCTTCACCGCCGACATCTGGGGCGTGAAAAACCCCGATCTGGGCAGTGTGATGAACCAGGTGCGCAACATGATGCTGGTCACCGTCTGGGTGTTCATCGGCATCGAAGGCGCGAGCATCTTCTCTGCCCGCGCCGAGAAACGTTCGGACGTCGGCAAGGCCACCGTGATCGGCTTCATCACCGTGCTGCTGTTTCTGGTGCTGGTGAACGTGCTGTCGCTGGGCATCATGACCCAGCCGGAACTGGCGAAACTGCAGAACCCGTCGATGGCCGCCGTGCTTGAGCATGTGGTCGGTCACTGGGGGGCGGTGCTGATCAGCGTCGGCTTGATCATCTCGCTGCTCGGTGCGCTGCTGTCGTGGGTGCTGCTGTGTGCGGAGATCATGTTCGCCGCCGCCAAAGACCACACCATGCCGGAGTTTCTGCGCAAGGAAAACGCCAACCATGTGCCGGTCAACGCCCTGTGGCTGACCAACGCGATGGTGCAGGTGTTCCTGATCATCACCCTGTTCTCGGCCAGCACTTACCTGTCGCTGATCTACCTCGCCACCTCGATGATTCTGGTGCCGTACCTGTGGTCAGCGGCCTATGCCCTGCTGCTGGCGGTGCGCGGCGAGAGCTACGAAGGCTTCGCCGCCGAGCGGCGCAAGGATCTGATCATCGGCGGTATCGCCCTGATCTACGCGGTGTGGTTGTTGTATGCCGGCGGGGTCAAGTACCTGCTGCTGTCGGCCCTGCTCTACGCGCCCGGCGCGATCCTGTTCGCCAAGGCCAAGCTGGAACTCAAACAACCGGTTTTCACCAACGTCGAGAAGCTGATTTTCGCCGCAGTGGTCGTGGGTGCCGTGGTGGCGGCCTATGGTCTCTACGATGGCTTCCTGACGCTGTAACCCCTGATTGAATTGTCATCTGGAGGAACACAGAAATGACCACGGAAAAAGTGAAGTACGGCGTCCACTCCGAAGCCGGGAAACTGCGTAAAGTCATGGTTTGCTCCCCAGGTCTGGCCCATCAGCGGCTGACCCCGAACAACTGCGATGAACTGCTGTTCGATGACGTGCTGTGGGTGGCGCAGGCCAAGCGCGATCATTTCGACTTCGTCACCAAGATGCGCGAGCGCGGCATCGACGTGGTGGAAATGCATAACCTACTGACCGACATCGTTGCCATCCCCGAAGCGCTGGACTGGATTCTTGAGCGCAAAGTCACTGCCGACTCGGTGGGCCTGGGCCTGATCAGCGAAGTGAAATCCTGGCTGAAAAGCCTCGAGCCACGCCACATCGCCGAATTCCTGATTGGCGGCGTCTCGGCCGATGATCTGCCGGACAGCTTCGGTGGCAAGACCATCCAGATGTTCCGCGACTTCCTCGGCCACTCCAGCTTCATCCTGCCGCCGCTGCCCAACACCCAGTTCACCCGCGATACCACCTGCTGGATCTACGGTGGCGTGACGCTGAACCCGATGTACTGGCCGGCGCGCCGTCAGGAAACCCTGCTGACCACCGCCATCTACAAATTCCATCCGCAATTCACCAACGCCGAATTCGAGATCTGGTACGGCGACCCGGACAAGGACCACGGCAACTCCACCCTTGAGGGCGGCGACGTCATGCCGATCGGCAACGGCGTGGTGCTGATCGGCATGGGCGAGCGTTCATCGCGGCAGGCCATCGGCCAACTGGCGCTGAACCTGTTCAACAACAAAGCGGTGGAAAAAGTCATCGTCGCCGGCCTGCCGAAGTCCCGCGCAGCAATGCACCTGGACACCGTGTTCAGCTTCTGCGACCGCGACCTGGTGACGATCTTCCCGGAAGTGGTCAACCAGATCGTCGCCTTCACCCTGCGCCCTGACGAAAGCAAACAGGGTGGCATCGACATCCGCCGCGAAGAAGGCAGCTTCCTCGACACCGTCGCTGCGGCGCTCAACCTGCCGAAACTGCGCGTGGTGGAAACCGGCGGCAACAGCTTCGCCGCCGAACGCGAGCAATGGGACGACGGCAACAACGTGGTGGCGATGGAACCGGGCGTGGTCATCGGCTACGACCGCAACACCTACACCAACACCCTGCTGCGCAAGGCTGGCGTGGAGGTCATCACCATCAGCGCCGGCGAACTCGGCCGGGGCCGTGGCGGCGGTCACTGCATGACCTGCCCGATCATCCGCGACCCGATCGATTACTAATCTTTGAGCCTTCGCCGCGACTTATCGAGCGCGGCCAAGGGGATAACCGAAACCCAAGGAGATCCATCATGGCTTTTAACATTCACAACCGTAACCTGCTCAGCCTGGAACACCACACCCCACGTGAGCTGCGTTACCTGCTCGATCTGTCCCGCGATCTGAAACGCGCGAAATACACCGGCACCGAGCAACAACACCTGAAGGGCAACAACATCGCCCTGATTTTCGAGAAAACTTCGACCCGCACCCGTTGCGCCTTCGAAGTGGCGGCCTATGACCAAGGCGCCAACGTCACTTACATCGACCCGAACTCCTCGCAGATCGGCCACAAGGAAAGCATGAAGGACACCGCCCGCGTGCTCGGGCGCATGTACGACGCCATCGAGTACCGTGGCTTCAAGCAGGAAATCGTTGAGGAGCTGGCCAAGTTCGCCGGCGTGCCGGTGTTCAACGGCCTGACCGATGAATATCACCCGACCCAGATGATCGCCGACGTGCTGACCATGCGTGAGCACGCCGACAAGCCGATCCATGAAATCAGCTACGCCTACCTGGGCGACGCGCGCAACAACATGGGTAACTCGCTGCTGCTGATCGGCGCCAAACTGGGCATGGACGTGCGCATCTGCGCGCCGAAAGCGCTGTGGCCGTTGGACGATCTGGTCGCGCGCTGCAAAAAATACGGCGAGGAAAGTGGCGCACGCATCACCCTCACCGAAGATCCGAAAGAAGCGGTCAAGGGCGTGGACTTCATTCACACCGATGTCTGGGTATCGATGGGTGAACCGGTGGAAGCCTGGGCCGAGCGCATTCAGCAACTGCTGCCGTATCAGGTCAACGCCGAGCTGATGAAGGCCACCGGCAACCCGCGTACCAAGTTCATGCACTGCCTGCCGGCGTTCCACAACAGCGACACCAAGGTCGGCAAACAGATCGCCGAACAATATCCGCACCTGAAAAACGGTATTGAAGTGACCGACGACGTGTTCGAGTCGCCGGCCTGCATCGCTTTCGAGCAAGCGGAAAACCGCATGCACACGATCAAGGCGATTCTGGTCTCGACCCTGGCTGATCTCTGACGCCACAGCGCTCCCACTGAAGGAACCGGAAACCCAATGTGGGAGCGAGCCTGCTCGCGAAAGCGGTGGGTCATTCAACAGCGATGTCGACTGATCTGACGCGTTCGCGAGCAGGCTCGCTCCCACAGGGATATCGGTTCCAGCAGGGAGATCGAATCGTTTGTCATTCCTCTGCTTAGAAGGATTGCACCATGCGTATCGTCGTAGCCCTGGGCGGTAACGCCCTGCTCCGCCGTGGTGAGCCGATGACCGCTGACAACCAGCGCGCCAACATCCGCATCGCCACCGAGCAAATCGCCAAGATCCATCCCGGCAACCAACTGGTCATCGCCCACGGCAATGGCCCGCAAGTCGGCCTGCTGTCGCTGCAAGCGGCGGCCTACACCTCTGTCACCCCATACCCGCTGGACGTGCTCGGTGCCGAAACCGAAGGCATGATCGGCTACATCATCGAACAGGAACTGGGCAATCTGCTCGACTTCGAAGTGCCGTTCGCCACCCTGCTGACTCAGGTTGAAGTCGATGCCAACGACCCGGCTTTCAAGAAGCCGAGCAAGCCGATCGGCCCGGTCTACGAGAAAGCCGAAGCGGAAAAACTCGCCGCCGAAAAAGGCTGGGCGATTGCCCCGGATGGCGACAAATTCCGCCGCGTCGTCGCCAGTCCACGGCCGAAACGCATCTTCGAAATCCGCCCGATCAAGTGGCTGCTGGACAAGGGCAGCATCGTCATTTGCGCTGGTGGCGGCGGCATTCCGACCATGTATGACGAAAACCGTAACCTCAAGGGTATCGAGGCGGTGATCGACAAGGACCTGTGCTCGTCGTTGCTCGCCGAGCAACTGGAAGCCGATCTGCTGGTGATCGCCACTGACGTCAACGCAGCGTTCATCGATTACGGCAAGCCGACGCAGAAAGCCATCGCCGAAGCCCACCCGGACGAACTCGAACGCCTTGGTTTCGCCGCCGGCTCCATGGGACCGAAGGTGCAGGCAGCCTGCGAATTCGCGCGCCATACTGGCAAGGTCGCGGTGATCGGTTCGCTGGCCGATATCGAAGCCATCGTCCAGGGCACCGCCGGTACGCGGGTCAGCACGGCGAAGCCGGGGATCAGCTACCGATAACAATAAACGCCGGGGCAGGCTCAAGGCCTGCTCCGCTTCCATGCCTTGAAAGGAGTAGCTCAATGGCCCAGTTCGAACCTGGTCATCTGCACATCGAGCGGCACGCGTTGACCGACGATGACGTCAATTACAACGTGCATCTGGACTATGAAGTGTTCACCGACCCGCAGAAAGGCAAGGGGATTCAGTTCACCCTGCACGGCAGCATGCAGGGCAAGGACATGAAGGAGGCGTTTTTCCTGCCCAAGGAAGAGGCCTACAACTTCGCCCGCGATGTCACGCGGATCGCCGAGAAGTACGGCATACCCAAGACCCACAGCCAGATCGGCTCGGTGCACAAGCATTACGATCTGATGTTTGAAGACATTCGGCAGAAGTTGAATATGCAGTCGGGGGATCCGGTGAACCTCGAGCATTTCGAATAAAAATCAAAAGCCCCTCACCCTAGCCCTCTCCCGGAGGGAGAGGGGACTGATTGGGGGATGCTGCAGCATTGCGTCGGCCTGATCCTGCATCACTGAATCCATAATCGCCCGGTACTTTCAGGTCGATGCATAACCCCAGACACCTCGGTCGGCTCCCTCTCCCTCCGGGAGAGGGCTGGGGTGAGGGGGCTTTTGATTTAAGGCATACTTGCCCCCCTCCGCACTACAGATCACTGAACCGCCCCCATGCGTATCCACGTCAGCTTCATCGACCGCGTCGGCATCACCCAGGAAGTCCTGGCTATCCTCGGTGGGCGCAATCTCAATCTGGATGCGGTGGAGATGATCCCGCCGAACGTCTACATCGACGCGCCGACCCTCAGCCCGCAAGTGCTCGAAGAACTGAAAGATGCGCTGTTTCGCGTGCTCGGCGTGGAAGCGGTGACCGTGGTCGATATCCTCCCCGGCCAGCGCCGGCACTTGCAGCTAGATGCCCTGCTCGCGGCGATGACCGACCCGGTGCTGGCCCTCGACAGCGCCGGCAAGGTGCTGCTGGCCAACCCGGCGTTGATTGCCCTGTACGGTCGCGAACCGGCCGGTGAAAGCGTCTCGGCGCTGTTCAATGATCCCGGCCTGCTCGATACCCTGCTGGAAAACGGTTTTCGCCTGCCGCTGCGCGAAATCACCGTCAACGGCCAGACCCTGCTGCTCGACGCCACGCCGATCACCGACGCCGGCGCCCTGCTGACCCTGTATCAACCGAACCGCATCGGCGAACAACTCTCGGCACTGCACCACGATCACGCCGAAGGCTTCGACGCGCTGCTCGGCGAGTCTCCGGCGATCCGCACACTCAAGGCCCGCGCGCAACGCGTCGCCGCCCTTGATGCACCGTTGTTGATTCAAGGCGAAACCGGTACCGGTAAAGAACTCGTCGCCCGCGCTTGCCATGCCATCAGTGCACGGCACAGCGCTCCGTTTCTCGCCCTCAACTGCGCGGCGCTGCCGGAGAACCTCGCCGAAAGCGAACTGTTCGGCTACGCCCCCGGCGCCTTCACCGGTGCGGCGCGTGGCGGTAAGCCAGGGCTGATGGAACTGGCCAACCAGGGCACGGTGTTCCTCGATGAAATCGGCGAGATGTCGCCGTACTTGCAGGCCAAACTCCTGCGTTTTCTCAACGACGGCAGCTTCCGCCGCGTCGGTGGTGATCGTGAAGTGAAGGTCAACGTGCGCATCCTCAGCGCGACCCACCGCGATCTGGAAAAAATGGTCAGCGAAGGCCTGTTCCGCGAGGACCTGTTCTATCGCCTCAACGTGCTCAACGTCGAAGTGCCGCCGCTGCGTGAACGCGGCCAGGACATTTTGCTGCTGGCGCGCTACTTCATGCAGCAGGCCTGTGCGCAGATCCAGCGCCCGGTCTGCCGCCTGGCGCCCGGCACTTATCCGGCGCTGCTCGGCAATCGCTGGCCGGGCAACGTGCGGCAACTGCAGAACGTGATTTTCCGTGCGGCGGCGATTTGCGAGAGCAGCCTGGTCGATATCGGCGACCTCGACATCGCCGGCACCTCCGTCGCGCGCCAGACCGACACTGAGGTGGAAAGTCTCGAACAAGCGGTCGAATCGTTCGAAAGGGCGCTGCTGGAAAAGCTTTACGTCAGCTATCCCTCGACCCGGCAACTGGCGAGCCGCTTGCAAACCTCGCACACCGCCATCGCCCATCGCCTGCGCAAATACGGCATTCCCAATAAACCCTGACTCACCGCGCATCCCTATTGCAGGAAATTCCCCATGTGGGAGCGAGCCTGCTCGCGAAAGCGGTCTATCAGCGAAATAGCTGGCGCCTGACACACCGTCTTCGCGAGCAGGCTCGCTCCCACAAGGTTTTATGGCGGATTCAAAATCCGTTCAAAAACGACCTCTATCTGTACCGAAAGCGCTACAGCGGAACGATATCGCTACACCCGCCTGTGACCAGCGCTGCGCAACGCTTTGATCCGATTAAGCTTTTCTCCTCGCCCCAAGCTGTAGCGATTTCGCTACAGGCGCAACCTGCCGACACCCACCTAAAAACTCCAAGCCATTGATTTATATAGATAAATCAACCTTGGCCGCATTCTTGCTACCTGCCTCCTCATGTATTAAGGGCTTCCCCGCCCCAAGCTTTCCACCGCGTCCACCAGACGAGTCTGGCCCCTGAGGAGTTTCCATGAGCGAGTTGCGTTTTACTGAAGATCACGAATGGCTGCGCACCGAAGCCGACGGCAGTGTCACTGTCGGCATCACCGCATTCGCGCAGAACGCCTTGGGCGACGTGGTGTTCGTGCAACTGCCTGAGCTGCAGGCTTACGAAAAAGGCGCTGAAGCCGCCACCGTGGAATCGGTGAAAGCCGCCAGCGGCGTGTACATGCCGCTCGATGGCGACGTGCTGGAAGTCAACCCGGCGCTGGAAAACGCCCCGGAACTGGTCAACGAAGATCCGCTGGGCGAAGGCTGGTTCTTCCGCTTCCAGCCAAGCGACGCCGCCGCTGTCGGCGAACTGCTCGATCAGGACGCCTATGACCGCCTGATCAAAGCCCAAGCCGAAGCCTGAGGAATTACCCCATGACCGCCATCAATCTCGGCACCGCCAACGAATTCATCGCCCGTCACATCGGCCCGCGCGCCGGTGACGAGCAAGCCATGCTCAACAGCCTCGGCTTCGATTCCCTCGAAGCGCTGAGCGCCAGCGTCATCCCGGAAAGCATCAAGGGCACCAGCGTGCTGGGCATGGACGACGGCCTCAGCGAGGCCGACGCCCTGGCGATGATCAAATCCATCGCTGGCAAAAACCAACTGTTCAAAACCTACATCGGCCAGGGCTACTACAACTGCCACACGCCGTCGCCGATCCTGCGCAACCTGCTGGAAAACCCGGCCTGGTACACCGCTTACACCCCATACCAGCCAGAAATTTCCCAGGGCCGTCTCGAAGCGCTGCTGAACTTCCAGACCATGATCAGCGACCTCACCGGCCTGCCGATCGCCAACGCCTCGCTGCTCGACGAAGCCACCGCCGCTGCCGAAGCCATGACCTTCTGCAAACGCCTGAGCAAGAACAAGGGCAGCCACCAGTTCTTCGCCTCGATCCACAGCCATCCACAGACCCTCGACGTGCTGCGCACCCGTGCCGAGCCGCTCGGCATTGACGTGGTCGTGGGCGATGAGCGCGAACTGACTGACGTCACGCCGTTCTTCGGCGCGCTGCTGCAATACCCGGCGAGCAACGGTGATGTGTTCGACTACCGCGAACTGACCGAGCGCTTCCACGCCGCCAACGCTCTGGTGGCCGTGGCCGCTGACCTGCTCGCCCTGACCCTGCTCACCGCACCGGGCGAATTCGGTGCCGACGTCGCCATCGGTTCGGCGCAACGCTTCGGCGTGCCGCTGGGCTTCGGTGGCCCGCACGCCGCTTACTTCTCCACCAAAGATGCGTTCAAGCGCGACATGCCGGGGCGTCTGGTCGGTGTTTCGGTTGACCGTTTCGGCAAGCCGGCCCTGCGTCTGGCGATGCAGACCCGCGAGCAACACATCCGCCGCGAAAAGGCCACCTCGAACATCTGCACCGCTCAAGTGCTGCTGGCCAACATCGCCAGCATGTACGCCGTCTATCACGGCCCGAAAGGCCTGACGCAGATCGCCAACCGCGTGCATCACCTGACCGCGATTCTGGCCAAGGGCCTGACCGCGCTGGGCGCTCAAGTCGAGCAGGCAAACTTCTTCGACACCCTGACCGTTGCCACCGGCGCGCACACCGCCGCGCTGCACGACAAGGCGCATGCTGAGCAGATCAATTTGCGCGTGATCGACGCCGAACGTCTGGGCCTGTCGGTCGACGAAACCACCACTCAGGCTGATATCGAAACCCTGTGGGGCCTGTTCGCTGACGGCAAGGCCCTGCCGGACTTCGCTGCGCTGGCCGCCTCGGTGCAGAGCACCATCCCTGCTGCGCTGGTGCGCCAGTCGCCGATTCTCAGCCACCCGGTGTTCAACCGTTATCACTCGGAAACCGAGCTGATGCGCTACCTGCGCAAACTGGCGGACAAAGACCTGGCGCTGGATCGCACCATGATTCCGCTAGGCTCGTGCACCATGAAACTCAACGCCGCCAGTGAAATGATCCCGGTGACCTGGCCCGAATTCGGTGCACTGCACCCGTTCGCCCCGGCCGCACAAAGCGCCGGTTACCAGCAACTGACCGATGAGCTGGAAGCGATGCTCTGCGCCGCCACCGGTTACGACTCGATCTCGCTGCAACCGAACGCCGGTTCGCAAGGTGAATACGCAGGTCTCCTGGCGATCCGCGCCTACCACCAGAGCCGTGGCGATGAGCGCCGCGACATCTGCCTGATCCCGTCGTCGGCCCACGGCACCAACCCGGCCACCGCGCAAATGGCTGGTATGCGTGTGGTCGTCACCGCGTGCGATGCCCGTGGCAACGTCGACATCGAAGACCTGCGCGCCAAAGCCATCGAGCACCGCGAACACCTCGCCGCGCTGATGATCACCTACCCGTCGACCCATGGCGTGTTCGAAGAAGGCATCCGCGAAATCTGCGCGATCATTCACGACAACGGCGGCCAGGTGTATATCGACGGCGCCAACATGAACGCCATGGTCGGCCTCTGCGCACCGGGCAAGTTCGGCGGCGACGTTTCGCACCTGAACCTGCACAAAACCTTCTGCATCCCGCACGGCGGTGGCGGCCCGGGCGTTGGCCCGATCGGCGTCAAGTCGCACCTGACCCCGTTCCTGCCGGGCCACGGCCAGATGGAACGCAAGGAAGGCGCGGTCTGCGCGGCACCGTTCGGCAGCGCAAGTATTTTGCCGATCACCTGGATGTACATCCGCATGATGGGTGGCGCCGGTCTCAAACGCGCTTCGCAGCTGGCGATCCTCAATGCCAACTACATTTCCCGCCGCCTCGAAGAGCATTACCCAGTGCTGTACACCGGCAGCAACGGCCTGGTGGCGCACGAGTGCATCCTCGATCTGCGTCCACTCAAAGACAGCAGCGGCATCAGCGTCGATGACGTCGCCAAGCGCCTGATCGACTTCGGCTTCCATGCGCCGACCATGTCGTTCCCGGTCGCCGGCACATTGATGATCGAGCCGACCGAAAGCGAATCCAAGGAAGAACTGGACCGCTTCTGCGACGCCATGATCCGCATCCGCGAGGAAATACGCGCAGTGGAAAACGGCACGCTGGACAAGGAAGACAACCCGCTGAAAAACGCCCCGCACACCGCAGCGGAACTGGTCGGCGAATGGACCCACCCGTACAGCCGTGAGCAAGCCGTTTACCCGGTCGCGTCGCTGATCGAAGGCAAATACTGGCCGCCGGTCGGCCGTGTCGACAACGTCTTCGGCGATCGCAACCTGGTCTGCGCCTGCCCGTCGATCGAAAGCTACGCTTAATGGAATGAGGGGCTGAATATCGGCCCCGATTTCAGCAATACCCTAGATCCCCCTGTGGGAGCGAGCCTGCTCGCGAAGGCGCCATTTCAGTCAACGTAAATGGTGGCTGATCCGACGCTTTCGCGAGCAGGCTCGCTCCCACAAGGGATCTGCACCGATCTCAAAAACTGCGCCAATCCCTATAACAAGAAACCGGAGAACCACTCATGTCGTTAAGCGTGTTCGACCTGTTCAAGATTGGCATCGGTCCTTCCAGTTCTCACACCGTCGGCCCGATGCGCGCGGCTGCGCGCTTTGCCGAGGGCTTACGCCGTGAAAACCTGCTGACCAGCACCGCCAGCGTGCGTGTCGAGCTGTACGGTTCGCTCGGTGCTACCGGCAAAGGTCACGGCAGCGATAAAGCCGTGCTGCTCGGCCTTGAAGGCGAGCACCCGGACACAGTCGACACCGAAACCGTCGCCGCGCGCCTGCAGGAAATTCGCGGCAACGGCCGCTTGAACCTGCTCGGCGAACACTGCATTGCGTTCAACGAGAAAGAACATCTGGCGATGATCCGCAAGCCGTTGGCCTATCACCCCAACGGCATGATCTTTCGCGCCTTCGATGCGGCGGGGATTCAGATTCGCAGTCGCGAGTACTACTCGGTTGGCGGTGGTTTTGTCGTCGATGAAGATGCGGCCGGTGCCGATCGCATCGTCGAAGACGCCACGCCACTGACCTTCCCTTTCAAAAGCGCCAAGGACTTGCTCGTTCATTGCGCTACGTACGGGCTGTCGATCAGCCAGGTGATGCTGACCAATGAAAGCGCCTGGCGCCCGGAAGCCGAAACCCGTGCCGGCCTGCTGAAAATCTGGCAGGTGATGCAGGACTGCGTCGCTGCTGGCTGTCGTAACGAAGGTATCTTGCCGGGCGGTTTGAAGGTCAAACGCCGGGCGGCGGCGCTGCATCGGCAATTGTGCAAGAACCCGGAATCGGCCCTGCGCGATCCGTTGTCGGTGCTCGACTGGGTCAATCTTTATGCACTGGCGGTCAACGAAGAAAACGCCAATGGCGGACGCGTGGTCACTGCGCCCACCAATGGCGCGGCGGGGATCATTCCGGCGGTGCTGCATTACTACATGCGTTTTATCCCCGGGGCGAATGACGACGGTGTCGTGCGTTTTCTGCTGACCGCTGCCGCAATCGGCATTCTTTACAAGGAAAACGCTTCGATCTCCGGCGCCGAAGTCGGTTGTCAGGGTGAAGTCGGTGTGGCCTGTTCAATGGCGGCCGGCGCTCTGTGCGAAGTGCTCGGCGGCAGCGTGCAACAAGTCGAGAACGCCGCGGAAATCGGCATGGAACACAACCTCGGCCTGACCTGCGACCCGATCGGCGGCCTGGTACAAGTCCCGTGCATCGAGCGCAATGCGATGGGTTCGGTGAAAGCCATCAATGCCGTGCGCATGGCCATGCGTGGCGACGGCCAGCATTTCGTCTCCCTCGACAAAGTCATTCGCACCATGCGCCAGACCGGCGCCGACATGAAAAGCAAATACAAGGAAACCGCCCGCGGCGGCCTGGCGGTCAACATTATCGAATGCTGATTACCAACTCAGCCAAACGTAACTAGCTCCCTCTCCCTCCGGGAGAGGGCTGGGGTGAGGGGCTCTTGATCTTGCCTCTCACCCGCAACCCAAATTCAAAGGAGCCACGCATGTCCACCGAACAACTCTCGAAAACCCCGCTGCACGCACTGCACCTCGAACTCGGCGCGCGCATGGTGCCGTTCGCCGGCTACGACATGCCCGTGCAATATCCGCTCGGGGTGATGAAAGAACACCAGCACACCCGCGAACAGGCGGGGCTGTTCGACGTCTCGCACATGGGCCAGATTCGTCTGACCGGTGCCAATGCGGCCAAAGCCCTGGAAACCCTGGTGCCGGTGGACATCATCGACCTGCCGGTGGGCATGCAGCGTTATGCGATGTTCACCAACGAAAGCGGCGGCATCCTCGACGACCTGATGGTTGCCAATCTGGGCAATGACGAGTTGTTCCTGGTGGTCAACGCCGCGTGCAAGGATCAGGATCTCGCGCATCTGCAAAAACACATCGGCGATCAGTGCACCATTACGGCGCTGTTCGAAGAGCGCGCCCTGCTCGCCCTGCAAGGTCCGGCAGCCGTCACGGTGCTGGCGCGTCTTGCGCCGGACGTGACGAAGATGACCTTCATGCAGTTCAACCGTGTGTCGTTGCTGGGCGTGGACTGCTTTGTCAGCCGTTCGGGCTACACCGGTGAAGACGGTTTCGAAATCTCTGTACCGGCCGCTGAAGCGGAGAAACTCGCCCGCGCCCTGCTCGCCGAACCAGAGGTTCAGGCCATCGGTCTTGGCGCCCGCGACTCGCTGCGTCTGGAAGCCGGCCTGTGCCTGTACGGCCATGACATGAACACCGAAACCACGCCGATCGAAGCCAGCCTGCTTTGGGCGATCTCCAAGCCCCGCCGCGCCGATGGCGCGCGGGCCGGCGGTTTCCCGGGCGCCGAGCAGATATTCGCGCAGCAACAGAACGGCGTCGCACGCAAACGCGTCGGCCTGCTGCCACAGGAGCGTACCCCGGTGCGTGAAGGCGCAGAGATCGTCAACGAGGCCGGCGAGATCATCGGCAGCGTCTGCAGCGGCGGCTTTGGTCCAACCTTGGGCGGGCCATTGGCGATGGGTTACCTCGACAGCGCCTACGTCACGCTCGATACGCCCGTATGGGCCATCGTCCGTGGGAAAAAGGTGCAAATGCTTGTAAGCAAAATGCCATTTGTTCCACAACGCTACTATCGCGGTTGATCGACTGTTTCTATAAGTAACGCGATTGCGTTATGCGTGCACTAATGTGTAACGCAATCGCCATAAAACAGTGCGTTTTTTAACATCTTTTTCGGATATGAACGTCGCTTATAACGTTTGCTGAAAATACAACCAGGCAATCGTCTAAGACTCAACTAGTTAACTGACGAACTGCCATGAAGAGCAGTAAAACCGGGGCCTTCGCAGGGCTTGTTTTTTCTCCCGTAGTTGGCGTAGAGTTTGTCCACTGTGTTTGCATGGGTCAGCTTGGAATCGTGACCTGGGCAGTAGCCTACAAGTTAGCTACATCCCGCTCGACGTCTTCTTACTCCTTGCAACCAGCTCCAGTACTCTTTCATGTGAAAGGGGCTGTCATCAATTTATGCGTCAAAGGAAATAAGAAATGTCCACACGTCAGAGCGGTACCGTCAAGTGGTTTAACGACGAGAAAGGTTTTGGTTTTATCACTCCAGAAAGCGGTCCGGATCTGTTCGTACATTTCCGCGCCATTCAGGGCAACGGCTTCAAGAGCCTGAAAGAAGGCCAGAAGGTGACTTTCGTTGCCGTGCAAGGCCAGAAAGGCATGCAGGCTGACGAAGTACAAGCAGAAGCCTGATCTTCTGATACGAAAAAGCCCCTGATATTGATATCAGGGGCTTTTTTGTACGCGCTAATCCGTAAAATGGCGCTTCCATTCGCGTCCCGAGGCTGCCATGTCGAAACACCTGCTCACGCCGCAAGGGGACTTTCCTCCCGTTGCTCTCGGTCGTCGTCTGGCGGCAATGTTCTACGACTTCCTGCTGTGCACCGCCCTGCTGATTGTCACCGGATTCATCTACAAGTTGATCCAGGCGGCGATCATTGGCGAAGAGCGTCTGCGAGTGATGACCGATGCCGGCCAGCTCGATGGCGATCCACTCTACTCCACGGTGCTGCTGTTGGTGTTGTTCGGCTTCTTCGCCAAGTTCTGGACCCATGGCGGGCAGACGCTCGGTATGCAGGTGTGGGGGATCCGCGTGCAGAACGCCAACGGCACAGCGATCAGCCTGTGGCAGGCGCTGCTGCGCTTTATGGTGTCGATCGCGTCGTGGTTGTGTATCGGGCTGGGGTTCTTCTGGTCGCTGTTCGACAAGCAGAAACGCACCTGGCACGACATCTATTCGGATACGCGTGTGGTGCGGATCCCGAAGAAGAGCAAATAATTTCCATGCTCAAGAGTCGGCCTGTGGTGAGGGGATTTATCCCCGTCCGGCTGCGTAGTAGTCGTAAAGGAGCCCACGCGGTATCCCTGATACGCCGCGGTGTTTGATTTAGGGCGGCTTCGCCACCCAACGGGGATAAATCCCCTCACCACAGGGCTCACTCATACAAGGGGTTCACTCAGGCGTTACCGGCCAATTTCATCCGCGCTGCCTGGGTGAAGTCGAGCATGCGCTTCAACGGGCGGATCGCTTGGGGAATCAGCGCCGGATCGACAAAGATCTCGTTGGTGCCTTCTTTCAAGCTCTTGAGCGTGCGCTCAAGGGTGTTCATGGCCATCCACGGGCAATGTGCACAACTGCGGCACGCGGCGCCGTTACCGGCGGTAGGCGCCTCGATAAAGACCTTGTCCGGGCACAGCTGCTGCATCTTGTAGAAGATGCCACGGTCGGTAGCGACGATCAGGGTCTTGTTCGGCAGGCTTTGCGCGGCCGCGATCAACTGACTGGTGGAACCGACGGCATCCGCCAGCTCAATCACCGAAGTCGGCGACTCGGGATGCACCAGAATCGCCGCGTCCGGGTACAGCGCCTTCATGTCTTCGAGCTGCTTGGACTTGAATTCTTCATGGACGATGCAAGCACCGTCCCACAGCAGCATGTCGGCGCCGGTCTTGCGCTGAATGTAGGTGCCCAGATGCTTGTCCGGGCCCCAGATGATCGTCTCGCCGTTGTCCATCAGGCTTTCGACGATTTCCAGTGCGCAGCTCGAAGTCACCACCCAGTCAGCCCGCGCCTTCACGGCGGCGGAAGTATTGGCATAAACCACCACGGTGCGTTCCGGGTGCTGGTCGCAGAACGCCGAGAACTCATCGACCGGGCATCCCAGGTCCAGCGAGCACGTCGCCTCCAGGGTCGGCATCAGCACGCGTTTTTCCGGGTTGAGAATCTTTGCAGTCTCGCCCATGAACTTCACGCCGGCGACCACCACGGTCTTGGCCGGATGGGCATTGCCGAAGCGGGCCATTTCCAGGGAATCGGATACACAGCCGCCGGTCTCTTCGGCCAGGGCCTGAATCACCGGATCGCAATAAAAGTGGGCAACCAGCACCGCGTCCTGAGCCTTGAGCTCGGCGGCGATGGCGGAACGGTAATAAGCCTCCTCTTCTGCCGTCAGCGGTTTGGGCTGTTTGGCGTCGAGGTGGGCTTGAACCAGAAGGCGTTCGGAAATCTGCGTCATGTTCGCAAGACCTGCAGGCGCATTCGCGCGAAAGTCGAGTATACACCCGGCTCCGGACCGCTAGAGGGTACCGCCGGGAGAGTGAGTATCATCAGGCACGGGACAGCGTTGAAGCTGCGCAAGGCTACAGAATATCCCGTTGAGACAAAAGATGATTCTGACCTGTATCAGGTCGGGTCGCACTGAAACATCGAACGCCCGAATTGCAGGCAAAAAAAAACCCGGAAATCCTCACTTTCGTGGGCCTTCCGGATTTTCTAAACCGCCAAATATGGTGGGTCGTGTGGGATTCGAACCTACGACCAATTGGTTAAAAGCCAACTGCTCTACCAACTGAGCTAACGACCCGCTGTGTGGTGGCGCGTATAATACTGATTTTTAAGGACTATTCAACACCTTTTTTTGAAAAAGATTAAAAATAAGGAGTTGGATCGCTCACACCCGCCGCCGCGAAGCCTTCAGCACGCAGGCGGCAGCTGTCACATTTGCCGCAGGCGCGGCCGTCATCGTCTGCCTGATAGCAGGAAACCGTCAGGCCATAATCCACGCCCAGCTTCACGCCAGCCTGGACGATCTGCGCCTTGCTCAGGTTTTGCAGTGGCGCCTGAATGCGGAAGCCATTGCCTTCCACGCCAGCCTTGGTCGCCAGATTGGCCATGCGCTCGAACGACTCGATGAACTCGGGACGGCAGTCCGGGTAGCCGGAATAATCCACTGCATTGACGCCGATGAAGATGTCGCGCGCGCCGAGCACTTCGGCCCAGCCCAGCGCCAACGACAGAAACACGGTGTTGCGCGCCGGCACATAAGTCACCGGAATGCCTTCGCCCAGCTCTTCCGGAATATCGATGCTGGTGTCAGTCAGCGCCGAGCCGCCCATGCCATTGAGGTTCAATCCGATGACCTTGTGCTCGACCACTCCCAGATCGCGAGCAACGCGGGCGGCGGCATGCAATTCAGCATGGGAGCGCTGGCCGTAATCGAAGCTCATGGTGTAGCAGGCGTAGCCTTCGGCGCGTGCCATCGCCACGACGGTGGCCGAGTCGAGGCCGCCCGAAAGCAGGATAACGGCACGTTTTTCGGTAGTGTTCAGTTGTTCAATCATCTCAGCGCCCCGGCTCATCATTCCATAGATATTTATGCAACTGCAGTTGCAGCCGCACTGGCAGGTTATCTGCCACCACCCAATCCGCCAGATCCCTGGCATTGAGGTCATGATGACTTGGGGAGAAAAGCACTTCACCCGCACGTCTATCAAGCCCGTACTGGATCAGTTTCGATACCGCCCAGTCATAGTCTTCCCGCGAGCAGATGACAAATTTCACCTGATCGTTGCGGGTCAGCAGTTCGATGTTCTCGTAACGGTTGCGATGGGCTTCTTTCGAGCCCGGCGTTTTCAGGTCGACGACGCGACTGACACGCGGATCGACGGCGGACACGTCGAGGGCGCCGCTGGTTTCCAGCGACACCTCGTAACCGGCATCACACAACCGTTCAAGCAAAGGAATGGCGTTCGGCTGAGCCAACGGCTCACCGCCGGTGACACAGACGTAGCGCGGACGATATCCGGCCACTTGCTCAAGGATGTCGTCGAGGGTACGGACGGTGCCGCCGCTGAACGCATAAGCGCTGTCGCAGTATTGGCAACGCAACGGGCAACCGGTCAGGCGCACGAAAACCGTGGGCAGCCCGGCAGTCCGAGTTTCCCCCTGCAACGAGTAGAAAACTTCGGTGATTCTCAATGTGTCTTGCATAGTCGCCACGGGCGTAACAGCTAAACAGGCTGTCCGCCTCCGTCAGGCACTTCAGGCAATCCCGCCAACGCGTAGACCACAAGAAGCGTGTTTCAGAAAAAGGGCGTGAATTCTAACGAAAAAACCCGCGACAAGCGCGGGTTTCTTCAAAACACGGATGAACAGGCTTACATGCGCTGCAAATCACGCTGGGCCAGCTGCGCGGCGGAAGTGCCCGGATATTGGGACACCACCTGCTGCAGAATGCCTTTGACCTTGTCGGTATGACCGAGGCGGCGTTCTACGTCAGCCAGCTTGTACAGCGAATCCGGCACTTTGTTGTGCTTGGGATACAGCTGCGAAACCTTGGCAAAGGCCTGACCTGCACCTTGCAGATCACCCTTGGCCAGGTTCACTTCGCCCAACCAGTATTGAGCGTTGCCCGCGTACTGGCTGTTGGGGTATTTGCGCAGGAAAGCGGCGAAGGCCTGGCTGGCCTTGTCGAAATCCTTGGCTTTGATCAGGTCGAAAGCGGCATCGTAATACAGCTTTTCCTTGGCCGGATCAGCCGGTTCGCTACCCGCAGCAGGGGCCTGGGCTGCCGCAGCAGCACCCGCGCCTGCGGCAGCACCGGCAGCAGCACTTGCATCGCCACCGGCAGAAGAATTCTCGGGAGTCGCGGCTGGTGCAACGCCGGATCCTATGCGCCGATCAAGATCCTGGTATCGCTCCAGGGATTCCTGCTTCATGCGCGAAACCTGATTCTGCAGTTCTTCGATCACGCCCTGTTGGCGCGAGATCTGGTCCTGCATCTGTTGCAATTGGTTGAACAGCATGCCTTGTGCCGAGGCAGGGGCCGAAGCCGCTCCCCCGGCATAGGCGCCGTTCGTACCGTAACCCGCAGGCGGATAACTGCTCCCGCTATTGTTATAACCGGAGTTGTCATCGACCACAGGAACCGCAGCCCACGCCGCAAGCGGCGCAAGGCTGAGAGCCAGAACAGTTACAGCACGACGGCACGTTCGCATATCGAATTACTTACGCAGTTCGACGCGACGGTTCTGGGCCCAGGACTGCTCGTCGTTGCCGGTAGCAACTGGACGCTCTTCGCCGTAGGAAACCAGTTCCAGCTGAGCTGGGGAAACACCTTGCAGTACCAGGTAGCGCTGAACGGCTTTCGCACGACGCTCGCCCAGTGCCATGTTGTACTCACGAGTACCACGTTCGTCGGTGTTGCCTTCCAGAACAACGCGAGCGCCGTTTGCTTTCAGGTCTTTGGCGTGAACGTCCAGAGCGCGCATGGCTTCTGGCTTCAGGTCCGAGCTGTCGTATTCGAAGTAGAAGGTGGTGATTGCGCGCAGAGCAGCTTCTTCGCTCAGGGAACCGTCAACGGCACCGGTGTTTGCGCCGTAACCAGCGTTTGGATCAACAGCGCCTTCACCGGCGTTGTCGCCGCCTTTGGACGAGCAACCTACAGCTACAGCCATGGCCAGAGCCAGCGCAGCAAATTTACCAAACTTCAGCATTTCCATCGTGAAACTCCTAATGAACCCCAGTGTGTTAAGTAAAACGTGTAGCGCCCGCTCACTTCAGGTAAGGGGACCAGGACGGTTCTCTGACTTCGCCTTGAGCGGTAGGAAGCGGGAGCCTCACGCGTCCATTAATGGACACGAGCATCAAGACTCCCCGGCCCTGTTGGCGGGTGGCGTAGATTACCATGGTGCCGTTGGGCGCAACAGTAGGTGACTCGTCCAGAGTGCTATCAGTGAGGATCTTTACACTACCTCGCTGCAGATCCTGAGCTGCCACCTTGAAATTGGTGAAGCCATCCTGACGATGAATCATCACCAAAGTCTTTTCATCAGCCGAAAGTTTCGGGTTGGCGTTGTAGTTGCCCACGAACGTCACACGCTCGGCACCACCGCCACCGACGCTGGTTTTATAGATTTGCGGCTTGCCGCCACGGTCGGAGGTGAAGTAGATGGTCGAGCCATCCTTGCCCCAGAACGGTTCGGTATTGATGCCCTGACCATTGGTTACGCGGCTGATCTGACGCGAACCGAGGTTCATCACGTAGATGTCCGGGTTACCGTCTTTCGACAGAACGAACGCCAGGCGATTGCCATCCGGCGACCAGGCTGGCGCGCCGTTGAGGCCCTCGAAGTTGGTGATCTGCTCACGGCGACCGGTGTCGATGTTCTGCATGAAGATACGCGGACGCTTCTGCTCAAACGACACGTAGGCGATACGCTTGCCGTCCGGTGCAAAACGCGGCGACAGGATCGGCTCGCGCGATTGCAGCAGAGTCACTGCGCGGGCACCGTCATAGTCGGAGCGCTGCAGGGTGTAGCGCGTGTTCTTCTCGGAAAAACGCTCGGCCGTCACGTACAGCAGGCGCGTCGAGAAGGCACCTTCAATGCCGGTCAGCTTCTGGAACGACTGATCGGAGATGAAGTGCGCCATGTCACGGATCTGGTCGGTCGTACCGGAAACACTGCCGTCCGCCACTTTCTGCTCGGTGGCGACGTTGAACAGCGCCCACTGCACCTGCAGACGACCGCCCGCTGGAGCGATGCTGCCGACCATCATGTACTGAGCACCCACCGCCTTCCAGTCACGGAAGATGATTTCGCTCGGCTGGCTTGGCTGGCTGATCATGTTGGCTTTCGGAATCGGCGAGTAATAGCCCGAGTTGCGCAAATCGTTGCCAATGATTTCAGCCATGTCGTCAGGCAACACGGCGCCGCCCTGCATGCCGAACGGTACGACGGCGATCGGAGTGGCCCGATCGCTGCCGCTGGTGACCAGAATGTTCTTTTCATCTGCCGTCGCGATCCCTGCCATGCAGCAGATCACGACCAGCATTCCTCGAAGAAGGTTTCTCACAAGGCTAGATCCTCAGGTGTGAATGTCATCTTGAATGAACGATACGGAGCGAAATCGCTCGGCTTCATTCCCTGCATTTCTGTCAAACGTCCAATATTCTTCACTGCCGCGACCGCCGAAGCATCGAACGGACCGTCACCGCTGGACTTGGCCACGCTGACCGAGGTCACTGTACCGTCCGGCAACATGCCGATTTGCAGCACGACCGTCATGCCTTTGCGCGCCGAAGGAGGACGAGCCCAGCCTTCCGCTGCACGAGCGCGAATCAGGTCATCGAAACTGCCGGCAACTTCGTCACCCTGCTCATCTGCCAGGGCCTGCTGACGCTGCGGCGTGTCGGAAAGCAGATCTGCCAGGGCCTGGGCCTTTTTGTCTTCGGCGGATTTGCGTGCCGCTTCCTGCGCTTTCTTCTTCGCAGCATCGGCAGCAGCTTTCTTCTTCGCGTCTTCGGCGACTTTCTTCTTCGCCTCTTCAGCTTCAGCTTTCTTCTTGGCGTCTTCGGCGGCTTTCTTCTTCGCGTCTTCGACGATCTTCTTCTTGGCTTCTTCGGCAGCGGCCTTCTTCGCCTCTTCCTCAGCAGCCTTCTTCGCTTCGTCTTCGGCCTTCTTCTTGGCTATATCAGCCAATTGCTTCTCTTCGGCCTTTTTCGCTTCGGCTTTCTTCGCGTCGTCGGCTTTCTTGGCTTCATCAGCCTTTTTCGCCTCGTCGGCTTTTTTCGCCTCGTCGGCCTTCTTGGCTTCCTCGGCCTTTTGAGCCGCTTCCTCTTTCTTTTGTTCCGCCGCCTTCACCGCTTCCTGCTCGATCTTTTTCTGTTCCATCTGTTCGACTTCGGTCTGGCGCGCGGCGGATTTCTTCGCCTCACCCGCAATCTTCTGATTGGTCTGGGTGGTCGCCTGACTTTTCGATTTCAGCTGGTACAGAGTCGCCTGGACGATCGGCTTGGCCGGCGGCAGTTCGGGCGTGAAGGCAAAACTGACGAACAGCATGCCGAACACCAGCACGTGCAGGACGATTGCCAGAACACTAGGCCAGAAGTAGCTTTCCGAGGCGGACGGCTCTCGCTGTTGCTGCATCAGGGGGCCTCGGTAATCAGACCAACGTTACCGACCCCGGCTTTCTGCAACCCGCCCATGGCACCCATGACGGCGCCGTAGTCGACAGTCTTGTCACCACGAATGAACACCTGGGTGCGTTTGCCGCCCTCGGTGCCGGCGCGGATGATCTTGGTCACCGCGTCAGTCATCTGTGGCAGGGTCATGGCCCTGTCCTGTTGCTTCTCGGTGTCGACTTCGCTGCCAAGGTTCCAGTAGTAGGTCTTGTCAGCCTTGATCGAAATGGTCAGGACCTGAGTGTTGTTGTCCTGCGGCAAGGCTTCGCTGGAAACCTTGGGCAGATCAACTTTCACGCCCTGATTGAGCATCGGCGCGGTCACCATGAAGATGACCAGCAGCACCAACATCACGTCGATGTAGGGCACCACGTTCATCTCGGCGACCGGCTTGCGCTTTTTGCGAGCTCGAGCGATTAAAGCCATCGGGAAATACCTGCTTATTCTTCGCTGGTGTGCACTTTGCGGTGCAGGATCGCCTGGAATTCATCGGCGAAGGTGTAGTAGCGGCCCAGCAAGGTTTCGCTGCGCGCAGCAAAACGGTTGTAAGCGATGACCGCCGGGATCGCAGCGAACAGGCCGATCGCGGTGGCGATCAGGGCTTCGGCGATACCCGGGGCAACGGTGGCCAGGGTCGCTTGCTGGGCGCTGGCCAGACCGCGGAAGGAGTTCATGATCCCCCACACGGTGCCGAACAGACCGATATAAGGGCTGACCGAACCGACGGTGGCGAGGAACGGCAAGCTCTGCTCGAGTTTCTCTTCTTCGCGCGAGATGGCCACGCGCATCGCACGAGCGACACCTTCCATCACGGCTTCAGGATCGACACCTGGCTGCTGACGCAGACGGGAGAATTCCTTGAAGCCGGCACGGAAGATCTGCTCCACGCCCGAATCCGGATCAGGGTTGCTGCCAGCCTGACGGTACAGTTTGGACAGGTCGATGCCCGACCAGAAGCGCTCTTCGAAGCTCTCCAGGGCACGTCGACCGGCACGCAGCAAGTTGCTGCGCTGAAAGATCATGATCCATGAGGTCACCGATGCGGCCACCAGGGTCAACATTACCAACTGCACCACGATGCTGGCATTGCTGACCAGGCTCCACATGGAGGAATGGTCGACGACGTTAGCTTCCACGCTTTATCTCCTGCTTTGAGTGTGTACCCGGGCCGACCGCGTCGGCGAAGGCCGCACGCAGGTCTTCGGGAAGGGCCCGGGGTTTCAAACTGTCGGTGCGCACGCAGGCCACCAAAAACTGCCCTTCGCAGAGCAGCACATTATCCGTGGCCCGCCTGACCTGCTGTTTGAAGCGCAGGCTGGCACGGTTCAATTCGATTACATCAGCGCTTACCAGCAGTTCGTCATCCAGTCGCGCCGGCGCGTAGTAGCGCGCTTCGCTGGAATGCACGACGAACAACAGGTCCTCTCCGGCAAGCACAGATTGGGCAAAACCCAGTTCCCGTAGCCGCTCGGTTCGAGCCCGTTCCATAAACTTGAGGTAATTAACGTAATACACGATGCCGCCCGCATCGGTGTCCTCGTAATAAACGCGACAACGATGTGCGAACGGCTCAAGCCCGTTTTGCGCGCGCATACTCTAGTGCTTACTCCTCAGGTTGCCAATCCGGCCAGACAACTGTTTTTCGTGGTTTCAAAGCTTTAACGCAAAAGTACCGTCGTCTGACAGTACAAACCCTGAATAAATCACCAGCAAATGTGTATCAATCGTCGACGGCGTCGAGAAACTCGTCTGCCACGGGCATCTCGCCCATGCGTGACGGAACATTCAAACCGAAATGCAAATAGGCATGCCGCGTCACCACCCTGCCCCGTGGCGTGCGCATGATATAGCCCTGCTGAATCAGATACGGTTCGAGCACGTCTTCAATGGTGTGGCGTTCTTCACTGATCGCCGCCGCCAGACTGTCGATACCAACCGGACCGCCGTCGAACTTCTCGATCATGGTCAGCAGCAGACGCCGGTCCTGGTGATCGAAACCGTGTTCATCGACGTCCAGCAGGTTCAGCGCCAGATCCGCCACCGCTTTGGTGATGTGGCCCTTGGCGCGTACTTCAGCGAAATCGCGCACCCGCCGCAGCAGACGGTTGGCAATTCGCGGCGTGCCACGAGCGCGACGGGCGATCTCGAACGAACCTTCCGGATCCAGCGGCAGACCGAGAATGGCCGCCGAACGACTGACGATCGTTGCCAGATCCGCCGTGCTGTAGAACTCCAGGCGCTGGACGATACCGAAGCGATCACGCAACGGATTGGTCAGCATGCCGGCGCGGGTGGTGGCGCCGACCAGAGTGAAAGGCGGCAGATCGAGTTTGATCGAACGCGCCGCCGGCCCCTCGCCAATCATGATGTCGAGCTGAAAATCTTCCATCGCCGGGTACAGCACTTCTTCAACGATCGGCGACAGACGATGGATTTCGTCGATGAACAACACATCGTGCGGCTCAAGATTGGTCAGCAACGCGGCCAGATCACCCGGGCGTTCCAGCACTGGCCCGGAGGTGCTCTTGATCGACACGCCCATTTCCTGGGCAATGATGTTCGCCAGCGTGGTCTTGCCCAGCCCCGGCGGGCCGAAGATCAGGGTGTGATCGAGGGATTCGCTGCGGCCACGGGCGGCCTGGATAAACAGCTCCATCTGCTCGCGCACGGTCGGCTGGCCAATGTAGTCGGCCAGGCTGACCGGGCGGATGGCCCGATCCTGGACTTCTTCGCGCTCGCGCGGGCTGTGCGCGGCGGCGATCAGACGATCAGCTTCAATCACTTAAATCATTCCCTTCAGAGCGCGGCGGATCAGGTCTTCGCTGCTCAGGTTCTTGTCTTTGATCGCGGAAATCGCCTTGCTCGCTTCCTGCGGCTTGTAGCCCAGGGAGATCAACGCGCTGACCGCATCGGTCTCGGCACTGTTGACCGGCGCCGGGCCGTCCGGCTGATTCGGCACCAGCGCGAACATCGCCGGCGAAGTTTCCCAGGCCTTGAAGCGATCTTTCAATTCCACCAGCAAACGCTCGGCGGTTTTCTTGCCAACCCCCGGCACCTTGGTCAGCGCCGAAGTGTCCTGAGACTGCACGCAGCGCACCAGCTCGTCGACTTCCAGGCTCGACATCAACGCCAGCGCCAGTTTCGGTCCGACGCCATTGAGACGGATCAGCTCGCGAAAGAAGTCTCGCTCACGCTTGCCGGCAAAACCATAGAGCAATTGCGCATCTTCGCGTACAACCAAATGGGTGTGCAGGGTCAGCGGTTCGCCGACCGACGGCAGACGATAAAGGGTGGTCATGGGCACTTCCACCTCATAGCCAAGGCCGTTCACATCGAGAATCAGGTGCGGCGGCTGTTTCTCAGCCAGGGTGCCGCGCAAGCGTCCAATCACGTTTTGAATCCTTGAGCGCTGGCCAGCCGTGGGCTGGCGACGATTGAAGGTGGCTTGCGCGCCGACAACACAGGCACCGCGAAGTCACTTTCGAGAAAATTGATGCTGATGCTATCAGAGACGCAGGCGCCCGCCACGACTGCGTGCGGTTCCCAGCCCGTGCGGCAGCAGGCTTGAGCGCGTGTGCGCATGGCAAATGGCAATCGCGAGGGCGTCGGAGGCGTCGATCTGCGGCTTGCTGGTCAACTTGAGCATGTGCATGACCATCATCTGCACCTGCTCCTTATTGGCCGCACCGGTGCCGACCACCGCCTGTTTGACTTGCGTGGCGGTGTACTCGGCGATTTCCAGACACTCTTCGGCGCCGGCGACAATCGCAGCGCCGCGCGCCTGCCCGAGCTTCAGCGCCGAGTCGGCGTTTTTCGCCATGAACACCTTTTCGATGCCCATGGTCACCGGGCCGTAGGTCTTGATGATTTCGCGCACGCCGCGATAGACGATCTGCAGACGCTCATGCAGCTCGCCGGAGCCGGTGCGAATGCAGCCCGAGGCCACATAGATGCAGCCACCCCGCCCGGTATCGCGAACGATCCCGTAACCGGTGATGCGCGAACCGGGGTCGATACCAAGGATTAAAGTCATAACGCCTGCAGATTCATAAAACGATTTACCTGACAGCCAATAGCAAATGTGGGAGCGAGCCTGCTCGCGAAGGCGGTATGTCAGCAGATACAGGTGCTGAATGACACACCGCTTTCGCGAGCAGGCTCGCTCCCACAAGGAAGACTAGTCGCTTATCAGCCAAGCTGAGCGGCGACGTCTTCCGGGATGTCCGCGTTGGAGTAGACGTTCTGCACGTCATCCAGGTCCTCAAGCATGTCGATCAGCTTGAGCACCTTCTCCGCGCCTTCCAGATCCAGCTCGGCGCTGGTGGTCGGCTGCATGACGATTTCCGCATCGTCACCCTTGATCCCGGCCGCTTCCAGCGCGTTGCGCACCGCATAGAAACCGGTGAACGAGGTGAACACGTCGATCGAACCGTCTTCGTGGGTGACCACGTCATCGGCATCGGCTTCCAGCGCCGCTTCGGTCAGTGCGTCTTCATCGACGCCCGGAGCGAAGCTGATCTGGCCCTTGCGCTCGAACAGATACGCCACCGAACCATCGGTGCCGAGGTTGCCGCCACACTTGCTGAACGCGTGACGCACAGCCGCCGCAGTGCGGTTGCGGTTGTCGGTCATGCACTCGACCATCACCGCCACACCGCCCGGGCCGTAACCTTCGTAGGTCAGTTCTTCAACGTTGTCCGCTTCAGTGGCGCCGGCACCGCGCGCGACGGCACGGTCGATGATGTCGCGACTCATGTTCGCGCTCAACGCCTTGTCCAGAGCCAGACGCAGACGCGGGTTGGAACCCGGATCACCGCCACCCTGACGGGCCGCAACGGTCAGTTCACGGATCCACTTGGTGAAGATCTTGCCCCTCTTGGCATCCTGACGTTCTTTGCGGTGCTTGATGTTTGCCCACTTGGAATGACCTGCCATAACTTGCTCCGAATGCTCTTTGAAACCTTGCCCGCCCCGCCGAGGCAGCGGCCGGCAATTGAAAAATTCGACCTGAGAAAGAAAAAAGGCGCATCCGAAGATGCGCCTTCAGGCCCGTCTTACTCAGCCTTTGGCGTTTCGCGCAGGCGAATGTGCAGCTCGCGCAATGCCTTGGCATCCACTACGCCCGGAGCCTGCGTCATCACGTCGGCAGCACTCTGGGTTTTCGGGAAGGCGATCACTTCACGGATCGACTGGGCGCCGGTCATCAGCATCACCAGACGGTCCAGACCGAAGGCCAGACCACCGTGCGGCGGTGCGCCGTACTTCAGCGCGTCGAGCAGGAAGCCGAACTTCTCTTCCTGTTCCGCTTCGTTGATGCCCAGCAGGCGGAATACCGCTTGCTGCATTTCCTTGCGATGGATACGGATCGAACCGCCGCCCAGCTCGGTGCCGTTCAAGACCATGTCGTACGCACGGGACAGTGCGCCGGCCGGGTTGGCTTCGAGCTCCTGCGGGGTGCACTTCGGTGCAGTGAACGGGTGGTGCAGCGCCGAGAAGCTGCCGTCGTCGTTCTCTTCGAACATCGGGAAGTCGACGACCCACATTGGCGCCCACTCGCAGGTCAGCAGCTTCAGGTCGTGACCGAGTTTGATACGCAGCGCGCCCAGGGCTTCGCTGACGATCTTGGCCTTGTCGGCACCGAAGAACACGATATCGCCATCGACTGCGCCAACGCGATCGAGGATCACGTTGAGCTTGTCTTCCGGGATGTTCTTCACGATCGGCGATTGCAGACCTTCAACACCGGCGGCACGCTCGTTGACCTTGATGTACGCCAGGCCCTTGGCACCGTAGATGCCGACGAACTTGGTGTAGTCGTCGATCTGCTTGCGCGGCATGCTCGCCCCGCCTGGAACACGCAGTGCGGCGATGCGGCACTTCGGATCGTTGGCCGGGCCGCTGAACACCTTGAAGTCGACCTCTTTCAACTGGTCGGCAACGTCAACCAGTTCCAGCGGAATACGCAGGTCCGGCTTGTCCGAACCGTAGCGGCGCATGGCTTCTTCGAAGGTCATGTGCGGGAATTCGCCGAACTCCAGGTTCAGCACTTCCTTGAACAGGTTGCGGATCATCTGCTCGGTCAGGCCCATGATCTCTTTTTCATCGAGGAAGCTGGTCTCGATGTCGATCTGGGTGAATTCCGGCTGACGGTCGGCACGCAGGTCTTCGTCACGGAAGCACTTGGCGATCTGGTAGTAACGGTCGAAGCCGGCCACCATCAGCAGTTGCTTGAACAGCTGCGGCGATTGCGGGAGGGCGAAGAACGAACCGGCGTGGGTACGGCTCGGCACCAGATAGTCACGCGCACCTTCCGGAGTGGCCCGGGTCAGGATCGGCGTTTCGACGTCGAGGAAGCCGTTCTCGTCGAGGAAGCGACGGATGCTGGTGGTCATGCGCGAACGCAGGCGCAGCTTCTCGGCCATTTCCGGACGACGCAGGTCGAGGAAGCGATAGCGCAGGCGGGTTTCTTCGCCGACGTCGGAGAACTCGTTGAGCGGGAACGGCGGGGTTTCCGACTCGTTCAGCACTTCCAGTTCATAACCCAGCACTTCGATCATGCCCGAGGCCATGTTGGCGTTGGTCGCGCCGGCCGGACGCAGACGCACCTTGCCGGTGATCTTCACGACGTATTCGCTGCGCACGCGGTCGGCGGCGGCGAAGCTCTCGGCGCGATCCGGATCGAACACCACCTGAGCCAGACCATCACGATCACGGATATCGAGGAAAATCACCCCGCCGTGGTCGCGGCGACGGTGAACCCATCCGCAAAGGGTAATTTCCTGGCCTTCCAGGCTTTCGTTCAGTTGGCCGCAATAGTGGCTGCGCATCATGGTGTGGTTCGCTTCTCGTAATTCGAAATTCGGTGGAGATCCGGCCGCGATCAAGCAGGGCGGAAACTCACGCGTGTCGTTCGTTCAGGGTTGGAACCCTAGTCAGCTTTGTCGCCACCGGCCAGATTTTTCTTGGCTCCGGTCTTGAAGTCGGTCTCGTACCAACCGTTGCCGCTGAGGCGAAAACCCGGCATGGACAGCTGCTTCTTCAGTTCGGGCGCCTGGCAGGCAGGGCAATCGACCAACGGTGCGTCGCTGATCTTCTGAATGGCTTCCAACTGATGACCACAGGAAGCACATAGGTAATCGTACATTGGCATGGAGGTGTCTCGGCGATCAGATTGCTGCCGCGCGCAGGGCTTTGCGGCGAAAGCGCGGGATTATATCGATTAAATGCGGGCTGTGCAGCCGTAACGCTGCACAGCCCGCAACCTCGTTGCAACCGCCGTTTCAGCGCGAAACTGCGGGTGCGAGATCTTTGATCCCGTTCATGACGCAAACCACCCGCACCAGCGCACTGAAATTCTTCACTCCGCCGTAACGCAGATGCACCTCACGATCAACGTGGGATAGCAGTGTGCTGATCGAGCAATGATTGTCCTCGGCCATGCCGCCGAGTATGTTCCAGTAGACCTGCTCGAGTCGCAGGCAGGTCGCAAAACCATTGAGGCGAATCGACCGCGACAGCGGCCGGATCAGGTTCATGTCGAACTCGCTGACAAACGGATCGACCTTTATTACATGCCGCGAAGCCGACATCCTGTCGCTTCGCCTGTCTCCTTCTACCATAGCGTTGACACTCCTTTGCCATGACTGCTGATTTATAAGGCAACATCCTGCGCCTTCATAAAAACCCAGTAACAAAGTTCGCGCCATACGACTTGTTGACCAGCCTCGTAGGATAAGCCAACGACAACGGTAAGAGTCTGGAGAGCATGCGGACGACCTCACGCCGTCCGCAGCGGCCGGGTCATTCCTCGAGCAGCGCGCGCAGCATCCACGCAGTTTTCTCGTGCACTTGCATGCGCTGGGTCAGCAGGTCAGCGGTCGGCTCATCGCTGACCTTGTCCAGCAGCGGGAAAATGCCGCGCGCGGTACGGGTCACCGCTTCCTGGCCTTCGACCAGTTGCTTGATCATGTCTTCGGCGCTCGGCACACCGACTTCTTCTTTAATAGAAGAAAGACGCGCGTAGGTCGCGTAGGCACCCGGCGCCGGGAAGCCCAACGCACGGATACGCTCGGCGATCAAATCGACGGCCAGCGCCAGCTCGTTGTATTGCTCTTCGAACATCAGGTGCAACGTGCGAAACATCGGGCCAGTGACGTTCCAGTGGAAGTTATGGGTTTTCAGATACAGCACGTAGGTGTCCGACAGCAGTCGCGACAGCCCTTCGACGATGGATTTGCGGTCTTCTTCACTGATACCGATATCAATTGCCATGCTTGCCCCCTAACAGTGATTGAATTCATCCAGCAGGTTCGGTCCCACTGTAGCAAGGCAAGAGCCGGCTCGCAGCTATGAATCCGTGGTCAGACTGCGACAAATCGACCGTTTTTCTGCCGCTGGCCGGGCTGATTTGAGTAGCCGCAGGCTTTGCTGTTAAATAGGCAGTGTGTCGCCATGCCCTATTTTCCGGGGTGTTGCGCATAGGCTGATGCCGTGTACGTGTCCACCGCCTCTTATTTTGTCCTGAAGCGAACCGTGCGCCTTCAGCTCTTCCTTGTGAGCCGTCATAACGTGAGCCAATCAAAATGTTGAAAATCGTCCACCTGCTAATGGGCGCAGCAGCCTTGCTGCTGTCGTTCATACCCAGCCTGAAAGCCGAAGCCGTTCCTTACCTGCAACAGCCCGATGCACTTTACCTGGCCTTTTTCGGCCTGCTGAACCTGGTCATCGCTCCAGTGATTCCGTACTGGAACAAAGGCCCGCGCCAGCATCTGCAAAATCTGGTCAGCGCCCTGCTGGTGCTGACTGTCGTCCTGCAAACCCTGACGCTGATCGCACCAATGCCGGTCATCGCTGGCCAACCGGCGGTGTTGTTCAGTCTGGTGATCGCCCTGGTTGCCGTGCTGCTGCATTTGGCCGTGAGCTTTTACAAATCGTCACCGGCCGCTGCGCCGACCACCTATGACATGAGCAATCGCGATACCGGCACCGTGAAGTGGTTCAACACTTCCAAGGGTTTCGGGTTTATCTCCCGGGACTCCGGCGATGATATTTTCGTGCACTTTCGCGCCATTCGTGGCGAAGGCCACCGTGTTCTGGTCGAAGGCCAGCGCGTCGAGTTCTCGGTGATGAACCGCGACAAAGGCCTGCAAGCCGAGGACGTGATCGCCGCTCTGCCGCGTCGCTGATCCAAAGCAAAAAAAAACCGCGAACAGCCTGTCTGTTCGCGGTTTTTTTATGCCTGCCGAATGGCTCAATAATGCGGCGGCGGTGCATCTTCCTCAAAAGCACCGAACTGCCCGACCATCTCTTCGTGACGCTTGATCAGCGCTTCCATCTGCAATTGCAAGCGCTCGATGACCTTCTGCTGCGCCACCAGCACATCGTTCAATGCCTGAATGGTGTCATCCTGAAAGGCCAGACGGCTTTCCAGATCGGTAACGCGTCCTTCAAGGCTCATGACTCAGCCCTCCAAAAAAGTGAATTCATCGGTCAGCACCAGACGCAAGCGCTCGCGAATGGCTGCTACCTGTTCCGCGCTGTACGGCTTGGCCGGGTGCCTGCCCCAGACCGGAGCCGGCCAGGCGACATCGTCACGCTTACGCACGATCACATGCATATGTAACTGGCTGACAACGTTACCCAGGGTTGCCACGTTCAGCTTGTCCGCGTCGAACGAATCCTTGAGTAACTCGGCAAGGGTGGTGGTTTCCTGCCACAGTTGCTGCTGATCGGCGACATCCAACTGAAACAACTCGCTTATATCCTCGCGACGAGGTACCAGGATGAACCAAGGGTAATTGCTGTCGTTGGACAGCAACAGCCGGCACAACGGAAAGTCGCCGATGACCAGGGCGTCCTGTTGAAGTCGTGAATCCAAAGCAAACACTGTGAGCACTCCCGCTGATCCTCTAACTCAGCTTAGCGGCGGCCCATTCGAAGCAGCGCGCCAAGCGACAGAACGGCAGCATACCTGCGAATGCAGCGAGCTTCACGCCGCTGCCGGCAGTAAATCGCCAGGCGCTCCGACATGAAACATTTATCCCGGCCGCGCACCAACACAGGCCCCGACATGAGCCTTGACGTGAAGAGCTGCACGAAAATCCTTGATCTGCCGTACCTCAGGTCAATCGCCGCCAGATTGGCCAAGGCTGGATTCATGATTTTTTTGCACCAAAACTGCACAACACGACTACGCTCACTGGGTCGGGCATCCGCTAAATACTCAGTACGGGGTGAACCGGTAACGTTTTTTGCTGTCCTGCGCACCTTGGGTGCGCTGCAACACCATTGGGAGAACCTCGTCAAGCCCGCAGAAAAAAAGGCTCCGGAGCCCCGTTTTCACACGGTTTTCACATCTGCGAGCGGCCCACAGAAAAATAACCGCAGCGTTTTCGCGGTTTGTGCACGCTTGTTGCATTAGTAACCGTATGGACTATAAGCGCACCGCTGGAAGTGGTCGCTTGAAGCCAATAAAAACAGTGGCAGGGTTGCCCGATGGAGATTCAAGTGTTTTGCCAGGGACTCTTTTTTAGCGATGCAAAAAAGGCCCGGAAACAGCGATAAAGTTGTCAGTCCGGCTGCATCGGTACTGTGAATTTGCGACATCCAGCGCTCCTTTTGCGACAACGCCGTAAAGAAGCTGAAAGGTTGATTTCGCAAGTATCGCCAACAATGTCGGCGTGATATAAGTTTGCGCCGACACAAAAAGAAAGAGCCGCCCAGATAATAAAACAGGTGGGACGGCAGTACTCTTCTAAAAACCAAAGGAGCAAATCACGATGCGCGTGATGAAGTGGAGCATGATCGCCCTGGCTGTTGCAGCAGGCACCTCGCAGTTCGCAATGGCGTCTTCTCAGGATGAAGCCAAAGGTTTCCTGGAAGATCAGAGCCTGAAACTGAAGACTCGTTTCGAATACATGAACCGCGACTACAAAAATGGCGCGGGCAACGTTTCCAACGGTGACGGCACTTTCAAAAGTGGCTATCGCCAGGATAGCGGTCTCAGCCAACTGCTGACTTACGAGTCGGGCTTCACTCAAGGCACCGTAGGCTTCGGTCTCGACGCCATGGCCATGGGTTCGGTAAAACTGGACGGCGGTTCGGGTCGTCGGGGTAACGGCTTGTTCGCCAACGACAGCGATGGCAACCCTGAGAAATCCCAGGGCAAGGTCGGCGGCGCAGTCAAATTCCGTGTATCCGACACCGTTCTGAAATACGGTCAGCAATTCGTTGCCAGCCCGGTTTTCGCCACTGACGACAGCCGTCTGCTGCCAGAAGTCGCCACCGGTACCCTGATCACTTCCAAAGAGATCAAAGGTCTGGAACTTAGCGCAGGTCGCTTCACAGCGCTGAGCAAGCAGACCGGCATGGGCCGCGACAGCATCGCCGGTCTGCCGGATGAAGATGGCAATGGCGGCAAAGGCCTGACCAGCATCAACATCTTCGGTGCCAGCTACGCCTTCACAGACAATTTCACCGGTGCATTGGCTGCTTCCGACGCTGAAGACTACTTCAAGAAGTACTACGTCAACCTCAACTACACCTTGCCGATCAACGACGAGCAGTCGCTGAACTTCGACTTCAACGGTTACCACACCAAAGGCGACAAACGCGGCGACTTGGTCAGTGCAATTGGCGACGAGACCGACGACAACGATACCCGTGGCGTAGACAACAACCTGTGGTCCTTGGCAGCAGCTTACAGCTTGGGCGCCCACAAGTTCACCGTTGCTTACCAGCAGTCGAGCGGCGACAACGCTTACTACTATGGCGTTGACGGCAACAGTACAATTTTCGTGGCCAACTCCATCCAGATTTCCGACTTCGTGGGCCGCGAAGAAAAATCGTGGCAGGCTCGCTATGACCTGAACATGAAGACTTACGGCGTACCTGGCCTGAGCTTCATGACCCGTTATGTGATGGGTGACAACATCAAGACCAACGGTCTGGGTGAAGGTAAAGAGAACGAGTGGAACGCCGAGTCCAAGTACGTGGTTCAGGAAGGTCCGGCCAAAGACCTGTCGTTCCGTCTGCGTTACGCCATGTACCGCTCCAACGGTGCCTACAGCGGTTACTCGTCTGATAACAACGACACCCGTCTGATCATCGAGTACCCACTGAACATCCTCTAATAAGGATGCGAAGCTGACGTACTGTAGAGCTCTGGTCTAACAAAACCGCCCGCCTGTATCAGGTGGGCGGTTTTTTTATGGATGAATAACTGATCAAACAGACAAACATTAGCTAGCTACTTATTAGCCAGCATAGTTTCATCGCGCCGATAAAAAACCCGAGAGTGCACACACTGCTCGGGTTTTATATTAGTTGCTGACTGCCAAGCCAACTTCCAAGACGCTTACTGCGTGGCAGATTCCTGCACCACACGTATAACCCGCTGCGGAAATGGAATATCAATGCCCGCAGCCTTCAAACGATCTCGCGCCTGTTCATTAAACATGAACATCACATCCCAATAGTCCGCAGTTTTAACCCATACGCGCAGGGAAACAGTGATCGAGCTGTCACCCAATGTCGAAATCACTGCCTGTGGCTCCGGGTCCTGCATGACGCGGGGATCCTTGGCCAGATCCAGCAGTACTTGACGGGCCTTCTGCAGATCCGCTTCGTAATCCACGCCCACGTCGAACACGACTTTGCGGGTTGGCTGGCGGTTGGTGTTGGTGATGATGCCGTTCGACAGGTTGCCGTTGGGCAGGATGATGGTCTTGTTGTCACCGGTACGCAGCACGGTGTGGAAAATCTGGATGCTGTCGACAGTACCCGCTACACCTTGGGCTTCGATCCAGTCACCGATACGGAACGGGCGGAACAACAGAATCAGCACGCCGCCAGCGAAGTTGGCCAGGCTGCCCTGCAAGGCCAAGCCAATCGCCAGACCGGCAGCACCGATGGCCGCGACGAACGAGGTGGTTTCGACGCCGATCATCGACGCGACGCTGACAATCAGCAGCACCTTGAGAATGATGTTGGCCAGGCTGCTGATAAAGCCTTGCAGTGCCAGATCGGCATTGCGCAGAGCGAGCAGACCGCCGAGTTTTTGCGTGACCTTGTTGATCAGCCACCAGCCGATGGCCAGGGTAATCACTGCCAGCAGTACGCGGCTGCCGTATTCCATGATCATCGGGATCCACGCCTGGGACGCCTTGACCAGGTGGTCCACTTCCGCATTCAAATCCATGTTCTATCTCCTGATTTCCGGCTTCCCGGGGTATTCAAAACAACTGTGGGAGCGAGCCTGCTCGCGAATGCGGCGTGTCAGTCAACTTTTCGCTGAATGAAACACCGCATTCGCGAGCAGGCTCGCTCCCACATAGCCTTCAGACCAAGCTTAGTCGCGGAAGTTGTTGAACTGCAGCGGCATGCCGAATTCCCTGGCACGCAGGGCCGCGATGGCTTCCTGCAAATCGTCGCGCTTCTTGCCAGTGACACGCACCTGCTCGCCCTGAATGGCGGCCTGGACCTTGAGCTTGGCTTCCTTGATGTGGCCGACGATTTTCTTTGCCAGCTCTTTGTCGATGCCTTCCTTGAGGATGGCGTCCTGCTTCATCAGTTTGCCCGAAGCGTAAGCATCCTTGACCTCAAGGCACTGCACGTCGATCTTGCGCTTGGTCAGCGCCAGCTTGAGGATTTCGATCATCGCTTCGAGCTGGAAAGCAGCTTCGGCGGTGAGGCTGACGGTCAGGTCTTTTTCCTTGAACTCGAAGCTGCCCTTGCCTTTCAGGTCATAACGACGATCGAGTTCCTTCACGGCGTTCTCGACCGCGTTGGTGAGTTCGTGTTTGTCCAGTTCGGATACCACGTCGAACGACGGCATGTAATCTCTCCAATAAAAGGCGCGCTCGATGTGGATGGAGCGCGCTTGGCTTGCGGTTAAAATCGGGCTCATTATAACGGGTCTTTTCCTACCGATACGGCGAGCCTCACATGCCTGCAAGCAATCGAGCAAAAAACTGATGTCGACCACCTGGCATGTACTCGGCGCCGGCAGCCTCGGCACACTCTGGGCGACACGTCTGGCCCGGGCCGGCTTGCCTGTGCAACTGATCCTGCGCGATGCCGCGCGCTTGCACAGCTACGAGGCAGTGGGCGGCTTGACCCTGGTAGAAAACGGACAAGCTCATACCTATGCAGTTCCCGGCGAAACCCCGGACAGCCCCGAGCCAATTCGCCGTTTACTGGTCGCGTGCAAGGCCTATGACGCCGAAGAGGCCGTCGCCCGCCTCGCTTCACGCCTCGCTCCGGACGCCGAACTGATCCTCCTGCAAAACGGCCTTGGCAGTCAGGACGCCGTGGCCGCGCGGGTACCGCAAGCGCGCTGCATCAGCGCGTCCAGCACCGAGGGCGCGTTCCGCGATGGCGATTGGCGCGTGGTGTTTGCCGGTCACGGTTTCAACTGGCTGGGCGATGCGGCAAATCCGCTGGCGCCGGTCTGGCTGGACGATCTGCAAGCGGCGAACATTCCCCATGAATGGAGCGCTGACATCCTCACCCGACTGTGGCGCAAACTGGCGCTGAACTGCGCGATCAACCCGCTGACCGTGCTCCACGATTGCCGCAACGGCGGGCTGAGCGAGCATCACTGCGAAGTTGCCACACTCTGTGCCGAATTGACCGAACTGCTCGAACGCTGCGGCCAACCCGCTGCGGCGGACAATCTGCAAGCGGAAGTCGAACGAGTGATCCACGCCACCGCCGCCAATTACTCTTCGATGTATCAGGACGTCGCCAACCAGCGCCGCACCGAGATCAGCTATCTGTTGGGCCACGCCTGCAAAGTTGCCGAGCGCCATCAGTTGAACCTGCCGCATCTGCAGCAGTTGCAGCAACGCCTGATCGCTCATCTGCACAAGCGTGGATTGCCCAGCGACTGAGCAGCCGCTAGGCTGACGACTTGTTCCCCTGCTGCGATAAACCTGATGCCATTGCGCCAGCGCCTTGAAAACCTGCCGGTCGGCCAGAAACTGCTGGCCGCCCTGCTGGTGTTGTTGACCACGGTTCTGCTCGTCGCCAACCTGACCTTTATCAGCGCCGCCTACTACATTTCTCAGGAAAGCATGGCGCCACAAGCCCTGCAGACCATCGGCCGGCTGATCGCCAATCCGAGTCTGGTCAGCGATGCGCTGGAGTCGCCGCGCAGCGCCGAGCGCCTGCTCAAGGAACTCGACAGTTATTCACCGCTGCGCGCCGCCGCCCTGTATGACGGCAAGGGTGAACGCCTGGCGCAAGTGCAGCGCGGCGAAAAACTCAGCCTCCCCGAGCGCTACCGCCATGTCGAAGCCTGGCAACTCACCGAGTTTCGCAGCAATCAACTGATCACCCTGCCCCGCCCCGGCGCCGCACCTGGGCATCTGTTGCTGGTGGCCAGCAGCGAACTGCCGATGGCGTTCTACACCGGCACCCTGACCGCCAGCCTCGGCATCCTGATCTTCAGCGTCTTGCTGTGGCTGGTCATCGCCCGGCAGATCAAGCGCCTGATTACCCGGCCGATTCATCAGCTGGAGGAATTGTCCCGGCAGGTCACCCGCGAAGAGAACTACGCCCTGCGCGCCGCGCGCGGCAACCACGACGAAATCGGCAGTCTGGCCGAGGCGTTCAACACCATGCTTTCGCGCATCGAAGCCCGCGAGCAGCAATTGAAACGCGCCCGCGACGACTCGCAGGCCGCCTACGATCAGGCGCAGGGGCTGGCCGAGGAAACCCGCCACACCAACCGCAAACTGGAACTCGAAGTCCAGGTGCGCAGCAAGATCGAGAAGAAGCTCACCGGCTTCCAGAATTACCTCAACAGCATCATCGACTCGATGCCCTCGGCGCTGATCGCCCTCGACGAGCAGCTCTACGTCACTCAATGGAATCAAGAGGCCAGCGCGCTCTCCGGTACACGCCTGGATGAGGCTTTGAACCAGCCGATCTTCCTCGCCTTCGAACCGCTCAAGCCGTTTTTGCCGCAGCTCAAGGCCACCGTCGAACAGCACACCGTGGCCAAAGTCGACCGGGTAACCTGGTTCAAGGACGATGAACCCAAGCATTATGCGCTGACGTTTTATCCGCTGATGGGCGGTGCCGGGCGCGGCGTGGTGATCCGTATCGATGACATCACTCAGCGTCTGTCGCTGGAAGAAATGATGGTGCAGTCGGAGAAGATGCTCTCGGTCGGTGGCCTCGCGGCCGGCATGGCCCACGAAATCAACAACCCGCTCGGCGCGATCCTGCACAACGTGCAGAACATTCGCCGGCGTCTGTCGGCGGATCTGCCGAAGAACATCGAGACTGCCGAACAACTGGGCATCGAACTGGACACTGTAAACCGCTACCTGCAAGGCCGCGAAGTCCCGCAACTGCTCGACGGCATTCAACAGGCCGGCGCCCGCGCGGCGAAAATCGTCACGCACATGCTCAGCTTCAGCCGCCGCAGCACCCGGCAAATGGCGCCGTGCGATCTGCCGGCGCTGATCGATCAAGCCGTGGAAATCGCCGGTAACGACTTCGATCTGGCCATCGGTTTCGACTTCAAGGGCCAGGCGATCATCCGCCAGTTCGACCCGGCCCTGGGTCCGGTGCCGGGCACCGCCAACGAACTGGAACAGGTGCTGCTCAATCTGTTGAAAAATGCCGCGCAGGCGATTCATCAGCGCGAAGACGACAGCGAGCCGGGCCGGATCATTTTGCGTACCAGACTCAATCCGCCGTGGGCCGAGATTCAGGTCGAGGACAACGGCATCGGCATGAGCGAGAACGTGCGCAAGCGCACTTTCGAGCCGTTCTTTACCACCAAGGAAATCGGCCAGGGCACGGGGCTTGGTCTGTCGGTGTCGTACTTCATCATCACCAACAATCACAAAGGCCAGATGGAAGTGCAGTCGGCGCCCGGCCAGGGCACTTGCTTCACTCTGCGTCTGCCGCTGGTGCAGCCTGCGCCGTTGACCACCGAAACCAATTCACTACCGAGGTAACCCATGGGCTTTCGCTTGTCGAAGATCTACACCCGCACCGGCGACAAAGGCGAAACCGGCCTCGGTGACGGCCGTCGCGTCCCCAAGGATCACCCGCGCATCGAGGCGATCGGCGAGGTCGATACGCTGAACAGTCAGGTCGGCGTGTTGCTCGCCGGTTTGCTCGCCGAGCGCGAAGTGCATCCGGCGCTGAATGAAATCATCGACGTGTTGGCGCCGTGTCAGCACCGCCTGTTCGACCTCGGTGGCGAATTGGCGATGCCGGAATATCAGGCGTTGAACGAGGCCGAAATAGAGCGGCTGGAAGCGGCCATCGATGTGTGGAATGAAGAGCTGGGGCCGCTGGAGAATTTCATCTTGCCGGGTGGTTCGATGTTGATTGCGCAGGCACATGTCTGCCGCAGTCTGGCGCGCAGTGCCGAGCGGCGGTGTCAGCATTTGAACTCGATTGAGCCATTGGCCGGGGTTGGCCTGGCGTATATCAATCGGTTGTCGGATTTGCTGTTTGTTGTGGCGCGGTTGATTGCGCGGCGGCAAGGGGTGGCGGAGATTTTGTGGCAGCCGGCTGCGAAACCTGGAGGAAAGTAGCGCCTGTCAGGGCGCCTTCGCGAGCAGGCTCGCTCCCACATTTGACTGCATTCTGACTGGAGAAATGCAATCCACTGTGGGAGCGAGCCTGCTCGCGAAGAGGTCGGTAGCCCTTACACTGGATCAGGCCAGAACGCCCGAATCCCCGCCACACCCTGAGCCCCAGCACTCCAGGCTTTCTCGCGTTCCGCCGGCCCTACTCCACCGAGCAGAAACACCGGTTTACTGAAACCGTCAATCAACGCCTGTGCTCGCTCCCACCCCAACGGCTGCGCATCCGGGTGCGTCAACGTCGGCTGCACCGGCGACAGAGTGACGAAATCAACGCCCATCTGCTCGGCCAGCGCCAGCTCTTCAGCGTCATGACAGGACGCCGCGAGCCAGCGCTCAGCCGGCAACGGACGTCCTGCCGCTGCGTATTTACGCAGTTGGGCAGCGGTGATGTGCCATCCGGCAGACGGGAAATCGCCCAGCCATTCGAACGGCCCTTTGATCATCAACTGCGCCTTGCCGGCGCACAGGCCCACCGCGTCGACCGCCAGATCACGGTATTTCGGGTCGTAGCCGTTGGGTGCGCGCAGCTGGATCAATTTGATTCCGCCGGCAATCGCTTTCTGGATGCCGCGCAACAAGGCCGGGCCTTCCAGATCTTCGGGAGTGATCAAGTATTCGGCAGGCAAGCGCGCCGCCGCGACGATCGGCTGATTGGCCGCCGGGAACTCGTAGTTGATCAATTCCCTGGCAGTGACCCAGGCCAGTGGCTGGCCTTCAGCGCCGTGGGGTTCGCCACTGAACGCCGAGACTTCCCAGACATCCAGCAAGACCTGTTTGTCCGGGTAATCGTGGCGAACCTTGATCAGCGGCCGGGCAGCATCAACGACGATGCCCAGCTCTTCGTGCAGCTCGCGAGCCAGCGCCGATTCGACCGATTCGTCAGCCTCGACCTTGCCACCGGGAAATTCCCACAAGCCGCCTTGATGCTGGGTGTCGGCACGGCGGGCGATAAGGATTTTGCCGGCGCCGTCACGAATGACGGCAGCGGCGACGTGGACGCGTTTCACGGGTTCAATTCCTCCAGTCCAGCCTTTTGCCACGCTTTGAAGGCGGGCCATTGGTAGATGGTTTCAACATAGGCTTCGTCGACCGCCGGCAGCTTCACCTGATAGGTGCGCAAGCGCACGGCGATCGGCGCGAAAAAGGCATCGGCAAGGCTGACACGACCGAACAGGTACGGCCCCTCTTCCGTCGCTGCCGCGCGGCATTCGGCCCACAGTGCGAGCATGCGTTCGATATCGACCTTCACTTCTGGCGGCACAGGATTCAGCGGTGCGTCCTGGCTCAGGTTGAACGGCATGTGGTTACGCATGGCGAAGAAGCCGCTGTGCATTTGTGCGCAGGCCGAGCGGGCCTGCGCGCGGGCAAAGGTATCGCTCGGCCAGAGTTGCTCGGACGGAAACTGCTCAGCGAGGTACTCAGCAATGGCCAGCGAATCGGCGATGGTGCCACGGGTGGTTTGCAGCAGCGGCACCTTGCCGGTCGGCGAGTGCTTGAGCAGGCGCTCGCGGGTGTCGGGCTTGCCGAGCTTGATCAGCTCTTCGCTGTAGGGTGCGCCGGTCAGGTCCAGCGCCAGTGCCGCACGCAGGGACCAGGAGGAAAGCAGTTTGTCGCCGATGATCAGGTGCAGGGACATGGTGTGGCGCCTTTTCGTCAGGGAAACAATCCAGAATGTCTGGCGTCTGGTCGTCCGTCATCGCGGGCAAGCCCGCTCCCACAGGTTTTGGTGGTGTACACGGCATTTGTGAACGACCGCAATCACTGTGGGAGCGGGCTTGCCCGCGAAGAGGCCGGCAGCCCACTCCCACACCTTGAATCAAGTACGGTATTCAGCGTTGATCTTCACGTACTCATGCGACAGGTCGGTGGTCCAGATGGTTTCGCTGCAATCGCCGCGACCCAGTTCGATGCGAATGGTGATTTCTTCCTGCTGCATCACCGCCGAGCCCTGGGCTTCAGTGTAGGTCGCTGCGCGAGCGCCACGGCTGGCGATGCACACGTCACCGAGGAACACGTCGATCTTGCTCACGTCCAGATCCGGCACGCCGGCACGACCCACGGCAGCGAGGATACGGCCCCAGTTCGGGTCAGAGGCGAACAGCGCGGTCTTGATCAGCGGCGAGTGGGCCACGGTGTAACCGACGTCCAGGCATTCCTGATGATTGCCGCCGCCATTCACTTCAACGGTAACGAATTTGGTCGCGCCTTCGCCGTCACGCACGATGGCCTGGGCGACGTCCATGCACACTTCGAACACCGCTTGTTTCAGCTTGGCGAACAGCTCGCCTTCAGCGCGAGTGATCTCGGGCAGCGCGGCCTTGCCTGTAGCGATCAGCATGCAGCAGTCGTTGGTCGAGGTGTCGCCGTCGATGGTGATGCGGTTGAACGACTTGTTGGCGCCGTCGAGCATCAGGTTGTGCAGCACCTCGCGGGAGACTTTGGCGTCGGTGGCGATGTAACCCAGCATGGTCGCCATGTTCGGGCGAATCATGCCGGCGCCTTTGCTGATGCCGGTGACAGTGATGGTCACGCCGTCATGCTCGAACTGGCGGCTGGCGCCCTTGGGCAGGGTGTCGGTGGTCATGATCCCGGTGGCCGCGGCTTCCCAGTTGTTCTCCGACAGATCATCCAGCGCGGCTTGCAGTGCGCCTTCGATCTTCTCGACCGGCAGCGGCTCGCCGATCACGCCAGTGGAGTACGGCAGAATCTGGCTGGCATCGACGCCGGTCAGCTCGGCCAACTTAGCGGTGGTGCGCTCGGCAGCCGCCAAGCCAGGCTCGCCGGTACCGGCGTTGGCATTGCCGGTATTGGTCAGCAAGTAACGCACGGCATTGTGCACGCGCTTTTTCGCCAGGATCACTGGTGCGGCGCAGAACGCGTTCAGGGTGAACACGCCAGCCACGGTGGAACCTTCAGCACAGCGCATCACCACTACATCCTTGCGCCCCGGGCGCTTGATGCCGGCCGAGGCGATACCGAGTTCAAAACCGGCAACCGGGTGCAACGTTGGCAAAGGACCAAGACCAACAGCCATGAATGCGCTCCTTACTCAATGATGTCAGCACCGCCACGGGAAAGGACGGTGGGATAAATGGCAAAACGCCGCGACGGCAGGAGCCGGTCGCGGCGCGGGGTGTTCAGCGATTGAAACGGGTTTTACTGGATCTGCCCGTGGCAATGCTTGTATTTCTTGCCCGAACCGCAGTAGCACAGTTCGTTGCGGCCCAGCTTCTGCTCGTTGCGAACCGGGGCAGCGGCAGTGGCGAGAGCCACATCGACCTCTTCACCCAACGCTTCCGGCTGATCCAGGCCAGGCGCTTCGGCGTGTTCGAACTGCATGCGCGCCGCCAGTGCTTCGGCCTCCTGACGCAGACGTTGCTCTTCGGCTTCCGGATCTTCGCGACGAACCTGAACATGCGAGAGCACGCGGATCGAGTCGCGCTTGATCGAATCCAGCAGCTCGGAGAACAGTGTGAACGACTCGCGCTTGTATTCCTGCTTCGGGTTCTTCTGCGCATAGCCACGCAAGTGAATGCCGTGACGCAGGTGATCCATGGTCGACAGGTGATCTTTCCACAGGTCGTCGAGTACGCGCAGGACGATCTGCTTCTCGAACGAGCGCAGCGCCTCGGCACCGGCCTGATCTTCTTTCTCGTTGTAAGCCGCCATCAGCTCGGTCATGAGCTTCTCGCGCAGGGTTTCTTCGTACAGGTGATCGTCTTCGTCGAGCCATTGCTGGATCGGCAGTTTCACGCCGAAATCGCTTTCGATCGACGCTTCCAGACCGGCCACGTCCCACTGCTCTGGCAGCGATTGCGGCGGAATGTGCGCGCTGACGGTAGCGTTGAGCACGTCCTGACGGAAGTCGGCGATGGTCTCACCGATGTTGTCAGCGGCCAGCAACGTGTTACGCATGTGATAGATCACTTTACGCTGTTCGTTGTTGACGTCGTCGAACTCGAGCAGTTGCTTACGGATGTCGAAGTTGCGGCCTTCAACCTTGCGCTGCGCCTTCTCGATCGCGTTGGTCACCATACGGTGCTCGATCGCTTCGCCCGGCTGCATGCCCAGGGCTTTCATGAAGTTCTTCACGCGGTCGGAGGCGAAGATGCGCATCAGGCTGTCTTCCAGCGACAGGTAGAAGCGGCTCGAACCGGCATCGCCCTGACGGCCGGCACGGCCACGCAGCTGGTTGTCGATACGGCGCGATTCGTGACGCTCGGAAGCAATTACCTGCAAGCCGCCGGACTCCAGCACTTGCTGGTGACGCTTCTGCCAGTCGGCCTTGATCTGCGCGATCTGCTCAGGAGTCGGGTTCTCCAGCGAAGCGACTTCCACTTCCCAGTTGCCGCCCAACAGGATGTCGGTACCACGACCGGCCATGTTGGTGGCGATGGTCAGCGCACCCGGACGACCGGCCTGAGCGATGATCTCAGCTTCTTTTTCGTGGAACTTGGCGTTGAGAACCTTGTGTTCGATGCCTTCTTTGACGAGCAATTCGGACATGTGCTCGGACGTCTCGATGGTCGCGGTACCCACCAGCACCGGACGACCGGCGGCCATGCTTTCCTTGATGTCCGCGACGATCGCAGCGTATTTCTCTTCGGCGGTGAGGAACACCAGGTCGTTGTAGTCTTTACGCGCCAACGGTTTGTTCGGCGGAATGACCATGACTTCCAGACCATAGATCTGGTGGAATTCGAACGCTTCGGTGTCGGCGGTACCGGTCATGCCGGACAGCTTGGTGTACAAACGGAAGTAGTTCTGGAAAGTGGTCGAGGCGAGGGTCTGGCTCTCGGCCTGGATGTTCAGACCTTCCTTGGCTTCGATAGCCTGGTGCAGGCCTTCGGACAGACGACGACCCGGCATGGTACGACCGGTGTGTTCGTCGACCAGTACGACCTGACCGTCCTGCACGATGTATTCAATGTTGCGATTGAACAGCTTGTGCGCACGCAGACCGGCATAGACGTGGGTCAGCAGACCGAGATTATGCGCCGAGTACAGGCTTTCGCCTTCGGCCAGCAGGCCGACGCGGGTGAGCATTTCTTCGATGAACTGGTGACCGGCTTCGTTGAGTTCGACCTGACGGGTCTTTTCGTCAACGGTGTAGTGACCGGCCTTGGTGACCTGGCCTTCGACTTCCTCGACATGCAGTTCCAGCTGCGGGATCAGTTTGTTGATCTCCATGTACAGCTTGGAGCTGTCCTCGGCCTGACCGGAAATGATCAGCGGGGTACGCGCTTCGTCGATGAGGATGGAGTCGACTTCGTCGATCACGGCAAAATTGAGTTCGCGCTGGAATTTTTCATCCATGCTGAACGCCATGTTGTCGCGCAGGTAGTCGAAACCGAATTCGTTGTTGGTGCCGTAGGTGATGTCGGCAGCGTAGGCGGCACGCTTTTCTTCCGGCGGCTGGAACGGCGTCACGACGCCGACAGTCAGGCCGAGGAATTCATACAGCGGACGCATCCAGTTGGCGTCACGGCGGGCCAGGTAATCGTTCACGGTCACAACGTGCACGCCCTTGCCGGACAGTGCGTTGAGGTAAACACCCAGGGTGGCCACGAGGGTCTTGCCCTCACCGGTGCGCATTTCGGCAATCTTGCCTTCGTGCAGAGTCATGCCGCCGACGAGTTGCACGTCGAAGTGGCGCATGCCCATCACACGCTTGCCGGCCTCGCGGGCTACGGCGAAGGCTTCAGGCAACAGCTTGTCGAGGGTTTCCCCTTTGGCGATACGGGCCTTGAACTCGGCGGTCTTGGCGCGCAATTGATCGTCCGAAAGGGCCACCATTTGCTCTTCGAAGGCATTGACGAGCTGCACCGTCTTGAGCATGCGTTTGACTTCACGCTCGTTCTTGCTTCCAAAAAGTTTCTTTAACAAAGGCGCAAACATATCGGCAGGATCTTCCACACTAAAGGGATGGAGGGCGGCCCCGTGAGTCGCCCGTGCAGCCCTCATGGCCGCATGCGAACGAGCATTCTACCCGGAAACGGTGGTGAGGAAAGTGGCGATGTTCCACGATGCTGGCACTGCGCTTTGACGGGGCTCACTTAAAATAGGGGCGTTTTGCTCAACTTCAACCCGTCGAGGGAAAGAAGTCAGGCGTTGATTTAATGAGCAAATCAGGGACAAAAGCAATGGCCCAGAGGTTCCGCAGCTTTCTGCTACCATGGCGCCTCTGTTCCTTCAGGTGTTCGATCATGGCGTTTCGCCCTCTCACGGCCAGAGCACCCGCCGTTCTGTTACGTGAAGCCAAACCGCTGAAAGCCATCCTCGGCCATGCCCAGCGCCTGGAGCATTTGCAGCGCCTGCTCGAAAGCCAGCTGCAACCGGCCGCCCGCGAGCATTGCCGCGTGGCCAAGTGGCGCGAAGGCGAGCTGTCACTGGTGGTCACTGACGGCCATTGGGCGACGCGCCTGCGCTATCAGCAGAAACGCCTGCAACGGCAACTGCAACTGTTCGAAGAGTTCGCCAACCTGACGCGGATCAAATTCAGCGTACGCCCGCCGATCGTGCAGCATCGGGCGGTTGGGCACACCATGGATCTGTCGAGCAGTGCGGCAGAGACGATTCAGTCGACGGCCGACGGGATCAGCGATCCGGGATTGCGCGCGGCGCTGGAGCGGCTGGCGGCGCATGCCAAAAGCAAGACCTGACCGCGCACACCATTCCGTGTGGGAGCGAGCCTGCTCGCGAAGAGGCCGTGTCAGACGACATTGATGTTGAATGACACAGCGCTTTCGCGAACAGGCTCGCTCCCACAGTTTTGATCTTCGATTCGCCTGAGATCAGCGGCGCTTGCTGCCACCCAATAAAGAACCCATCAACCCCCGCACCAACTGCTTGCCGAGATTATTGGCCGCCTGGCGCATTGCCGACTTCAACGCCTGCCCTGCCGCCGTGCCGAGGAATTCGCCAGCGCGGTCAGCCAGGCTCGGCTCTTCGGCCGCAGCTTTGCCCGCTGGTGTTTCAGCCTCGGGCGCCAGCCCTTTGCGTCCCATCAGGATTTCATAGGCCGATTCGCGATCGATCGGCTTGTCATAACGGCCCTTGAACGGCGAGCCGGCGATCAGCACGGTGCGCTCGGTTTCAGTCAGCGGGCCGATCCGCGATTGCGGCGGCGCCACCAACACACGCTGGACCATTTCCGGCGTGCCCTTCTCGGTCAAGGTGCCCACCAACGCCTCGCCAATCCCCAGTTCAGTCAGTACCGACAGACTGTCGAACGCCGGATTCGGCCGAAAGCCATCCGCCACGGCGCGCAGAGATTTCTGCTCTTTGGCGGTGAACGCACGCAGACCGTGTTGAATGCGCAAGCCCAACTGCGCCAGCACGTCATCCGGCAAGTCCGCTGGCGACTGGGTGACGAAATACACGCCAACGCCTTTGGAACGAATCAAGCGCACCACTTGCTCAAGCCGTTCCTGCAGAGCTTTGGGCGTGTCGCCGAACAGTAAGTGCGCCTCGTCGAAAAACAGCGCCAGCAGCGGTTTGTCGGCGTCGCCGCGCTCGGGCAGTTGCTCGAACAACTCGGCCAGCAGCCACAGCAGGAACGTTGCGTAAACCTTCGGCGCCTCGTGCACCAGCCGACTGGCATCGAGCAGATGGATACGTCCACGGCCATCGGCGCCCGGTTGCAGAATGTCTTCGAGTTGCAGCGCCGGCTCGCCGAACAGGGCTTCGGCGCCCTGCTGTTCCAGCGTCGCCAACCGGCGCAGCAGCGCCTGGCTGGAACCGGTGGTCATCAGCGCGGCGTCTTCGCCGAGCAACTGTGGATTGTCCTTGAGGTGATTGAGCAGCGCTTTCAGATCCTTGAGATCCAGCAGCAACAGCCCTTCGCGATCCGCCACCTTGAAGGCCGCGTACAGCGCCGACTGCTGACTGTCGGTCAGCTCGAGCAGGCTGCCGATCAGTAGCGGACCCATTTCGCTCAGGGTGGTGCGCAGCGGATGACCGGATTCACCGTGGATGTCCCACAGCGTGACGGGATAAGCCTGCGGCGTGTGACCAAGCCAGGGCATGCCGGCGATGCGCTCGGCCACCTTGCCCTGCGGGTTGCCGGCAGCACCGAGGCCGCACAGGTCGCCCTTGATGTCGGCAGCGAACACTGCCACACCGGCGTCGCTGAAGGCTTCGGCCAGGCGCTGCAACGTCACGGTTTTACCGGTGCCGGTGGCGCCGGCGATCAGGCCGTGGCGGTTGGCCAGGCGCATGGCCTGAGCGATGGGTTGCGCGGCCGGATCAGCGCCGATAACGAGTTGCGAGGAGTCAGGCATTTTCTCACCCAATGGTTAATCTTTGATGACACATGGCCGATACATAAATTGGACAGACCCGCCAGAAAACCGGGTCGGACATTTCCCTAAGGAGAGCCGGAAATATCAATTTTTCAACCTTGCCCATAGTGCGCGTCTCTATCAAAGCACGCCCAGGACATTAAGACCTTAGCGGAACCCCAAGCCATGAACAAAAACCTGCGCTTCAGCCATAAGATTTTGCTTGCCGCCGCTCTCATCGTCATTGCCGCTTTTGCCTCGTTCACGTTGTACAACGACTGGCTGCAGCGCAATGCGATCCGCGATGATCTGAACAACTACCTCAATGAAATGGGCGAGGTCACCGCCGGCAACATCCAGACCTGGCTCAGCGGGCGCATTCTGCTGATCGAGAACGCCGCGCAAAACATCGCCATCAACCCGGAACCTGCCACGGTCGCCAGCCTGCTGGAACAGAAAAGCCTGACCTCGACGTTCATGGCCACCTACCTGGGCGATGCCACCGGGCATTTCACCATCCGCCCGGACGTGAAGATGCCGGACGGTTTCGATCCGCGCGTACGCCCTTGGTATAAAGGTGCCGAAAGCAGCAGCACCTCGACCCTGACCGAACCCTACATCGATGCGGCCACCGGCCAGTTGATCATTTCCATCGCCACCGCGTCGAAAAAGGCCGGGCAGAGCGTCGGCGTGGTCGGCGGCGACCTCAGCCTGCAATCGCTGATCGACACCCTCGCCGCGCGGGATTTCGACGGCATGGGCTATGCGTTTCTGATCAGCGCTGACGGCAAGATCCTCGTCCACCCGGACAAGGCCCTGGTAATGAAGTCGCTCAAAGAAGCCTACCCACAAGACACGCCGCGCATCAGCAGCGATTTCAGCGAAGTGACAGTTGATGGCAAAACCCGCATCGTCACCTTCGCTCCGATCAAAGGCCTGCCGTCGGTGAACTGGTACATCGGTCTGTCGATCGATAAAGACCAGGCCTACGCGATGCTCAGCGAATTCCGCACCTCAGCGGTGATCGCAACCATCATTGCCGTGGTAATCATCATTGCCCTGCTCGGCATGCTCATCCGCCTGCTGATCCAGCCGCTGCACGTGATGACCCGCGCCATGGAAGACATCGCCGACGGCGAAGGCGACCTGACCAAACGCCTGAACATCGTCAATAACGATGAATTCGGCATCCTCGGCACCGCATTCAACCGCTTCGTCGAGCGTATTCACGGTTCGATCCGCGAAGTGTCCTCGGCCACCGGCCAGGTCAACGAAGTCGCGCTGCGCGTGGTCGCTGCGTCGAATTCGTCGATGTACAACTCCGACCAGCAAGCCTCGCGCACCAGCAGCGTTGCTGCCGCGATCAATCAGCTCGGTGCCGCCGCCCAGGAAATCGCCCGCAACGCCGCGCAAGCGTCGAATCAGGCCAGCGATGCCAGGGGTCTGGCCGAAGATGGCCAGCAAGTGGTGGAGCGCAGCATCAAAGCGATGAACCAGCTGTCGAGCATGCTCAGTGCGTCGAGCACCAACATCGAGTCGCTGAACAGCAAGACCGTCAACATCGGCCAGATTCTCGAAGTGATCACCAGCATTTCCCAGCAGACCAACCTGTTGGCGCTGAACGCGGCGATCGAAGCGGCGCGCGCCGGTGAGGCCGGTCGTGGTTTTGCCGTGGTGGCCGACGAAGTGCGCAACCTCGCGCACCGCACTCAGGAATCGGCCCAACAGGTGCAGACCATGATCGAGGAGCTGCAAGTCGGCGCTCGAGAATCGGTGAGCACCATGAGCGACAGCCAGCGCCACAGCCAGGACAGCGTCGAGATCGCCAACCTCGCCGGCGAACGCCTGAACAGCGTGACCCTGCGCATTGGCGAGATTGACGGGATGAACCAGTCGGTGGCGACGGCGACCGAGGAACAAACCGCTGTGGTCGAGTCGATCAATGTCGATATCACCGAGATCAACACGCTGAACCAGGAAGGCGTGGAGAACCTGCAAGCGACGTTGCGCGCTTGTTCGGATCTGGAGCAGCAGGCTTCGCGTCTCAAGCAATTGGTGGGCAGCTTCAGGATTTAAGCTGCGGCGACTGGCCACTTCGCGAGCAGGCTCGCTCCTACAGGGAAAATGCATTCCATTGTGGGAGCGAGCCTGCTCGCGAATATCTACCTTCCAACAAAACCCGAGTGACACCCCACCGCGCAATCCCGACCGAACATCTATTCTGGATAAAGGTCAATCAAGGGAGAACAACACAGCGGAGGGTTGCTCACCGTGCATATCGCCGACATCACCATGTTCTACGCCCCGGCCAGCGGTGGCGTGCGGACTTATCTGGATGCCAAACACCGTCGCCTTGGCGAGCGCAACGCCATTCGCCACAGCCTGCTGATCCCCGGCGCGAGACTGGGTGAACATGACGGCATTTATACGGTTCCAGCGCCCGCCCTGCCCTTTGGCAAAGGCTATCGCTTCCCGCTGCGGCTGGCGCCATGGCGAAACGTCCTGCAGGATCTGCAGCCGGATCTGATCGAAGTCGGCGATCCCTACCTCACCGCATGGGCAGCGCTGGATGCGCGGCGGCAGCTGGACGTTCCGGTGATCGGCTTTTATCACTCGGATCTGCCGCTGCTGGCGGGCAATCGCATGGGCCATTGGGTCACACCGAATGTCGAGGCTTACGTGACTCGTCTGTACGGCAATTTCGACCGCGTTCTCGCGCCGAGCCAGGTCATGGCCGACAAGCTCATCGGGCTTGGTGTACGCAATGTCCATGTGCAACCGCTGGGCGTGGATCTGCACACCTTCCATCCCGACGCCCGCGACCCCGGGCTGCGGGCCGAGCTGGGCATTGCCGAAGACACGCGCCTGCTGATCTTTGCCGGGCGCGGTTCCAAGGAGAAAAACCTGCCGGTGCTGCTCAAGTGCATGCAGCGCCTTGGTCCGCGTTATCACTTGTTGTTGGTCGGCTCGTCGATGCCTGCGGCGGTGCCGGACAACGTCAGCGTCATCGACGAATTCTGCCCGGCGCCGAAAGTCGCGCGGCTGATGGCCAGCGCCGATGCGCTGCTGCATGCCGGCGACCAGGAAACCTTCGGCCTGGTCATCCTTGAGGCCATGGCCTGCGGCATTCCCGTGGTGGCGGTGGCGGCCGGGGCGTTTGAAGAGATCGTCGAAGATTCCTGCGGCCTGCTCTGCGCACCGAATAATCCGCAGGCCATGGCCAATGCCGTGCGCGAGCTGTTCAGTCGCGGCTGCGCCCGCCTCGGTCAACAGGCGCGCCAGCACGTCGAACGGCATTATGCCTGGGACACCGTGGTCGACAGCCTGCTCAGCCACTATCACGCCGTGCTCGGCCATACGCTGCCACGGGTGGCCAATGGTTGAAGAAATGAAAGCTGTTTGCCTGGTGTTGCATGATGTGGCGCCCTCGACGTGGGCGGATTACCAGCCCTTCGTCGAGGCTGTCGATGCCTTGGGTGATGTGCCGATGACGTGGCTGGTGGTGCCGGATTTCCATCGCCACGATGCCCTTGACGCCAACCCGGCGTTTCGCCGAGTGCTCGATGCCAGGGTCACCCGAGGCGATGAACTGGCGCTGCACGGCTACTACCACGACGATCAGGAACCCATGCCAAACACCCCGCGCGACTGGTTCATGCGCCGGGTCTACACCCACGAAGGCGAGTTTTACCGCCTGTCCCGCGAAGCTGCCCTTGCCCGCCTGCACGCAGGTCTGGACATGTTTCAGCGCTTCGACTGGCCGGTGCAGGGTTTCGTCGCCCCGGCCTGGCTGATGAGCGACGGCACCCGCCAGGCCTTGCGCGAATTACCGCTCAGTTACACCAGCGATCCGCAGCATCTTTATCGCTTGCCCGACTTCAGCGCCATAGATGCACCGGGGCTGGTGTGGAGTGCGCGCAGTGCCTGGCGTCGTGGCTTGTCGAAAATCGTCAGCGACCAGCGTGAACAGCGCTGGCGCGAGGCATCGGTGATTCGTCTGGGCCTGCATCCGGTGGACATGCGTCACCGCTTTTCTCGCGATTACTGGTTGCACACGCTGCAACGCCTGCTGGCGGAGGGACGCGTGCCGCTGACCAAGATCGACTGGCTGGCCCGACAGCGCGGTCAGCTGGAACGCGCAGCATGAAGCGCAGCCTGTTGTTGCTGATCGGCCTGCTGGCGGCGGTACTGATTCCGGTACTGCTCGGCGGCGGCGAGACCTGGTCGCGCCTGCGCAGTTTTCCGCTGAACTGGCTGTTGATCATGTTCGGCATGATTCTGCTCTGCTGGGGGATCAATACGCTGCGCTTGCGTTTGTTGCTCGCCGACCAGCGAGAAAAAGTCGCGCCCTTGAAAAGCCTCGGCGTGGTGATGGCGGCCGAGTTCGCGTACTGCGCCACGCCCGGCGGTAGTGGCGGACCGCTGACGATCATGGCATTGCTCGCCCGGTGCGGCGTGCGTCCGGCGCGGGGCAGCGCGGTGTTTGCCATGGATCAGCTCAGCGATCTGCTGTTCTTTCTCTGCGCACTCAGCGGGATTCTGATCTATGCGCTGTTCCAGCACCTGAGCGATCGCCTCGAGTGGCTGCTGACCGTCAGCGCCGTTTCGTTGTTTGGGGGGTTGTTCAGTTGCGTGTTGATCGCGCGTTATCACCGAGCGTTGATTCGCCTGAGCGGGCGGCTGTTGGCAGGAATGAACGTGACGGCACGCACTCGTCGACGCTGGGCGCGCAAGTTGCTGCACTTTCTCGCAGCGTTTACCGATACCTTGAAGTTGCCCTGGCAGACGCTGGTTCAGGTGTTCGCCCTGACCTGCGTGCACTGGCTGCTGCGCTACAGCGTGCTGTATCTGGCCCTGCGCGGGCTCGGCGCGGATTTGCAGTGGGCGTGGAGCTTTCTGGTGCAGATGCTCTCGCTGGGCGCCGGCCAGTTCAGTCTGTTACCCGGCGGTGCCGGTGCGGCAGAGCTGACCTCGGCTGCGCTGCTCGCGCCGATGGTGGGCAAATCCACCGCAGCGGCGGCGATCCTGATCTGGCGCGTGGTGACGTATTACTTCTATCTGCTGGTTGGCGGCCCGGTGTTCGTGTTGATGCTGGGCAAGCCGTTGCTGAAGAAGTTGATGAACGTCAGGCAGGCTTCTTAGGTTCGTCCTGCTCTTGCTGGAGCTGCTCCCAAAGCTCGGCGGCACCGGGGAATTCGGTGCCGTCGTCCGGGCTCATGTCATCCGGGTCGTAACGACTCAGGCAACCCTCGCCGAGAGTGGCGGGCGCTTTGGAAGTGGCTTTGTCCAGCGGATCGCTCATGACTTTTCCTCGGGCTCAAATGACAAGGGCCTGAGCGATTCAACGCCCAGGCCCCTGGTTTTTCAAGCGTGTCGTGCTCGATCAGAACACAACCGTCTTGTTGCCGTGCACCAGCACGCGGTCTTCCAGGTGATAACGCAGACCACGGGCCAGCACCATCTTCTCGACGTCACGGCCGAAACGCACCATGTCTTCGATGCTGTCGCTGTGGCTGACACGCACCACGTCCTGCTCGATGATCGGGCCGGCGTCCAGCTCTTCAGTGACATAGTGGCAGGTCGCGCCGATCAGCTTCACACCACGCAGCGACGCCTGATGATACGGCTTGGCGCCGACGAACGATGGCAGGAAGCTGTGGTGAATATTGATGACTTTGTGCGCGTATTCGCGGCACATGTCCGGCGGCAGGATCTGCATGTAGCGCGCCAGCACCACCACTTCGGCGTCGTGCTGTTTGACCAGCCTCGATACTTCGTCGAATGCTGGCTGCTTGTCCTGCGGATTGACCGGCACGTGGTAGTAAGGGATGCCGTGCCACTCGACCATGCTGCGCAGGTCGTCATGGTTGGAGATCACGCAGGCGATTTCGCAATCCAGTTCATCGCTGTGCCAGCGGTGCAGCAGGTCGGCCAGGCAGTGGGATTCGCGGCTGGCCATCAGCACCACGCGTTTTTTCTGCTCGGTGTCGGTGATGCGCCAGTCCATCGAGAACTCTTCGGCGATCGGCGCGAACTTCTCGCGCAACTCTTCAATACCGAACGGCAGGGAATCGGCACGGATTTCGTGACGCATGAAGAACCAGCCCACTTGATTGTCAGAGTGGTGGCTCGCTTCGGTGATCCAGCCATTATGAGAGGCCAGAAAATTACTGACTTTGGCAACGATGCCAACGCGGTCCGGGCAAGAGATCACCAGCCGAAAAGTGCGCATGAGGGGGAAACTCCAGAACTTCACAAAGGCCGCCATTCTAGCGACTGCGCAGGAAAACTGCAGTACGCATACGCGCCGGGTGGGACAAAGCATGGTCAAACGGCTTTCTGGCGCAGGTCTTACGTCAAGACAGTGACGCTTTAGCGGGGCTTTTGTCAGACAACTGTAAATATCTGTGCTGACTGCATCACATTATTTAACGGAACATTCAAAGCGCGGCTAATTCCTGTAACTCATTTAAATAAAAAGCCGATCTAAATGTTTACTTGATGAAACAGCCTGACTATTATTGCGGCACTGTCCCCTGTCATTCAGCATTCTACAAAAGGTAGTACTCATGTCCTTGATCAACGAATATCGCGCCACCGAAGAAGCCATCAAAGAGCTGCAAGCCCGTCTGAAGAACCTGTCCGAAGACGACAAACTGCAAGCCGAACTGGAATTCGAAGGCAAACTGCGCACGCTGATGGGTGAATACTCCAAGTCCCTGCGTGACATCATCGCGCTGCTGGATCCGGAAGCCAAATCCAAGGCTCCACGCGGCGGCGCAGTGAAAACTACCGGCACCAAGCGTGCACGCAAAGTTAAGCAATACAAAAACCCGCACAACGGTGAAGTCATCGAAACCAAAGGTGGCAACCACAAGACTCTGAAAGAGTGGAAAGCCAAGTGGGGCGGCGACGTGGTTGAAGGCTGGGCTACCCTGCTGGGCTAAGCCGCAACACCTTCGCAGAGCGATCCGCGAACAAAAGAACGCCAGCTAGCGCTGGCGTTTTTTTATGCCCGCAGATTAATTACGGGTATGTTCGATTTCACAGATTCAAACGTTTGCGTAATGCCTGTACATAATTCTGCCAGTCATTGAGTACCTCTCGCTGCATCGGTGACGCACTAAGCGACCATTGCTCTGCCGCCTCGATAAATGACTGCACGGTATTCGGCGCACCGGCCTCAGGTTGCGTCAGGCGTTGCTGACAAAATAATTTCCAGCGCTCTTGCTCGGCCACGTCCAGGGTGTCCGGAAAGTTGCGTGCTCGATATCGAAAAAGTAATTCAGGCAAACGTTCATCATCGAAAGGCCACTGCTCTTGCGCCAACTGCGCAGGATCCGCCGTTCGAACTTGTTCGCATAAACGACGATCTCGATCACCGATAAATCCATCGTACAACTGCTGCTCGGGATCTTCGTTGGGCGTGAAATCTTCGCTGGCATAAATCGCCGCGACTTTATCTTTCCAGACTTGTTGTGCGTCAGTTAGTCGCACTGCCCGCTCATGATAAAGCGCCATGTCCAGCCCAAGGCGCTGCTGGTCTTGTGCGCGCAATACCGCCAGCGGCGCTACAACCGGGCAGCGATTGATATGAATCAGTTTGAGCGGCACCGGCAACTCACCTTCGGCCAACTCATCGCGACGGGTATAAAGACGCTGACGCAAGGCTTGCGCATCGAGGTCCAGCAACCCCTGCGGATCAAGATGCAGATCACAGACGATCAAGGCGTTGCGATTTTTCGGGTGCCAGGCCAGCGGCAACACCACGCCGACATAACTGCGCGCCGCCGAGAAACGCCCGGACACATGCACCAGTGGCTGCAACAGGCGGATCTGATCCATCACCTTCTGTTTGCTGCGCAACTGGAACAGCCACTCGTAGAGCTTGGGTTGTTTCTCGCGAATCAGCCGCGCCAACGCGATGGTGGCGCGCACATCCGACAGCGCCTCGTGGGCATGGCCGTGATCGATATTGTTGGCCGCCGTGAGACGTTCGAGCTTGAGGGTCACGCGGCCTTCATCATCGGTCGGCCAGACCAGACCATCGGGGCGCAATGCGTAAGCGGCGCGCACCACATCAATCAGATCCCAGCGACTGTTGCCACCCTGCCATTCACGGGCATAGGGGTCGAAGAAATTGCGATACAGGCTGTAGCGGGTCATTTCGTCGTCGAAACGCAAGGTGTTGTAACCGGCGCCACAGGTCCCCGGAGCGGCCAGTTGCGCATGCACGCGGGTCATGAAATCGGCTTCGCTCAAGCCTTTTTCAGCGAGCTGGCCCGGGGTGATGCCGGTGATCGCGCACGCCGCCGGGTGCGGCAGGATGTCCTCGCTGGGCTGGCAATAGAGATTGACCGGCTCGTCGATTTCGTTGAGCGCGTGGTCAGTGCGAATCCCGGCCACCTGCAGCGGACGGTCGTTGCGCGGATTGATGCCAGTGGTTTCGTAGTCGTACCAGAAGATTGAAGTCACGGGCGAATCCTGAACAGAAGATCGGCGAAGTCTAGGCGTTTCAGGGTTGCCACGGCCAGCCTGGTCGCCCTCGAACAGCAATTTCTCCAGATTCCTACAACTGGAATGCATTGCCCTTGTGGGAGCGAGCCTGCTCGCGAAGGCTTTCCGTCAGGTGCACATAGGCTGACTGATCCACCACATTCGCGAGCAGGCTCGCTCCCACACCCGAGAGGCTGCTAGCATCAGGCGCACTTGCATCCCGAACAGGCGAACATCAGGTAGCCCATGCTCGAGCCCACAGCACCGCGAAGGAAAGCACCGCTGGATACCCGGCATCAGGTCGAAACGCCGGAAGGCATCGACCTGCCACTGCGCCCCGCCGGGTTGATGGTGCGCGCCGTGGCGTTTGCCATCGATCTAGGCATTCGCGGCTTGATCCTCGGCGTGCTGTTTATCGCGCTGGCATTTCTCGGCAAGCTCGGCATGGGCCTCGGTTCCTTGCTGCTGTTTGCCATCAGCTGGTGGTACATGGTGCTGTTCGAGGTGCTGCGTCAGGGCCGTTCGCCGGGCAAGCAATGGCTGGGTTTGCGCGTGGTGCACGATGACGGCACGCCGATCGGCTGGTCGGCCTCGCTATTGCGCAACCTGCTGCGCTTTGTCGATCTACTGCCCTTCGGCTATTTCCTCGGTGCGCTCAGTTGCCTGCAACACCCAACCTTCAAACGCCTCGGCGACATTGCCGCCGGCACCTTGGTGGTTTACAGCGAACGCCCGCTGAGCCGCCCGCAACTGCCTGACGCTGAACCTCGCCGCTGCCCCGTTCCACTGACCTTGAGTGAACAACGCGCGGTACTCGGTTTCGCCGAGCGTCAGGCCGAGCTCTCTCCCGCACGGATCAACGAGCTGGCGGCATTGCTGGCGCAGCCGCTGCACATCTCTGCGCCCAAAGCCGTGTCTGAACTCAACGGCATCGCGCGCGGCCTGTTGGGGCCGACCCCATGAAGCAGAGCCTGTTCGAAAGTCGCCACAAGGCCGAATGGGAGCGCTTCGCCGTGGCGCTCGAACGCCTCGAACAAGGCAAGGAGACGCCGCAAGTCAGCGATTTCCCCAAGGCCTATCGGCGTCTCTGCCAACATCTGGCTCTGGCCCAGGCGCGCGGCTACAGCAGTTTTCTGATCGATTCATTGCAACAACAAGTGCTGCGCGGCCATCAACAGCTCTATCGGCATCGCAGTCGGCTCGGGGCGCAAATCATCAGCTTTATCCTCGCCGACTTCCCGCGACTGGTGCGCGAACAATGGCGCTTCGTTGCGGCCGCCAGCCTGTTGTTTTTCGGCAGCCTGATCGGTTTTGGCGTGCTGGTTTATCTGTTCCCGGAACTGATCTACAACCTGATCCCGGCCGAACAGGTGCGCGAGATGCAAGGCATGTACGACCCCGTTGCCGGCCACCTCGGCCGCTCGGCGGAACGGGCGGCCAGCGAAGACTGGGTAATGTTCGGCTATTACGTGATGCACAACACGGGCATCGCCTTTCAGACATTCGCCAGCGGTTTGCTGATGGGTGTGGGCAGCGGTTTTTTCCTGCTTTACAACGGCATGATCATCGGCGCGGTGGCCGGGCATCTCAGCGAGATCGGTTTCGGCCAGACCTTCTGGTCGTTCGTGATCGGTCACGGTGCGTTCGAACTGACCGCCATAGCCCTCGCCGGCGCGGCGGGCCTGAAGCTGGGCTGGGCACTGATCGCCCCCGGACGTCTGACATGGGGCGAGGCGCTGCGTCTGGCCGCACGCAAAAGCGTGTTGCTGGTGTGTGGGGCGATGTTGTTCCTGTTGATCGCAGCATTCATCGAGGCTTATTGGTCGTCGAAAACCAGTGTCACGCCGCTGACCAAATACGCAGTCGGCGCCGCGCTATGGTTGGCCGTCGCGGTTTATCTGTCGTTGGCCGGAAGGATTCGTCATGCGCCTGAGTGACGCCAGCGTAGTGATCCGCCCGCGCACGACCTGGGAAGCCATGGACCTGGGCGTGTTGATGAGCCAGCAGCATCGCCGGTTGTTGATGACCAGTTGGGCGATCGTCACCCTGCCGCTGTTCGCCCTGCTCAGCCTGTTGCTGTGGGATTGGCCATCACTGGCGGTGTTCATTTTCTGGTGGCTGAAACCGGCCTACGAACGCCTGCCGCTGTACATCCTCTCCAAAGCGCTGTTCGGTGAAACGCCAACCCTCAGACAAGCCTTGCGCGAGTGGCCGCGCCTGCTCAAGCCGCAACTGCTGGCCAGTCTGACCTGGCGACGGCTGAGCCTGAGTCGCAGCTTTGTGCTGCCAGTGACCCAACTCGAAGGGCTCGACGGCGAGGCCAGACAACAACGTCTGCAGGTGCTGCTGCAACGCAACGGTGGCGCCGCGCAATGGCTGACGATTATCGGCGTGCATCTGGAAACCGCACTGTGGATCGGCTTGATGCTGCTGTTCTACATGCTCTTGCCGCAGCAGATCGAGACCGACTGGGACTGGCAGTCGCTGCTGCTCGCCGCCGATCAGGACTGGCGCTGGCTGGAGCACCTGACCAACGTTTTTTATGCGCTGATCCTGGTGGCCTGGGGACCGGTGTATGTCGCCTGCGGCTTCAGCCTGTACCTGAACCGTCGCACGCAACTGGAAGCCTGGGACATCGAGCTGGTTTTCCGCCGTTTGCGCCAGCGTTTGAACAGCAGCGTGCTCGGTGTGTTGCTGGCGGCGTGTCTGCTGCTGCCGAACCTGCAACCGGTATGGGCCAGCGATACGCCGGATGCTCCACGGTTGCTCAATCAGCCGCTGACCAGTCAGGCATCGCGCGACAGCATCCAGTCGCTGCTCGAACAACCGCCGTTCAAGAACAAGGAAAGCGTCACCCGCTATCGCTTCGGAGACGACCCGGCAAGCCCGGCCAAGGACGCGCAACCGGGTGAGGCTCCGCAGTGGCTGAAAACCCTTCTCGGTTGGCTCGACGGTCGACACCTTGATGCCTTGGCGAACGTGATTGAAGTGCTGTTGTGGGGCGCGCTGATTGCCGCGCTGGGCTGGCTGGTCTGGCGTTATCGCGAATTTCTCCGGGCCTTCGTCAGTCGTCGCCCGAACCTGCCCTCGCGCAGCAAACCACCGGCGCCGCCACACGTCTTCGGGCTGGATCTGAACCGTGAAACCCTTCCCGATGACATCGCCGCCAGTGCCGAACAATTGTGGCTGAGCGAACCTCGCGCCGCGCTGGGCCTGCTCTATCGCGGCCTGCTCAGCCATCTGCTGCATGATTTCAACCTGACGCTCAAAGCCGCCGACACCGAGAGCCAGATCCTCAACCGCATCGAGCAATTGCAACGCCCGGACCTGCTCGCCTACAGCCGCAACCTCACTGTTCACTGGCAGAACATGGCCTACGGGCACCGACTTCCAGCCGCGCACCTGCAAGCAGAGCTGTGTAACGGCTGGCGTGAATTGTTCAGCAAAGGGTCCGGGCATTGAACCGGCGCATTGGCGGGTCGTTGGCTGCGCTGGCGTTTTTGCTGCTTGGCGGCTTGAGTCTGTTCCTCTACCTCAAAGCCCGTCCTTATCAGGAAGTCATCGATCACGGCCCCTCGCCTGCCGCGCAAGCCAATCCTTATCTGGCGGCGGAAATGTTCCTGCGCGAGCGCGGCCTCGCGGTCAGCCACGCCGAGACCTTGACGGTGCTGCCGCAGATTGATCCGCACAGCCACACCTTGTTGCTGTTCGGCGAGCGCGCCCGGATGACGCCGCGTGAAGTCGATCAGGTGCTGAACTGGACTCGCGCCGGAGGACGTCTGGTGTTCGTCGCCGAATCGTTGTGGGATGCGCAAACCGGGCAAAGTAATGATCTGCTGCTCGATAAGGTGCAACTGCACCAATCGCTGAGCAAGGAATTGAAAGATCCTCCCGAGGACGGGGAAAAGGACCGCTTCCCGAAACTGACCAAACTGTATCTGGAAGATGAAGACGCGCCGGCCTACGCCGGTTTCGACACCGACTTCCACCTCGACGACCCGAACAATGTCGCGCAAGCCTGGGCCAACAGCGCCAAAGCCACGCACATGATGCAACGGGTGTACGGCCTCGGCACGATCACCGTGGTCACCGATGCCGAGCTGTGGAAAACCCCGGCTATCGGCAAATACGACAACGCCTGGCTGCTCTGGTATCTGAGCGCCGACACCGACGTCACGCTGGTTTACAACACTGCACACGATGGTCTGTGGACGTTGCTCTGGCGCTACTTTGCGCAGGCCATCGTCGCCCTGCTCGCCTTGATCGGCCTGTGGTTGTGGCAGGCCGGCGTGCGTCACGGCCCGGTGCAAATGCCGGCGCCAGCGGGTCGCCGCCAACTGCTGGAGCATCTGCGTGCCAGTGCCGATTTCCTCCTGCGCCACAACGGCCAGCAGGCGCTGCTCCAAGCCTTGCAACAAGACATCCTGCGCCGCGCGCGCCGCCGCCATCCCGGTTTCGATCAATTGAATGTCGCCGAACAATGGCTGGCGTTATCGCGTCTGACCCGGCAACCCACCCGCGCCATCAGCCAGGCCCTGAGCCCACGACCGAAGCAGCGTTTGTCCAGCGCCGAATTCAGCCGTCAGGTCGCTCATCTGCAAACCTTGAGGAACGCGTTATGACTGAACAGATCGAGCCCGGCAGCGCGACGCACGCCGCCCAGCAGCGCCAGCGTGCCAGCCAGTTGGCGCAAGCGGTGCGCAACGAATTGAACAAGGCGCTGATTGGCCAGGATGCGGTGGTCGACGCTGTCCTGACCGCGCTGATTGCCGGCGGCCACGTGCTGCTTGAAGGCGTGCCCGGCCTGGGCAAGACCTTGCTGGTGCGGGCACTGGCGCGATGCTTCGGCGGCGAGTTCGCGCGCATCCAGTTCACCCCTGATCTGATGCCCAGCGACGTCACCGGTCACGCCGTGTATGACTTGCAGACCGAGCAGTTCAAGTTGCGCAAAGGCCCGCTGTTCACCAACCTGCTGCTGGCCGACGAGATCAACCGCGCGCCGGCGAAAACCCAGGCAGCGCTGCTCGAAGCCATGCAGGAGCGCCAGGTGACGCTCGAAGGTCGCGCCCTGCCCATCGCGCAACCGTTCATGGTGCTGGCGACGCAGAATCCGATCGAACAGGAAGGCACCTATCCACTGCCGGAAGCCGAGCTTGACCGTTTCATGCTCAAGGTGCGCATGGATTACCCCGACGCCGATCAGGAGCTGAACATGGTCCGTCAGGTCTGTCGTTCGACCCGCGCCGACATGCTCGATGTGCAACCGCTGCGCACGGTGTTGCAAGCCAAGGATGTTCAAGCCTTGCAGCGCATCGCCAGTGACTTGCCGCTGGACGATCAGGTCCTCGATTACGCCGTGCGCCTGGCGCGCAGCACGCGCACCTGGCCGGGGCTGACTCTCGGCGCCGGGCCACGCGCCTCGATTGCATTGGTTCGCTGTGCCCGTGCCCGGGCGTTGTTGCGCGGCGGCGAGTTTGTAATCCCGGATGACATCAAAGGCTGCGCGCTGGCGGTGTTGCGTCATCGCGTGCGCATCGCGCCGGAGCTGGATATCGAAGGCCTGCAGGTCGATCAGGTGCTCACGCAATTGCTCGATCAAGTGCCGGCGCCGCGCCTGTGAAACCGTCTCGGCTGCTGCTGATCTGGCTGGCCCTGCTGGTGGTTGTCAGTATCGTGCTCGGCGCGTTGCAGGCGTTGCAGATCGACCTCCCGTCCAGCCTGATTTCGATCAACTGGGGTTTGCTCCTGGCGCTGCTGGCCTTGGCAGTTATTGACGCGCTGCGCCTCAGAAGCCTGCCCTCGCCGCGCATCAAGCGACAGATGCCCGGCAGCCTGGCATTGGGGCGCTGGGCGGAGGTGAAGCTGGAGGTGGCCCATGAATTTGCCGAGCCACTGGCCATTGGACTCTTCGACCACGTTCCCGACGGCCTGGCGTTTGAACATCTGCCGATGCTTGTCGAGCTTCAACCCGGCCATGTCAGCCAGATCAGCTACCGTCTGCGTCCTCTCGAACGCGGGCATTTCAGCTTCGAACAGTGCGAAGTCAACCTGCCCAGCCCTTTGGGATTATGGTCCGGCAAACGCCTGCTCAGCGTCCGCGACGAGACCCGCGTCTTCCCGGACTTCGCCCGGCTTTACGGCGGCGAGTTGCGCGCCGTCGACAACTGGCTCAGCCAGCTCGGCGTGCGCCAGCGACAACGTCGCGGTCAGGGTCAGGAATTCCATAAGTTGCGCGAATTTCGCGAGGGCGACAGCCTGCGCCAGATCGACTGGAAAGCCACCGCCCGCCAGCGCACACCGATTGCCCGCGAGTACGAAGACGAAAGAGATCAGCAGATCATTTTCATGCTCGACTGCGGCCGGCAGATGCGCAGCCAGGACGGTGAGCTGTCGCACTTCGATCACGCGCTCAATGCCTGCCTGTTACTCAGTTATGTGGCGTTGCGCCAAGGGGATGCGGTGGGCATGAGTACCTTTGCCGGTGATAAGCCGCGCCATGTCGCGCCGGTTAAAGGCAGCGGCCAACTGAATGTCCTGCTCAACGCTGTTTATGACCTCGAGAGCACTCAGCGCCCCGCCGATTATCAGGCTGCCGCCAACCAGCTATTGGCCCGCCAAAAGCGCCGGGCGCTGGTAGTGCTGGTAACCAATTTGCGCGATGAAGACGAGCAACTGCTGGCCGCAGTCAAACGCCTGAGCGCACAACATCGGGTGCTGGTGGCGAGCCTGCGTGAACAGGCGTTGGATACATTGCGCCAGACCACGGTGCAAACGTTGCCCGAGGCACTCGCCTACTGCGGCACCATCGATTTTCTCAATGCCCGCTCGCAACTCCATGAGCGGCTGACTGCTCATGGCGTTGCAGTGATGGATGTTCGGCCCGCCGAGTTGGGGGCCGGACTGGTGACAAATTACATGAGCTGGAAAAAGACCGCTGCGATCTGACAGCTTCGATCAGTTGGTGACTGCAACATACACAGCGCCGCTGTCCGAAGTGCCGTCGCTGTTTTCTACTTTGACGACCAGCGAAATCTGCTCCGTAAGGTTCATCGGCCGCCAGTGAGCCTGGTATCGCCCTTTGTGATCGGTAAACGACTCAGTGAACGGTGCTCCATTAGTGGAAACAAGGATTTTCCGTCTGGGCATGGGCTCTCGCCCCTCCTTGGCCACAATCAGCGCGGTCATGGAGACGTAGTTCTGCAAGGGAACCGGATTAGGCGACGCAACAACGGATTCCACCGCTGCTGGACACTCAGTGACGGTCAACCAGAGCGTTTTTACCACCCAGCCAGCCAAACCACCCTTTACCGACGCCCGCAATGCAGCCTCGCCTGCTCCTCCCAAGACAATGCGCGCCGTTGCCTTGCCTTCGGCATCCGTCAGGGTTGTCGGCAGCGAGGTGCGGTCGTACTCCCACATCACTTCGACATTGGCCAAGGGTTGCGCGGTACTGGCTGAAACGACCAGGACTTGCGCGGTCATCACCTGCCCCGGATACCCGCTCGGATCAGCGCTGATCAGTTCCTTGATCTCCCGGGGCTCGTGCAGAACAAACGGTAAAGAAATCGACTCCGAATACAGCGCATCGCCCACCGTGGCGGTCAGTTGCGCCGCACCCGGTGTTGTCGGCACAAACCGTATCCGCGCTTCACCGTAGAAGTTGGTAGTGGTGGTCACCTCACCAAGATCCGGACTGCTCCAGACAACCTTCATCCCCACCATCGGTCTGCCACTGATGCCCGACACAATGGTGATCTGCTCAGATACAGCCTCGCCCCAAAACAGCGTCTGACTGCTGCGTGAACGATCCGCAATTTTTACCACCTGCGCGCCTTGCCCCAGCGACATTGCAATAACCGGAGAAAGCCTGGCCAACCGCGCCGAGGAAAAGCGCAGGCCGAAACGCCCGTCCTTGAGGTCGCCCGCGTTGAACCGATAGGTCATTCCAGCGCTCGAGAAAAGCCTGGGGTCACCCAGACGTGGCTCCTCGAAGCGCATGCCCAATTCCGTCGGCCCGGTGCCGGTCATGCCCAGCGTCAGGTGCTGGTCAAACAACGCGCTGCCCGCCGGGGCACTCACGCGCAATTGGTGCTGCCCCTTGCGCCGAGGGAACTCAGCGCTTTGACCCAGTGGCTGAAACGGTTGGGAGTCGAAACTGTATTCAAATCCGGCCCAGGGATCCCCTTCCAGGGCTAGAACCTTCATGGTTCGGCGCTCTTCAAAACGGTCATAAGGGCTGATAACCGCCGCTGTCACCACATGTTCACCTGCAGTGGCTGGCGCAAAGGGAAAACCACTCCAGCCGTCGGCAGCCGTCCTGTGCTCTTCGGTGCTGCCGTCGCCTGTCCATTGAACAGGCACTTGATCCAGAGCGAGGTCGGGACGATAAGGGGAGCGTACCTTCAGCCACATCCACGCAGGATCCTGCCCAATGACCGGATCCACCGCAGATGCACGGACGTCTTCGATAGTGATTTTATTGTGGCCCAAGGTCATCGTATTGATGTCGCTGAAACCATGGGTATCGATAACGAACCGAAGTGCGAAGACACCGGGTTTGGTACTTTTTGAACAGTCCAGCGTCCAGATAAACCCGCTGTCATCCACAAAATTTTCGCTTCCGCGGGGTGGACTCAATTCGATTCCGAGCTCTGCCCCCGGGCTTCCACTCCATACCAGATCCATGGCAATACCCACTAAAGGGCTTAGCGCATTGGTGCGGAAGATATAGCGATGTACAGCGCCGATACACGGAAAGAGTGGCTGGCCCCTGAGATCGGTCATCTGATCCAGGACCACGGTCATTTCTTCATGGAGGTCAGGTGATAACAGTCGGCAAGAAAAATCCTTGTTCGTGAGAGTGTCGGTGCGCAAACTCACCTCGAAAATACTGCTGGTACTTTCGATACGATCAGAGCTGAACAACCAACTCAGATCTTCCCCTTCGCGCAATATTCTCGGTACGTCAAGGTCGCTCACCGCCAGACCGTTCTCTGGATTTTCGTTCCGCCATCCGAGCGTAATTGCCTCGCCAATCAACGGGCTGCCCGCTAATGCCCGGACCGTCAGGATATGCCTCTGGCCGCGCTTGCATGCGATTCCGTCATGGGCAATCGGAACGGCATCAAACGTGATGCTGACCTTGTCCTTCCATTCGTCTCGTGCAAACGCCGTGACCGAAAATGAGTGTTCATCTGCCGGCCCGCCTTCGTAGGCACTCACACTGGCGGTAATCGTCTCGTTGCTCAAAGCCGTCAACGGTCGGTAATACAGGCTGGCCCAGCCCCCACTGCCGGTACGAGACTCGACAATGCCCTCGGGGGTTTGCCAGTCGACGATCGCATCAATCACTGGCTCACCGGCACCTTTGTCAGTGACATGCACCACCTGCACCCGCATCAACGTCTTTTCGGAGTCCTCGACAACCGGTGAAATATTCGGGCCGCGCGTGTCAGCGATCCTGACCTTGTTGCGCGCCAGCGACATGGGTTTACGCGGCGATGGCAGTAACAGCTTCGAGCAGACCAATGACAGTTCGAAGCGACCGTCCAGCCAGTCCTCGCAGGCCAGCGTCCAGAGACTATCGTCCCCATCGAAAGCGACCGGTTGCTGGAGTGGCGGGTTGACCGTGACCTTCAGCTCTTCATGCCCGACGCCGCTCCAGTGCAGCGATAGATCAGTCGCCAGCAAAGGGCTGTCGGCGGGCAGCGCACAATGAAGGGGTAATCAGTGCCGCGATTGGGATAACCGGTCGCGCTCCACTGGGTTACCTGCCCTTCGACAACGCAACGCAAGTCCATCCAGGGATCGGTCGCCAGCACCGTGACCGAAAACTCGAGAGTCACCTCGCCACTTGGGTAATAAGGACTGTCGACCGAAGCTGTGAGAATGAAATCGCCTGCTTGCTCAGGAACGAAATCGAAGTAGACCAAGCCTTGTTCATCGGTAGTGCCGGTGCCCAGCACACCTTGCCCGGCAGTCGTCCACCTGACTTCTCTGCCATCAATCGCCTGGCCGGTGTAGTACGAGAGAACCTGCACACCCAAACGGACGCTTTGCGCACAATCCAGGACAGGGTAATAAGCCGCGCTCTGTACTTCGCGAAGCGCTAATCGGTGATGCCCCAACGACACGTCAATCGTGTAAGGCTCGGCGTTGTACTGGTTCACCAGACTTATCGTGAAGTCATGAGCCTTTTCCTCCTGCATATCCGGGCAATCGAGCGACCACTGCGACAATAGCGGTTGATAGGCGCCCCAGTCGGGGGTCGCCTTGACTGACTCCATCGGGTTGCCGTGAATGATCAATGCGATATTCGTATCCAGCCAGGCGCTGCCGTCTGCCGGAATAAAAGACAGGCCGTGGGGAATGAACAGAGAGTCATTCGGGTCATCGCCAAGGGAAGCGCCCAGGCAAAGGTATAACGTCTGGCCTGGTGGCAGATCTTCGCTATCCAGTCGCACCGTCTGCAGTTGCAGCGGTTCAAGCTTCAGTTGCAGGTCGATTCGAGTGATGCAGATTGCCGAACGATTGTCACCCGTGTTGTCAGGGACACCGCTGACCTCGAAGCTCAATGCGTCATCGCTCACGAATTCCAATTGATCCAGCGACCGTTGATACGCGCGCGGCTTGAATTCAAGCGGCTGTCCCGCCAGCCGTCGGGCGTTTTCGAGCTCCGGATTCCGACCTTCTTGCGCCGTGAGCTCGATGCTCATCAACACTTCACCGCGCTTGCGGATGTGCAACCAGCCCGATTCGCCCGACCATGAAACGCCGGGCCGCAGTTCACATAAAAACGTCAGTTCGTAACCGGCTTGTGCACCGGGGGTTTTGGGAGCTTTGACTTCCTGTGTGGCCGAAGCCCCGACACCGACCTCCATGAAATTGACTAACTCGCCATCATAAAACTCGCTCGCCAGGCCAACCCTACCGCTGGTACGCCACTCTTTGAGCCGATCATTGAAGTCACCATTGAGCAGCAGGCTTTCATTTTTTTGCACGACGGGCTCATTCATGATCGCTGGCTCCGTTACGTTGGCGCGCCAGGTAGGTGTTTTCAGCCTCGGTCACCAGGTCTGTGACCTTTTGGACGTACGTCGGCTCGCCGGCCTTGATGGAGTACCGCACGCGAAGAATGATATTGGTCAAGGATTTGAGCATTGCAGCTTGCGGCTGATTAAGGGGGCGAGGAAAACTCAGCCGCCAATGGGAAACTGCACCCGTGTATTCAAACGGGTTGAGCAATCCTTCGTCGGGTTTATGGTGGGTCTGGCCATTATCGGCAAGCCCGCCCGACAAAACGATCTGCTGACCGCTGCGCAGATTGAAAAGCAAATCGCCAGGTGCGACTGCGGTGGGCTTATGCAAATACTGCACAGACTGTGTGGTCGGTCGGGTCGCGGTCACGCTACTGATCTGCAGCAACGTTGCCCGCACATCCTCGTAGGGACCGGCCAGCACAGGCAGATCGACTTCCACCGAACTGATCTGCCGGCAGAAATGGCCAGGATGATCACGGTCGAACAACAACTGGGTCAGTCTGAACTCCAACACACCTGTTGCCATCAATTGCGCGTGTGCATCTGCCCAGCTGGTTATGCCCTCTTGAGGCTCGATTCTGTCGTCGAACAACTGCCGCAAGGAAATGGTTTTGATCAGTTCCGGCCGCCGCTCGTAGCTTTGCAAGCGCCTGCGCTCCTGGTCCAGCAGGTACATATGCAGTTGTTCACCCGAGCCCAGACCATAACGGTGATCGAGCCAGGCCTGAGGCAAAGGGACGGGGGCATCATAATCCCCGGTTTCGGCAGCCAGTGAAGCCTGAGCACTAAGGCACAGGCTGACGACTGCGTCGTACGCCTGATAGTGCAGAGCCTTGAGCTGGCCAAGCATCCAGCCGAACAGCTCGGCATTGCTCGCGCGTTTTTTAAGGAAGTTGTACATGGTCAACGCTTGGCTGTTGGCCCTGAGCGTCTGTTCAAGGCTGGATCTCGCCGCGTTGATCGCATGGCTTTGCGCTTCGATCTGCGCATCGATTGCGCCCACCTCCGCCAGCGCCTGATCGCGTTGCAGCGCCCACTCACTGCGGCGACGGCGATAACCTTCAGTGGTGGCCTGTCGGTCGGCGTCGATTTGCAGCAATGACGAAGAAACCTCCAGGCCGAAAGCCACCGCATCGAAAGTGTGTTCGGGTTTGAAGCCACCGTTGGAAGTACCATAGATTTTTGGCAACGCCGCGATGACGCCCCCTGCCACCCTGACAACTTTGGCCTGCAGTGCTGATGTCTTCGACTGCTGCAGACTGGCCATGACCTGATATTCGATCGGCGAAACGTTTTCGCTGTAACGCATTGCATAGGCGTCGGCCCGGTCCTGCGCCATTGCCCGACTCTGCTTCAACGCTGTGACATTCGCCTCCAATTGAGCGATGGATTGTTCCTGCACCGTTTCGGCATAGCGACCCAGCTCGAGCAAATGGTTCTGCTGCGATTCTTCCTGCTCGGCACGGTCGCGTTGCTCAAGCAGACGCAGCACCAGACTGCCGAAATCCCGCAGGCTCTGTACCCCGCGCAACGCGACTTCGAACGTGACCCGCCAGCGATACGCATTGACCACCAGCCGCCCCCCCATCGGTCTGGGCCCGGCCGCGCTACCAGCGGCCAGATCGCGGAGCAATTGCCTGGGATCCGTCATCGGGCTGAACAGCAACACGTCCAGCGGTTTGCCATCGATCGTGAGATTGTTGCGCAGGTTATCAAGGCGTTGCTGCGGCTTTGCAAACAGGTCGAGCAGCGATTGGTTGATCGGAACTTCAAAAGGTCCGCAGGCCAACAAACCCAGGATCGGCGGGGTATCGGAAGCGATCGGGTAATCCGCCAGGTTGAAATCCAGCGTTTTTTCAAGCGCTTCAAGCAGGGGGCGCGATTCGCACTTGTCCAAGAGTTTTTCAACGGTGTCGGTCTGCCAACGAGTCGCTGTGTCAGCAGTGGGCGCCTTGCCCATCAAAAACCCGGCCTGGACATAGCAAAGCTTGGCGGCCACCAGACTGTCACGGGTCAATTGTCGGTAATACCAATCGCCCCACGCCATCAGGTTTTCTACGTAGTCGGTGAACATCAGGATCTGAAAATGTGCGGGTGCGGCATAGCCAATGGCATCCGGATCAAGGGGATTCTGGATTTCCCACCCTGGATTGCCCGGTGCTGTTGCGATATCCAGAGGCCGGCAACGCCAATACGCCGGTTTCGGGTTCGCGATCGGAACCGGGGGATTGGCCGGATCTGCGGTGGCCTGTGGATCGAATGCGTAATGCAGCCAGCTCTGCGCTTCCTGAAAGCGTTCTTCGTCGCGCAACCGGGTGGCGATCAAATGCGGCAGGTGAAAAAACAGCTCCCAGAAGTTCAGACCATTGGCACCGTCGAAGGCACCATTGGGTGGTTCAACGAACTCTGCGCCGGTCGGCGACGGTTCGCGAATGAACTGGTTGGACCAGTCCAGCACGGCGTCCACGGAAATATTCGAGCATCTCACCAGTTCCGAGCCAAACAAGGAATTGAGCCGAATGAATTTCAACGCCAGTCCAGCTTGGTTGAATGAAAGAAACTGTGCCCCGTCGGTACTGTTCTTGTGCAGAGTTGGCGGGACGAAATCCATGAGATCGACAATCGTCAGGTCGAACTCTTTCTGTCCTGTCGGGGAAGTGGGAGAGGCGAATGAAAACGTGACTGGCGTGGGCCAGGTGCCTTTCGTCCGCGAGGAAGTCCACGACTGAGTTACCCAGCCCCCGCCTGCATCCTGTTCTTCGAGGATCGGTGGCGGGTCACTATCAGAAGGCAGACCTGCAATTTGCAGCTCCATTTTCAACCGAGCGCTGTCCAGGCCCGTGGGGCTGCAAAAACCCTGCACCGTCAGCACATCTTTGTCATCCGCGCGCGTTGCCATAACGTGCAGGTCGAGATAGGGCGTCAGGGAACCATGGGTCTTTATGCGAGTGACAACAGTCACCTGACTGTTCAGTGGGTGCTGAACCGTATCGTTGCTGACGAATCGCTCCTCAAGCGCCAGATCCAGCCATGCGCCACCGTCCAGAAGGGGGCGCATCAGAACGTCGTAGACACCATGCACCCGCAGACTGCCGGATGGCGAAGATAGGTTGCCCGTCAGTAAAATCCCCAACTTGCCCTTCGGATTCAGATAATCGACCTGCACCGTCGCAATCAGTCTGGAGCTCGCCAAACCCTCGTCCTTGTGTTCTGAACTGTGCACACACAACGGCGCAGACCACTGCCCGTTCTGCTTCATGAATGCCAGATTGATCACCAGTTTGCTCGGGCTGAGCGACTCCGCTGCGCTAGCGACTACCGCGTCCCGCCATTCGGCCCAGACCACACACAACCGGCCATTCCAGAACACCGGGCGGATATCCAGCACCTGATCGGCGGTCGGGATTTCCAAGGCTTGCCATTCACTCCAGACCGCCGGATTGACTGAAACGCTGGTTGCGCCCAGTTCGATCTCGGCCTTACGCCAGAAATACTGAAACGGCTGCACCCGCTGCCGCCCCAGAAAGTAGTAATCAGCTTTGGCCGGTGTCACGCCGTCCATGAAACAGCTGATCACATCGAGATCGCAGACTTGTTCGAATGCCTGCAAATAATCCTGCAGTGCCGCCTGCACGGTATCTTTGTCCAGACGGGCCTGGTTCAGGTTGTTTTCCAGATTCTTGAACAGATTGGTTTTGCGCAATCGCACCGATGGAACGACGAAGTTTTCCGGATAGCATGAAATCTGGTGGATCACGGTCCAGTCGGGATAATTGGAGAAAATCTCCCATTCGCGCAGATGACGCTTGTCGAACTCGTGATCCCGGAATCCTGGTTCCAGCTTTCGATACACCGCATGGATGTACTGCTGCACACAACTTATCGCTTCGGCAACTCTGGAACTCTTGACCTGATAAGTATCCAGAGGATCCATGCGCAGCAATTCAAACAAGTCTTCAGGTGTTTTCAGAAAAGGGTATTTATCATTGGCCACTTGACCGATGCAGTACTCAAGAAGTGCCGAGCGACGTTTTTCCAGCAGCCCGCCAATATTACTCAGTGCCATGATCTTGCTCCTTGGAATATGGCCCGGGGAAAAACGTTCGCCAGGCAGTACGCAACGCCCTGCCGCTACTCCCTGGCAAAGGTAATGGCATGGGGGAATATTCTTTCGTTTTCCCCAGACTGAGAGCGAACGCTGAACACGAATGTGCCGCCCGTCTTGCTTGAGACAAAAACCCGGGTAAGCCCCTGCTGATCTGTGAACCCCTGCGCCGGCCGAATGGTGACGGCATCCATCTTCGCGGGCGGAACGTTCTTGCCGAACCACTCCACGAGCGAGTTTTGTCCGCGGTTTCCGTAGTTGTCCTCCAGCACCGCATACAGTTCTACTTCATGACCGTGTTTCACTGTTTCCAAAGGCGTAGGTGAAAGTTCTGCAATAGGGAACGACAACGTACTGAAGTCGGCGGTGACTTCTATGGGAGGGGCGTATTGCGGCTCGAACAAATCCAACCAAAGCAGTGGCGTGTCGCGGCCCATGACCTTGCCGGGGATAAACTCGGCCAAAAGTGTTCCGTCCGTTCCCGTCGCCTTGTATTCAATGGTGCCCAATGTCGCGCGCCAATAAACATTGACGCCACTCAGCGACTTTCCATTGGCGTCTTTGAGGGTCACTTTATAAATGACTTTTTCGTCTGGCTTGTTAGCCACGACGGTGCTGTCACCCACCACTTCGCACGTGATTGTGACCAGCCCGTTGACGTCGCCTGGAACATGCACGATCGGGGCACGAGTATCGGACTCGCCGAGCAGGGCATGTTCGGCGGCATCGGCATAGGATTTTTTGTCGACGGTTTCGGGCAGATTGCCAATGAGAAAAATCGTTAACGCATCCATGCCGGTCTCGGTGGACAGCGCCAGAACGCGCATCAACAAATCGAGCTGGGCAAGGTTTTTCAACACCTTCAGGTCGGGATCGATGCGGCTGACACATTCGCGCACTTCCTGAACGCTCCAGCCAAAAAAGTCGGCCAGTTTGATGGCAGCCGCCTGTTGTGCCAGCCATCTCGCATCTCCGGTGACATCCGGCAATGCGTTGACCTGACGCAGGTAGTCCAACAGCTTCTCTGGCGCTTGGCCGCTCGAGGCTGAGGCGATGGCAAAAGCGCGAGTGAGCGTGGTCAGGTAATAAAGAGTGCGCACCGTCAACGCATGTTTGTCGTCCTGAACCAGCCAGTCCTTGTAGCCGCTATCCAGATAATCCTGCAACAGCGCCGCGCTTAACCCCAGGGTCGACACCACCTCACTGCGCCGGCGAACTTCAGCCAGTAGATCGAATGATGTGTCGGCAACTCGGGGGCGAATTCGGCCGCCCCCTTCGCTCCCCGCATCCGCTTGCTCCAGCACATGCAGCAGTAACTGATGCACCGTGACGTCTGCCCAGTTCAGGACCGGCAATGCCTGATCCACGCCAACGCCGGCGTATGCCGCCAGCGTCTCCTTGACCAGCGAAGTCTGCGCATCGCGCATCTGTAAAAACGCGCTGACCATGCTGTCGATGATGCTCTGCCGCAACGCTGGCTCGATCTCACCCAAGGCGCTGTCGACCGCCCAGGTGATTTTTTTATGGACGGAGGCCAGATACATCTCAGCGCTTCCCTCCGGAGGCAGGATCAAACCATGCCCGTCGGTTATCGGCCCCAGGCTGTCGGCGGATGTCGCGAGAAATTCGATCCAGTCCGCGGCCCCGGCTGCCGGAACGCCTGCCATGAGAAACGTACTATTGGACAACTGTGCAGTCGGCAGCAAATTGCGAACCTGCTCGAAAAACTGCTCATCCTGTTCGGATGGATCCTGAGCCGCTGGCGCAGCGACCGCATGCTGCAACACCCACAACACCGGCAGATTGTTTTGCGCGCACCACTGCACGCAACTTTGCATAGCCTCGATCAGTTCCAGCGCATCCGGTGAACCGTCCGGTACATCGTGGATGACAGGAGTACCGGCCAAGCCATTGACCCAGTCATCGCCGCCCAGGATCGATAGCATCAGCACGCCTTCAACCGGAGTGATGTTCAACAGCCGGGCCAGCCTCACCAAACGGTAGAAGCTCGAGATGATCGCTGCGTTGCGCTTCAATTTGTCGGTCAAGCCATGAGCCTTGGCCACAGCGTTCGCCAGCACGTAATAAGTCTGCGGATCAATCGCCAGACCACTGCAGAGCTGGCTGATCGTCAGATCCACCACGCCCGGTATCGGCGCCACCGCAAACTCATCGTTGTCGAGCTTGAAAGGCTCGCGATAACCGGTTTGAAAATTGAACACCTGATCGAATTGCGAGAGCGCTTCACCGCGGCCATAAACCGACAGCTCACCCACAAACACAGCAAAGTCCGCGGCGGTGCATTCGTAGCGCTCGCGCAACGTCTGGAACAACCCAAGCGCATGAACCGCGCCACTGGAGATGTCCATCTCGTTGCTGTGACCTTTCGTTGAATTGCCGCGCCCTGTTGCCCGGATGACCGATGTCAACACTGCGTCCAGCTGTTCGAACGGCAATCCTGTCCAGTTGGCCAGACGCACCATCTGATTCATCCGGGTATAGCGGTTGAACCCGATGAGTTCGTCGGGGTTTGCCGTCATTCGAATGCGAGGCTTGGTTGCAGGATCGAAACCCACCGCCGGCGCAGTACCGTCATTGATGTAAACCGAACCCGAGCGCTCGCTTTCAGGCTGCTTGGGCGTTTCATCCGGGTAGGTCACATTGGCCGAGCGCACAGGAGCAAAGTCGCCGATCGACAGAAGCGCCTCGATCTGTCGGCTGTCGAGCTTGGTGCGCTGACCGAAAAACTCCACCTGATTGAGATTCGAATACATCTCGGTATAGGTACCAAAGTTGTGCGCAAAAAAATCTTCGCGAAGGGCGAAATCCGCACGCGGTTCGGTCAGCAACTGGCGCTGATAAGGGCCAAGCCGCGAGGCATGGGCGAAACCCTGTGCAGTATTGGCACCTCGAGCATTGGCTTGCAGAAAATAGGGATAAGCCAGGTCGACCCGGTGCTCGAAGTCGCCCACCGACAGGCCATGAAACTGCGCGATACCATCAATTGTGACCCAATGCTGGTAATAAGGCAGACCATTGGGGTAGCGGGCTGCGATCAGCGCGTCTTCGATGGATTCGATATCCGTTTGCGCCGCGATGAATTTCTCCAGCACCTCAACGATGATGTCCACAGAAGAGATCGATTGATAAACCGCATTGAAGTCGACGTTCAGTGCCAAGAGATCTGTGCGCCGGTTATGCAGCGAGAAATCGTCTTCCTCTCTGATACCCTCCAGACGGTCACGAACCCAGCGCAACAAGTCGATCAGATACGCCACTGGCGACCAGATGGACTCCAGTGCATCTGGCGGGCACAACGCGGAAAAATCGGTACCGATCAGAGCGTGATAATTGGGACCGTCCACGATTGATAACAAACCGCTGGAGCTGCGCTTTGGCGCGGGCCTGGTGCCCCGCAGCGTCTGCTCGATAAATTGGCGCCGCTGAGACGTGGCTATGCTATTGGCGCCGCGCCAATATTGTTGCGCTTGCTCAACGCTGAGCTGATGCTCTTGGACCATGCATTGAACACCCCTTTCAACCAGTGGATAAATTGATCCACCGTTTTGCAGGTATGTCTCGAGGTTCTGCAGTCCGACGTTCTGTGCTCGTTGTTCCTCGCTGAACAACTCATCGAACAGTTGCAGGGCGGGACGGCGCGAATCAACCATGATCAGATTCCTTTAGGCGACAACTGGCCCGCGCAACCTGACGTCCTTCGTCAGGCTGCACATTCAGTGAGTACGATTGAGCGCTTCGAACGCCGTCAAGTCCACTGTCATTTCTGACAGTTTTGATAGCCGTTCGTCGGAAGCCGGACTTCAGGAGTCGGCGTGGGGCAAGCGCGCAGCTTCGACTTCAAAACGCGCACTGTCGGCCCAATCGGATATCGTTGCGTCATCCGCCGCGTCAGTCAGCGTCTGCCGGAATCGGTACCAGTTGCCCGCCAGAGGCAGTGCCCTTGTCGCCGCCCCGCGCCAGTGCTCATCGACCACGGGTACCTGAGCCAGCCACTGAACATCCGGGTTGTACCAACTCGCGATGGCGCCCACGCCCGGACGGCCCTTGCCGCTGAACTGCACTGGATGACTGACCCAGCGTCCGGCTGCAGGCCCGTCGAGCACAGGTCGGAAAGTACCCAGAATGACCGAGCGCAGGGTTTCAAATGATTCGAACCCGTCCAGAGATGCGACTGCCTCGAGCCGGTAAAGCCCCCCGCCGAGCAGACTTGCATCGAGCATCACTGACCAGGTGCGATTTTCCTGCACGACGGCGCTTGCCGGCTCGGAACGCGCGGCACCGACCAGGGTCACCGTAACCGTATCGCCCGGCACGCCAAAACCGCACACCACCACCTGCTGCCCGATGGCATCGCCCTCGATCGGGGTTTCAATGAAGGGTGCCGCTGGCACAATGTCAAAGTGCAGCGGCTCGCTGTCTTTCGACTCTTGTAGTTTGCCGCTTTCATCCATGAAACTTTGCCGGGCCCAGATCGTTTTGCTGCCCACCGGCAACGTCACTTCGGCTTGCCAATTGCCCGCCCAATCCACAATGACATCACTGAGCAGAGGTTCGGCAAGCCCTTGCAGACAGACGTCGACAACCCCGCCCCTCATGCCCGTACCCTTGAGCAACGCGGTTCGTGGCAACTTGCCGTGTTGTATCGGCTGGAGAAATTCTGGCGGTAGCAGCACCACCGTCAATTCATGCTCGTCACTGTGTAGCGACGGTCGACCGTCCAGTGTCTGCTGGGCGTCAAAGGTGTAGAGCCTGAATTGCTCGAGGCTCAGGTCAATCGACCAGTCGCCATCCTGGCTCAATATTTTCGGATCGCCCAAGGGACGATCAAACTGCTTGTCGCGCAGTTGCAAAGTGGCGCCCACCATCCCCATCGTGCCCTCGACCGTTACAGCACGACCGACTTCCGAGCCGTCCGGCGGCTGGGTAATCACTGGCGTGACCATCGCTCTCCTGACTATGAAGGTCGTGGACGTCGGCTGCGAAGTTTGCTGCGCGGCGACTTGGGTTACCGTGACGGTATGTGTGATATCCATGGCAAACTCTTTGTCGCGCCTGAACTGCCACGTGTCAGCACTGACGATGCCCTTGTGCACAATGCCGGTTTCGTCGCTGTACTCAATGTTCACGGTTGCACCCGGCCAGCACGTGCCGCTGAACCTGGGTGAAAGTCCGTCATCCTCAGGCTCGTTCAGGCCAGGTGCCTGCGGCGGGATGGTGACTTTGAGGACAAACCAGTTTGGCGACTGGTGCCCGTCGAGAAATTGCTTTATGTGTACTTCACGTTCGAACGAGGGTCCCCAAACGCTCGAAGCCTGGGTGGACCACCGCCCGCCGACGACCTCCACTTCAGGCGCTTCAAGATATGGGCTATTGGGCCTGCGTGGCTGAACCAAGGCTCTGTTGAAGCCTTTGCCGCTGAAGGTCGGTTGGTAGTCGTTGGTGAATTGCACATCACTGACATCGGGGAGGATATTTTTTACTTCGAAGGTCAGCGGCAGCGAGTCGATCCAGCCGCTGGCGTTGTCTCTGATCTTCTGGACGGCGTTGATTTTATAGGTGCCAAATTTCCAGCCCGTTACGGTGGTGCTCCAAGTGCCGTTGCGCTGTACTTGTGCATTTGGAGGCGCGACCGGCATTGGGTCGGCTGGACTTTCGAGGATAGTGAACTCGATTTCGGTTCTGAGCTTCTCGTCGAAATGTCCGGTGCCGGAAAATGTGATCGTTTCATTGGCTTGCGTGTATGTGACCGTCGGCTTGCCCGTGCGTACCCGTATGCCGAAGGGTTGGCTGGTCAGTGATGTCGTTCCCAAATAGGTATGCGTGCCGACAATTGAATGCGGACCAGGTGTCAGCGTGAAAGATGCAGACCATGCGCCTGTGGCGGCATCGGTTGGGGTGCTGATTTGAGCTTGGGTGTTTTCCGAACGCACAGCTACAGCACTGGAGATCCCGGCGACGACAGTGCCTGTGAACGTCGATGTCATGTCCACCGTCTGCGTCAATCCAGGAGACGTTATTCGGGGGGGGTCAATGACATAAAAATTTCGTTGGACTGACGGCACAGATGTTGCGCCATCGTATCTTTGACTGGCGACTAGAGAATAATTTTTGCCGAACGCAAACTTATAAGTGCTGGTACCACCCCATGACCCATCAATTTCGATCTTTGCGTAGGCCAATACTTTGATCGATGTGTCTTTGATGTAAACATCCACTCTTGTCAACTCTTGGTGCAGACCGCCTGTACCCGCAAATTGCGGCGTTTGTGTACTTATAACCTGCGGCAACGGCCTGAGCGTTACAGGCTTGAGTACGGTCAGTGACGCTTTCCCCGCGTAGCGCCCCTGCGTATTTCCATACTCCTCACGGATGATGAAATCCTGTAAACCCTGGGGGACATTATCAAGGAGCGTGACAGTCCAATTTCCGTAGCCATTGGTAATGGCCGTTGTGCTCAGTACAGTGCCTGAATTGGGACGCACAAGCGTGATTTTGCTGCCTTTACCGGCGAGGCCTGGAACCGTTGTAGTCACAGTACGATTGCTGGCAATGCGAGCAGCCTTTCTGACCAGCAAAGTCCGCGGTGTCCACCTTGACCATTGATCAATGTAATCCCATCTTCCATCAACTCTGACTTGCAGGTCACTCTCGGGAAGGTCTTCGACTCGAATACTGTGCCAGACGCCCCCCAACCATGCACTTTCAGTGATACGTCGGTAGTAATTATCGGCTCCGTGAAAATCCAGATGAACGTTGTGATAACGGCCATCGTTTACCGGTATACGAAACTTGAAGTCCATCGTGGTATCTACTAACAGTGACTCGGAGCCGGCCTCATACTCCAAATCCGCGACCAGGATTCCCGGCTCTTCGGAAATCGGATCATCGGATTTTTGGGAAGGGCGATGGTCCTCAGGAAACGGGCCATCTTCTGGAGGATTGGAGCCTGGGTTCTCATGGTCGGACATGATCGAGCTTCCTTATACCGTCGGTACCTGGGTGCCTCATTGAAGAACCGTAAGCACGAAATGACACCTGTAAAACCTGACAGTCCCGATCAGCGGTAACTATTCCCACGCTGCAACATGCAGACGTCCTTCAGTCATTAACACGCGGCTACATCGGCTTGCGCCGTTGCCTACACATCACTCAGAATCCGCCGGCTTGTGCGCTTTGAAGCTGCCCCGTAACGTGATCCGTGCCGCTGCCAATCAGTGGTCGGGTTTAGTCGCCCGGGGGTTTGTCATCAAGGTGTATAAGCGTCATCCAGTCGGGTAATCCCTATCCCCGCACTCGATGGTGGCTGTACGCAGGGCGCTTCGGCGCGCCGGTTTTTGGTGATACCCCCGGTCGACTAACCTGCGTCCAGCCGCCACCCTTTCGTTTAGTCGCGAGGGGTGAAGGCCCCAACCAAGGGTTATCACCATGATCAAACCAACACCCAATCCCCCCGAAATCGAAGACTCGACCTCCCCCTACGCTTCCCCCGATTCCACCAGACTCCACGAGGCCGCTGAAAAAGCCCTCGATCACTACCTGAAAAAACCCGCCGCTGCGCCGTCGTGCAATTCCGTCGATCGCGGCATGCAGATGTTCATGGTCGCGCCCGACATCAACCCCGAAGCGATGGCCATTCAAACCTACGAAACCTTTTCTTCGGTCAGCATTCTGCTGCTCGACCTGGCGGACAGCCTCGAGGACAAGCCGCGACATCTGGCGATGGCGATCTATCAGTTGAGCGAGATGGGCCTATTGCTGGCGGAAAAGGCGCTGGATCAGGAGCGGGCGATCGCGGTGGCGTGACGTAAAAATCAAAAGATCGCAGCCTTCGGCAGCTCCTACATTTGGAATGCGCTCCCCCTGTAGGAGCTGCCGAAGGCTGCGATCTTTTGCTGTTCAGGCAGAAGCGGGCAACGGCTGAAAACTGAAATACTGCTTCAGCGCCAGCACCAGTTGGCCGAACTCCGGGGGAGCGCGGCGCAGGATGAAACCGGCGTCGTAATGCAGCGGCGTGGCGTCTTCATGGCACCACACGCAACAGGCGCTGAAATCGATGACTTGCTGGCTGCCATCGCGGGCGGGGACCTTGAGGCGTAACTGAAAATCCACCCCGATCATCATCGGCAACTGGCTGATCAGCATCAGCCCGTCCGTAGACACATTGCCGAGAAAGCCGACGGGTTTGTCGGTGACGCTGTTGAACACTCTGAGGTAATACGGCAATTGATGCCGTTCGATCCGGCGGTCGGTAAACATGATGTGCTGTTCGCCATGCAGGGCTCCGTCACGGAGCCGCACCTGTGCTTCGGAACGAACCTGTGCGACAGGCCCGCTCTCCCCGCTTCCGGTGTGACGGTCGCGACAATCGCCGTCACCTTGTAACTGCCAGTCGCAGGTGTTGCGCCGTTATCGAGACACGGCTCGAAACGGTTTCCTTGACTATAGCGGAGCTTGTACAGACGGCCAGATTTTGTACGAAAACCGCGTCAGAAGCGCGTCGGCCGAACCACCGCAGCGGCGCTGCGTGTCGGGTAATGGCCCAGGCTCTGCAACGTTTCCAGACGCGCGCGGGCGCGGTAGGCGTATTCACTGTTGGGGTACGAAGCGATGATGAACTGGTAGGTCTGCACCGCGTCGATGTAGAGCTTCTGTCGTTCCAGGCACTGACCGCGCATCATCGACACTTCCGGCCACACGTACGGGCGGGCGCGGCTGGCGCGTTCGACCTTGGACAGTTCGAGCATGACCTGCTCGCAATTGCCGCGTTCATAGGCGCTGTAGGCGTTGTTCAAATGGTGGTTCATCGACCAACGGGTGCAGCCCGTCGCGGCGAGGGCGCTGAGGGCAAGGGCGGCAATGGGCAACAATCGCATGGGGGTTCTCCTGTCTTGTGCTCTGTATCGACCCCAGGTCGGAAAACTTCAGACGCGCTGGTCGCAAAGTTGCCGCGTTCAATAAAGAAAACGATAAGTAGTGCATTCGAACAATGACTACACCCTTCGAGCATAGTAGCCTCTGCCTGCGCTTGAACTCAGGAGTCTTTGCATGTCCGTCCGTCGTACCAAAATCGTCGCTACCCTTGGCCCGGCCAGTAACTCGCCGGAAGTTCTCGAACAGCTGATTCTGGCTGGTCTGGACGTCGCCCGTCTGAACTTCTCCCACGGCACCCCCGACGAGCACAAGGCTCGCGCGAAGTTGGTGCGTGACCTCGCTGCCAAGCACGGCCGCTTTGTCGCCCTGCTCGGTGACCTGCAAGGCCCGAAAATCCGTATCGCCAAATTCGCCAACAAAAAGATCGAGCTGAAGATCGGTGACAAGTTCACCTTCTCCACCAGCCATCCGTTGACCGAAGGCAACCAGCAGGTGGTCGGCATCGACTACCCGGATCTGGTCAAGGACTGCGGCGTGGGCGACGAGCTGCTGCTCGACGACGGCCGTGTGGTGATGCGCGTTGAAACCGCCACCGCCACTGAACTGCATTGCGTGGTGACCATCGGTGGCCCGCTGTCCGACCACAAAGGCATCAACCGTCGCGGTGGCGGTCTGACCGCGCCGGCCCTGACTGAAAAAGACAAGGCCGACATCAAGCTCGCCGCCGAAATGGAAGTCGACTACCTCGCCGTATCCTTCCCGCGCGACGCCGCCGACATGGAATACGCCCGTCAACTGCGTGACGAGGCCGGCGGCACTGCCTGGCTGGTGGCGAAGATCGAACGCGCCGAAGCCGTGGCCGACGACGAAACCCTCGACGGCCTGATCAAGGCCTCCGACGCGGTGATGGTTGCCCGTGGCGACCTCGGTGTGGAAATCGGCGATGCCGAACTGGTGGGCATTCAGAAGAAAATCATTCTGCACGCACGTCGCCACAACAAGGCCGTGATCGTCGCGACGCAGATGATGGAGTCGATGATCCAGAACCCGATGCCGACCCGCGCCGAAGTATCCGACGTGGCCAACGCCGTGCTCGACTACACCGACGCCGTGATGCTCTCGGCCGAATCCGCCGCTGGTCTCTACCCGCTGGAAGCCGTGCAGGCGATGGCGCGCATCTGCGTCGGCGCCGAGAAACACCCGACCGGCAAGACCTCCAGCCACCGCATCGGCAAGGAATTCAGCCGCTGCGACGAGAGCATCGCGCTGGCGACCATGTACACCGCCAACCACTTCCCGGGCGTCAAAGCGATCATCGCGTTGACTGAAAGCGGCTTCACCCCGCTGATCATGTCGCGGATCCGCTCCTCGGTGCCGATCTACGCGTTCACCCCGCACCGCGAAGCCCAGGCCCGCGCAGCAATGTTCCGTGGCGTCTACACCATCCCGTTCGACCCGGCCTCGCTGGAACCGCACGAAGTCAGCCAGAAAGCCATCGACGAGCTGACCAAGCGCGGCGTCGTGGAAAAAGGCGACTGGGTCATCCTGACCAAGGGCGACAGCTACCACACCACTGGCGGCACCAATGGCATGAAGATCCTGCATGTCGGTGATCCGCAGGTCTGAGTGACCGGCAGCTGAAACGCAAAAGCCCCGCCATGTGAATGGCGGGGCTTTTTTGCTTATGATTCAACAGATATTTTGTCTGGTAAGGCCCTTTTGCGAGCAAGCTCGCTCCCACACTTGAAATGCAATCTCCTGTGGGAGCGAGCCTGCTCGCGAAGGCGTCTTGACACTCAGCGAAAGAACCCGCTCAACGCCGCCACCGCCTCTGGCGAACGCAGCCGCTGGGTAAACAATGCGCCCTCCTCCTCGATCACTTTGCGCAGCAGCTCGCGATCGGGCGCTCGCATCAGTTGCTTGCTGATGTGCACCGCTTCGGCCGGCAGCTCATCAAACCGCAGCGCCATTTCCCGGGCCTTGCTCAACGCAGCCGCGCCACTGTCCAGCGCGTCTGTGGCAATTCCCCATTGCGCAGCCTGTGCGCCGCTAAAGCCTTCGCCGAGCAATAACAACTCAGCCGCTTTCGCTTGCCCGAGCAAACGCGGCAGGATCAGGCTTGAACCGAATTCGGGGCACAACCCGAGGTTGACGAACGGCATGCGCAGCCGGGCGTCGCGGCTGACATAGACCAGATCGCAATGCAGCAGCAGGGTCGTGCCGATACCCACCGCGGCACCGGCCACGGCGGCGATCACCGGTTTGCGGCATTCGAGCAGATTGAGCATGAAGTGAAACACCGGGCTGTCCAGGTCGCTCGGCGGTTGTTCGAGGAAGTCGGCGATGTCGTTGCCGGCGGTAAAACATTTGGCGCTGCCGCTGATCAGCACGGCGTTGATTCCGGGGTCGCTGTCGGCCTGTTTAAGTGCTTCGGCGAGGCGGCTGTACATGGCGCGGGTCAGGGCGTTTTTCTTGTCCGGGCGGTTGAGGCGCAGGGTCAGCAAACCGCGCTCGCGTTCCAGCAGGATGGCTTCGGTCATGGCGAGTCTCGCGTCTGAAAATCAGCGCTCAACCACGGCTCACAAACACATCGGCCAGCAGTTGGTTGCGCGGCAATCCGGCCAGATACAGACGCTTGGCGAATGCGTCGACACTGGTCGTCGAGCCGCAGACTAAGACCAGGGTCTGCCGGGAAACAAGGCGCAGTTGTGCCAAAGCGGCGGCCGAGTCGGCCGCTGCCCACAGCTCGACACTGAGGTTCTCGCGCTGCGCGGCCAGTGCGGCAAGGGGCTTGGCCAGATAGTGTTCGCGTTCGTCATGGGCCAGGTGAATGACGCGGATGGCGCCTTGGTGATCCTCACGCAAGGCCTCACGCAGCACCCCGAACAACGGCCCCAAACCAGTGCCGGCAGCCAGCAGCCACAGCGGCCGGGCGTGCCAGTCCGGATCGTAATGCAAGGCACCGCCGCGCAGTTCGCCAAGGCGGATCGAGTCGCCGATCTGCAGCTGGCGTGCGGCATCGATGAATTCGCCGGGCTGGCGGCAATCGAGGTGAAACTCGAGGAAGCGGTCTTCTTGCGGCAGGCTCGCCAGCGAGTACGGTCGGGCGATGTGGCCGATCCACAACACCAGATGCTGGCCGGCGCTGTAGCGCAATGGCCGCTGCGGGGTCAGGCGCAGGCGCAGGACGCTGTCGCTGAGCCAGTCCAGCGCTTCGACCACGGCCGGGCGGCCGTCGCTGATCGGGTCGAAGGTGTGTACCTGCAAGTCTTCGACCACCTGACACTGACAAGCCAGGCGCCAACCGTCCTGACGTTGCTCGGCACTCAAGGCATCCGGACGATTGTCGGTGGGCACACCTCGGATGCATTTCACCAGACAGGCATGGCAACTGCCGGCGCGGCAGCTGTAGGGCACGGCAACGCCGTTCTGATTGAGACTGTCGAGCAGGTTGCTGCCCGCTTCAACCGTCCACTGCCGATCACCGACACGCAATTCAGGCATCGACGTTCTCCCACGCGGCGGCACAACGATTGCGCCCGTCACGCTTGGCCCGATACAGCGCCTGATCGGCACGCTGCAACGCCTCATCCAGATCATCGCCAACGGACAGCAGGGTCATGCCCGCCGATAGGCTCAGGTTGCGCACTTGCAGGCCCATTAATTCCACCTCACTGAAGGCGATGCGCAAACGCTCGCAACACGCGGTCAGGCGTTCGGCATCGCAGTCGGGCACCAGCACGACGAATTCCTCGCCACCATAACGCGCCAGCACGTCACCGTCGCGCAGACAGGCTTGGGCCACCCCGGCAAACGCCTGCAATACCTGATCGCCGGCGGCGTGGCCATGCAGGTCGTTGATGCGCTTGAAGTGGTCCAGATCGATCAGCGCCAGCCCGTGCATCACGTCGCTGTCCAGCGCGTTCAGCTCGCGCGAGGCGATGCGCAGGAAATGCCGGCGATTGAACAGCCCGGTCAGTTCGTCGGTGGCGACCAGATCTTCAAGCTGGCGCATCATCCCGCGCAGGGTGTCCTGATGCGCCTGCAAGGCAAACCGACGCTGGCGCTGACGTTGCCGGGAAACCTGGACAAAACGTGCGTAAAGCACCAGCCACGCCAAGACCATCGCCAGAATGCACACCTGCAACGCTGCGAGCGCAGGCTCGGCCAAGCGGAAGTGGTAGGCGTCCCACAGGGTAATCGCGGAAAAACTGAAGAACACCAACAGCGCACAGCGGATGAACACCCGTCGGGTGAGATGGAACAGGCCGAACAGCAGGATCAGCACGTAAAACACCAGAAACGCGCCGCGCGCTTCGTCGACATGGGCGATCAGCCACGTTTGCCAGCCCAGGCCCATCAGCACTTGCGCTTCGGTCAGGCTCGGGTCGGCGAAGCGCTGGTTGCGCCCGCTCCAGAACATGGCGAAAAGGCTCGCCTGACTGATCACTACCAGCGCGCTGCCGATGGCCACGCCACTGAGCGATTGCTGGTAATGCCCGGTGAAAAACGCCAGCCACAGCAGCAGCAGAGCCAATCCGTAGGTGGCCGCAGCGAGGGCGAAGCGTTTGAGCAAAAGGCGTTGAATGGCGTTATGGGTCAATCGTTGACTCACCGTGCGATAGGAGGCTGACCGAGTGTCCTACTCTACAGACCGGATGCCACTTTAGAGGGCCGGTCGCTAAATGACCACCGATTTTCGGGCTCGAAAATTGACGTCAAAAGTGTGGCCTACTGACACCGCCAAAAGCCCCTCACCCTAGCCCTCTCCCAGAGGGAGAGGGGACTGACCGGGTTGTTTATCCGAGTTACACCGACTTCAAACATCGCGCCGAACTCGAGTCTGGAAACGGCACAAAACAGCTTCATTTTCCTGAGCCGGACTTAGTTTTTGAACAAGATGAAGATCGGCTCCCTTTCCCCCTCGCCCCATCTGGGGGAGAGGGCTGGGGTGAGGGGGGCGATCCTGAAGTGCAAACCCGCTGTCCGATATTCGCCCACCCATGCGACCAACGAATGACTGCCGGCGCGTGTACGCCCCACCGAGGCGCGGTATACTGCCGCGCCTTTTTAGCGTCGCGCCAGCAGCCCCGGCGTGCCAGAGGATCAGCTGTGAGCCGAAAGCCTCAAGCTGCCCCATAGAATGTTCCCGTGTTTCAGAGGAGCGCGACTCATGACCGTGATCAAGCAAGATGACCTGATTCAGAGCGTTGCCGACGCCCTGCAGTTCATTTCCTATTACCACCCCGTGGATTTCATCCAGGCGATGCACGAAGCCTACCTGCGCGAAGAATCGCCAGCGGCCCGTGATTCGATGGCGCAGATCCTGATCAACTCGCGCATGTGCGCCACCGGCCATCGCCCGATCTGCCAGGACACCGGTATCGTCACCGTGTTCGTCCGTGTCGGCATGGACGTGCGCTGGGATGGCGCCACCATGGGCCTGGACGACATGATCAACGAAGGCGTGCGTCGCGCCTACAACCTGCCGGAAAACGTCCTGCGTGCCTCGATCCTTGCCGACCCGGCAGGCGCTCGCAAGAACACCAAGGACAACACCCCGGCGGTGATCCACTACTCCATCGTCCCGGGTAACACCGTGGAAGTGGACGTGGCGGCCAAGGGCGGCGGTTCCGAGAACAAGTCGAAAATGGCCATGCTCAACCCGTCCGACTCGATCGTCGACTGGGTATTGAAAACCGTGCCAACCATGGGCGCCGGCTGGTGTCCGCCGGGCATGCTCGGCATCGGCATCGGCGGCACCGCCGAGAAAGCCGCGGTGATGGCCAAGGAAGTGTTGATGGAATCCATCGACATTCACGAGCTCAAGGCCCGTGGCCCGCAGAACCGCATCGAAGAAATGCGTCTGGAGCTGTTCGAGAAGGTCAACCAGTTGGGTATCGGCGCCCAGGGCCTCGGCGGCCTGACCACCGTGCTCGACGTGAAGATCATGGACTACCCGACCCACGCCGCATCCTTGCCGGTGTGCATGATCCCCAACTGCGCCGCCACCCGTCACGCACACTTTGTGCTCGACGGTTCCGGCCCGGCCTCGCTGGAAGCGCCACCGCTGGACGCCTACCCGGAAATCGTCTGGGAAGCCGGCCCGTCGGCGCGTCGTGTCAACCTCGACACCCTGACCCCGGAAGACGTGCAGAGCTGGAAGCCGGGCGAAACCGTGCTGCTCAACGGCAAGATGCTCACCGGTCGCGACGCCGCGCACAAGCGCATGGTCGAGATGCTCAACAAGGGTGAAACCCTGCCGGTCGACCTCAAGGGTCGCTTCATCTATTACGTCGGCCCGGTTGATCCGGTCGGTGACGAAGTGGTTGGCCCGGCGGGTCCTACCACCGCAACGCGGATGGACAAGTTCACCCGCCAGATCCTCGAGCAGACCGGCCTGCTGGGCATGATCGGCAAGTCCGAGCGCGGCCCGACTGCGATCGACGCGATCAAGGACAACAAAGCCGTGTACCTGATGGCAGTCGGCGGCGCTGCGTACCTGGTTGCGCAAGCGATCAAGAAGTCCAAGGTGCTGGCATTTGCCGAGCTGGGCATGGAAGCGATCTACGAGTTCGAGGTCAAGGACATGCCGGTCACCGTAGCGGTGGACAGCAAAGGTGAGTCGGTACACATCACTGGCCCGGCGATCTGGCAACAGAAGATCAGCGAAAGCCTGGCGGTAGAAGTGCAGTAAGCCTCAGGCGTATGAAAACGGCCGGCGCATCCGCAAAGATGCCCCGGCCGTTTTTGCTTGTTCAAACCAATCGCGATAACAGAATTTCCCATGCACAGAAAATGATCTTGCGCACCTGTCAGATCTGACAGGTCCATCTCTGGCCCACTCCTGTTAGCGTCTGTCCATACGCCCTATGTAGCGCGAACGGATTCGACCATGGCCGATCAAGACCTCAGCATCACAGCTCCTTCCATCGCCAAGAGCTCATCGATCGCCACCATCGGCAAAAGCTGGAGCGCCGTCGGGCCGACCGCCTCGGCTGGATGCGAATTGCTGATCCCGCTATCGAGCGGTCGTGGCTACGACCCGCAAATACCCTTGGCAATCAACAGCCAGAGCGGTAACGGTCCGTTTGGCCTTGGTTGCCACCTGGGCCTGAGCCAGATCAGTCGCCGCACCAACAAAGGTGTTCCACGTTATACCGAGCACGATGAAATCATCGGGCATGACGGCGAGGTGTGGATGCCGGAGCTCGATGATGCCGGAGACTTGAAGTCACGCACGGAACACAGCTACAGAGACCGCCCCATTCCCGAACACAACGTCGTGTCTTACTGGACGCGGATCGAAAGCGATTTTTTCCCTGCGCGAATGCTGGCATCCGGCTGACGGTGGAGCCCCCTTCTGGCTGGTCCACGGTGCCGACGGCACGTTGCATGTCTACGGCAAAACCAGCGCCTCACGCCGTGCCGACCCCGACGACGAATCGCGCATCAGTAGCTGGCTGCTGTGTGAAAGCATGAACGCCCATGGCGAACACATCTGCTACGAGTACAAGCCCGACGATCAGCCTGACGAGCACGACCCGATTCACGACTACCGCGCCCAGCGTTATCTGCGCCGGGTGTGTTATGGCAATGCCACGGCGAGCGACCGTCTCTATAGCTGGGACACCGACCGGCCGACGGATTTGCCTTGGCATTTTCAACTGGTGTTCGATTACGGCGAACGCAGCAGTTCGCTGACGGAGACCCCGAGCTACGAAGAAGTGAACCGCTGGCGGCTGCGACCGGATCCGTTTTCCACCTATGGCCAGGGTTTTGAGCTGAGCACCCGCAGGCTGTGCCAGCAGGTGTTGATGTTTCATCACTTCCCCGAGGGCCTGGCGACAGAGGCGAAACTTGCCCGTCGCCTGCTGCTGGAATATCGACCTATCCAGAACTCTACGCCGTGGGCCTACAGCCAGATCAGCGCGGCGCACTATCAGGCCTTCGATGCGCAAGGCAATGTCGAGCATTCACCGCCGCTAGAGTTCGAATACTCGCCCTTCGAGATCAACAAGACACCTGCACGCCTGTTGGAAAACGAAACTCAACCGGGCATCGAAGACGGCGGGTTCTACCAATGTGTCGATCTGTATGGCGAGGGCGTGCCGGGTTTTCTCTGCCGCTATGACAACGCCTGGTACTACCGCGAGCCGCTGCGCGCGGCGCCTGGTACCGAACTGATCGGTTACGGCCCATGGGCTCTGCTGGACAAGATCCCGGTGGCAGATCGTAACCGCGCCGTGGCGCAACTGCTGGATCTGACCGGCGATGGGCGCCTGGACCTGATCATCGCCCGCTTGGGTTACTGCGGTTTCCATGCGCTGAATGCGCAGCGCCAATTCGAACTGTTCAGCGCGTTCGACACGTTTCCCCGGGAACACCAGGATCTGACTTTGACCATGGGGGATTTCAGCGGCGACGGCCTGATGTCAGCGGCCAGCATCAGCCACGATCGTGTGAGGCTCTATGCCAGCCTGCGCGAAAAAGGCTTTGCCGCCGCACAGGAAATCCCCCATGCATACGAAGACGACCGTCTGCCGGTATTCAGCAACTCGCGAACCGAACTGGTGCTTCTGGGCAATCTGCTCGGCAGCGACATGCCCGAGCTGTGTCGCATCCGCCATGACGAAGTCCGCTGTTGGCCGAATCTTGGTCATGGCAAATTCGGTCAAGGTCGCAAGATCAGTGCCCTGCCCTTCACCTACGACGAATTCGACGCCGCACGAGTGCGTCTGGCCGACCTCGATGGCTCCGGCGCACCCGCGCTGATCTATCTGCGATCCGAAGGGTTCGACATCTACCTGAACCGGGGCGGCAACGGTCTGGAGCAGATTCCCGTCAGCGTGCCGTGGCCCGAAAAGGTGCACTATGACCGCTTGTGCCAGGTCAGTTTCGCCGACCTGCAAGGCCTCGGTTGCGCCAGCCTGATTCTGACGGTGCCGCATATCCAGCCTCGGCATTGGCGCTACGATTTTGTTGCAGCCAAGCCCTATCTGCTGGTCAACAGCAACAACAACATGGGTTACTCCAGCAGCGTGACTTATCGCAGTTCGGCTCAGGAATGGCTGGATGAAAAGGAGCGGCTGCTGGCACTTGCGCGTGCACCGGTATGTCATCTGCCGTTTCCGCTGCCCGTGGTGAAGAAACAGGAGCAACACGACGAGATCACCGACAACCGGTTGACCCAGTCATTCACCTGGCGCGAAGGGTTCTACGACGGCAGGGAACGGGAGTTTCGCGGGTTCGGCTATTTGCAGCAACTTGACTGCGCGATTGGAGCCGATCCTTCAGAGCCTGGCTTCAACGAGCCGGTGCAAACATGCACCTGGTTTCACAACGGGCAGGAAATGAATCGTTCCCGCGAGGATTATTTCAACGCGGACGTGGACGCCTGCCCGTTGGGCGAAACCCTGTTCAGTCGTTATCACCCCAAGGGTGAAATCGATGAGCCTGTGACCCCGGAAGATGCCGACAGTCGCTATCGGATTGCGCAGGCACTGGTCGGCTCGGTCGCCCGAACGGAGACGCTTGCCTACCAGGAAGATTCGCAGGTACCTGGCGCTGCCATGCTGTACTCGGTAGAGGAAAAGCGTTATCTGGTGCGCGAGGTGCGGCCCCAGGGGCCATATGCCGCAGCCGTTCTGCTGCCCCTTCAGGCTGAAGCAATCAGTTATCAGTACGACGGCTTTATCAATGACCCGCTGTGCCGCCACGATGTCAGCCTGCGCTGGGACGCTTATGGCGCCGCGACCCATGCGCTGACGGTGAGCTATGCACGCAGGTTGACCGCCCAGAGCCCGCCACCCTTCACCGAGGACCACCTGAATCAATGGTGGTCCGACGCTCACGACGAGGCGCAGCAATACTTTTACATCAGTGAGACCCGTGCGCGTCTGATCAATCTGCCAGAGCCGCAGCAATGGCGACTGGGCTTGCCCTATCAGGAACGGGGCGATGCGCTGAAATTGGCCAAAGGTACGCTACCCGGCGAGCTGAACCCGGCACAGGTGTCTTTTGAATCCTTGAGAACGCTGCAGGATTCGCAAGAATGGGCCATCGAACGGGTACTGACTTCCCAATCCATACAGCGTTATGTGGACGTAGAGGGTATTGAACTGGAGGACGGCGTCGCCGGATTCGAAGCCCTGTCGCATTCTCTGGAGCTTGCCTTGCTGGACAAGAACGCGCTGGACGCTTACAGCATTGTGCCGGATCTGAACATTCGCGAAGCCCTCGAGGCAATTGGTTACTCACCCATGCCGCGGCTGTTCGAAACGCCGCCGAGCGAAGAACAAAACCTTTGGTCATCGCGGTTCAATCTGGCTCGGTACGGCGACTTGCAAGCGTTCTATAAAGTGCTCGATTTCAACGAAACGCCAAGCCATGGCGTGACCAAAGCCGAATACGATCAACACTGGCTGACGGTCATGCGCATGGAGTTGCCCGACGGTTGTGCCGTGCAGGTCGCGGAATTCGATTACCACGCCCTGAAACCCAAGCGAATCACCGACGCCAACGACAACACTGAAGAAGTCATCCATGAGCCTTCCGGCCAGCCGCTGGTCATCAGCTTTCACGGTACCGAGAATGGCCAACCTGCCGGATTCGACAAGCTGACCGATGACTGGACCTTGCCGGCCCCCAGTCCGGAACAGGCCATCCAGTATCCGGAGGACACTGTAAAAAACGCAGCCAGCACCCTGCACAAAAACCTGTTCAGCTGGATGGGCCTGATACCCGCCTCCACGCTTCAAACCCTGTCTATCAAGCAGGGCGATCTGTTGCCCGGCGGGCAGATCCGCGCCAGCGCACGTCGCCGGCTCGCGCAAAGCCTCAATCTGACGCCTGAAGACCAGCAATTGCTCGAGGCCATTGAACTGGCGTACCGGGAGCCGGTACACACCGTGGTGCTCAGCGCCGACCGCTATCCCTACGACACCGTCAAGGCACAGATCCAGATTGTCAAAACCTGCGTCGATGGCTTTGGTCGGGTACTGCAAACCCAGCAGAAGGTCGACCCCGGGCTGGCTTATGTGGTGGGTGAGGATGGTCAATTGCTGATCGAAGAAGGTGAGCAACCGACGCAGACACGCTGGCGCATCAGTGAACGCGTCGAATACAACAACAAAGGTCTGCCGCAGCGCCAATACCGGCCGTTTTTCGCCAACACGCACCGCTACGTCAATGATCAATCGCTGCGCCAACTCGGGCTCTTCGATCAGCTGTTCTATGACGCAACGGGGCGTCCGATCAAGCTGATCAACGCCAAGGGCGACTTTTCCCGCGAGACGTATCATCCCTGGTATCACACCAGCGAAGACTTCAACGACACCGCTGAAGAGGTGGTGTCTACGCGTGGGTCAGGCGCATGAGCGCCTCCACACATTGGCGCACGCCTTCGCTGACCGTCAGCGACGGACGTGGCCTGCCAGTCCGTCAGGTCGCTTATTTGCGTACCGTGGCAGAGGACGCAGTCAGCGCTGTTGTGACGTTTCAGGAACACGATGTGGCCGGACGTCCGGTCGCGCAACAGGATCCGCGCCTGCCCATTGCAAACACCACCACTGTTTATTCCATCAATGGCGATGCGGTGTTCACCGACAGTGTCGATAGCGGCTGGCGTTTGCTGCTGCCGGGGCCGGCCGGGGAGCCTCGGCAGCAATGGGACGCGCGCGGCCATGTCTGGCAATCGACCTTTGACGGGCAATTGCGCGTGGTGCAGCTCGAAGTGTCGGGAAACGGCGAAAATCAGCTCGATACCTTCACTTACGCCCCCGGCTCCGCCGGAGCAGACTCCAACCTGCGCGGCCGGTTGATCCAGCAGACAGATCCGTCAGGCTCGCTGGATATCACCAGCTATGCCCTCACCGGACAGGCACTGGTGGAAAAGCGCACATTTGATGATCACCAAGCGTTCACCAGCCATCAGGTGTTCAGTCCGCTTGGCGCCGTGCTTGAACAGACCGACGCCGGCGGCCATCGCAGAACCTCGCGCTATGGTCTTGCCGGGCAACTCAGGCAAATGCACTTGCAAGTGAAGGCAAACATCACGCAAGTCCTGGAGGATGCGCACTACAACGCCAATGGCCAGCTCATCGAGCAAGAGGACGGCAACGGTGTGCTCAGCGAATGGACCTACGATCCAGCCGACGGACGCTTGCGCACGCGGATCAGTCATAAGCCCGGTCAACCCGCATTGCAGGATCTGCAATATTTCTACGATCGCGTCGGCAATATCATCCGCATCGAAGACCACGCCTTCGAGCCCACCTGGTTCGCCAATCAACGGGTCGACGGCCACCGTGAATTCAGCTACGACTCCCTGTATCGCCTGATCCGCGCGACCGGTCATGACGACGCCCTGCCCCCGGACATTCCCGGTCTGCCGCGACCGCCCGACGAGCGAAACCGCCTCAATTACACCCAGACGTATAGCTACGACGATGGCGGCAATCTGACCGAGTTGCGTCATCAGCGCGACGGCAACAGTCGCACCCGCACGATGCGCATCGACCAGAAAAGCAATCGCGGGGTGCGTTGGCAAACAGGTGACGAGCCGCCGGACTTCGACATCTGGTTCGACCCGCACGGCAATCAACGCAAGCTGCGCCACGGTCCGTCATTGCACTGGAACAGCCGTGACGAGCTGGAGCGCGTGGATCTGGTTATCCGTCAGGACAGCGATAACGATGCCGAGTATTACCAGTACAGCGCGGGCCAGCGGGTCCTCAAATGTCATGAATGGTTCACCGACAAGGTCCGCCACTTCCAGCAGGTGCGTTACCTGCCGGGGCTGGAAATTCGCAGCAAGGACAACGGCGAAGAGCTGCACATCATCAGCCTCGGTAACGCGCGTTGCCTGCATTGGGCGCAACGTTCAGCGCCGATAGACGACCAGATGCGCTACACCCTCGAAGACCACCTAGGCTCTTGCGTGATGGAACTCAATGAAGACGCTGTGGTCACCAGCGCAGAAGGCTATTACCCGTTCGGCGAAACCGCGTGGATGGCGCCGGAATCGGAAATCGAATACCGCTTTATCCGTTATTCCGGCAAGGAAATGGATGTCAGCGGTTTGTACTATTACGGCGCCCGTTATTACGCGCCGTGGTTGCAGCGCTGGGTCAGTGCGGATCCGGCGGGGGATGTGGATGGGTTGAACCTGTATGGTTTTGTCGGTAACAACCCGATTCTGTTCATCGATAACGACGGTAACAAAAAAGACTTGCCGTCTGACGTCAGGCAGGACATCGCGACCTACGCAAAAGTCCTGGATAACCTGGGCAATGAGCTGCAAACGTACAATCGGCAATTGAACGGACTGTTCAGCGCTACGGACATTTCCAAACGCATGGCCATAAACACCGGCTTCAACATTGGCAAGGGAGTTGCCACCACGACAGCAGGGAAAGGCGGCGAAGCACTTGGGACGCTGATATTGCCCGGAGTCGGGACATTTATCGGAGGGATCGTCGCCTCAAAAATCTCCGGCGCGGCAATCGACAAACTCGGCGAAATTACAACTGTTTCCACTCCCGTCCTGCCCGATGCCAAAAAACTGAACCCCGAGAGCATTCACAGCAATGCCACAACAAGCATTTTAACCCCTCTGAGATACGCAAAAAAAATAGCCAGATCTTATGATCCTCGGACTTCCGAGGGAGCAAATAAGCTGATCGGAACAGTAGCCGAGAAAACGCTCAGCAAGTTTGCGCAGGTACCCGCTGCGAGTGACATGATGGCCATTGCTTACGCGGGGAAGGACACAGCCACAGCGCTGGCCGGTTTAAGGGATATCGAAATTGATGACCTCGAGACAGCGTTGGGTTTGATTATCGACATGCTTGAACAGGACCAAAGCGACATCAATGCGGCTTTCAGTGAAATCGGAGTCAACGAATTTTATGACCAAGGCCTGGTGGGCTCATTCGGTTTTGCGCTGGACCTTGCAAAAGGTAGCGTCGGAACCCAGAACTCCAGCTCAATCAGCCGGGATCGGATCAAGAAAGAAATTTCCGTGCGCATGGCTGAAGCAAGGCGCGGTATTGAGTTGATTGGCAGATATCGCCAATACAGCGGTCAAAAGACGGCGTAAACAAGTTCGCCTACCTTCAGGCAGTTTTGCCGTGGTTCTGCGCCTGGATAAATCATGAGCACCTGGCCCTTGAATAGATCAACGCATATCCATACGCCAAGCGTGCAGGTCAAGGATCCTCGGGCTTTGGTTGTCAGGCATATTGCCTATCTGTGTGCAACGACGCATGGAGAAATCAAGCCCCTGATCACCTGCCAGACTCACAACCCTGCCGGGCGCCTGCTAGAAAAACGGGATCCGCGCTTATCTGCACCCAACCTCACTACTCACTACTCGCTCAACGGCACCGTGTTGAAAATCGACAGCGTCGATGCCGGCTGGCGTTTGGTACTGCCGGGACTGGCCGGTGAGCCTCGGCAACGTTGGGACGAGCGCGGCCATGTCTGGCGATCGACCTTTGACGACCAGCTGCGTGTCGTCAGACTCCAGGTCACCAGAAAGGATGAGGAGGAAGAGGAAGAGGTCGAAACCTTCCTCTACGCCGGTGGCGCCGACACCACCAACCACAACCTGCGCGGACGGTTGATCAAGCAAACCGATGCGTCTGGTGTTCTGGCGATATCCAGCTATTCCCTCGCCGGCCAGCCGATGCAGGAAACCCGAACTTTCCAGGACACACAGGCTTTCACCAGCCATCAGGTGTTCAGCCCGCTGGGCACGGTGCTGGAGCAAACCGATGCCGGCGGCCATCGCAGAGCATCGCGCTATGGGCTGGCCGGGCAACTCAGGCAAATGGAGCTGCAAGTCGAGACGAAAGTCACGCAGGTCTTGCTGGATGCGCAGTACAACGCCAACAATCAGATCATCTCGCAACTGGCCGGTAACGGTGTCCTGAGTCAGTGGACGTATGACCCGGCCGATGGACGCCTGCATACGCGCACCAGTCAGAAAACCGCTCACCCCAGATTGCAGGATCTGCAATATTTCTACGATCGCGTCGGCAATATCATCCGCATCGAAGACCACGCCTTCGAGCCAACCTGGTTCGCCAATCAACGGGTCGACGGCCACCGTGAATTCGACTACGACTCCCTGTATCGCCTGATTCGTGCGACCGGTCATGACGACGCCCTGCCCCCGGACATTCCCGGCCTGCCGCGACCGCCCGACAAGCGAAACCGCCTCAATTACACCCAGACGTATAGCTACGACGATGGCGGCAATCTGACCGAGTTGCGTCATCAGCGCGACGGCAACAGTCGCACCCGCACGATGCGCATCGACGACAAAAGCAATCGCGGGGTGCGTTGGCTAACAGATGACGAGCCGCCGGACTTCGACATCTGGTTCGACCCGCACGGCAATCAACGCAAGCTGCGCCACGGTCCGTCATTGCACTGGAACAGCCGTGACGAGCTGGAGCGCGTGGATCTGGTTATCCGTCAGGACAGCGATAACGATGCCGAGTATTACCAGTACAGCGCGGGCCAGCGGGTCCTCAAATGTCATGAATGGTTCACCGACAAGGTCCGCCACTTCCACCAGGTGCGTTACCTGCCAGGGCTGGAAATTCGCAGCAAGGACAACGGCGAAGAGCTGCACATCATCAGCCTCGGTAACGCGCGCTGCCTGCATTGGGCGCAACGTTCAGCGCCGATAGACGACCAGATGCGCTACACCCTCGAAGACCACCTAGGCTCTTGCGTGATGGAGCTCAATGAAGACGCTGTGGTCACCAGCGCAGAAGGCTATTACCCGTTCGGCGAAACCGCATGGATGGCGCCGGAATCGGAAATCGAATACCGCTTTATCCGTTATTCCGGCAAGGAAATGGATGTCAGCGGTTTGTACTACTACGGCGCCCGTTATTACGCGCCGTGGTTGCAGCGCTGGGTCAGTGCGGATCCGGCGGGGGATGTGGACGGTTTGAATCTGTATGGTTTTGTCGGTAACACCCCGATCGTCCATGTCGACCAGACCGGTGCCTTCAAAGTGGTGTTTGACCTGATCAGAAAAGCGGTGGGTATCTTTGATCAAGCGCAAACTGCGGCGGAGCAATTGCACAACCTGACTACCGAGTTCGATGGCCTGATTCCTGAAGGCCAGAACATCGAGGAGGTGCGCAAAAGCATGACGTTCGGCAAATTCATCACCTCACGGGCCGGCATCAAATCGGTCTTTTACGGTATCGGCAAAGGCATCGCCATCGGCAGTGTCATCGGCACCGTGGTACCCGGAATCGGCAACGCCATCGGTTCCGGCGCAGGGGCAATCGCGGGGGCAATAGTGTTTCCGGTATTGCGTTACCACTTTTTCAAGAAGGGTTTGAAAGCAGCGCAGACACTGCACACCCAAGAGCTCAAGGACGGGCTGAAAACGCTGGGCGACGGCGCTGCAAAAGCCGTAGACGGCGCGAGGGCTCTTCTCGATGGAGGTGCTGCGCTTATCGACAGCATCAAGACTTTCACGGATAACCTCAACAGCTACTCCGAGCACATCCAGAAGATGTTCTACGCCCAACTGGACGCACTGGATGCAGAAAAACAGCGTCAGGTCATGAAGCTGTCCAGGAATGGTGTAGACCCGTTCGAAGCCATCGACAAGGTCATGCAAACCGCCCAGGCGACTATCGAAGCGCCAAGCGAGGCGCAAGGCGTGACAGAACGCCTGCAGCAACTGGAGCGCTCGCTCGCTGCCGAACCTAAGGCAAGACCGGTGCCGAAGCCGAGGTTGAATCTTGTGCATCGACGTCAGGTACAGGAGACAGCTGTCTAGCAGACACGGCCGGCGCGAACAGCGCGCCCGGCCACCTCGGCCCATGCTATCGTGCCCGCCCGTCCTGCCGACCTTTCATCCAGCATGCTGCCGACTTCCCGTACCCTGCGTCTGTCGTTGTATTCCCTGCTGATCATCGCCGGCACGGTCATTGCCGCGACGCTCGCGATGCGCCACGCGGAACGTCAGGCGCTGGAAGAAGACGCCGCCCGCGCCAATCAGCAACTGGGGTTGTACGCCAACTCCTTGCACACCCTGATCGACCGCTATCGCGCCCTGCCCGCCGTACTGGCGCTGGATCCGCAATTGCGTTCGGCCCTGGCCGGCCCGGTCGATGCTGCGCAGCAAGCGGCATTGAATGTGAAGCTGGAAAAGATCAATGGCGCCGCGCAATCCTCGACCCTTGAACTGCTCGATCGCACCGGCCTGGCCGTGGCCGCCAGCAACTGGCGCTTGCCCAGCAGTTACGTTGGCCACAATTACGGCTTCCGCCCCTATTTCAGCCAGACCCGCACCCAAGGCACCGGGCGTTTTTACGCGGTAGGCGTGACCAGCGGCATTCCCGGGTATTTCCTTTCCAGCGCCGTACTTGGCGACAACGACGAGTTTCTCGGCGCGATGGTGGTCAAGCTGGAGTTTCCCGAACTGGAGCGCGAATGGAGCCAGGGCAGCGACACGCTGCTGGTCGGCGATGCACGCGGGATCATCTTTATCGCCAATCAGCCGGGCTGGCGTTATCGCGCCTTGCGAGCATTGAGCGCTGATGATCTGGCCGAGATCAAAACCACCCGCCAGTACGACAAGCAATCGCTGGTTCCGCTGACCCATTTGCCGCTGCGGCGCTTCGATGACAACAGCGATCTGCGCCGGGTCGAAGGTCCACAAGGCACGGCGGACTATCTGTGGGAATCACTGCCGCTGGCGACCGAAGGCTGGACCCTGCACCTGCTGCGCCGTCCGCAAGTGGCCTTCGAGGATTTGCGCAACGCCGCGCTGGCCGCCGCTGGCGTGTGGCTGGCGCTGGTGTTCCTGTTGTTGTTCCTCAATCAGCGCTGGCGGCTGGCCAAGGTCCGTCAGCGCAATCGTGAAGAACTCGAGCGCCTGGTCGAGGAGCGCACCCGCGACTTGCGTACCGCGCAGGAAGGTCTGGTGCAGTCGGCCAAACTCGCCGCGCTGGGGCAGATGTCTGCGGCGCTGGCTCACGAAATCAATCAACCGCTGACCGCCCAGCGCATGCAACTGGCAACCCTGCGCCTGCTGCTCGAACATGGCCGCGTCGATGACGCCTACAAGGCGCTGAAACCGGTGGACGACATGCTCACGCGCATGGCCGCCCTTACCGGCCACCTCAAGACCTTCGCCCGCAAAAGCCCGAGCGGCTTGCGCGAACGTCTGGATCTGGCGACGGTGGTCGATCAATCGCTGCAACTTCTCGATGCGCGACTGCGTGACGAACAGGTCAGTCTGGTGCTGCATCTGACCCGCCCGGCGTGGGTACGCGGTGATGCGATTCGTCTGGAACAGGTGCTGATCAACCTGCTGCGCAATGCGCTGGATGCGATGCACGGCAAAGCCTGCAAGCGTCTGGAAATCCGTCTGGAGGCTGATGAACAATTGTGGCGGCTGAGCGTCAGCGACAACGGCGGCGGCATTGCCGAGGAACATCTCGGCCAGGTGTTCGATCCGTTCTTTACCACCAAACCGGTGGGTGACGGTCTGGGCCTGGGGCTGGCAGTATCCTTCGCCATCGTGCATGAATCCGGCGGACGCCTGAGCGTCGAGAATGGCGACCACGGCGCGGTGTTCAGCCTGACCCTGCCAATCGATCTGGAGGCACATATCTGATGCTCAATTCGGTGATGGTGGTCGACGACGAAAGCAGCATTCGCGACGCCGTTGAACAGTGGCTGAGCCTGTCGGGGTTTCAGGTGCAATTGTTCAGCCGTGCCGAAGAATGCCTCGCCGCGCTCCCGGAACATTTTGCCGGGGTGATCCTCAGCGACGTGCGCATGCCCGGCATGGACGGTTTGCAATTGCTCGCCGAAGTGCAAAAGCGCGACAGCGATCTGCCGGTGATTCTGCTCACCGGCCATGGCGATGTGCCGATGGCGGTCGAAGCCATGCGCGATGGCGCCTACGACTTTCTGGAAAAACCGTTCAGCCCGGAAACCCTGCTCGGCAGCCTGCGCCGGGCGCTGGACAAACGCCGCCTGGTCCTGGAAAACCGCGCCCTGCACGAACTGGCCGACAACCGCGCAAAGCTCGATGCGACGCTGCTTGGCGTGTCCCGCGGCTTGCAGACATTGCGTCGGCAAGTGCTGGATCTGGCGACGTTGCCGGTCAACGTGCTGATCCGTGGCGAAACCGGCAGCGGCAAGGAACTGGTCGCGCGTTGCCTGCATGATTTCGGCCCGCGCGCCGGCAAACCTTTCGTGGCGCTGAACTGCGCGGCGATCCCGGAGCAACTGTTCGAGGCCGAGCTGTTCGGCCATGAGAGCGGCGCGTTTACCGGCGCCTCGGGCAAACGCATCGGCAAGCTGGAATATGCCGATGGCGGCACGCTGTTTCTCGATGAGATCGAAAGCATGCCGCTGGCCCAGCAGGTGAAGTTGCTGCGGGTCTTGCAGGAGCAAAAGCTTGAGCGGCTGGGGTCGAACCAGAGCATTCGCGTTGATTTGCGTATCGTCGCGGCGACCAAACCGGACCTGCTCGACGAAGCCCGCGCCGGACGTTTTCGTGAGGACCTGGCGTATCGCCTGAACGTCGCCGAACTGCGCCTGCCGCCGCTGCGCGATCGCCGCGAAGACATTCCGTTGCTGTTCGAGACCTTCGCGCAGAATGCCGCTCAGCGTCTGGGCCGGACCTTTCCGCCGTTGACCGGTGCGCAGCTCAGTCACCTGCTCAGCCATGACTGGCCGGGCAATGTGCGCGAACTGGCCAACGTCGCGGAACGTCAGGTATTGGGGCTGGATGAACCGGTCGCCGGAATCGATCCGGGACAATCACTGGCGGCGCAGCAGGAAGCCTTCGAAGCGCAATGTCTGCGCGCGGCGTTGACCCGGCACAAAGGTGATGTCAAAGCCGTGCTCGAAGAACTGCAACTGCCGCGCCGCACGTTCAATGAAAAGATGCAGCGGCATGGGTTGAGTCGGGAGATGTTTCTGGCGGAGTGAGGCAGAGATTTGTGGTGTAGCTGCAATCCATCCCCCTCACCCCAGCCCTCTCCCCCAAGGGGGCGAGGGGGGAGGGAGCCGATCTCCATGCTTTCCCGAATCTGTATTCGACTCGATATTGCAGGTCGATGTAACCCACGAGAACACCTCGGTCAGTCCCCTCTCCCTCTGGGAGAGGGCTAGGGTGAGGGGCTTTTGATCTTCACGCGGTAAGCGGAAATCCGCTCACTCAGCCCAATCAGTCGGCACAAATCCGCTCACTCCTCCCCGCTACCCCCTCTAAACCGGCCCCTCACCCCTTGGCACACCTCCTGCTATAGCCCTGGCAGGCTGCGTTCCGACGCGCTCCACAAAAACAATTAAACGAAGGATCCTTCAATGGATAACTCCAACGCCCTGCCCCTTGGGTCGGCTGCCGTGCCGGCCAAACCGAGAACCACCGCCAGCCGGATCAAATCGATCTTCAGCGGCTCTGTCGGCAACATGGTCGAGTGGTACGACTGGTATGTGTATGCCGCCTTCTCCCTGTACTTCGCGAAAACCTTTTTCCCCGCCGGCTCCACCACTGCGCAACTGATGAACACCGCAGCGATCTTCGCCGTGGGTTTCCTGATGCGTCCGATCGGTGGCTGGCTGATGGGCATGTACGCCGACAAGGTCGGGCGCAAGAAAGCGCTGATGGCCTCGGTGTACCTGATGTGCTTCGGCTCGCTGCTGATCGCCCTGAGCCCGAATTATGAAACCATCGGCATCGGCGCGCCGATCCTGCTGGTGTTCGCCCGCCTGCTGCAAGGCCTGTCGGTCGGCGGCGAGTACGGCACCTCGGCGACTTATCTGTCCGAGATGGCGACCAAGGAACGTCGCGGCTTCTTCTCCAGCTTCCAGTACGTGACCCTGATCTCCGGGCAGCTCATCGCCCTCGGCGTCTTGATCGTGCTGCAAAACATGCTGACCACCGAACAGCTCTACGCGTGGGGCTGGCGTATCCCGTTCGCCATCGGTGCGCTGTGTGCGGTCGTGGCGCTGTACCTGCGTCGCGGCATGGAAGAAACCGAGTCGTTCACCAAAAAAGAGAAATCCAAGGAAAGCGCCATGCGCACCTTGATGCGCCACCCGAAAGAGCTGTTGACCGTGGTCGGCCTGACCATGGGCGGCACCCTGGCGTTCTACACCTACACCACCTACATGCAGAAATACCTGGTGAACACGGTCGGCATGAGCATCTCCGACTCGACCACCATTTCCGCCGCCACGCTGTTCCTGTTCATGTGCCTGCAACCGATCATCGGTGGCCTGTCGGACAAGATCGGTCGTCGCCCGATCCTGATCGCCTTCGGTGTGCTCGGTACGATCTTCACCGTGCCGATCCTGATGACCCTGCACACCATCCAGACCTGGTGGGGCGCGTTCTTCCTGATCATGGCGGCGCTGATCATCGTCAGCGGCTACACCTCGATCAACGCGGTGGTCAAAGCCGAATTGTTCCCGACCGAAATCCGCGCCCTGGGCGTTGGCCTGCCGTACGCACTGACCGTGTCGATCTTCGGCGGCACCGCCGAATACATCGCGCTGTGGTTCAAGAGCATCGGCATGGAAACCGGTTACTACTGGTACGTCACCGCGTGCATTGCCGTGTCGCTGCTGGTGTACATCACCATGAAAGATACCCAGAAGCATTCGCGGATCGTCACTGACTGATCGCACCGCATCGCTGGCAGGCCACAAAATCTGTGTCCTGCCACGAACCCTACGGGGTCTCGCGTCTGGCTGGAAATATGCGCTGGGTCCTTGCACTATGGCTGCATCCGAATGCAGCTCAGGAATCCGCTCCCCATGCCCGATGACATCCACTTCTACGAACCCGCCAACGGCCACGGCCTGCCTCACGATCCGTTCAACGCCATCGTCGGCCCGCGCCCCATCGGCTGGATTTCCTCGCAGGATGCCGAAGGCCGACTCAATCTCGCGCCGTACAGTTTCTTCAACGCCTTCAACTACGTGCCGCCGATCATTGGTTTTTCCAGTGTCGGGCGCAAAGACAGTCTGAACAACATCGAGCAGACCGGTGAGTTCGTCTGGAACCTCGCCACCCGCCCGTTGGCCGAGCAGATGAACCAGAGCTGCGCGATGGTCGCGCCTGAGGTCAACGAGTTTGAACTGGCGGGGCTGACGACCGTGGCGTCAAAGGTGATTTCGGTCCCCCGGGTCGCCGAGAGTCCAGTGTCCTTCGAGTGCAAGGTCACGCAGATCATCCAGCTGCAACGCGCCGATGGCGAAACCGTGCCGAGCTGGCTGATCCTCGGCGAGGTGGTCGCGGTGCACATCGCCAAATGGCTGCTGAAGGACGGCATCTATGACACCGCCGCCGCACAACCGATTCTGCGCGGCGGCGGGCCGGCGGATTATTTCCAGCTGGGGCCTGAGGCTCTGTTCAAGATGTGGCGCCCGGGGGCGCAGAAGTAATTACCAGATCAGCTCGGCGTCGTCAGTGACGCCCTTGAGTTTGTCCAGTTCGTTGATGGCCGCATCATCGGCAGCAATGGCGCCAGGAAACACCTGCTCATTGAGCAATTTGTGAAAGCGTGGGGCGCCGCCATCGACCAGGGCTTTGACCGCGATCGCCGCGTAATAACCCTTGTTGCCGCCCAGCTCGACGGGGACGACTGCGGAGACTGCTTCGAAGCGTTCAAACTCTTTACGTGCCATGTCGCGGATCCTGGCTCAATCAAATAAGCCGGACATTAAACCCTCAACCGGCGAGTTTGTGTATCGGCGCCGCGCATTGACCGAGGGCCTGCGCGGCGGAAACGTCCCTGAAGGTGTGGAAGTCGAGGCTGTTGACCACCAGGTCCTGGACCAGCTCGGCGAAGACTTCCATCGACGGACTGTTGAAATACGCCGTCATCATTTGCTGACTGCTCCAGTAGCCGCTGACCAGCCACAGGTCGGCGTCGCACTGCGATTGTTGCAAGGAAAAACTCAGGCAGCCGGGCGCCGCGCGCGAGACCTCGATCAAAGCGCTCAGGCGCACACCGAGTTCCGCCGAGCGCCCGGCCTGGGCACGAACGAAGGCCATATGACTGACAGGCATTTGCTTGGACATGATCAACCCTCCATGAAATCGCGTGGCAGCCGGGGGACGGGCTGCGACTGAAGCAAAGGTTAAGGGCCGGGGCGGCTGCGCCGTTAGTCGATTCCTGCCTTCGCGTTGCACAATCCTGCGAGACTGCGCAGACGACCTGTAACAACCTGTAAACCCGCGCAACACGTCTGTCATACGCGTTTTGTGTAGGAGCTGCCGAAGGCTGCGATCTTTTGCTTTTGCCTTGAAGATCAACGGATCGCAGCCTTCGGCAGCTCCTACAGAATCGTATGGCGGGAGACCTGTGCGCACCTGCGGGCAGAATCAGGCAAGCATTTGGCAGAATGTGTCTACCGCCGCCGCTTGCACAAACATATGCTCTGCTGCATTCCCCCTCACTTGCCGAGGATGCCGTGCATGACGTCATTCGATCGTTTTCAAGCCGAACCCAGCGCCGACATGGAAAAGCAGCGCGCGGAGCTGGCCGCGATCATCCGCCGCAACACCAGCGACGATGGCAGCTACCAGACCGCGATCGGTTCGCTGGTGATGTCGCGCCACACCCAGTCCCATGACTTTGCCCCGGTGCTCGCGCAGCCGGCGCTGTGCATCATGGCGCAGGGGCGCAAAGAGGTGCGCCTGGCCGACGAGTTCTTCAACTACGACCCGCTGAATTATCTGGTGGTGTCGGTCTCGATGCCGCTCAGCGGGCGCGTGGTCAATGTCTCGCCGGAAGAACCGATCCTCGCCGTGCGCCTCGACATTGATCCGACCGAAATCACCGCGCTGATCGCCGACGCCGGCCCGATGGGCGTACCGACGCGGCCGACCGGACGCGGTCTGTACGTGGAAAAAATCGACAGCGCCATGCTCGACGCGGTGCTGCGGCTGGCGCGGCTGCTCGACGCGCCGAAAGACATCGCCATGCTCGCGCCACTGATTCGCCGGGAGATTCTCTATCGCCTGCTGCGCAGCCCACAGGGCCATCGTCTGTATGAGATTGCGATTGCCAACAGTCAGAGCCATCGCATCAGCCAGGCCATCAAATGGCTCAACGGCAATTTCGAGCAACCACTGCGCATCGATGATCTGGCGCGGGAAGTGAACCTCAGCGTGTCGACGTTGCATCATCGCTTCAAGGCGATGACTGCGATGAGTCCGTTGCAGTATCAAAAACAGTTGCGCCTGCAAGAGGCGCGTCGGCTGATGTTGACCGAAGGGCTGGAAGCGTCGGCGGCGGGGTATCGGGTGGGCTATGAAAGTCCGTCGCAGTTCAGCCGTGAGTACAGCCGACTGTTTGGTGCGCCACCGTTGCGGGACCTGGCGCGGTTGCGGCTGTCGGTGTAACTCCATAGAAGCCCCTCACCCTAGCCCTCTCCCAGAGGGAGAGGGAACCGATTGGGGGATATTGGAGAGGTTCAGCGACTTGCGATATCGGTGCTGAATCCGGAATCAGCCAAGCCAGGCCAACCCGGCGTTGGGTTGATGACCTTCAAATCCATAATCGACTCGGTTTTTCAGGTCGACGGAGAACGCAAGACGCCTCGGTCAGCTCCCTCTCCCCAGAGGGAGAGGGAACCGATTGTGGGATATTGGAGAGGTTCATCGACTTGCGATATCGGTGCTGAATCCGGAATCAGCCAAGCCAGGCCAACCCGGCGTTGGGTTGATGACCTTCAAATCCATAATCGACTCGGTTTTTCAGGTCGACGGAGAACGCAAGACACCTCGGTCAGCTCCCTCTCCCCCCGGGAGAGGGCTGGGGTGAGGGCAGGCTTCTACACCGCTCGCACGACGTGCTTGATCTCCAAAAACGCCGCCAACCCCCAAGGCCCCAGTTCGCGGCCGACACTGCTCTGCTTGTAACCGCCCCAAGCCGTCTGCGGGAAAATCACCTGCGGTGCATTGATCCACACCAGCCCTGCCTGCAAGGCATTGGCCACACGATCCGCCGCTGTGGCATCGCGTGTCACTACGCTCGCGACCAGGCCGAACTGCGTGTCGTTGGCCAGCGCAATCGCCTCGTTCTCACTGGCGAAACCGCGCACACACACCACCGGGCCGAAAATCTCTTCACGCCATAACGCGCTGTCCAGCGGCACGTCGGTGAACACCGTCGGTTGCAGGAAATAACCGCGCGGCAAATGCGCCGGACGATTACCGCCGCACACCAACCTCGCCCCGGCGCTCAAACCGCGATCAATATGCCCAAGCACCCGCTGGTACTGCGCCTGATTGACCAGCGCGCCCATCTCCACGTCCGGATCGAACGGATCGGCCACTCGAATCGCCTCTGCGCGCTTTTGCAGACGCTGAAGAAACTCATCCATCAATTCCTCGGCAACCAGCACCCGACTGGTGGCCGAGCACATCTGCCCGGCGTTGAAGAACGCCCCGCCACAAGCCAGTTCCACCGCCAGCTGCAGATCAGCATCCGCCAGCACCAGCAACGACGATTTGCCACCCAGCTCCAGGCTCACACCCTTCACGGTTTCAGCAGCGCGTTGCATTACCTGCACGCCAACCGCATTGCTGCCAGTGAAGGAAATCTTGGCGATGCGTGGATCCGCCGACAACGGCGCGCCCACCGCCAGACCAGTGCCGCAGACCAGATTGAACACGCCGTCGGGCAAACCGGATGCAGCGATGATCGCGGCCAGTTCCAGCTCCGGCAACGGCGTCACTTCAGAAGGTTTCAGCACCACGCAGCAACCGGCGGCGAGCGCCGGGGCGAGCTTCCAAGCGGTGGTGACCATGGGGAAATTCCACGGCACGATCAGCCCGACCACACCGCATGGCTCACGACGCAGGCGTGCGCTGAAGTCATCGCTGGGCAGCGGCACGTTGCTGTCCTGCCCGGCGTCGAGGCCTTCGGCGAGTTCGGCGTAATAGTCAAAAGTGGCGATCACGTCATCGACATCGATGGCCGCTTCGAACTGCGGTTTACCGTTATTACTCGACTGCAGGTTCATCAAGTGATCGCGACCGTTGCGCACGCCGTTGGCAATGTTGCGCAGGATCGCAGCGCGTTCGGCGCCGGTGGTTGTCGACCAGTGTTTGAACGCCTCGGTCGCCGCGCTGATCGCCTGGTCGACGGCCTGTTCGTCGCCGCCATTGACGGTGGTCAGCAGCGCTTCGGTAGCGGGGTTGATCACCCGCAGATGTTCGCGGCCCGACGACCATTGACCGTTGATGTAGAGCCCGTCGAGTGTGGTTGGAAAGCTGATCATTGGGCCACCGCCTGCATCCACTGGTTCTGGTCGATTTCAATCAGCGTCGGGCCTTGCCGGTCCGTCGCTTTACGCAGCGCTGCGCGCAATTCGTCGATATTGCTGATGGCTTGCGCGGCGCAACCGAGGCCCTTGGCCACGGCGACGAAGTCCGGGGTGTAGATGTCCACGCCAACCGGTTCGATGGCGCGGTTGACCATGTACTTTTTGATCTCCTCGTAACCCTGGTTATTCCACAGCAGCACGATCACCGGCACCCGTGCTTCAACGGCGCTGGCCAGTTCCGGCAGGGTGAATTGCAAGCCGCCGTCACCGATCAGGCACACCACCGGCGGGCGCGCGCCGTTATCGAGTTGTCCACCGAGCCACGCACCGATCGCCGCCGGCAACGCATAGCCGAGGGTGCCGTAACCGGTGGATGCGTTGAACCAGCGACGTGGACGCTCGGGGTTGAAAGTGAGGTTGCCGGTGTACACCGGTTGCGTGGAGTCGCCGACGAACACCGCGTCAGGCAGCTCGTGCAGCACGGTTTCGAGGAAACGCGTCTGCGCCAGCGTCGGCGCATCCCAGCTCGCCGCCAATTCATCACGCAGACGCGCGGCGCGAACCTGGCCCCAATCATTGCGGCGCTCGGCCAGAGGTTGGTGCGACAAGGCGCTGAGCAATGCTTGCGCGGCATTGCGCGAATCAGCGACCAGTGCGACGTGCGGCGGGTAGTTGCGCACGGTCTGATCGGCATCGATGTCGATGCGCAGCAGCTTGCCGGGAATCTCGAAGCCGCCGGCGAAGGTCACGTCGTAATCGGTCTCGGCCAGCTCCGTGCCGATCGCCAGCACCACGTCGGCTTCAGCGACCAGTGCGCGCGTGGCGACCAGGCTTTGCGTCGAACCGATCAACAACGGATGGCTGGTCGGCAGCATGCCTTTGGCGTTGATGGTCAGCGCCACGGGAGCGTCGAGCAATTCGGCGAGTCGGGTCAGCTCCGGCGCCGCGTCGATAGCACCGCCGCCAGCGAGAATCAGTGGACGTTGCGCGCTGGCGAGCATTTCGCTCATGCGGTGCACGGCAGCCGGTGCGGCGCCGGCGCGATCGATATTCACCGGCAGGCTGGCGAGCAATTCATCGGCCTCTTCCACCAGCACGTCCAACGGAATTTCGATGTGCACCGGACGCGGTCGCCCGGCCTGGAACAGCGCGAAAGCGCGAGCAAGCACCACCGGCAATTCGGCAGCCGACATCAGCGTGTGCGAGAACGCTGCGACGCCGCCGACCAGTGCGCTCTGGTTCGGCAGCTCATGCAACTTGCCGCGCCCACCGCCCAACTGACTGCGCGACTGCACGCTGGAGATCACCAGCATCGGAATCGAATCGGCGTAAGCCTGGCCCATGGCCGTGGTGATATTGGTCATGCCTGGGCCGGTGATGATGAAACACACACCGGGTTTGCCGCTGGTACGCGCGTAGCCGTCAGCCATGAACCCGGCGCCCTGTTCATGACGAGGCGTGACGTGGTTGATGCTTGAGCGGGCAAGGCCTCGGTACAGCTCAACGGTATGCACACCGGGAATGCCGAACACCTGCTCGACCCCGTAATTTTCCAACAGCCTGACCAATACTTCGCCGCACGTTGCCATGTTGATTGCCCTTTCATTCACTGAACACTCCCTGTGGGAGCGAGCCTGCTCGCGAATAAGCGGTCCAGCCAACATCCGTGTCGAACCTTGAACCGTCTTCGCGAGCAGGCTCGCTCCCACAGGGTCCGTGGAGTGCCCATTGGAACGGTGCGCAACTGGCAGCAACAATCGATTAAAAGTCATACTAGCCATGTCGCCACGTCATACCTCGGATCGCCATGAAACGCCTGCCACCCCTGCCCGCTCTGCATACGTTCTGGATCACCGCGCAATGCTGCAATTTCACTCGCGCCGCCGAGCAGTTACACATCACTCAGGGCGCGGTGAGCCGGCAGATCGCCGGGCTGGAAGAACAGCTCGGTTATCCGCTGTTCATCCGTCTGGCCCGAGGTCTGGCGCTGACGGCCGAAGGCCGCGAATGGCTGCCACAAGTGGAGAAGGTTTTCGGGCTGATCAGTGAAGCGACCGAGCAGATCGGGCTCAAACACCAGACGTTGCAACTCAAGGCCCCAAGCTGCGTGATGCGTTGGCTGCTGCCGCGTCTGCTGCAATGGCAGAAGGAACGCCCGGACGTGCCGGTGAAATTGACGGCCTCGCTGCAACACGGTGTGGATTTCCAGCGCGAGCAATTCGACGCCGCGGTGATCTACGGTCCGCCGCCGGACAATTCGCCAGGCGCACTGCATCTGTTCGACGAGCAACTGACACCGGTCTGCTCGCCGCAACTGCTCAAAGGCTCGCCGGCGCTGAATTCACCAAAGGACCTGCAGGAACACTTGTTATTGCACCCGACCCACGACATTCAGGACTGGTCGGTGTGGCTCGACGCGGCGGGATTGCGACTGGGCAACCTTGGCAGCGGGCAGCATTTCGAAACGCTGGATCAGGCGATGTCGATGGCCTCGCACGGCACGGGGGTGGCCATCGGGGACTGGTCGCTGATTGGTGATGATCTGAACGCTGGACGACTGGTGATGCCGTTTGCGTTGAAGGTGAAGACGGGGTTGGCGTATTACGTGGTGGTGCCTGCTGGAGCCGAACCCTCGCCGCAACTTGAGGAACTGATGCTCTGGCTGGTTGAGCAGGCTCATTTGCGCTGAGGCCTCTCCCCTCACCCTAGCCCTCTCCCCAGGGAGAGGGAACTGATTGGGGATACTCAAGAAATTCATCGACCTGACACAGCCACGCCGATCCATAATCGACACGGTCGTTCAGGTCAATGTGTGACGCAAGACAACTCGGTCGGCTCCCTCTCCCCAAGGAGAGGGAACTGATTGGGGATACTCAAGAAATTCATCGACCTGACACAGCCACGCCGAATCCATAATCGACACGGTCGTTCAGGTCAATGTGTGACGCAAGACAACTCGGTCGGCTCCCTCTCCCCCGGGAGAGGGCTGGGGTGAGGGGAAAAGGGTTGACTCAATACCCGACGGTATAACGCTGGCGCAAATGCTTCGGCGTTTCCACTTCGTCGATCAGTGCAATCGCGTAATCGGCAAATGTGATCCAGCTGCGTCCTTCGGCACTGACCAATAGATGATCCTTGCCGACGCGGAATGTGCCACTGCGCTCACCCTCGACGAACTCCGCCGACGGCGACAAAAAGGTCCAGTCCAGTTCCTGCTCCTGACGCAACGCATCAAGAAACTCAGCACCTGCGCTCGCCTCGGCTTTGTATTCGGCCGGGAAACCGGCACTGTCGATCACCCGCGTGTCATCCGGCAGCAACAGCGAACCGGCGCCGCCGACCACCAGCAAGCGCTTCACGCCCGCCTGCTTCACCGGTCCGACAATCGCCGAGGCCGGGACGGAGGCGAAATGCGCTGCGCTGATCACTGCGTCGTGACCGGCCACCGCCGCTTGCAACGCTGCCGAATCCAGTACGTCGAGGCTCTTGCTGACGACACCGGCACGGCTGCCGATCTTCGAGGTATCGCGGGCAATGGCGGTGACGCTGTGGCCGCGACGCAGGGCTTCTTCCAGCAATTGGCTACCGGCACGGCCGGTGGCACCAATGATTGCGATCTTGCTCATGACATTCTCCAGTTGGCTTGAAAATGCTGCGTGTTCAGGTTCGGCTTACCACTGCATCTCGCCCTTGGCGACTTTTGCGCTGAGTTCCAGCGAGCTTTCCTCGCCGAGTTGCGGGTAGCGTTTTTTCATCGCAGCGATCAGTGCAGCAGAGTCTTTGGCCTTGGCGGTTTCGGCATCGAAGGCCTTGATGTAATCAGCGGTGAATTTCACGCTGGCAAGCGAGCGGCTGCTGTCACCCAGGTAATGACCGGGCACCACGGTTTGCGGTTTCAGGCTTTCGATGGTGTGCAGGGTGTGCAGCCAGTCGGCGTGGGATTGCGCGGTCTGGGTGTCGGCCATCCACACATGAATGTTCTCGGCGACCACTACGCCACCGACCACTGCTTTGAGCGACGGGATCCATACGAAGCTGCGATCCGGTTGCTTGCCGTCGAGGCCGATCACCTGCAATTGCTTGCCTTCGAGGGTCAGGCTGTCGCCCTTGAGCACGTCCGGGACGATGGTTTTCGCCGGCACGTCGGCGCCCATTTTCGGCCCCCAGTAGGCCAGTTTGCCGTCGACGGTGTGCTTGATGTGATCGACAGTCGGCTGCGAAGCCAGCACTTTCGCCTGCGGGAATGCCTTGGTCAGGGTGTCGAGGCCAAAGTAGTAATCCGGGTCGCCATGGCTGATGTAGATGGTGGTCAATTGCTTGCCGCTGGCGCGGATCTTTTCCACGACCTGCTCAGCCTGGGATTTGCCGAATTGCGCGTCGACCAGAATCGCTTCTTTCTCACCGCTGACCAGCACCGAGCTGACCGGGAAAATCGCCTGGGTGCCCGGGTTGTAGACATCGAGGCTCAGCTCGGCGGCGGATGCATGGGCGGCAAAGCCGAAAAATGCTGCGGCGAGCAGAACGCGTTTGAAGGGGGTAAAGCCGATCATGTGTTGCTCCGGATTGCGAATGCCAGTCTGGCGATGCAACAGAGCTTAGTTGCCAGACTCAGTACAAAAAATGCGATGCTTGGACATAGTTTGTTTCTGAAAGCGGGCAAATCATGGATCGGCTTCAAGCAATGCGGGTATTCGTCACGGTAGTGGACCTTGGCAGCCAGTCGGCGGCGGCCGACCACCTCGACCTGTCGCGGCCGGTGGTGTCGCGCTATCTGGCGGAGCTGGAAGACTGGGTCGGTGCGCGACTGATGCACCGCACCACGCGCAAATTGAGCCTGACCGCCGCCGGCAGTGAAATCCTCCCGCGCTGCCGGCAGATGATCGACCTGTCGCACGACATGAAGGCCGCCGTCAGCGAACCCCATGACGCGCCGCGCGGATTGCTGCGGATCAGCGTCAGCACCTCGTTTGGCCAAGCGCAACTGGCCGATGCGGTCGCGGCGTACGTCAGGCTTTACCCCGGCGTGAGCATCGATCTGCAAATGCTCGACCGCACGGTGAATCTGGTCGATGAACGCATCGATCTGGCGATTCGCACCAGCAATGATCTTGATCCGAATCTGATCGCCAGACGCTTGACCGTGTGCCGTTCGGTGGTCTGCGCAGCACCGGCGTATCTGCTTGAGCATCCGGCGCCGTTGCGGGTGGAGGAACTGAGCCGACACAACTGCCTGACCCATTCCTATTTCGGCAAGAGCCTGTGGCATTTCGAGGAGGATGGCGAACCGGTTTCGGTGCCGGTGCAGGGCAATATCAGCGCCAACGAGGCCAGCACCCTCCTGCGCGCAACCCTGGCCGGCGCGGGCGTGGCGATGCTGCCGACCTACCAGGCTGGCGTGCATATTCACAGCGGCGAACTGCTGCGTTTGCTGCCACACGCAGAACCGCGCCAGATGAATATCTACGCGGTGTACGCCTCACGCAAACACATGCCGGCGGCACTGCGCAGCATGCTCGACTTTCTTGTGCAGCGTTTTCCCGAGGCCCCGGCCTGGGATGCCGGCCTGTAAACCCGATCCCTTGTGGGAGCGAGCCTGCTCGCGAAGAGGCCAGTACATTCAACATTGATGTCGCTTGGACCACCGCCTTCGCGAGCAGGCTCGCTCCCACATAGGCATCAATTCGCTGAATGGCCGGCTAAATCCTCAAGCGCACTCGCTGGCAAGTACGCGCCGCTGACCTATGCTCAAAGTAATACCGCAAGGTAGACGTTCAGAGGTCGAACACCATGAACATCAAAACAAAAAGATACGCCGCCATCTTCATCACCTGCGCCGCCACGCTGGCGCTGTACGGCACCGCTGCCTGGCGGGTCGAGCAGTTGCGCCAGCTGCCGCGCGAGTATGCGAGCTGCAACTACGAGCGGTGTATTCCGCACAATGCCACGCTGAACGCATTGCGCTGATAGACCTGCGCTGGAATGCAACTGCTGTGGGAGCGAGCCTGCTCGCGAATGCGCTGTGTCAGCCAGCCTAGTTGCTGAATGAAAGAGCGTATTCGCGAGCAGGCTCGCTCCCACAGGGCTCATCAGCGCATCAGGATTGTTGCTCGGCCTTCAAGCGGTCGCGGAATGCCTTTGGTGAAATCCCCACGCGGCGGCGGAACAGGCGCGTGAAGTTGGTCGGGTCGGAAAACCCCAGCAACTCCGACATCTCGTAAATCGTCATGCTGGTGTAGGTCAGCAGGCGCTTGGCTTCCAGCAACTGACGCTCGTGCATGATCTGCAACGCCGGTTGCCCGGCCAGTTCACGGCAGGTGCCATTGAGATGCGACACGGAGATGCCCAGGCGATGGGCGAGGTCTTCGACCTTGACGTGCTGGCGGTAAGTCTCTTCCACCAACTGAATGAAACCGTTGAGGTATTCGCGCTGGCGTTGCGGCCGTTGGCTGGCCTTGTGCCGAACGATCGCCTGGCGGCTGACCCAGACCATGATCACGCTGACCAGCGAATGCATGAGCATTTCCCGCGCCGGTTGATGGCCGTTGTACTCGGCCTGCAAGGCTGAAAACAGGCTGTTGAGATAATCGCCATCCTTCCCAGCCGGGTAGTTTTCCGCCCGAGCCAAGGCGTGTACCGAATCACCCAATTGCGCCTGCAAATGATTGATCAGCGGCGTGGCCAAGGTGACGATGAAGCCTTCAACATCCTCGGAAAAACGAAACCCGTGCACCGATAACGGTGGCAGCACCTGAATCGCTGGCGTCTCGAGTTGCGTGCGCTGGCCTTCGATTTCAAGCTCTGCCTGACCTTTGAAAACGAACAGCAGCTGGCACAGATCCGCGTGGCGGTGAGGTTTGATTTCCCATTGATGTTCGCGACTGCGCGAGGAAATGGTTTCACAGTGCAGCAAGTCCGGGGTCGGCCAGTCCAGGCTTTCACCGTAGAGCTTGAACACCGGAATAGAAGGCAGGGCAGGCTTGTTCATACTTCAATCCAGGCCTCTGGTTTTTGGGCGATAATCGCACCGATTGGCAGAATGTACAGGTATCGGCTCAGTTTTCACCTTCAATTGACAGACCCGCAAGGGAAAAATGCAAGCACTCGATCCATAAAATCATTCACCGGCTGTTGCTGCGTGAAGCTTGCGAGCCATAAAAACAATGAAAACCCTGAAAACCCAAGTCGCCATTATCGGCGCCGGTCCTTCCGGACTGCTCCTCGGCCAGTTGCTGCACAACGCTGGCATCGAAAACCTGATCCTCGAACGCCAGACGCCTGATTACATTCTTGGGCGCATCCGTGCCGGTGTGCTTGAACAAGGCATGGTAGAGCTGCTGCGTGAGGCCGGCGTCGGTCAGCGAATGGATGCCGAAGGTCTGGTTCATGGCGGCTTCGATCTGGCGCTGGAAGGGCGTCAGGTGCACATCGATCTGCACGCTCTGACCGGCGGCAAAACAGTAATGGTCTACGGTCAGACCGAGGTCACCCGCGACCTGATGGCCGCTCGTCGGGATGCGGGGGCGCCGACAATTTATCAGGCAAGCAATGTCGTTCCCCACGGCATGAAAAGCGACGAAGCTTTCGTCACCTTCGAAAAGGACGGTGAAAGCTGGCGCGTCGATTGCGATTACATCGCCGGTTGCGATGGTTTCCACGGCGTCGCGCGGCAGTCGATTCCGGCCGATTGCCTGAAGATCTTCGAGCGGGTCTACCCGTTCGGCTGGCTGGGCATTCTCGCCGACACACCGCCGGTCCACGACGAATTGGTCTACGCCCGCCATGAGCGCGGCTTCGCTTTGTGCAGCATGCGTTCGGCCACCCGTACCCGCTATTACCTGCAAGTCCCGGCGGATGAAAACGTCGATGACTGGAGCGATCAGCGTTTCTGGGATGAACTGAAGAAACGCCTGCCGGTTGCTCTTGCGGAAAAACTGGTGACCGGCCCTTCGATCGAAAAAAGCATCGCGCCGTTGCGCAGCTTTGTCGTCGAGCCGATGCAGTACGGGCGCATGTTTCTCGTCGGCGACGCCGCACATATCGTACCGCCGACTGGCGCCAAGGGCTTGAACCTGGCGGCCAGCGATGTCAGCACGTTGTTCAATATTCTGCTGAAGGTCTATCGCGAAGGCCGCACTGATCTGCTGGAAAAATACTCGGAAATCTGCCTGCGCCGGGTGTGGAAAGCCGAACGGTTTTCCTGGTGGATGACGTCGATGCTGCATCGCTTCGACGAGCACGATGAATTCAGCCAGCGCATCTGCGCTTCGGAACTGGACTATTTTGTCAGCTCGCAAGCCGGGCAAAAAACCATTGCAGAAAATTACGTCGGGCTTCCGTACGAGGCTATCGAATAGCTTCCTACCGACTTACACTGCGAGCATCCACCCGCGCGCGATGGCCGCGCGGGTCCATCAATGCCCGCAGGCTCGCCCGTGACCACTCTCAATCAACCTGAAACGCCCAAACCGGCCATTCGCAGCGTGCTGGTCGCCTTGATGATGGCGATCTTCCTCGGTGCGCTGGACCAGACCATCGTCGCCGTGTCGATGCCGGCGATCTCCGCGCAATTCAAGGACGTCAGCCTGCTGGCCTGGGTGATTTCCGGTTACATGGTGGCGATGACCGTGGCGGTGCCGATCTACGGCAAACTCGGCGACCTGTACGGGCGGCGCAAACTGATGTTGTTCGGCATGGGCCTGTTCACCCTCGCCTCGCTGTTCTGCGGCATGGCGCAGAGCATGGAGCAACTGGTGCTGGCGCGGATCCTTCAGGGCATCGGCGCCGGCGGCATGATCTCGGTGAGTCAGGCGATCATCGGCGACATCGTCCCGCCACGTGAACGCGGGCGCTATCAGGGTTACTTCAGCAGCATGTACGCCGTGGCCAGCGTCGCCGGCCCGGTGCTCGGCGGCTACATGACCGAATACCTGTCGTGGCGCTGGGTGTTTCTGATCAACCTGCCGCTGGGGCTTGGCGCGTGGTGGGTGGCACGGCGCAACCTGCGCGGCTTGCCGATTCCGCAGCGCAAACCGGTGATCGATTACCTCGGCACGGTGCTGATGATCATTGGTCTCACGGCGTTGCTGCTCGGCATCACCGAAGTCGGCCAGGGTCATTCATGGCGCAGCGGCGAAGTGCTCGGCCTGTTCGCCTGCGCCGTGGTGGTGCTGGCGCTGTTCGTCTGGCATGAACGCCGTGCACGTGAGCCATTGCTGCCGATGCACTTGTTCACCAATCGCAGCGCGCTGCTGTGCTGGTGCACGATCTTCTTCACCAGTTTCCAGGCCATCTCGCTGATCGTGCTGATGCCATTGCGTTTCCAAAGCGTCACCGGCGCTGGCGCCGACAGCGCAGCGCTGCACTTGCTGCCATTGGCGATGGGCTTGCCGATCGGTGCCTATTTCGCCGGCCGCCGCACCTCGATTACCGGACGCTACAAACCGCAGATTCTCACCGGGGCGATCCTCATGCCGATCTCGATTCTCGGCATGGCCTTCAGTCCGCCACAAGCAACGCTGCTCAGCGGTCTGTTCATGCTGCTCAGCGGCATCGCCGGCGGCATGCAGTTCCCGACCTCGCTGGTCGGCACGCAAAACTCGGTGGAACAACGCGACATCGGCGTCGCCACCAGCACCACCAACCTGTTCCGCTCACTGGGCGGCGCGGTGGGCGTGGCGTTGATGTCGGCGCTGCTGCTGGCGTTGCTGCACGATTCCAGTTTCGCCCACCTGGCGAACAGTTCGCTGATCAGCGAAGGGCATTCGGGCAACGTCCTGCTCGATGGCCTGAACGCCGCACCCGGTGAAGCGCAGAACGCTTTGCGCGCGGAGCTGCTGGTGACCTTCCGCCACTTGCTCTGGGTCAGCACGGCAGTGTCGTTGCTGGGGCTGGCAGCGGCGATTGCCATGCCGAACAACCTGCTGCGCGGACGGGAGCACGGCGCGAAATAATTGCCGCAACAAATACCACTGTGGGAGCGAGCCTGCTCGCGAATGCGCGGTGTCAGCCGACACATAGCTGAATGACACACCGCTTCGCGAGCAGGCTCGCTCCCACAAGGGAACGGTGTTCGCTCAAGGGCTGTAATAACCCACCGCGACGAGGAAGTGCCCGACCTTTTTCAGGTACGCATGCTTGTCCTCGATCTTGCCGGTCACCGGGTTTTTCCAGCGGTATTCGTATTCGCCTTCATCCTGCTTGCCGATCAGCGCCAGAATCGGCTCGCCCACTGGCTTGCCTTCCGGGTCCTTGACCTTGCCAAAATCAGTGTTGATCAAGCGCAGATTGGTGCCGTGGGCGACATAACGCTGGTTGTTCAGATCGACCACGAAGACATACAGGTCATCCTGCAGGTATCCGCCCTTGAGCGAGTTGATCGCAACCAGCGTGCCCTTCTCGTCCTTGCCCAGATCCGTCGCGGCTTTGTCCAGCAAGGCCTTGGCCTGCTCAGCCGACGCCCGTGGCAAGTAGTAACCCACCGCGAGAATCCGCTGCCCGACGCGCTGATAAAACACATGCTTGCGCTCGACCTTGCCGTCGGCCCAGTTCTGCCAGCGGTATTCGGCCTGCTGGATGCCGTTGCCTTCCGGCACTTTCAGCGCATCCTTGAACGCCTTCTGCAGATCCGGCCCGAGGACTTCGCTGACATCACGGCCGATCAGCGCCGATGACGGCCCGCCACTGGCAAGCATGACGCCTTTGGTGTCGAGGACGAACACGTAGCGATCCTTGTCGACGAACTCACCTTGGCGGCTGAAGGCGGCGAAGGCCTTGTCGCCATTGTCGTGGTAGTAGGCCAAGGCTTTTTCCAGCAGGGCGATGGCCGCCTGACTGTCATCCTTGGCGGCGGTGGCGGCGCTGGCCTGGCCGAAACCGGCCAGCAGAATCAGGCCGAGCCAGGCCACTTTATGCAAAAACCCCATAGCGCATCCCTCGTTCTTTTTGGTGTCTCAAGAGCGTAGACGGCTTGGGCTGATGTACGAGTATTCAGAATGATGCAGGGGATTACAGACCCCTGTGGTGTAGGGACAAAGCCCTCCGGACAACAGATCAGTCGCTACGGGCGGGAATTGATCTGCTGCTGCAGGTTCTGGATCTGCGCCTGCAAAGTGTTGAGGTTGCGGGTCATCTGCGCGCGGAACGCATCGAACTCGGCGGTATTGCCGCCACCCTGCGGCACTGCCGGGCGATTGTCCTGCTGACTTTTCAGCACGACGATGTCCTGCTCCAGACGATCGATCGCCGCGCTCGGGTTGCCCTGTTTCTTCAGCGCGGCGATATCGGCACCGAGGCTTTTGAACTGGGCGTCGAAGGCTTTCAACTGCGCATCGACCTTGCTGGTATCGGCCGGGGTGCTTTTGATGGTCGCCAGCTCGGCGCTCAAGGCTTTGACCTGAGCCTGCAACTGCGTATTGGCGTTCTGCTGTTCGGTGGTCTGCGCGGTCATTTGCGCCAGCCGCTTGTCCAGCTCGCTGGTCTGCCCGGCCACGCCTTGCTGCTGCTTGCTCTGGTCGAGCAGCTTGCCTTCGAGTTGTTTGATCTGCAGCTTCAGCGCTTCGCTGTCACTGTTGACGTTGCTCTGGCTGGCGACGACCTTGCCGGAAATATCCTGCAGGCGCCCCGCCGCTTCTTCGCTGATGCGGGCGAAGCTTTCCTGGGTGGCGACCAGTTGCTGTTCCATCAGCGAGATCTGCTGGAAGCTCCACCAGGCCAGACCGATGAAGGCGAAAAACAACGCACCGACCAGCGCCCACAGCGGCCCGGTGCTGGCGGCCCTGACCTTGACCACTGGCGCCGTGCGCGAATGCACGGAAGTGCGGGGGCCGGGCGCGATGTCATCGTCGTCGAACGGGTCAGCGCGCAGGCTTGGCACGTTATCGAAATCGTCGTCGTGGGCATCGTTTCGCATGGACATTGAGGCAACCTTTGGCAAACGCGGTGATGGCTAAATGCTGCGAAGTATAACCGCCGCAGCCGCAGGCATTGACCCTCAACCCGCAAGGCGGTTCATTGCCGCCCGGCCGAATCGTTTCAACGGATGTCCTGGGCTTTCCACCACGCACAGAATTCATCGAGGGCAGCCCAGAGGCTGACTTTCGGATCGTAGTCGAGATAATGCCGGGCGCGGCTGATGTCGAGGGTGAAATTTTTTTTCATGACCTGCATGCCCAGGCGCGACAGGGTCGGCTCCGGGCGTCCCGGCCAGAGCATGCACGCGCCTTCGTTGAGCGCCGCGACGCTGTACGCGAGACCGTAGGAGCGATATTTGCGCACCTGATCGACGTCCATCCGCCGCATCACGTAATTGACCACGTCCCACAGCGGCACCGGCGTACCGTTGCTGATGTTGTAAGCCTTGCCGAGCGCAGAACCTTGCGCCAACAGGCTGCTGAGCATGGCTTCGTTGAGGTTCTGCACGCTGGTGAAATCGACCTTGTTCAAGCCGTCGCCGATGATCGCCAGCCGGCCCTTGCGTTGCATCTTCAGCAGGCGCGGAAAGATGCTCATGTCGCCGGCACCGGTGACGAAACGCGGGCGCAGGGCGATGGTTTCCAGACCGAATTCCTGGGCACCGAAGACTTTCTGCTCGGCCAGATACTTGGTCGCGGCGTAGGGATGCTTGAAGCGTTTGGGCACTTGCTCTTCGGTCAGGCCGACATGGTCGCGGCCATCGAAATAGATCGACGGCGACGACAGATGCACCAGCCGCCGCACCCGCTGCTTGAGGCACGCTTCGACGACGTTTTCGGTGACTTCGACGTTGCCCTGATGAAAGTCCTGATAACGCCCCCACACACCGACAGCACCAGCGCAATGCACCACGGCCTCGACATCGCTGCACAGATCCCGCACCAGATCGGCGTCGCTCAGATCGCCCGGTACGAACTCCGCGCCCCGGCGCACCAGATGTTCGACGCTCTCGGCCCGGCGACCGTTGACCCGCACTTCAAGGCCCTGCTCCAGGGCGAAACGCGCAAAGCGCCCGCCAATAAAGCCACTGGCGCCGGTAACCAAAATCTTCATCAAAAACTCCAGGGAAGCAGCTGCAAGCTTCAAGCTTTCAGCTGCAAGTTGAAACGGTGCGTGTTCTTGCCGCTTGCAGCTTGACGCTTGATGCTGCGTTCAAGCCACTAGCCATTGCTTTGACGAGCGCAGCAGTTGCTCGGTCAGTAGATTGAGCAACTGGCCGCCATTGCGCCAATGATGCCAGTACAGCGGCACGTCGATCGGTTTATCTGGCAGCAATTCGCGCAGCACCCCGCGTTGCAACTGTTCGCGCACTTGCAGTTCCGGCACCAGCCCCCAACCCAGACCGGCTTCGGTCAGGCGAATGAAGCCTTCGGAGGACGGGCATAAATGGTGCTCGAACGCGCCGTCGACGCCCAACAGCGCCAGATAGCGATGCTGAAGGAAATCGTCCGGGCCGAACACCAGCGCCGGGGTGCGCGGCAGCTGTTCGGCGCGCACGCCTTCGGGAAAATGCCGAGCGAGGAAGGCTGGACTGGCCAGCGCCCGATAACGCATGGCGCCGAGCAATACGCTGCGTGCGCCGGCCACCGGCCGCTCGCTGGCACACAGGCATGCGGCCACTTCACCGGCACGCATGCGCTTGAGGCCAACGGTCTGGTCTTCGACGATCAGGTCGAGCAACAAATGCTGCTCGGCGCAGAAATCGCCGACGGCCTCGGCCCACCAAGTGGCGAGGCTGTCGGCGTTGAGGGCGATGCGCAGGCGATCGGGCAGGCCTTCTTCGTCCAGCGCCGGCACCACTGATTGCAAGTCGCGCTCCAGCAGACGCACCTGCTGCACATGGTTGAGCAAGCGTCGGCCGATCTCGGTCGGCGATGGCGGTGTTTCGCGCACCAGCACTGGCTGGCCGACCCGCGCTTCAAGCAATTTGATGCGCTGGGAAATCGCCGACTGCGACAGGCCGAGCACCTGTGCGGCGCGATCGAATCCGGCCTGCTCGACCACAGCGGCGAGCGCGGAAAGCAATTTATAGTCGAACATCAGTTTTCCTAATGGGCGATCAGCACTATTGGTTTTTCTTATACAGCGTCACACCGGAGAATAGCCAGCAAGCACTCTCTTTCAAGGATCTCTCCCATGTGGCAAAGCTACGTAAACGGCCTGTTGGTGGCGTTCGGCCTGATCATGGCGATCGGCACGCAGAACGCTTTTGTCTTGGCGCAAAGCCTGCGCCGTGAACACCATTTGCCGGTGGCGGCATTGTGCGTGGTGTGTGACGCAATTCTGGTCGCGGCCGGGGTGTTCGGCCTGGCGACGATCCTCGCGCAGAACCCGACCCTGCTGGCGATCGCCCGTTGGGGCGGTGCGACGTTTCTGATCTGGTACGGCAGCCAGGCGCTGCGCCGGGCCTGCTCGAAACAGAGCCTTGAGCAAGGCGAAAACCAGACCGTGCGTTCGCTGCGCGCAGTGATGCTCAGCGCGCTGGCGGTGACCTTGCTCAACCCCCACGTTTATCTCGATACGGTTTTGCTGATCGGCTCGCTGGGCGCGCAGCAATCGGTGCCGGGCGCTTATGTGGTCGGCGCCGCGAGTGCCTCGCTGTTGTGGTTTTTCACCCTGGCCCTAGGCGCGGCGTGGCTGGCACCGTGGCTGGCCCGCCCGAGCACGTGGCGCATTCTCGATCTGGTGGTGGCGTTAATGATGTTCACCGTCGCCGCGCAGTTGATCATCGCCGGATGAATAATTGCCAAAGGCTCTGGAACCTCTATCCCACACAGTTGTTGCGTGGTTAAGGCGCGACCCCGGTGCTATGATCCGAACCCTGCGCCGCAAAGAGTAAAAACTCGCCGGTGCATTTCCGGCCGCCCGTGATCGGCCTTGCGCTCACCGCAACAGACCTGATTAGGAGAATCATCATGGCTTTCGAATTGCCGCCGCTGCCTTACGCACACGATGCCCTGCAGCCGCACATCTCCAAGGAAACCCTGGAGTTCCACCACGACAAGCACCACAACACCTACGTCGTGAACCTGAACAACCTGGTGCCAGGCACCGAGTTTGAAGGCAAGACCCTGGAAGAAATCGTCAAGACTTCTTCGGGCGGCATCTTCAACAACGCCGCTCAGGTCTGGAACCACACCTTCTACTGGAACTGCCTGGCGCCAAACGCCGGCGGTCAACCAACCGGCGCCCTGGCAGATGCCATCAACGCAGCGTTCGGTTCGTTCGACAAGTTCAAGGAAGAATTCAGCAAAACCTCGATCGGCACCTTCGGTTCCGGCTGGGGCTGGCTGGTGAAAAAAGCTGACGGTTCCCTGGCCCTGGCCAGCACCATCGGCGCCGGCAACCCGCTGACCAGCGGCGACACCCCGCTGCTGACCTGCGACGTCTGGGAACACGCTTACTACATCGACTACCGCAACCTGCGTCCGAAGTACGTTGAAGCGTTCTGGAACCTGGTCAACTGGAAGTTCGTGGCCGAGCAGTTCGAAGGCAAAACCTTCACCGCTTAAGCTGCGCGCCAGATGAAAAACCCGGCTTCGGCCGGGTTTTTTTATGCCTGGCGCATGGCGTTTCTCGCACGGTAAAAGCAGCTTCGCGCCGTTTGCCGCCAGCCCCCAGCGGTCTACCATCACAGACAGGAAAAAATCTTTGGCCCAGTGCTCAAGTTGAAGGCAATTGCAACCGACACAGTTAATTCAGAGCTATTACTCAAATGACGACATTGCGGCCAGGATCACGGCGACTTTTCCCGTGCCCGATTGTCCCTTTGACTGCCAACCCGGGATTGCCAATACTCATGGCAACTTGACGCTACCCGCACGGAACAAGGAATAACCCTTTGAAGCTGGAACTCAAGAACAGCTTGTCGGTGAAGTTGCTCCGGGTCGTGCTCCTGTCGGCATTGATCGTAGGCGTAGTCTTGAGCTGCGCGCAGATTGTCTTCGATGCCTACAAGACCCGTCAGGCGGTTGCCGGCGACGCCGAGCGCATCCTCGACATGTTCCGCGATCCATCGACCCAGGCCGTGTACAGCCTGGACCGGGAAATGGGCATGCAGGTGATCGAAGGGCTGTTCCAGGACGACGCCGTGCGTCAGGCCTCCATCGGCCACCCCAACGAAGCCATGCTCGCGCAGAAATCCCGCGAACTGCAGCATTCCAATAGCCGTTGGCTGACCGACCTGATTCTCGGTCAGGAACGCACCTTCACCACGCAACTGGTCGGCCGCGGCCCCTACAGCGAATACTACGGCGACCTGAGCATCACCCTCGACACCGCCACCTATGGCGAAGGGTTTATCGTCAGCTCAGTGATCATTTTCATTTCCGGGGTGTTGCGCGCACTGGCGTTGGGGCTGGTGCTGTATCTGGTCTATCACTGGCTGCTGACCAAACCGCTGTCGCGAATCATCGAGCACCTCACCGAAATCAACCCGGATCGTCCCAGCGAGCACAAGATTCCGCAGATCAAGGGCCACGAAAAAAACGAACTGGGCCTGTGGATCAACACTGCCAACCAGTTGCTCGAGTCCATCGAACGCAACACCCACCTGCGCCACGAAGCGGAAAACAGCCTGCTGCGCATGGCCCAGTACGACTTCCTCACCGGTCTGCCGAATCGCCAGCAATTGCAGCAGCAACTGGACAAGATTCTCGTCGATGCCGGCAAATTGCAGCGCCGCGTCGCGGTGTTGTGCGTCGGCCTGGATGACTTCAAGGGCATCAACGAGCAATTCAGCTACCAGACCGGCGACCAATTGCTGCTGGCCCTGGCCGATCGTTTACGTGCCCACAGCGGTCGTCTCGGCGCCCTCGCCCGCCTGGGCGGCGATCAGTTCGCGCTGGTGCAGGCCGACATTGAACAGCCTTACGAAGCAGCAGAACTGGCGCAGAGCATTCTCGATGACCTCGAGGCACCCTTCGCCCTCGACGATCAGGAAATCCGCCTGCGCGCGACCATCGGCATCACCCTGTTTCCGGAGGACGGCGACAGCACCGAGAAGCTGTTGCAGAAAGCCGAGCAGACCATGACCCTGGCCAAGACCCGCTCGCGCAATCGCTATCAGTTCTACATCGCCAGCGTCGACAGCGAGATGCGCCGTCGTCGCGAACTGGAAAAAGACCTGCGCGATGCGCTGATCCGCGACCAGTTCTACCTCGTCTACCAACCGCAGATCAGTTATCGCGATCACCGCGTGGTCGGCGTCGAAGCATTGATTCGCTGGCAACATCCGGAACACGGTCTGGTGCCGCCGGACCTGTTCATCCCGCTGGCCGAACAGAACGGCACGATCATCGCCATCGGCGAGTGGGTGCTCGATCAGGCCTGCAAGCAATTGCGCGAGTGGCACGATCAGGGTTTCGTCGATCTGCGCATGGCGGTCAATCTGTCCACCGTGCAACTGCACCACGCCGAGCTGCCACGGGTGGTCAACAACCTGTTGCAGATGTACCGCCTGCCGCCGCGCAGTCTGGAACTGGAAGTCACCGAAACCGGCCTGATGGAAGACATCACCACCGCCGCCCAGCATCTGCTCAGCCTGCGCCGCTCCGGTGCGCTGATCGCGATCGACGACTTCGGCACCGGCTACTCGTCCCTCAGCTATCTGAAAAGCCTGCCGCTGGACAAGATCAAGATCGACAAGAGCTTCGTGCAGGACCTGCTCGATGACGACGATGACGCGACCATCGTTCGGGCGATCATCCAGCTGGGCAAGAGCCTTGGCATGCAGGTGATTGCCGAGGGCGTGGAAACCGCCGAGCAGGAAACCTACATCATTTCAGAGGGTTGCCACGAAGGTCAGGGCTACCACTACAGCAAACCGCTGCCGGCGCGGGAGCTGGGTATTTACCTCAAGCAGGCGCAACGCAGCAACGCGGCTATTTTATAAGATCGCAGCCTTCGGCAGCTCCTACATTTGAAATGCGTTCCTCCTGTAGGAGCTGACGAGTGCAACGAGGCTGCGATCTTTTGATCTTCATGCGCAAATAAGAAATATTTCCAAGCACGCCTTTACACATAATGCGAAAGATTTGCATTATGTCGCAGTTTTGCGCGCCCCCGGCGCCAGTCCATTCAACTACCGAAGCAGGATGTTCGCCATGATTCGTATGCCTCTGGCTACCGCCAGTCTGCTGGCCATCGCTATTTCCCTCGCCGGTTGCGGCGAAGGCAAGGACAAAGAAAAAGCCTCCGAAATGACTCCGGCTTCCAGCAGCGCTGCTCCAGCCCCTGCCGCTGCACCGGCTCCTGCTGCCGGTAAAGTTGACGATGCTGCCGCCAAGGCCGTGGTCGCGCACTATGCCGACATGGTCTTCGCCGTTTACAGCGATGCCGAATCCACTGCGAAAACCCTGCAAACTGCGGTCGACGCGTTCCTCGCCAAGCCGAATGCCGACACCCTCAAAGCAGCCAAGGCTGCCTGGGTCGCCGCGCGCGTGCCGTACCTGCAGAGCGAAGTGTTCCGCTTCGGCAACACCATCATTGACGATTGGGAAGGTCAGGTTAACGCCTGGCCGCTGGACGAAGGCCTGATCGACTACGTCGACAAATCCTACGAGCACGCACTGGGTAACCCGGGCGCCAGCGCCAATATCATTGCCAACACCGAAGTGCAGGTCGGCGAAGACAAAGTCGACGTGAAAGAAATCACCCCGGAAAAACTCGCCAGCCTCAACGAGCTGGGCGGTTCCGAAGCCAACGTCGCCACCGGCTACCACGCGATCGAATTCCTGCTCTGGGGCCAGGATCTGAACGGCACCGGCCCTGGCGCTGGCAACCGTCCGGCCTCGGACTACCTGGAAGGCGCCGGCGCCACCGGTGGTCACAACGAGCGTCGTCGCGCCTACCTGAAAGCCGTGACCCAACTGCTGGTCAGCGATCTGGAAGAAATGGTCGCCAACTGGAAGCCGAACGTGGCCGACAACTACCGCGCCACCCTGGAAGCCGAGCCAGGCGAAACCGGCCTGCGCAAAATGCTCTTCGGCATGGGCAGCCTGTCCCTGGGTGAACTGGCGGGCGAGCGCATGAAGGTTTCCCTGGAAGCCAACTCCCCTGAAGACGAGCAGGATTGCTTCAGCGACAACACCCACTACTCGCACTTCTACGACGCCAAAGGCATTCGTAATGTTTACCTGGGCGAGTACACCCGTGTTGACGGCACCAAGATGACCGGCGCCAGCCTGTCGTCGCTGGTGGCCAAGGCCGATCCGGCTGCCGACACCGCGCTGAAAGCCGATCTGGCCGCGACCGAAGCGAAGATCCAGGTCATGGTCGATCACGCCAACAAGGGTGAGCACTACGACCAGTTGATCGCTGCCGGCAACACCGCTGGCAACCAGGTCGTTCGCGACGCCATCGCCGCGCTGGTCAAGCAGACCGGCTCGATCGAAGCCGCTGCGGGCAAACTGGGCATCAGCGACCTGAACCCGGACAGCGCCGATCACGAATTCTGATCGCAGCGTCCGCGTCAAAAAGAGGCGACCTTCGGGTCGCCTTTTTCATACCCCATGTTCACAGTCCCCTGTAGGAGCTGCCGAAGGCTGCGATCTGTTGATCTTGATTTTTGAAGATCAAAATCAAAAGATCGCAGCCTTCGGCAGCTCCTACAGGGGGTTTGCATCGCTCTGCAGATTTGCGCTGTATCAAGCAAACGATAATTCCTCTTATTCAAACTCCCCCGCCCTGTTAGACTTTGCGCCTTCATTTTTGCCCGTCCGCAGGATGTCTGATGCCCTCGCTGCCTCTTCGCTTGTCCGCACTGTTGCTGGCCCTGGGCCTGAGTGCCTGCGATGACGCCCCGCGTTTCACCAAGGCCGAGCCGGGGGAAGCGCGTTCAGGCGGTGCTGCGACTGTGCGCAAGAGCGATCAGAACGCCTTTTCCCTGCCATCGGCCAACCTGCCGCCCTCGCGGCGGGTGGACTTCAGTGTCGGCAACAGTTTCTTTCGCAGCCCGTGGGTGATCGCGCCGTCGACCACCACGGCCCGCGACGGTCTCGGCCCGTTGTTCAATACCAACGCCTGCCAGAATTGCCACATCAAGGACGGTCGCGGCCATCCGCCGACACCTGATGCATCCAATGCAGTGTCGATGCTGGTGCGCCTGTCGATTCCCGACGCGCCGCAATACGCCAAAGTCATCGAACAGCTCGGCGTGGTGCCGGAGCCGGTATATGGCGGGCAGTTCCAGGATATGGCCGTGCCCGGCGTTGCCCCGGAAGGCAAGGTGCGGGTGGACTACACGCCGGTGCCCGTACGCTTCAAGGACGGCACTGAAGTCGAGCTGCGCAAACCGACCTTGCAGATCACTCAACTCGGTTACGGGCCGATGCACCCGGACACGCGTTTTTCCGCGCGGGTGGCGCCGCCGATGATTGGTCTGGGCCTGCTCGAAGCGATCCCCGAAGAGGCGATCCTCGCCAACGCCGCCGCCCAGGCGAAAGAGAGCAACGGCATCAATGGCCGACCCAACCAGGTCTGGGATGACCAGTTGCAGAAAACCGTCATCGGCCGGTTCGGCTGGAAAGCCGGGCAACCGAATCTCAATCAACAGAATGTTCATGCGTTCTCGGGGGACATGGGCCTGACCACCAGCCTGCGGCCGTTCGACGATTGCACCGAGGCGCAGACTGCCTGCAAACAGGCGCCGAACGGCAATGGCCCGGACGGTGAACCGGAGGTGAGCGACAACATCCTGCGGCTGGTGCTGTTCTACAGCCGCAATCTCGCAGTGCCGGCGCGCCGTGGCGTCAACGATCCACAGGTGCTGGCCGGCAAGAATCTGTTTTTCCAGGCCGGTTGCCAGTCGTGCCACACGCCGAAATACACCACTGCCGCCGATGCCGCCGAACCGGAATTGGCCAATCAGGTGATTCGTCCATACAGCGACTTGCTGCTGCATGACATGGGCGAAGGCCTGGCGGACAACCGCACCGAATTTCAGGCCTCCGGCCGCGACTGGCGCACGCCGCCGTTGTGGGGGATTGGTCTGACGCAAGCGGTCAGCGGTCACACCCAGTTTTTGCATGACGGTCGCGCACGCAACCTGCTCGAAGCGGTGCTCTGGCATGGCGGCGAGGCGACGGCGGCGCAGCAACAGGTTTTGTCTTTCAATGCCGAGCAGCGCGCTGCGTTGCTGGCTTTTCTGAACTCACTTTAAATACTGTAAAAGCATCGGGAGCCCGACATGTTCCGTCCCAAGTTACTGTTCACCAGCCTTGCCGCGCTCGCCCTCGGCGCCTGCTCGCCGCAGGACCCGCAAGCGGTCACTTCGGCGGCGATCGCCAAATCGGTGATCCTGCCGACCTACACTCGCTGGGTCGAAGCCGACCGGCAACTGGCGGTCAGCGCCCTCGCCTACTGCCAGGGCAAAGAGACCCTGGAAACCGCCCGTGCCGACTTCCTTCACGCGCAGAAAGCCTGGGCCGAGTTGCAACCGCTGCTGATCGGTCCGCTGGCCGAAGGCAATCGTTCGTGGCAAGTGCAGTTCTGGCCGGACAAGAAAAACCTCGTCGGCCGTCAGGTCGAGCAACTGGTAGTCGCCCAGCCGCAGATCGACGCCGCCGCGCTGGCCAAATCCAGCGTCGTGGTGCAGGGCCTGTCGGCTTACGAATACATCCTCTTCGACGCCAAGCCTGACGTCGCCAACGATGCGCAGAAAGCCAAGTACTGCCCGCTGCTGATCGCCATCGGCGAACGCCAGAAGCAACTGGCCGAAGAAATCCTGCAGGGCTGGAACAACACTGACGGCATGCTCGCGCAGATGAGCAAGTTCCCTAACCAGCGCTACGCCGACTCCCACGAAGCGATCGCCGATCTGCTGCGCGTACAAGTGACTGCACTGGATACCCTGAAGAAAAAACTCGGCACGCCGATGGGCCGGCAGAGCAAGGGCGTGCCGCAGCCGTTCCAGGCGGATGCGTGGCGCAGCCAGTCGTCGCTGTCGGCGTTGGAAGCCAGCCTTGCCGCAGCCAAAACCGTCTGGGAAGGCGTCGACAACAAAGGACTGCGCGGTCTGCTGCCGGCCGAGCAGAAACCCTTGGCGGACAAGATCGATGCTGCTTACGCCGCCTCGCTGAAGCTGTTCGACAGCACCCAGCTTTCGCTCGGCGAAATGCTCGAAGACGACGCCGGGCGCCAGCAACTCAACGATATCTACGACAGCCTCAACGTCGTCCATCGCCTGCATGAAGGCGAGCTGGCCAAGGCGCTGGGCATCCAACTGGGCTTCAACGCCAACGACGGTGACTGATGAGGGCGAGTGCCATGCTGCGACGTCAGGTTCTGACTTTAGGTAGTGCACTGCTGGGAGCAGTGACGCTGGGCGGCTGGACGCTGTTCAAACGCAAGGATCAGAGCCCGCTGTTGCTGTCGGCGCGCGACGATACTGACGGCAAGCATTACGCCGTCGGCTATCGGCTCGACGGTACGCGGGTGTTCGCCACCCACGTCGGCCAGCGTTGTCACGACATCATCAATCATCCGACGCAGCCGCTGGCGCTGTTCGTCGCGCGGCGTCCGGGAACCGAGAGTTACCTGATCGACCTGCGCGACGGCAAGCTGCTGCAGACCGTGACCTCGCAGCCGGACCGGCACTTCTACGGCCACGCCGTGGTGCACAAGGACGGCGAATACCTGTACGCCACCGAGAATGACACGAGCGATCCCGGCCGTGGCCTGCTCGGTGTGTACAAGTTCGAAGGCGAACGGCTGGTGCACACGGGCGAGATTTCCACTCACGGTCTCGGCCCGCATCAGGTGTCGTGGATGCCCGACGGCGAGACGCTGGTGGTGGCCAACGGTGGGATTCGCACCGAGGCGGAAAGCCGCGTCGACATGAACCTTAACGCCATGGAACCGAGCCTGGTGTTGATGCAGCGCGACGGCACGTTGCTGAGCAAGGAAACCCTCGCCCAGCAGATGAACAGCGTCCGCCACCTGGGCATCGCCAGTGACGGCACCATCGTCGCCGGTCAGCAATTCATGGGGCCGTCCCACGAGCGCTCGGAGCTGTTGGCGATCAAGCGACCGGGACAAGCGTTCGTGGCGTTCCCGGTGGCCGAGCAGCAGTTGCAGGCGATGGGGCACTACACCGCCAGCGTCGCGGTGCACAGCGATCTGCGTCTGGTCGCATTGACGGCGCCGCGCGGCAATCGCTTCTTTATCTGGGATCTGGACAGCGGCGAACTGCGCCTCGATGCGCCTTTGCCTGATTGCGCCGGCGTTGGTGCGGTAAAGGATGGCTTTGTCGTGACCTCGGGGCAGGGCCGTTGCCGTTACTACGATTGCCGCCAGGAACAACTGCTGGCCAAGCCGCTGGAATTGCCGGCGGGGCTCTGGGACAACCATCTTCATCTGATGGCCTGATACCCCCCATTTTTGAGATGGCCCCCCATCCTGTGGCGAGGGGATTTATCCCCGTTGGGTGGCGCAGCCGCCCTTAAAACTGCAATTGCGGTATGACTGAAGGATTCAGGGGGCCGCTTCGCAGCCCAGCGGGGATAAATCCCCTCGCCACAGGGTTCATATCCGGCCTTCACGTAATAACTGCCAGTTGGAATCCCCACCTGACTCGGAGTAATGTGCCCGCCTGTCTCATGATTTATCCAAGGAAATGGAAATATGCTGCGTCGCCGCATGCTGATCATGTTGGGTGTTGTTTTGCTGATCGTCCTGGTACTGGGCGGATACAAAGCCTTTTCGATCTACACGATGATCCAGGGCTTTTCCAAGCCCAAGCCGCCGATCAGCGTCGCCGTGGCCACTGCCGGCGAACAGCCGTGGCAGATGCGCCTGCCCACCGTCGGCACGCTCAAGGCCCTGCAAGGTGTCGACTTGAGTCTGGAAGTCGCCGGCACCGTCACTGAACTCAAATTCGAATCCGGGCAGAAGGTCAAGGCCGGCCAACCGCTGCTGCAGCTCGACAGCGCCGTCGAGACCGCTCTGCTGGAAACTGCCCGCGCCGACCTCGGTCTAGCGCAGCTTGATTTCGGCCGTGGCGCGCAACTGGTCGACAGCCGCGCGATCTCCAAAGGCGAGTACGACCGCCTCTCCGCCGTGCTGCAAAAGAACAAGGCCACGGTCAATCAGCTCAACGCATCGCTGGCGAAAAAGCGCATCCTCGCGCCGTTCAGCGGCACCATCGGCATCCGCCAGGTCGACGTCGGCGACTACCTCGCCAGTGGCACCAAAATCGCCACGTTGCAGGACTTGAGCAGCCTCTACGCCGACTTCTACGTGCCCGAACAAGCGGTGCCGAAACTCGCTATCGGCCAGCCCGTGCAGTTCACTGTCGCCGCGTATCCGGGACAGAACTTTGCCGGCAAGATCAGCGCGATCAACCCGATCGTCGAAAGCACCACGCGTAATATTCTGGTCCGCGCCACCCTCGCCAACCCCGACGGCAAGCTGCTGCCGGGGATGTTCGCCAGCCTTGAAGTGCTGCTGCCAAATCCGCAGAAGCACATCGTCGTGCCGGAAAGCGCGATCACCTACACCCTGTACGGCAACTCGGTTTACGTGGTCGGGAAAAAGAAAGCCGAGGACGGCAGCGTCGCCAAGGATGACAACGGCCAACCGCTGCTGATTGCCGAGCGACGCTTCGTCGAGACCGGCGAACGCCGCGATGGCCTGGTGATGATCAACAAGGGCGTGCAGAGCGGCGAACAAGTGGTGACGGCTGGCCAGATCAAACTGGACAACGGTGCCCCTATCGCCATCAGCGACGACAAGACCCTCGGCGAGCAGAACAGTCCGCCTCGCGCCGACTGATCAAGGAATCCCCATGGCTTTTACCGATCCGTTCATCCGCCGCCCGGTGCTCGCCACCGTGGTCAGCCTGCTGATTGTGCTGCTGGGCTTTCAGGCCTGGAGCAAGCTGCCGCTGCGCCAGTACCCGCAAATGGAAAACGCCCTGATCACGGTGACCACCGCTTATCCCGGGGCCAACGCCGAAACCATTCAGGGCTACATCACCCAGCCGATGCAACAGAGCCTGGCCAGCGCCGAAGGCATCGATTACATGACCTCGGTCAGCCGGCAGAACTTCTCGGTGATTTCGATTTACGCGCGCATCGGTGCCAACACCGACCGCTTGTTCACCGAACTGCTGGCCAAGGCCAACGAGGTGAAGAACAAGCTGCCGCAGGACGCCGAAGACCCGGTGCTGAGCAAGGAATCCGCCGACGCTTCGGCGCTGATGTACATCAGTTTCTTCAGCAAGGACCTGAGCAACCCGCAGATTACCGACTATCTGTCGCGGGTCATCCAGCCAAAACTGGCGACGCTGCCGGGCATGGCCGAAGCGGAGATTCTCGGCAATCAGGTGTTCGCCATGCGCCTGTGGCTCGACCCGGTGAAACTCGCCGGCTTCGGTCTCAGTGCCGCCGACGTGACCGCTGCAGTGCGCCAGTACAACTTTCTCTCGGCGGCGGGCGAAGTGAAAGGCGAGTACACCGTCACCAGCATCAACGCCAACACCGAACTGAAATCCGCCGAGGCCTTTTCGGCGATTCCGCTCAAGGTCGATGGCGACAGCCGCGTGTTACTGCGTGATGTGGCGCGGGTGGAAATGGGCGCGGAAAACTACGATTCGATCAGCTCGTTCGGCGGCACGCCGTCGGTGTATATCGGCATCAAGGCCACCCCCGGCGCCAACCCGCTGGACGTGATCAAGGAAGTGCGCAAGCTGATGCCCGAGCTGGAAGCGCAGCTGCCGCCGAATCTGAAAAGCGAGATCGCCTACGACGCCACGCTGTTCATTCAGGCCTCGATCGACGAGGTGGTGAAGACCTTGTTCGAAGCGGTACTGATCGTCATCGTCGTGGTGTTCCTGTTCCTCGGCGCGTTGCGCTCGGTGGTGATCCCGGTGGTGACCATTCCGCTGTCGATGATCGGCGTGATGTTCTTCATGCAGATGATGGGTTACTCGATGAACCTGCTGACGCTGCTGGCGATGGTGCTGGCCATCGGTCTGGTGGTGGACGACGCGATCGTCGTGGTGGAAAACATCCACCGGCACATCGAGGAAGGCAAGACGCCGTTCGACGCAGCCCTGGAAGGCGCCCGGGAAATTGCGATGCCGGTGGTGTCGATGACCATCACCCTGGCGGCGGTGTATGCGCCGATCGGTTTTCTCACCGGGCTGACCGGAGCGCTGTTCAAGGAGTTCGCCCTGACCCTGGCCGGCGCGGTGGTGATCTCCGGCGTCGTCGCCCTGACGCTGTCGCCGATGATGTGCGCGTTTCTGCTGCGCCACGAAGAGAATCCCGGCGGCCTGGCCCATCGTCTCGACCGAGTCTTTGAAGGCCTCAAGCGCCGTTATCAAAGCATGCTGCATGGCACGCTGAATACTCGGCCGGTGGTGCTGGTGTTTGCGGTGATCGTGCTGTGCCTGATTCCGGTGTTTCTCAAGTTCACCAAGTCGGAACTGGCCCCGGACGAAGACCAGGGCATCATTTTCATGATGGCCAGCGCGCCGCAGCCGACCAACCTCGACTACCTGAGCACCTACACCGACGAATTCATCACCATCTTCAAGGAGTTTCCCGAGTACTACTCCTCGTTCCAGATCAACGGCTACAACGGCGTGCAGGCCGGTATCGGCGGCTTCCTGCTCAAGCCATGGAATGAGCGTAGCCGCACGCAGATGGAAATCCTTCCCGAGGTGCAGAGCAAACTGGAGAGCATTCCCGGCCTGCAGATCTTCGGTTTCAACCTGCCCTCCCTGCCCGGCACCGGTGAAGGCCTGCCCTTCGAATTCGTGGTCAACACCGCCAATGACTATGAACTGCTGCTGCAAGTCGCCGAGCGCATCGAGAAACGCGCCATGGAGTCAGGCAAGTTCGCCTTCGTCGACCTCGATCTGGCGTTCGACAAGCCGGAAGTAGTGGTCGATATCGACCGCGACAAGGCTGCGCAGATGGGCGTGTCGATGCTAGACCTCGGCAGCACGCTGGCGACCTTGCTGGGCGAGGCGGAGATCAACCGCTTCACCATCGACGGGCGCAGCTACAAGGTCATCGCCCAGGTCGAACGGGCCTACCGCGACAACCCGGACTGGCTGAACAATTACTACGTGAAAAACACCCAGGGCGAATTGCTGCCGCTGTCGACGCTGATCAAGGTCAGCGACCGCGCAAGGCCGCGCCAGCTCAATCAGTTCCAGCAGCTCAACGCGGCGAAGATTTCCGGTTTCCCGCTGGTGAGCATGGGCGAAGCCATCGATACCGTGCTGCAGATTGCCCGCGAAGAAGCACCGGCCGGGTTTGCCTTCGATTACGGTGGTGCCTCGCGCCAGTACGTGCAGGAAGGCAGCGCATTGTGGGTCACATTCGCTCTGGCGCTGGCGATCATCTTTCTGGTGCTGGCCGCACAGTTCGAAAGCTTCCGCGATCCGTTGGTGATTCTGGTCACCGTACCGCTGTCGATCTGCGGCGCGCTGATCCCGTTGTTCCTCGGCTGGTCGAGCATGAACATCTACACCCAGGTGGGGCTGGTGACGCTGATCGGCCTGATCAGCAAGCACGGCATCCTGATCGTCGAATTCGCCAACCAGTTGCGTAAGGACAAGGGCCTGAGCGCCCGTGACGCGGTGGAGGAAGCGGCAGCAATTCGCTTGCGCCCGGTGCTGATGACGACGGCGGCAATGGTGTTCGGCATGGTGCCGCTGATTCTGGCAACCGGCGCGGGCGCCGTGAGCCGCTTTGATATCGGCATGGTGATTGCCACGGGGATGTCGATTGGCACGTTGTTTACGCTGTTCGTGCTGCCGTGTGTTTATACCTTCCTTGCTAAGCCAGATGCCAGATAAGCACATTTCCCTGTGGGAGCGAGCCTGCTCGCGAATGCGGTATTTCAGTTGCATTGATGTCGACTGACACACCTTCGCGAGCAGGCTCGCTCCCACAGAGGACGATATGTATCTTGAAAGTTGTGGAATAAAAAAGGCCTCGCAATTGCGAGGCCTTTTATTTGGGCTTGAATCGTGTCAACTGGCTGGCCTCATCCCTTGGGACAGTCCGAACATGAACAACAGCAGATCATGATCGGGCTGGGTTGCCACAGAGGCTTTCGCCACCCGTGGAACCGAACAATGAGCGTCGTTCCCGGACGCCCCTATGACCTGCATGCGCGGCTGCTCCCAGGCAGCCACCGCCAGTGAAGCAACTGCCAAGGCCCCGATCAGGAACAAACCTCGTGCAATTTCGAGTTTCATCGCTATAAACCTTTGATAGCGCTGCCAAACGCCGTCTCATAAAAGTAGACGAGTTTCTTCCAGTCGGCATCGCGGAACGACGAATGGCGACGCAGTTGCTTCATGTCATGCTGCGCGGCGCGATAGGGGGTCAGACGCTGGCGGCACTTCTCCAGATCGATCAACGCCACTTCAACCTGCGCTGCTTCGCCCTCGCCGGTGACGCGAACGAAAACGTGCTTGATGTAAATGCAGCTGTGCTGCCAGCGACCTTTGTGCATGCGCGCCAGATTTTCGGCAAGGTCCTTGAGGACTTTTTCGTAAACCACGTCGCCACACTGATCGCGACCACCGGCAGCGGCCAGCCAGTGTTCCAGTTCCTGAAAACCGTCGAGGGATTTGGTGACAAGAAGTGCGCGCCACTTGTGTTGTGGATCAGGCTGAGCGCCGCAAAAGACGATCTGCGGTACGCGCACGCCGAGTTTGCTAACGCCAGTCAGGGCGTCGAGTTCGCGCAATACGGTCGGGCGACCGAAGGGGTGCAACCAACTGCGATAGATGTGCCCGGTCTGGCGCTTGGCGTACAAAAGCTGCCCGTCACGGTCGACGATGCGCTGCACCCCGCTTTCGCCACCACGGCGCACATTGGGCTCTTCAACCCATTCGCCGCGCTGGTTCCAGTAATAATCGAAACGATCCTGGGGAGCGACATCCGCTTCAACCGCTGCTTGCACTGCCATCCTCTACCTCTTGCGTAATACGTAAACTCGCCACATCGCATAGAGCGGTATGAAGTCCAGTTGTTCCTGAATGCGGAAACCCGCCTGTTCAAATTCTTTCTCGATCGTCGCCGCCGGAATCAGAAACCGATTCTGGTAATCATGACTTGGCCGATCCCGCTCGGCACGCTTGCGCTTCCAGGCCTTGAAATTGCCGTCGACCCACAACGAAACAATCACGCTGTCGCGGGTCACCCGCTCGAACTCGCGCAGGATCACCCGACGGTGCTCGGCCTCGCCGATGTGGTGCAACAGACGCATGCAAAAGATGCTGTCGACCGAGTTATCCGGCAGAGCGATATCGAATGCCGAGGTGTGCAGCGGTTGTACACGCTTGACCACCTCGGCCGGTTGTCCCTGCATCGCGGTCTTGATCATCGACTCGGAATTGTCCGCGCCGATGATCACCCGGTTGGGCTTCTCCGCGAGCATTGGCCAGAAACGCCCGGCACCGCAGGGCAGATCCAGCACCAGCCCGGGATCTCCCGCCAGCGCCAAGGCCTTGCGACCGACTTGCTCATCGCGCAAGTGCGACAGGCGGCGACCGAGGCTTTGCTGGTGCTTGCGCAGATATCGTTGTGCGTGTTGGTCGTCGTACTTTTCGGAAAAATCGAGCTTGATCGGGCCGGCCATCATCTGGACTCCTGTTCTGATGACGCCACCTTAAACAGCGGCGTGTCAGCGTCAGGTCATCCAATTGTGAAAAATCTGTCAGGTAAATCCGTAAATTATTACAACGTTATACAGGATTCAGACAGCTGTACGGGAGTAGCCTCGAGCCACTATTTGCCGGCATTCACGCCAAGATCTACCTCGAATCGGCAGCCATTGGGGTCCATCGTGCTCAAGCTGACCGTCCAGCCCTGGTTTTCGCAGATACGCTGCACCAGCGACAAACCCAGGCCCAGCCCTTCGCCACGCTTCTCGCTGCCGCGCACAAAGGGCTCGAACATCGCCTCGCGTTTTTCCTCGGGAATGCCCACGCCCGAATCCTCAACGACGAAACCGTTGGCGGTGAGCGTCAGGCGAATGAAACCCTGTTCGGTGTAATGCAGTGCGTTACGCAGAAGGTTACCCATCACCGCGTTCAGCAAGGTCGCGTTGTAGCGAGTATCCGCTGGTGTGCCCGGCTCGAATATCAGTGTCAGCCCCTTGCGCTCGATCGGCTCACGCCACAGGCACAGCAGGCTCTCGGCCACTTGTGTGAGGTTCTGCTGGGGCGCCGCTGCGGCCTCTTCGTTCTGCGTGCGCGCCAGCATCAGGAAGGTCTGTACCAGTTCGCGCATCTCCTCGCTGGCCCGGGCAATGCGCTCGACCTGGGCGCGACCGCGCTGATCGATTCCGGGGTTTTCCAGCAGCAGTTCGCAGGAACTGGCCAGGACCATCAGCGGCGTGCGCAATTCATGGCTGACGTCGCTGGTGAACAGACGTTCGCGGGTCAGTGCCTGACGCAAGCGCCCCAGGGTGGCATCGAACGCCACCGCCAGTTCACCGACTTCATCCGCCGCGTAGTCCGGCGCCAAGGGTGGCGCCAGCCCGAGCAGCTGGTCGCGATGCCGGACCTGCCGCGCCAGGCGCACCACCGGCGCCATCACCTTGCGCGCGAGCACCCAGCCGAGAAATACCGCCAAGGCCAGGCTGAGCACGAAGCCCACCAGGACCACCGCAAACAGCACGCGCTCGCGCTCTTCGAAATCGCTCTGGTCCTGAAGCAAGACATAACGCCGACCATCCACCACTTCGACCATGGCGTGATAGGACAGCTGCTCGCGAAAGACCTCATGGAAACCGGCATCGAGGTGACGCAGATCCTTGGGCAGGTCGAAATCACCCGGCCCGCCACTGAAGTAGAACAACTGATCCGGCTCGGGCCGATGGCTCCAGTCGGAGACATTGTCCATCAGCAGCAAACGTTGCAGGTCGCCGCCCAATCCCGCCGAAATCAGTTTCTCTTCCACCAGGTGCACCGTCGCAACGATGCCCATGGCGAAAGCGCCGGCGACCAGTGCGCTCATCAGCGCAAAGGCGATGATGATCCGCTGGGAAAGACTCTGCTTAAACTCCATCTCGCCCCTCGGCCAAGCGATAACCGACACCGTGCACGGTGTGCAGCAGTGGCTTGGCGAATGGCTTGTCGATCACCTGGCGCAATTGGTGAACATGGCTGCGCAGGCTGTCGCTGTCCGGGCAGTCATCGCCCCAAAGCGCTTCTTCGAGAATCTCCCGACGCAGCACGTGCGGGCTCTTCTGCATCAACACCGCGAGCAGCTTGAGACCCACCGGGTTGAGTTTGAGCAGCTTGCCTTCGCGGGTCACTTCCAGGGTGTCGAGGTCGTAGCTCAGGTCACCGACCTGCAACGCCCGGCGACCGCCGCCCTGAGCACGGCGCATGACCGCTTCGACGCGGGCGGCCAGCTCGGACAGGGCGAACGGTTTGATCAGGTAATCGTCGGCGCCGGACTTGAAGCCCTGCAGACGGTCGTCGAGTTGATCACGGGCGGTCAGCATGATCACCGGCGTGTCACGCCGGGCGTCTTCGCGCAGGCGTTTGCACAAGGTGTAGCCGTCGATGCCGGGCAGCATGATGTCGAGCACGATCAGATCGTAATGCTCGGTCGCCGCCAGATGCAGACCGGACAGACCATCCTGGGCGCAATCGACGGTATAGCCTTTCATGCCCAGGTAATCGGCCAGATTGGCCAGGATGTCACGGTTGTCTTCGACCAGCAGAATTCGCATGGACATCTCCTCCGAACGTGGTAACGGCCGTCTTGGCCCGCGCAGCTTACGGCCAAGTGTGGCTCAGGGCTAGGGGCGTTTTTTGATAAACCTGCGCTGCGCGCTGCGACGTTTTTTTCACTTTCGGTTAACAAATCGCCGACGCCAGCGCGCGCAGACTCCGCGCGATTACGCTCTCTCCTCCGTTCATCGACCAAGGAACCTGCCATGGTGTCGACCTCTGCCCTTCCCGCTTCAAGACCGCTGAACTGGTGGTTGTGTCTGGGCATTCCCGCAGCGGCGGCGATCATTCTGCTGTTGCTCGAACTGACCGATCTGGACATGGTTCTGGCGCAAATGTTCTACGACCCGGTCGCGGGGGATTTCATCGGGCGGCACAGCTATGTGCTTGAAGACATCCTGCATGACCGGGCAAAACAGCTGGTGATCGGCTTCTCGGTGTTTGCCATTCTGGGTTTCATCGGCGCGTTTTTTATTTCGAGGCTGAAACCGTTCAAGCGCGAACTGGGCTGCCTGGTGCTGTCGCTGGGGCTGGCGACTTCATTTGTCACTCCGGTCAAAGCCGTCACCGCTGTGCAGTGCCCATGGAGCCTGGAGCAATTCGGCGGCCACGAGACCTACAGCAAACTCATGGAACATCGCCCCGCCACGGACAAGCCGGGACGTTGCTGGCCGGGTGGCCATGCGGCGACCGGGTTCACCCTGTTTGCACTGTTCTTCGTGCTGCGCGACCGCCGCCCGCGACTGGCGCGGCAGGCGTTTGTGTTCGCCTTTGCACTGGGCTCGGTGTTCTCGATCAGCCGCATGATGCAGGGCGCGCACTTCTTCTCGCACAACGTGTGGACGGCGATTTTCTGCTGGCTGATTTGCCTGGGGGCTTATTACTGGGTGCTGTATCGCCCGGCTGGCAAGACTTCGACGGCGATGAACACACAGCCGATCAATGCCTGAAATAAAGCACCTGTGGGAGCGAGCCTGCTCGCGAATTGTCGGCTCAACTGGATTGCATGTCGGATGACAGACCGCTTTCGCGAGCAGGCTCGCTCCCACAGGGGCTACCAGTGAGCTTCGAAATCCGGGTAATAAAAAACCCCGCTGACTTTCGCCAGCGGGGTTTTGCATTACAGGGCCAGGGCTGGCTTACATCATGCCGCCCATGCCACCCATGCCGCCCATGTCTGGCATACCGCCGCCAGCTGCACCTTCTTTCTTCGGTGCGTCGGCAACCGCTGCTTCGGTGGTCAGGATCAGACCGCCGATCGAGGCTGCAGCTTGCAGAGCCGAACGGGTTACCTTGGTTGGGTCCAGGATGCCCATTTCGATCATGTCGCCGTATTCGCCGGAAGCAGCGTTGTAACCGAAGTTACCTTTGCCGTTCTTCACTTCGTTGACGACTACGCTTGGCTCGTCACCGGAGTTGGCAGCGATCTGACGCAGCGGCGCTTCAACAGCGCGACGCAGCACAGCGATACCGACGTTCTGGTCAGCGTTGTCGCCGGTCAGCTCGGTCAGTGCTTCCAGAGCACGGATCAGCGCCACGCCACCGCCAGGTACCACGCCTTCTTCAACGGCTGCGCGGGTTGCGTGCAGGGCGTCTTCAACGCGGGCTTTCTTCTCTTTCATTTCAACTTCGGAACCAGCGCCAACCTTGATCACTGCAACGCCGCCGGACAGCTTGGCCAGACGCTCTTGCAGTTTTTCACGGTCGTAGTCCGAGGATGTTTCGGCAACCTGGGCGCGGATCTGGGCGATACGGCCTTCGATGTCTGCCTGCACGCCAGCACCGTCAACGATGATGGTGTTTTCCTTGGACAGGGTTACGCGCTTGGCGTTACCCAGGTGCTCCAGGGTGGTGCTTTCCAGGCTCAGACCGATCTCTTCGGAGATAACGGTACCGCCGGTCAGAACAGCGATGTCCTGCAGCATGGCCTTGCGACGGTCGCCGAAGCCCGGTGCCTTGACGGCAGCGACTTTGACGATGCCACGCATGTTGTTCACAACCAGAGTCGCCAGGGCTTCGCCTTCAACGTCTTCGGCCACGATCAGCAGCGGACGGCCGGCTTTGGCAACGGCTTCCAGCACTGGCAGCATTTCGCGGATGTTCGAGATCTTCTTGTCGACCAGCAGGATCAGCGGGCCGTCGAGCTCGGCAACCATGGTGTCCGGCTTGTTGACGAAGTATGGCGACAGGTAGCCACGGTCGAACTGCATGCCTTCTACAACCGACAGTTCGTTTTCCAGGCCCGAGCCTTCTTCAACGGTGATCACGCCTTCTTTACCGACTTTTTCCATGGCTTCGGCAATGATGTCGCCGATGGAGTTGTCGGAGTTGGCCGAGATGGTGCCTACCTGAGCGATGGCTTTGAAGTCAGCGCATGGCTTGGACAGGGCTTTGAGTTCTTTGACAATGGCGATGGTCGCCTTGTCGATGCCGCGCTTGAGGTCCATCGGGTTCATGCCGGCAGCGACGGCTTTCAGGCCTTCGTTGACGATCGACTGAGCCAGAACGGTAGCGGTGGTAGTACCGTCACCAGCGTCATCGTTGGCACGGGAGGCAACGTCTTTGACCAGCTGCGCGCCCATGTTTTCGAAGCGGTCATCCAGTTCGATTTCTTTGGCAACGGAAACGCCGTCCTTGGTGATGGTCGGAGCGCCGAAGCTCTTCTCGATAACCACGTTACGGCCTTTCGGGCCCAGGGTCGCTTTTACCGCGTCAGCCAGAACGTTGACGCCTTTGAGCATCTTGGTGCGGGCGGCATCGCCGAACTTAACTTCTTTAGCAGCCATGATCGATATTCCTTAAATACTTTGTAGTAACGGGAAAATGAACGGGAGTATCAGCCTTCGATAACCGCGAGAATTTCGTTCTCGCTCATTACCAGCAGGTCTTCGCCATCGACTTTCACAGTATTGCTGCCGGAGTAAGGACCGAACACAACCTTGTCGCCTTCCTTCACGGACAGTGCACGCACTTCACCGTTTTCCAGAGCTTTGCCCGGGCCTACAGCGAGAATCACACCGTGGTTGGCTTTTTCAGCAGCCGAACCTGGCAGGACGATACCGCCAGCGGTTTTCTTTTCTTCTTCGCTGCGACGGATGACGACGCGGTCATGCAGAGGACGAAGCTTCATTGTCGATCTCTCCTAATTGTGGTTTTCATCGGCCGGTGTAGTCCCGGCGGGTTTAACGAATCCGGCCTGCGCCGGTTGCGGTCCGTCGAGCGAACCGCGCAAGTCTGTCCGGTTTGAATACCGGAAACCTTTCGGTGACCGATACATAGGGGCGTACAAGCCGATTACAAGGGCTGGCGGAAAAAAATTTTCATCGCCACCCAGTAAAAAAGCGCCATAAACGAGCACGGCACCCGAGGGTGCCGTGTCGATGCTGATATCACTTGTTGTCGCGGTGTTCGAACTCGCCTTCGATCACATTCGGCTCTCGACCGAGCGGCTCGCGCGGGGCCGGGCCGCCGCGGGGTTGCAGGTCGTCGGCGAAGGCGCGCTGACGCATGGCCTGATCTTCGGCGCGCTGGCGCATCTTGTTCGCCAGCAGACGACGGGTGACCGGCAACAGCATCACCAGACCGACGACGTCACTGATGAAGCCGGGAATGATCAACAGGCCACCGGCCAGTGCCAGCATCAGGCCTTCGAGCATGGTCTGCGCGGGCAACTCGCCGCGATTCAGGCTTTCCCGGGCACGCAATGCGGTGGCCAGACCGGCGACGCGCAGCACGAACACACCGAACATCGAGCCGAGAATGATCAGCAGCAGGGCCGGGAAGAACCCGATAGAGCCTGCCACTTTGACGAATACGAACAGCTCCAGCACTGGAAACAGCAGAAAGAGCAACAGAAAAGGGCGCATCAAAGTTTCCTCAACGCAAGAAATGCCTTGCAGTAAGCCCTAGATGACGTCGCCCTTGCGTGAATTCAAGCTTAACTTTGCGCTTTTTTCGGCCAGGACTGGGCGTGAGCCAGAGAAACCAAGGCCTCGCGCACTTGTGTCGGCGTATTACATGGCGCCGCGAAGGGCAACCAGTAGACGGCCTGACCGATGCGCAGGTGCATGCCCTCGCTGTCGATGCCGGCCAGTTGCGCCGGCACACTGTTCGGCAGCCCGGCCAGCTCGACGTAATGGGCGATGGCCTTGGCATGATCGCTGTTCATGTGCTCGACCATGCTGATTTCAGCCTTGCCGGCGAACGGGTTGGCCAAGGTCAGATCGTCGATCCAGTGGATCGCACCAAAGCCGCCGATGTAGCGATGGCGCACCGGATCGAGCACCCAGAAGTCGAAGTCGTGGGCCTGGTGATAATTCTGCGAGTCGGGGAAATAGCGGTAGTAGCGTTCGGCGGCAGCCTCAATCGCTGCCGGTTCTGCGAGCTTCTGCGCTTCGGCCAGATAAGTCAGCCGCCCGACCGCCTGCACATCGTCGGCCTCGCGCTCGCCCACCAGCATCGAACACTTCGGATCTTTCTGCAGGTTATGCGTGTGCTGGGCGATGCGGCTGATCAGGATCAGCGGCCGACCCTGCTCGTCCAGGCAATACGGCACAACCGAGCCAAAGGGAAAACCCGGCATCGATTTGGAGTGGGTCGACAGCACTCCACGGTATTCCTTGAGAAGCAATTCTCGGGCATTCTTCGCCACTTCAGCGCTCAATTTGTGACTCCTTAAATGGGTTCCGTCTAGAAAACGGACAGGCGCGCAGCGAAAAGTAACCGGCGCGCATCGGGCAAATGTTCGTGTGCAACCAGGCCTGACCGGTGCCGATCGAGCGTTGCCGACAACAAAAACAACTCAGACCTGCCAGCGGGACATGCGAATGCAACTCAACGACAAAGTAATCATTATCACCGGCGGTTGCCAGGGTTTGGGCCGTTCCATGGCCGAGTATTTCGCCGGCAAGGGCGCGAAGCTGGCCTTGGTCGATCTGAATCAGGAAAAACTCGACGACGCCGTGGCCGCCTGCAAAGCCAAAGGTGTCGAAGCGCGCAGCTACCTGTGCAACGTCGCCAATGAAGAACAGGTCGAGCACATGGTCGCGCAAGTGGCCGCAGACTTCGGCGCCATCCACGGCCTGATCAACAACGCCGGGATTCTGCGCGATGGTCTGCTGTTGAAGGTCAAGGACGGCGAGATGACCAAGATGAGCCTGGCGCAGTGGCAGGCGGTGATCGACGTCAACCTGACCGGCGTGTTTCTCTGCACCCGTGAAGTCGCAGCGAAGATGGTCGAGCTGAAGAACAGCGGCGCGATCATCAATATTTCGTCGATCTCCCGCGCAGGCAATGTCGGCCAGACCAACTATTCCGCAGCCAAGGCCGGCGTCGCAGCGGCGACCGTGACCTGGGCGAAGGAGCTGGCGCGTTACGGCATTCGCGTGGCGGGCATCGCACCGGGCTTCATCGAAACCGAAATGACTTTGGGCATGAAGCCGGAAGCGCTGGAGAAGATGACGTCGGGCATTCCGCTCAAGCGCATGGGCAAGCCTGAGGAGATCGCCCATTCGGCGGCGTATATCTTCGAGAACGACTACTACACCGGGCGGATTCTGGAGATGGATGGCGGGTTGCGTATCTAAGTCCCATTACACAAGCCAATGTGGGAGCGAGCCTGCTCGCGAAGGCGTCGTATCAGGCAACTGATGAGTTGGATGACACACCGCTTTCGCGAGCAGGCTCGCTCCCACAGGTTTTTCAGCGCTGCCGATGGATCAATCGTCGCTGATGGTGATATTCGGCATCGCCGGCGTGGCCGCTTCCTGCAAGACAATGCGCGCGCCGACGTGGCGGGCCAGTTCCTGATAGACCATGGCGATCTGGCTGTCCGGCTCGGCGATTACGGTTGGCTTGCCGCCATCGGCCTGTTCGCGGATCAGCATCGACAGCGGCAGCGAGGCCAGCAATTCGACGCCGTACTGGGTCGCCAGTTTCTCGCCACCCCCTTCACCGAACAGATGCTCGGCATGCCCGCAGTTCGAGCAGATGTGCACGGCCATGTTTTCCACCACGCCCAGCACCGGAATGTTGACCTTGCGGAACATTTCCACGCCTTTGCGCGCGTCAAGCAGCGCCAGATCCTGCGGCGTGGTGACGATCACCGCACCGGCCACCGGGACTTTCTGCGCCAGAGTCAGTTGAATGTCGCCGGTGCCTGGTGGCATGTCGATGACCAGATAATCCAGATCGCCCCACGCGGTTTGCGTAACCAGTTGCAGCAGCGCCCCGGAAACCATCGGCCCGCGCCAGACCATCGGCGTGTTGTCGTCGGTCAGGAAGGCCATCGACATGACTTCCACGCCGTGGGCCTTGAGCGGCACGAACCACTTCTGATCCTTGACCTCAGGACGGGTGCGCTCGGGAATGCCGAACATGATGCCTTGGCTCGGGCCGTAGATATCGGCGTCGAGGATGCCGACCTTGGCACCTTCCCGGGCCAGCGCCAGCGCGAGATTGGCAGCGGTGGTGGATTTGCCCACGCCGCCCTTGCCGGAAGCGACGGCGACGACGTTCTTGACGTTGGCCAGCCCCGGAATCTGAGCCTGGGCCTTGTGCGCGGCGATCACGCTGGTGACCTCGACACGGGCGATGACCACGCCGTCGAGGTTTTCGATGGCCAGTTGCAGCAATTGCGCCCAACCGCTCTTGAACAGTCCGGCGGCGTAGCCGATTTCCAGCTGCACATTGACGCGGTCACCGATGATCTCGATGTTTTTCACGCAACCGGCGCTGACCGGGTCCTGGTTGAGGTAAGGGTCGGTGTATTGGCTGAGGACGGCTTCCACCGCTGCGCGAGTGACGGCGCTCATGGGCAACTCCGATAACAAGACTGGAAAGAATGGCGGCTATCGTACGCTGGACACCGATTTGAGGCGAACAGATTACTTGCGCTGAAAAGCCACCGTGGTGAGGGGATTTATCCCCGTTCGGCTGCGCAGCAGTCGTAAAGCCATTGCACTCGGACTATCTGATACATCGAAGTTTGCGGTTTTGGGGCGGCTTCGCCACCCAGCGGGGATAAATCCCCTCGCCACAAGAGCTCTCAAAGTACCCAGTGGCGCAGGGGTGAAAAATATGCGCCGGCGCTTTATAGTGGCCGACCTCCGTTTCATCAAGTAGCGAAGCCCCATGTCCGAGCCACGCAAGATCCTCGTCACCAGCGCCCTGCCCTACGCCAATGGTTCGATTCACCTTGGCCACATGCTGGAATACATCCAGACCGATATGTGGGTGCGCTTCCAGAAGCATCGCGGCAACCAATGCATTTATGTCTGCGCCGACGACGCCCACGGTTCGGCGATCATGCTGCGCGCGGAAAAGGAAGGCATCACCCCGGAACAACTGATCGCCAACGTGCAGGCTGAACACAGCGCCGACTTTGCCGACTTCCTTGTCGATTTCGACAATTTTCACTCCACTCACGCCGAAGAAAACCGTGAGCTGTCGAGCCAGATCTACCTCAAGCTGCGTGACGCCGGGCACATCGCCCAGCGCTCGATCACCCAGTATTTCGACCCGGAAAAGAAAATGTTCCTGGCCGACCGCTTCATCAAGGGCACCTGCCCGAAATGCGGCACTGAAGACCAGTACGGTGACAACTGCGAAAAATGCGGTGCGACCTACGCGCCGACCGATCTGAAGGATCCGAAGTCGGCCATCTCCGGCGCCACCCCGGTGCTCAAGGATTCCCAGCACTTCTTCTTCAAGCTGCCGGATTTCCAGGAAATGCTTCAGGCCTGGACCCGCAGCGGCACCCTGCAGGACGCCGTGGCCAACAAGATCGCCGAATGGCTGGATGCCGGCCTGCAGCAGTGGGACATCTCGCGCGATGCGCCGTACTTCGGCTTCGAGATCCCGGGCGAGCCGGGCAAGTATTTCTACGTCTGGCTGGATGCGCCGATCGGTTACATGGCCAGCTTCAAGAACCTCTGCAACCGTACGCCGGAGCTGGACTTCGACGCGTTCTGGGGCAAGGACTCGACCGCCGAACTGTATCATTTCATCGGCAAGGACATCGTCAATTTCCACGCGCTGTTCTGGCCAGCCATGCTCGAAGGCGCCGGCTACCGCAAGCCGACCGGCATCAACGTGCACGGCTACCTGACCGTCAACGGCCAGAAAATGTCCAAGTCGCGCGGCACCTTCATCAAGGCCCGCACTTATCTGGATCATCTGTCGCCGGAATACCTGCGCTACTACTACGCGGCCAAGCTTGGCCGTGGAGTCGACGACCTCGACCTGAACCTCGAAGACTTCGTGCAGAAGGTCAACTCCGACCTGGTCGGCAAAGTGGTCAACATCGCCAGCCGTTGCGCCGGGTTTATCCACAAGGGCAACGGCGGCCTGCTGGTCGGCAACAATGCCGCGCCGGAGCTGACCGAGGCTTTCCTCGCCGCCGCGCCGAGCATTGCCGACGCCTACGAGGCCCGCGACTTCGCCCGCGCCATGCGAGAAACCATGGCCCTGGCTGACCGTGCCAATGCGTGGATCGCCGACAAGGCGCCGTGGTCGCTGAACAAGCAGGAAGGCAAGCAGGATGAAGTCCAGGCGATCTGCGCCACCGGCATCAACCTTTTCCGCCAGTTGGTGATCTTCCTCAAACCGGTACTGCCGCTGCTGGCCGCAGATGCCGAGGCGTTCCTCAACGTCGCGCCGCTGACCTGGAATGACCACACCACCCTGCTGGCTAATCACCAGCTCAACGAATTCAAGCCGTTGATGACCCGCATCGACCCGGTAAAAGTGCAAGCCATGACCGACGCATCGAAAGAAGACCTGACCGCCAGCCAGACCGACACTGGCGAAGCCAAGCCTGCGGGCAACGGCGAACTGGCCAAGGATCCGCTGTCGCCGGAAATCGATTTCGACGCCTTTGCCGCCATCGATTTGCGCGTCGCTTTGATCGTCAAGGCCGAACACGTCGAAGGCGCCGACAAGCTGCTGCGCCTGACCCTCGACATCGGTGACGAGCAACGCAACGTGTTCTCCGGGATCAAGAGCGCCTACCCGGACCCGTCCAAGCTCGACGGTCGCCTGACCATGATGATCGCCAACCTCAAGCCACGGAAAATGAAGTTCGGTATTTCCGAAGGCATGGTGATGGCGGCGGGCCCTGGTGGTGAAGAGATTTACCTGCTGAGCCCGGACAGCGGCGCCAAGCCGGGTCAGCGCATCAAGTAAGACGTTGCCGCAAAACGATCCCACCGACGTGCTCTGCATGCCGGTGGGATTTTTCATATCTGGCCCGATAGTGCCTACCCTTAAGAGACACCCGCCCGTTTCGCTGGCAGAACCATGACCGAACTCGTGTTAACGCTGATCAGTGCTGCGCTGCTCAACAACTTCGTGTTGCACTGGCCGCTGGGCGTCGCTCCGCTGCTGGCGGGCAGCCGACGCCAGGTCCATGCGCTGGGGTTGGCGACGTTGTGCCTGATGGTGGTGGTCGGCGTTATCGGTCAGGCGATCTGGCAGTGGATATTGGTGCCGTTGCAGCTTGAAGCGCTGCGCCTGTTCGTGTTTCTGCCATTGAGTGTGTTGTTGATCGCGCCGCTGCTGAAACTGCTGGCGCGCGGCCTGCCCGATTGGCCGTTCGCTGGATTGTGGCCGCTGCTGCTGGGCAATGCCGGGGTATTCGGGCTGGCCTTGATCAATGCGCAAAACGATCATGGCCTGCTGCACGCGACAGCTTTGAGTCTGGGTGCAGGGCTGGGTTTCTGGCTGGTGCTGAGTGTGTTCTGCGACCTGCGCGAGCGCACGGTCGACAACGATATTCCCCTGCCCTTTCGCGGCCTGCCGATCGATCTGATCAGCGCCGGACTGGTCGCAGTGATTTTTCTCGGATTCAGTGGATTGATCAAAACATGAGTCTGATTCAACGCATCGATGCCCTGCTGCCGCAGACCCAATGCGGCAAGTGCGGCCATCCCGGATGCAAACCCTATGCGCAAGGCATTGTTGACGGTGAGCCGATCAACAAGTGCCCGCCGGGCGGCGAGGAGACTATCGCCGCCCTGGCCGAGCTGTTGAAAATACCGGTCCTGGAACTGGACATCAGCCGTGGCCCGGCACCGCCGCAAATCGCCTTCATCCGCGAGGCCGAATGCATCGGCTGCACCAAATGCATTCAGGCCTGCCCGGTCGACGCCATCGTCGGCGCGGCAAAACTCATGCACACGGTGCTGATCGACGAGTGCACCGGTTGTGATCTGTGCGTTGCGCCGTGCCCTGTCGACTGCATCGAAATGCATCCTTTGCCTGCGAACACGATACCAGTGGTTGGCGGTCTCGCATTCGATCTCGAAGAACAGCGCGCCCGCGCTGAAAAGCGTGACCATGCGCGCCAGCGTTTCGAGCGACGCAACCAGCGCTTGCTGCATGAAGAACAGCAAAAGCAGGTTGAACGTGAAGCGCGAGCCGCGCGTGCGGCACAACCGCAAGTATCGACCGCCGACCCGGTGCAGGCTGCGCTGGAGCGGGTGCGTGCACAAAAAGCCGCGAACGCTGATGCGGCGCTGAAGAAGGCCAAGGTCGATGTGGCGATGAGTCGAGCGCAACTGCACAAATCGCTGAAAGCCTTCGGTCACCCGCCGACGTTCGAGCAGCAGTCGCAATTGATCGTCCTGCAGCAACAATTCGAAGCCGCCGAGCAAGCGCTGGCGAACCTGGAAAGCAGCCAACCGGCAATTCCCGCCGTTCCCGCAACTACCAACGACGCCGAACTGAAGCGAGCCAAGATCCAGTTGGCCATGCGCCGCGCCGAGTTGAAAAAGGCTCAGGCAGCGGAGGCTGCGCCGGAGCAGATCGCAGCACTGGAGCAAGCCGTGAGTGACGCCGAGCGCCGGGTGCAAGACCATGCCGCCCCTTGAGCCAGTGGACGATCGCCTGCAACAGGCGATGAACACCGTGCTGCTGGCAGCTGTGCCGGGTCTGCTCGCTTTATTCTGGCTGTATGGCTGGGGCGTGTTGATCAACCTTTCCCTGGCGGTTGTCAGTGCTTTGCTCGTCGAAGCGGGCGTCGCCTGTCTGCGTCGGCAAGCGGTGCAAGCGGTGCAAGCGGCAATGCTTGATGGCAGCGCGCTGGTCAGTGCGATGTTGCTGACCGCCGCGCTGCCGGCTTATTGCCCTTGGTGGCTGACGGTCATTGCGACCGCTTCAGGTCTGTTGTTCGGCAAACATCTGTATGGCGGCGTCGGCAAAAACCCGTTCAACCCGGCGATGCTTGGCTTTGTCCTGAGCATGGTGCTGTTCCCGCAAGCGATGACCCATTGGCCCGCTCATGGCCTGGATTCTCTTGCGGCGCTGCAACAGGTTTTCAGTCCAGCGCAGGCGCCGGACGCTTGGGTGCAAGCCACGGCACTGGACAGTCTGCGCATCAATAAAAGCCTGACCATGCAGGAGCTGTTCGCCAGCAACCCGGCCTTCGGCCGTTTCGGCGGGCGCGGTGTGGAATGGGTGAATCTGGCGTTTCTGCTCGGCGGCCTGTGGCTGTTGCAGCGGCGGATCTTTTCCTGGCACGCACCGCTGGGGATGCTCGCCAGTCTGTTCGTCATCAGCCTGTTGTGCTGGAACGGCTCGGGGTCGGATTCCCATGGTTCGCCGCTGTTTCACCTGCTCAGCGGCGCGACCATGCTCGGTGCATTTTTTATTGTGACCGAGCCGGTGTCCGGCGCGAAAAGCGCCCTTGCCCGCCTGCTGTTCGGTGTTGGCGTCGGCCTGCTAACTTATCTGATTCGCACGTGGGGTGGTTACCCGGACGGCGTCGCGTTTGCGGTATTGCTGATGAATCTTCTGGTGCCGGCACTCGAACGCTTCGCCCTCAGCCGCCAGTCGAAGGTGAACGCGTGAACCGCTCAGCGAGTGTCGCGACGGTGGTGCTGCTGGCACTCGTTGGCATGAGTGCGACATACGTGTTGCAGCGCAGCAGTGCACCGCAGATTGCCAGCGAGCAGCGCTTGCTCGACAGCCGCAAATTGCTTGATGTCATGCCTGCCGCGCTCTACGACAATCAGCCGCTGGAGCAACCGCTGACGCTCGCCGAGCCTGCTTTGCGCCATAGCACGCTGTCGGGCGGCTATCGAGCGACCCGCTCCGGTCAGACAGTCGCGGTGCTGTTGCGCAGTCGCAGCGAAGGTTACGCAGGTACTCTGGAACTGCTGATTGCCATTGATGCTAATGGCAAACTTTTAGGCGTGAAAACCCTTGAGCAGCGCGAAACGCCAGGATTGGGTGGTCACATCGGTGCATGGCCGAATGCCTGGCTTCAGGCCTTCATCGGCAAATCCCGTACTGAGCCCACAGACGCCGGCTGGGCGCTGAAAAAGGATCAGGGGGAGTTCGATCAGATCGCTGGCGCGACCATTACCTCCCGTGCCGCCATTGACGCAATTCATGACGCACTGCGTTATTTCGATGAGCATCGGGCGCTGCTCTTGGGGACTGGCCCATGAAGCGCACGGTGAATTTATTGATGCTGGTGCCCCTACTGGGCGCCACACCAACATTCAGCGCTGCACTGGGGATAACCTTGATGCTCAGCGCGGTACTCGGTGTATTTGCCGTCTGCATGTCGCCGCTGCGCGAGCGCCTCACGGGCACCCGTGCATTGCTCGCCAGCCTGATAATCGCCGCGACGTTGACCAGTTGCGCGGATATTGTGGCGCAACGCTGGTTTTTGCCATGGCAGCAGACGTCTGAGCTCTACATAGGGCTGATCGCCTTGCACTGCGTCGTGTTTGAATACCACGGTGCCTTCCGCGAGCCCGTCGCTGTCAGCTTCAAACGCTGCGCAATGTTCGGCTCGCTCATGCTGGTAGTCGGCGGGCTGCGCGAGATTATCGGTTATGGCAGCCTTGGCCGAGGCCTTTCGGGGCATTGGCCAGGTCTGGTTTTGTTCCCCGAAGGGCTGCGTCTGATTACGCTGGTTCCCGGCGCTTTGGTTTTACTGGGCCTGCTTCTCGCCGCCCGTCAGGCGTGGACACGCCGCAATTCTGTCATCAAGGAAACGCATCGCCCATGAATGCTGCAAAACGTCTTGAGATATTTCGCCGACTGCACGAAGACAATCCCGAGCCGAAAACCGAACTGGCCTACTCTTCGCCGTTCGAGCTGCTGATTGCGGTGATTCTTTCGGCGCAGTCCACCGATGTCGGCGTCAACAAGGCGACTGCCAAACTCTTTCCCGTCGCCAATACACCCGCCGCGATTCATGCGCTGGGTGTCGAGGGGCTGTCCGAGTACATCAAGACCATTGGCCTCTACAACAGCAAGGCGAAAAACGTCATTGAAACCTGCCGTTTGCTGGTTGAGCGTCATGGCGGTGAAGTCCCGCAAACCCGGGAAGAACTGGAAGCCTTGCCGGGCGTCGGGCGCAAGACCGCCAACGTGGTGCTCAACACCGCTTTCCGCCAATTGACCATGGCGGTCGACACGCACATTTTTCGCGTCAGCAATCGCACCGGCATCGCGCCGGGGAAAAATGTGGTGGAAGTAGAAATGAAGTTGATGAAGTTTGTACCGAAAGAATTCCTGCTCGACTCTCATCACTGGCTGATTTTGCACGGTCGTTATGTTTGCCTGGCGCGTAAACCGCGCTGCGGCAGCTGCCGCATCGAAGATCTATGCGAATACAAACATAAAACTTCTGACGATTGAGCGGTCATCGGTTTTTCGCATCCATCGATTGAAAAAATCTTTTTTACCCGCCGCAGTAATGTCGATATAAGGAGCGCCAAAGGCAGTCTTAGCCGGGAGTTGACTTCATGAGTACCGACACAGAGCAACTGGATGTAGAAGAGGATCTTATTGCCACCGACGCCGATGAGGTCGAACCGGTGGTTGAAGTGGCCAAGACCAACCTTAGCAAGCGTCGCACAATCGACAACCTGCTTGAGGAGCGCCGACTGCAAAGGCAATTGGCCGACTACGATTATGATCTGTGATATCTGAAGGCCTCCCTAGACGGAGGCTTTTCATTTTCTGCGACAACCGAGCTTGATCGGCCCATGACGTTCTCAGCTGTCGAATCGTTCAAACCAGGCCGTTGCGCTGCGCCAGCTCGATCAGATCAACCAGAGAGCGCGCATTGAGTTTCAGCAACAGGCGAGTCTTGTAGGTACTCACAGTCTTGTTGCTTAAAAACATGCCATCGGCGATTTCCTTGTTGGTCTTGCCGCGCGCCAACTGCTGCAACACCATCATTTCCCGCCCGGACAGACGATCAACCATGTCCGCTTCACTCGCATTGCCCAGACTGGTGCGCACAGTGTGCAGCGCCTGATTGGGAAAATAACTGTAGCCGGACAGTACTGCCTTGATCGCACTGAGCAATTCGGTCAGATCCTGCTGTTTGCACACGTAACCCGCTGCGCCCGATTGCATGCAACGCATTGAAAAATGGCCGGGAGCCTGGGAAGTCAGCACCAGCACTTTCACCGGCATGGCAGTGGAGGTCAGGCGCGCAATAACTTCCAGCCCGTCGAGTTTGGGTATTCCAATATCCAGGATGACAAGATCGGGTATTTGTTCACGAGCAATTTGTAGTGCATCAACGCCATTATCCGTTTCTGCAATGACTTCGTAGCCATGCCGTTCCATCAGCATACGTACCGCAAGTCGAATGACGGGGTGGTCATCCACGATCAGCACTTTATTCATGGGCAAGTCCAGTTTTCGCTGTTCGAATTTTTAGAACACGCACGATATCCCAGTCACTTGCTTCAAGGCATGGCAACTTTTACACGCATTTGCATCCAGAGACATTCCCTACAGGCATTGAGGATAATTCCCACAAATTCGCTGCCCTTGCCCCATTGCAACCGCCTTCCGATCTTTCATACACCGGCGGAGTTTGATCTTCATGCAGTCGAGTCCTACGCCATGGTGGGTCGTTGGAAAACTTCAACAGGCGCAATTACGAACCTTCATACACGATGATTTACCTGTCAAATTGGCCTTGGGCAAGCACTGGGACATACGACGTAACGAACCGACACAACCACCTGTTCGACACAACATCGTTGATTCTATAAAACTTTAGTTAACAGCCGCGCACTTACACAAGCGCCTTTACTATCGCTGAAACAACCAACTTAAACTAGACAAACCATGTAGAAGCAAAACAATGCTAAAGATAAAAAACAAAATCACCAACCCCATGACAGTCATCGCCATATTTGCAATTCTTTCGGAAACCTCGGCGGCGGTATCGTTACCATTTCTCGATAACAAGGACCGGGAAATTTACGTCTGGTTTCTGATCAGTTTCCCCTTTTACTTGTTATTCCTGTTCTTTATCACTCTCAACTTCAATCATCGCTCGCTTTACTCGCCTTCAGACTTCGGCAAAGACAAAAGCTTTTTGAAAACCACTCAAAATAACCAGAGGGACGAATCCTTTCGCGAAGCAGGCGAGCGTTGTGCTTTTGAGCTGACCAGTTGCATCGTGTCGGGTAAAACCGGGCCAGGCCGAGTGCCGATTCCCTGCAGAGTTCACAACGCGCCGGACCCACCGCTCGGTCCACGCGACCCATCCCATCCGGTTATGCAGAATATCAAGCTGTCACCCTGGGTAAGTGAACTGAACATCATTGACGCAAGAGAAGTTGATGCAGCGAAGGAATTCGATGCCATCTTCGAAACGCTAAAAGGCGTCGATAAAAAGCACGCGCGGGTTCTCGTATTTCTTTGTAATCATGCGTCGGACGCGCTTGCCCACTCCGCATTGCAACAGATCAGGCAGGCCAAGAAAGGCTCAGGAGCCACACTGTGCATCGTATATAACCTGTGTTCGCAGACGGTGACATTACTGGGACGAACCAGTTGAACCGGGTCAAGACTGCGCGCAGATACACGAGGGAGCCTGATGAACCAGAAAAAAAAGATAAAAAAAGGCGGCCCTCAACAGGCCGCCTTTTTTATTGCGCGTCGGTCTGAGCCACTCAGAACAACTTGCGGCCCTTGTTGGCAGCAATGCGCATGCGCAGCGCGTTGAGCTTGATGAAGCCCGCCGCATCGGCTTGGTTGTAAGCGCCGCCATCTTCTTCGAAGGTGGCGATGTTGGCGTCGAACAGCGAATCGTCGGACTTGCGGCCGGTGACGATGACGTTGCCCTTGTACAGCTTCAGGCGCACTACGCCGTTCACGTTGACCTGCGAAGCGTCGATCATCTGTTGCAGCATCAGACGCTCAGGGCTCCACCAGTAGCCGGTGTAGATCAGGCTGGCGTACTTGGGCATCAGCTCGTCTTTGAGGTGAGCGACTTCGCGGTCCAGAGTGATCGATTCGATGGCGCGGTGAGCGCGCAGCATGATGGTGCCACCCGGGGTCTCGTAGCAGCCACGGGACTTCATGCCGACGTAACGGTTTTCGACGATGTCGAGACGACCGATGCCGTGCTCGCCGCCGATCTTGTTCAGCGTCGCCAGTACGGTGGCCGGGGTCATTTCGACGCCGTCCAGCGCGACGATGTCGCCGTTGCGGTAAGTCAGTTCCAGGTATTGCGGGGTGTCGGGAGCCTTCTCCGGGGAGACGGTCCAGCGCCACATGTCTTCTTCGTGCTCGGTCCAGGTGTCTTCCAGCACGCCGCCTTCATAGGAGATGTGCAGCAAGTTGGCGTCCATCGAGTACGGAGATTTTTTCTTGCCGTGGCGTTCGATCGGGATCGCGTGCTTCTCGGCGTAGTCCATCAGCTTCTCGCGCGACAGCAGGTCCCACTCGCGCCAAGGGGCGATGACTTTCACGCCTGGCTTGAGCGCGTAGGCGCCCAGTTCGAAGCGCACCTGGTCGTTGCCCTTGCCGGTGGCGCCATGGGAAATGGCGTCGGCGCCGGTTTCGTTGGCGATTTCGATCAGGCGCTTGGCGATCAGCGGACGGGCGATGGAAGTACCCAGCAGGTACTCGCCTTCGTAAACGGTGTTGGCGCGGAACATCGGGAACACGAAATCACGCACGAACTCTTCGCGCAGATCGTCGATGTAGATTTCTTTGACGCCCATGGCCTGAGCCTTGGCGCGGGCCGGCTCGACCTCTTCGCCTTGACCGAGATCGGCGGTGAAAGTCACCACTTCACAGTTATAAGTATCCTGCAGCCACTTGAGGATCACCGAAGTGTCCAGGCCGCCGGAATACGCCAGAACGACCTTGTTTACGTCCGCCATGCCATCACTCCACGGGGTTCTACGGAAAGCCGGGGAGTCTACCGCTCAAACGCGATAATTTACAGAGGCGCGACAGCTTAAGACGACAAAGCGACAGAATCTGTCGAGAGCGCGACGATGACCGGCGAGTCAGGAAGTCGTTGCGGCGGTGGCTGGCGTACTCGCTTGCGGCGCTGGCGCAGGAGCTGTGGTTGGAGCCACACGCGACAGTTTCACGTTGACCCGGCGATTCTTCGCACGATTGGCTTTGCTGGTGTTCGGCACGATCGGATACTGCTCGCCGTGGAAACGCACGGTGATCTGCGATTCCTGAATGCCGTTGGCCTTGAAGAAATCGACTACCGCCAGCGCGCGGCGGCGCGACAATTCGCGGTTGGTCAGACGATTGCCGCTGTTGTCGGAATGGCCGTCGAGGTCAATGTGGTTCACCGTCGGGTCGGCCTTCATGTATTCGAGCATCACTTGCAGCTTGGCCTTGGCAGCCGGGTCCAGCTCGACGCCCTCGCCGGGAAAGCCGATCTGCGACTGCTTGATCTGGTCGAAATTCTGCGGCAGCAATTTCGCCACGCAGCCTTGATAGTCGTTGAACGCCTTGCTGAATTTCACCGGCAACAAACGCACTTCCGACACCCGGCCATCGCCAGACGCACGGCGAACTACCGGGCTACGGCCGTCCAGCAGACCGCTGATCAGCCCACCGGCCTGGGATTGCGAGCTGTTGAACAACACATTGCCACTGCCCAGCCGTACCGAGCCCAGATTGATATCGCCTCGCCCCGGCTGCCACGGTGCAGCGGCAGCGAGCAACGTCGCCGAGCCGCCACCAAGCATGGCGTTGTAGGCGTTCAGGCGAAAGATCGCCTGCTCACCGGCCTTGCGCACGAACTCGCCCGAGCCGAAATCAGTGATCGGTTGCGTCAGGCGGCATTCGAACTGGTCGCCGGCGACCGTCCACTCAATGTTCTCCAGACGGGTCTGGTAAGTCAGCGCCATCGCGGGAAGGCTGGCAAACACACTGAGCAGGGCTAAATAACGCTGGCGCACGGGAGGCTCCATTGGCTTGTGAAACACAAACACCGATTCACACAATGTTTACGGCATACCTTCGGGATATCGGACGCTTGTGGCAAAACTTGATAGCGGGTGCCTGCAAGAGTCTTTTCCGGTAGCATTCGCCTCAGTTTGACCCGCCTGGAATCCCCTCATGTCCGACCGCCTGACCCTGCTGCGTCCCGACGACTGGCACATTCATCTTCGCGATGGTGCCGTGTTGACCAATACCGTTGCCGATGTGGCCCGCACCTTCGGGCGCGCGATCATCATGCCGAACCTGGTACCGCCGGTGCGCAACGCCGCTGAAGCCGACGGCTATCGTCAGCGCATTCTCGCTGCCCGCCCGGCCGGCAGTCAGTTCGAGCCGTTGATGGTGCTGTACCTCACCGACCGCACCCAACCGGAAGAAATTCGTCAGGCCAAGGCCAGCGGTTTCGTCTACGCCGCCAAGCTTTACCCGGCCGGCGCGACCACCAATTCCGATTCCGGCGTGACCAGCATCGACAAGATCTTCCCGGCGCTCGAAGCCATGGCCGAAGTCGGCATGCCGCTGTTGATCCACGGTGAAGTCACCCGTGGCGACGTCGATGTGTTCGACCGCGAAAAAATCTTCATCGATGAGCACATGCGCCGCGTGGTCGAGCGCTTCCCGACGCTGAAAGTGGTGTTCGAGCACATCACCACCGGTGACGCCGTGCAATTCGTCAACGAGGCATCGGCCAACGTCGGCGCGACCATCACCGCGCACCACCTGTTGTACAACCGTAACCACATGCTGGTCGGCGGGATTCGGCCGCACTTCTACTGCTTGCCGATTCTCAAGCGCAACACCCATCAGGAAGCCTTGCTCGATGCCGCCACCAGCGGCAGCGCCAAGTTCTTCCTCGGCACCGACTCGGCGCCCCACGCCCAGCACGCCAAGGAAGCCGCCTGCGGTTGCGCCGGTTGCTACACCGCCTACGCCGCCATCGAGATGTATGCCGAAGCGTTTGAACAGCGTAATGCGCTGGACAAGCTCGAAACCTTCGCCAGCCTCAACGGCCCGCGTTTCTACGGCCTGCCGGCAAACACCGATCGCATCACCCTGGTTCGCGAAGAATGGACCGCCCCAACCAGCCTGCCATTTGGCGAGCTGACCGTTATCCCGCTGCGCGCCGGTGAAAAACTGCGCTGGCGCCTGCTGGAGGAACACGCGTGAGTGAAGAGCATTTCGACGATGAGCTGGACGGTCAAAGTGGTGGCGGCGGTTCCCGTCACCCGATGGCAGCGCGTTTTCGCGGCTACCTGCCGGTTGTCGTCGACGTAGAAACCGGTGGCTTCAACGCAGCCACCGATGCCCTGCTGGAGATTGCCGCGACCACCATCGCCATGGATGAAAAGGGCTTCGTCTACCCGGATCACACCTACTTCTTCCGCGTCGAGCCATTCGAAGGTGCGAACGTTGAAGCGGCAGCGCTGGAGTTCACCGGGATCAAGCTCGATCACCCGCTGCGCATGGCCGTCAGTGAAGAAACCGCGCTGACCGATATTTTCCGTGGCATCCGCAAGGCCCTGAAAGCCAACGGCTGCAAGCGGGCGATTCTGGTCGGGCACAACAGCAGCTTCGATCTGGGCTTTCTCAACGCAGCAGTTGCGCGCCTGGACATGAAGCGCAACCCGTTCCACCCGTTCTCCAGTTTCGACACGGCGACTCTGGCGGGTCTGGCGTACGGTCAGACAGTGCTGGCGAAAGCCTGTCAGGCCGCCGGCATCGATTTCGACGGTCGTGAGGCGCACTCGGCGCGCTACGACACCGAAAAGACCGCTGAGCTGTTCTGCGGCATCGTCAATCGCTGGAAACAGATGGGCGGCTGGGAAGACTTCGACGACTGATCCTCGGCGAACAAATCCCGCGCATAAAAAAACCGGCCACATGGGCCGGTTTTTTTCTACCTCGACGTTGCGCCTTACAGGGCAGCAGCGTTTTCGGTCAGGTAAGCCGCAACGCCTTCTGGCGAAGCGTTCATGCCTTTGTCGCCTTTCTTCCAGTTGGCCGGGCAGACTTCGCCGTGCTCTTCGTGGAATTGCAGCGCGTCGACCAGACGGATCAGCTCTTCCATGTTACGGCCCAGCGGCAGGTCGTTGATGATCTGCGAGCGAACCACGCCTTTGTCGTCGATCAGGAACGCGCCGCGGAAAGCCACGCCGCCTTCGGATTCAACGTCGTAAGCCTTGGCGATGTCGTGCTTCATGTCGGCAGCCATGGTGTATTTCACCTGGCCGATGCCGCCATTGTTCACTGGAGTGTTGCGCCAGGCGTTGTGGGTGAAGTGCGAGTCGATCGACACAGCGATCACTTCAACGTTGCGCGCCTTGAAGTCAGCCATGCGGTTGTCCAGAGCGATCAGCTCGGACGGGCAGACGAAGGTGAAGTCCAGCGGGTAGAAGAACACCAGGCCGTATTTGCCTTTGATGGCCGAGGACAGGGTGAAGCTGTCAACGATCTCGCCATTGCCGAGTACGGCCGGGACGGTGAAGTCTGGGGCTTGTTTGCCTACGAGTACGCTCATTGATATCTCCTGGTGTAGAAACTTGAAGTTCAGGGTCCGGGCCAGCCTGTCACCCTCAGGCGACAGCCCTGTGACACGAACCCTCTTCGCAAGGGACGACCATCATACACTGCGTGTTTGGCCTGTCCGTAACGGATTTTCCCTGTTCGGTTATCCACTGCGTATTCATGGGGTCAGACGCGCATTTGGAAAATACCGTTCGTCAGTCGCTGGGAAATTGGCTGCGAAGCGTTCCGAAAGCACTTTGACAATCATTCTCGTTAACATTAAGATCCATCGCAATTGAGTCACAACCAGCGACGGTTCTTACTTATGTATGTTTGCCTCTGCACTGGCGTCACCGACGGACAGATCCGCGAAGCGATCTATGAAGGTTGCTGCAGCTACAAAGAAGTTCGCCAGGCCACCGGCGTCGCCAGCCAGTGCGGCAAATGCGCCTGCCTTGCCAAGGAAGTGGTCCGCGAAACCCTGACCAAGCTGCAAACCGCCCAGGCCGCGATCCCTTACCCTGTAGAATTTACTGCTGCGTAAATGCCCCCATTTCAAAGAACCGGACTTCGCGTCCGGTTTTTTTATGCCTGAAAATCAATTGCTTAGCGTCCAGACGCGGAACACAAACATTCTTATTCCGATTAATTTTCATTTATTATTCAATAACTTAGGTTTGACACTTATAAACACCAAGCTCAAACTCCGCCTTATATACAGTTAATACAGGGCAGGACTCCGATCATGAAAGGCGACATTACAGTCATCCAGCATCTCAACAAGATCCTTGCCAATGAGCTGGTCGCGATCAATCAGTACTTCCTGCATGCGCGCATGTATGAAGATTGGGGTCTGAACAAGCTCGGCAAGCACGAATATCACGAATCCATCGACGAGATGAAACACGCGGACAAGCTGATCAAGCGCATCCTGTTCCTTGAAGGCCTGCCGAACGTTCAGGACCTGGGCAAGCTGCACATCGGCGAACACACCCGCGAAATGCTCGAATGCGACCTGCGCATCGAAAAGACCGGCCACGCTGACCTGAAAGCCGCCATCGCCCATTGCGAAACCGTTGGCGACTTCGGCAGCCGTGAACTGCTCGAAGACATTCTCGAGTCGGAAGAAGAACACATCGACTGGCTGGAAACCCAGCTCGGCCTGATCGACAAGATCGGCCTGGAAAACTATCTGCAGTCGCAGATGGGCGAAGAGTAGGAGCTGTCGAGTGAAACGAGGCGGCGATCTTTATCGATTTCAGCCTTGATACTCAGTCAACTCATATAACCAACAAAAAGCCCCGCCCTCTTTCGAGGTGCGGGGCTTTTTGTTGGCCGAAGATCAAAAGATCGCAGCCTCGTTTCACTCGACAGCTCCTACGGGAGACGCGTCGTCGAGCGAAACTCTATGAACGTAGAATCAGGCTTCGGACTTGTTCGCCGCTGCCGCTTCGACAGCCGCCTTGATGGTGCTTTGCAGCGAACCGTCTGCAGCCATCTCGGTCATGATGTCGCTGCCGCCGACCAGCTCACCGCCGACCCACAGTTGCGGGAAAGTCGGCCAGTTGGCGTACTTTGGCAGGTTGGCGCGGATTTCCGGGTTCTGCAGGATGTCCACGTACGCGAACTTTTCACCACAGGCCATCACGGCTTGCGCAGCTTTTGCGGAGAAGCCGCACTGCGGGGCATTCGGCGAGCCTTTCATGTAAAGCAGAATGGTGTTGTTGGCAATCTGCTCTTTAATCGTTTCGATGATATCCATGGAGCACCTCGGCTGAACTTTCCGACTCAGAGGTCGGCACGGTGGCGCATTGTAACGGAATCCCGAGCGCCATGCTCGGTCTCCCCGACAGACCCGCTCAAGCCGCCGCCACTGTCACCGGCACACCGTTCAACGCCGCGTTGCCCGACAGTTCGTCAAGCTGACACTCGTCGGTCAGGTCGTTGGCGCTCGACCCCGGCTGGCCGCTGGCGATCGCCATCTGCACGCCCGGGCGCGCATGGCCCCAGCCGTGCGGCAGGCTGACCACGCCTTTCATCATGTCGAGACTGGCGAGCACTTCCACCTCGATCTGCCCGACCCGCGAACTCACCCGAACCCGTTGCCCGTCGGCCAGGCCACGGCTGGCCAGATCATCCGGGTGCATCAGCAACTGATGCCGCGGCTTGCCCTTCACCAGTCGATGGAAGTTGTGCATCCACGAATTGTTGCTGCGCACATGGCGGCGGCCGATCATCAACAACTCATCGGCAGCCGGCGCCTGCAACGCGGCAAAGCGTGCGAGATCAGCGAGAATTTCCGGCGGTGCGGCCTGGATACGCTGATTCGGCGTTTTCAGACGTGATGCCAGATTCGGCTTCAGCGCACCCAGATCCACGCCATGCGGATGATCGAACAGCGTCGCCAACGACAACTTGTGCTCGGACGCATCGCCGTAGCGGCCCATGCGCAGGCCCATGTCGATCATCTTCGCCGGCGGCATCGTCGGTTTCAGCTCCTTGCCGGTTTTCTCGGCGAAGGCCTTGGCCAAACCGACGAAGATCTCCCAGTCGTGCAGCGCACCCTCGGGCTTGGCGAGGATCGCGCGATTGAAGCGGGTCACGTTACGCACCGCAAACAGGTTGAAAGTGGTGTCGTAGTGATCGTTTTCCAGCGCCGAGGTCGACGGCAGGATCAGATCGGCATAGCGCGTGGTTTCGTTGATGTACAGGTCGATGCTGAGCATGAAGTCGAGGCCGTCCAGCGCCTGTTCCAGTTGCCGGCCGTTGGGTGTCGACAACACCGGGTTGCCGGCGACGGTGATCAGCGCGCGGATCTGCCCCTCGCCCTCGGTGAGCATTTCTTCGGCCAGCGCCGAGACCGGCAACTCGCCGCCGTATTCAGGACGACCGGAAACGCGGCTCTGCCATTTGTTGAAATGCCCGCCCGAGGTCGACGCCACCAGATCCACAGCGGGTTCGGTGCACAGTGCACCACCAACGCGGTCGAGGTTGCCGGTGACCAGGTTGATCAACTGCACCACCCAATGACAGAGAGTGCCGAAGGCCTGGGTCGAGACGCCCATGCGCCCATAGCAGACGGCACTCGGTGCGGCAGCGAAGTCGCGCGCCAGTTGGCGAATCTGTTCGGCAGGCACCGCGCAGAGCGGGCTCATCGCTTCGGCGCTGAATTCAGCCACGGCGTTTCGCACTTCGTCGAGGCCATCGACCGGCAAATGGCTGTCGCGGGTCAGGCCTTCGCTGAACAGCGTATTGAGCATGCCGAACAGCAACGCCGCATCGCCGCCCGGGCGGACGAACACGTGCTGATCGGCCATCGCTGCGGTTTCGCTGCGGCGCGGATCGACTACCACCACTTTGCCACCGCGCGCCTGAATCGCCTTCAGGCGCTTCTCGACGTCCGGCACGGTCATGATGCTGCCGTTGGACGCCAGCGGATTACCGCCGAGGATCAGCATGAAATCGGTGTGATCGATGTCCGGAATCGGCAACAGCAAGCCGTGGCCGTACATCAGATAGCTGCTGAGGTGGTGCGGCAGTTGATCGACCGACGTTGCCGAATAGCGATTGCGGGTTTTCAGCAACCCCAGGAAGTAATTGCTGTGGGTCATCAGGCCGTAGTTGTGCACGCTCGGATTGCCCTGATACACCGCAACGGCGTTCTGGCCGTGACGTTCCTGAATCGCCGCGAGTTTCTCGGCCACCAAGGCAAACGCCTCGTCCCACTTGATCGGCAGCCATTCGCTGCCGACGCGGCGCATCGGCTGACGCAGGCGATCGGGATCGTTCTGAATATCTTGCAGGGCCACGGCTTTCGGGCAGATATGGCCGCGGCTGAAGGTGTCGAGGGCATCACCCTTGATCGAGGTGATCGCGACATCGCCATCGGTTTCCGTAGTTTCGATGGTCAGCCCGCAAATGGCTTCGCACAGGTGGCACGCACGGTGGTGAAGAGTCTTGGTCATGGCCAGTCTCTGTCTTGTTCGGGGGCAGGCAATCACGCCCGCGGGAACAAAACTATGGCCCGTGCGCGGAGCAGGCGCCAGCGACGTTCGTCTCGTGAATCGACGGTTATCAGGGCAGCCGATAAACCGTCGCGATCAGTTCGAAGGCAACTGCGGCGGTGCGGCCAGCTGGATTTCCTGGATGGTTTCGATCTGCTCGTGGGCGACGTGCACGCCGGTGAGCTCGCCGATCAACCGCCAGTGCTCATCAAGCCCGGCGCTGATGGTGGCCATGCGATCGATCATGTGTCGGCCGGCGGATTTGACCACTTCGTCGTCACTGCGCAGCAACTCGAAAGACATCGAGGTGACTGACGCGGTGAGATGGGTCAGAGAGCGAGCCGTGTGGCCCAGCAGCTCCATTAACAGTTGTTCTTTCGATTCCATGCGGAGGCTTCCTGCGTCGCTCGAAACTTATTTATAACCCAGCACTTTGCTTTAGCAAATGTTTCAGTCTGAACATCCGACCAAGCGAATCGGTGGCGCAGCGTTCGCAAACCGACCAGGACCGCTGCGTTGCCGTCGCGGCGCATTGCCAAGCGCGGCGGCGCCAGTGTACAAAGAGGCTCACCGCTGTACTGAATCCGGCTTCAATATGCGTGATCGAAATGCTCGGTCCGCGCTCCGAATCCCGCTGACAAAAGTACCCTATTGGAAAAACGCGACATTTAGTGTCAATATCGCGCCTTCCCCTATTTCGTCGCCCCGTGCGGCTTACGCCGCAGGTCTCGCCCGTTGTTCCGTTAAACAAGGCTTTGAGCATCTGCGGTCTGTAGCAAAAAGGTAGTCAATGATGAGCGCAAGGCACTTTCTCTCCCTGATGGATTGCACGCCCGAAGAGCTGGTCAGCGTGATCCGTCGAGGCGTTGAGCTCAAAGACCTGCGTAACCGCGGCGTACTGTTCGAGCCTCTGAAAAACCGCGTGCTGGGGATGATCTTCGAAAAATCCTCGACCCGTACCCGGATCTCCTTCGAGGCCGGCATGATCCAGCTCGGCGGCCAGGCAATCTTCCTGTCCCCGCGCGACACCCAACTGGGCCGTGGCGAGCCGATCAGCGATTGCGCCATCGTCATGTCGAGCATGCTCGATGCGGTGATGATCCGCACCTTCGCCCACAGCACCCTCACCGAATTCGCCGCCAACTCGCGCGTGCCGGTGATCAACGGCCTGTCCGATGATCTGCACCCGTGCCAGTTGCTCGCCGACATGCAGACCTTCCTCGAACACCGTGGCTCGATCCAGGGCAAGACCGTGGCCTGGATCGGTGACGGCAACAACATGTGCAACAGCTATATAGAAGCGGCGATCCAGTTCGACTTCCAGTTGCGCGTTGCCTGCCCGGAAGGCTACGAGCCGAACCCGGAATTCGTCGCCCAGGCTGGTGATCGCGTGACCATCGTCCGCGATCCGCAGGACGCCGTGCGTGGCGCGCATCTGGTCAGCACCGATGTCTGGACTTCGATGGGTCAGGAAGAGGAAACTGCCAAGCGCCTCAAGCTGTTCGCGCCGTTTCAGGTCAACCGTGCCTTGCTCGACCTCGCTGCCGAGGACGTGCTGTTCATGCACTGCCTGCCGGCGCACCGTGGCGAAGAAATCAGTCTCGACCTGCTCGATGACCCGCGCTCCGTCGCCTGGGATCAGGCAGAAAACCGTCTCCACGCACAGAAGGCCCTGCTCGAGTTCCTCGTCGAACCGGCATATCACCACGCATGAGCCATGAATTACTGCTGAACCTGCGCAACCTCGCTTGCGGCTACCAAGATCAACGCGTGGTGCAGAACCTCAATCTGCACCTCAACGCCGGCGACATCGGCTGCCTGCTCGGCTCGTCCGGCTGCGGCAAGACCACCACCCTGCGCGCAATCGCCGGTTTCGAACCGGTGCATGAAGGCGAAATCACCCTCGGTGGCGAAACCCTGTCCAGTGCCGGTTTCACCCTGGCGCCGGAGAAACGCCGGATCGGCATGGTGTTTCAGGACTACGCGCTGTTCCCGCACCTGAGCGTGGCCGACAACATCGCTTTCGGCATTCGTAAGCACCCGAACAAGGCGCGCGTGGTCGAAGAGCTGCTGGAACTGGTCAACCTGAAAAACCTCGGCAAGCGCTTCCCCCACGAATTGTCCGGCGGTCAGCAACAGCGCGTCGCCCTCGCCCGCGCCCTGGCGCCGGAGCCGCAGTTGCTGCTGCTCGACGAGCCGTTCTCCAATCTCGATGGCGAACTGCGCCGCAAGCTCAGCCATGAGGTGCGCGACATCCTCAAGGCCCGTGGTACCAGCGCGATTCTGGTCACCCACGATCAGGAAGAAGCCTTTGCCGTCAGCGATCATGTTGGCGTGTTCAAGGAAGGTCGGCTGGAACAGTGGGATACGCCCTACAACCTCTATCACGAACCGGCGACGCCGTATGTCGCCAGTTTCATCGGTCAGGGCTATTTCATTCGCGGCCAGCTCGTCACCCCGGAATCGGTGCAGACCGAGCTGGGTGAACTGCGCGGCAACCGCGCTTACACCTGGCCGATTGGCGGTGCAGTGGATGTGCTGTTGCGTCCGGATGACATTGTTTATGCACCGGACAGCCCATTGAAGGCGCAGATTGTCGGCAAGACATTCCTCGGCGCGGCGACCTTGTATCGCCTGCAACTGCCGACCGGCGCGCAGCTGGAATCGATCTTCCCCAGCCACGCCGATCATCTGGTTGGCGCGCAGGTCGGGATTCGCGTAGCGGCGGATCACCTGGTGCTGTTCCAGGCATCCGGCAGCACGGCGGCGCAGATTCCGGCGGTGGAAAACGGCGTCCGTCGGTTCAGCACCAGCCTTTGATCCGCACTGGATAAAAATTGTGGGAGCGAGCCTGCTCGCGAATGCGGTGTTTCAGTCGCCGAAGATGTTGACTGAAGAGCGCTTTCGCGAGCAGGCTCGCTCCCACAGTTGGTATTGCCTCAGCCTAAAAACAGGGTACCGCTGGCCACAAGCGTCGCATTGCCGCCAATCTTCACCCGCTCACCTTCCAGCCGACAGAACAACTCCCCGCCCCGCGCCGAGCGCTGGCACGCGGTCAGGTTCGATTTGCCCAGACGTTTGGCCCAGTACGGAATCAGGCTGCAATGGGTCGAGCCGGTCACCGGGTCTTCATTGATACCGATGGCCGGGGCGAAATAGCGCGAGACGAAGTCGTGCTGATTGCCACGCGCGGTGACGATTGCACCCAGCCATGGCAGTTTCGCCAGTGCCGCCATGTCCGGTCTGCAGTCGAGCACGGCCTGCTCCGATTCCAGCACCACGAACAGTTCGTTGGAGCCGAGCACATCAACAGCCTCGACACCCAGCGCCCGCTCGACATCCAGCGTCACGCCGATTTCCGAAGGCACGATGGTCGGGAAATCCAGCCACAAGCGGTCGCCTTCGCGGCTGACACTCAGCGGCCCGGACTTGCAGATGAAGTCGATGCGCTCGGCACTTTCCTTATGGATTTCGAACAGTACAAACGCGCTGGCCAGGGTCGCATGCCCGCACAGCGGCACTTCAGTAGTCGGAGTGAACCAGCGGATATGCCAGGCCTGACCTTCGCGCACCAGAAACGCAGTCTCCGCCAAGTTGTGTTCGGCGGCGATCTTCTGCATCAAGTCATCGGCCAGCCAGCTGTCGAGCCGATAGACCATCGCAGGGTTGCCACTGAACGGCCGATCACTGAACGCGTCGACCTGATGAAACGCAAGCTGCATGATTTTCTCCCTGAATTGGTCGACCGAGCATGCAACGGCGGCCCGGATCAGTGCCAGTGACAGAAGCGCAATTTTTTCTTCATACAGCTGGCGCGCATTTTAAGCCCGGCCGATATCGGCGAACTGCGCCTGGGTGTGCTCAGCCAATACTGCCGGCGCCAATTCCACTTCCAGTCCTCGCCGCCCGGCACTCACATAAATAGTCGCGAACCTCTGAGCGGAACTGTCGATGAAGGTGCGCAGGCGTTTCTTCTGCCCGAGCGGGCTGATGCCGCCCAACAGGTAGCCGGTGGAGCGTTGCGCGGCAGCGGGATCAGCCATTTCGGCTTTCTTCACTCCCGCGGCATGGGCCAGCCCTTTGAGATCAAGCGTTCCGACGACCGGCACCACAGCCACCAGCAGTTCGCCTTTTTCACTGGCGGCCAGCAAGGTTTTGAACACTTGCGCCGGTGCGAGCCCGAGCTTCTCCGCCGCCTCCAGCCCATAGGACGCGGCCTTCGGATCATGTTCGTAACTGTGCACGCGATGTTCGGCACGAACTTTTTTCAACAAGTCCAACGCTGGGGTCATGGCAGCTCCGGGTTCGGCAATCTTTGAAAAAACCTGCGGCGGATTCTAGGTCATCGTTGGGCAAAAGGCTCTATTCCAAGCCGCGAATCCCGTAGCTTCGCGCTGCATTCAAGCTGATCGCCGCGCTGATCATTCACATGGCGAATAGTTTTATTGTGACCGACAGTTCACTTTCGACCTTTGACAGGTTTGTTTCTTGTCTATATTTTTTCGAATCTGAATAATGTAAGAATCATGCTCAACGCAGTACCCAGCAGTAACCCGGGAACCGAATGGGGATTCCGACCCGGTGAAGATCGCGCCCTGCTCCGTTGGCAAGGCGCCACACAAGAAAAAGAACCGAGGTTTTCAATGACAGCTGCTTTACCGCAACCATCGCTTTCCGGCCAATGCATGGCCGAGTTTCTGGGCACCGCCCTTCTGATCTTCTTCGGCACCGGTTGTGTCGCCGCGCTCAAAGTCGCAGGTGCCAGCTTCGGCCTGTGGGAGATCAGCATCATCTGGGGCGTCGGCGTGAGCATGGCGATCTACCTCACCGCCGGGGTTTCCGGCGCGCACCTGAACCCGGCAGTGAGCATTGCTCTGGCAATCTTCGCTGACTTCGAAAAGCGCAAACTGCCGTTCTACATCCTTTCGCAGATTGCCGGCGCCTTCTGCGGCGCATTGCTGGTCTACACGCTCTACAGCAATCTGTTCTTCGATTACGAACAAACCCACCAGATGATTCGTGGCTCGGCCGCCAGCCTTGAATTGGCGTCGGTGTTCTCCACCTACCCGAACCCGGTGCTGTCGACGGCCCAGGCATTTCTGGTCGAGATGATCATCACCGCGATCCTGATGGGCGTGATCATGGCCCTGACCGATGACAACAACGGCCTGCCACGCGGCCCGATGGCGCCGCTGCTGATCGGTTTGCTGATTGCCGTGATCGGCAGTGCGATGGGTCCGCTGACCGGTTTCGCGATGAACCCTGCGCGTGACTTCGGTCCGAAACTGATGACTTTCTTTACCGGTTGGGGTGAAATTTCCTTCACCGGTGGTCGTGATATTCCGTATTTCCTGATTCCGATTTTTGCACCGATTGTCGGTGCCTGCCTCGGCGCTGCCGGGTATCGCGGGCTCATCGCCCGTCACCTGACCGGCGCCACACCTGCTACAAAGGATGCAGAACCGGCCATTGACGGCAAACCAAGAACTTCTTGAAACAGTCGGCGCCGGCTCCTGCCCATCCGAGCCGGCGCCACGGCCCACTCTCGTTTTTTTCGTCCAAGGCAATCGACATGACCGACATTCAGAACAAGAACTACATCATTGCCCTTGATCAGGGTACGACCAGTTCGCGCGCGATCATCTTCGACCGCGACGCGAACGTAGTCTGCACCGCGCAGCGCGAATTCGTTCAGCATTACCCGCAGGCCGGTTGGGTCGAGCACGACCCGATGGAAATTTTCGCCACCCAGAGCGCGGTGATGGTTGAAGCGCTGGCGCAAGCCGGCCTGCACCATGACCAGGTTGCCGCGATCGGTATCACCAACCAGCGTGAAACCACCGTGGTCTGGGACAAGACCACCGGCCGCCCCGTGTATAACGCGATCGTCTGGCAGTGCCGCCGCAGCACCGAGATCTGCCAGCAGCTCAAGCGCGATGGCCACGAAGACTACATCCGTGACACCACCGGCCTGGTCACCGACCCGTACTTCTCCGGCACCAAACTGAAGTGGATCCTCGATAACGTCGAAGGCAGCCGCGAGCGTGCGCGCAACGGCGAGCTGCTGTTCGGCACCGTCGATAGCTGGCTGATCTGGAAATTCACCGGCGGCAAGGTGCACGTCACCGATTACACCAACGCCTCGCGCACCATGCTCTTCAATATCCATTCGCTGGAGTGGGACTCGAAGATGCTGGAGATCCTCGACATCCCCCGCGAGATGCTCCCGGAAGTCAAAGCGTCCTCGGAAATATACGGCCGCACCAAGAGCGGCATCGCCATCGGCGGTATCGCCGGCGACCAGCAGGCAGCACTGTTCGGGCAGATGTGCGTCGAGCCGGGCCAGGCGAAAAACACCTACGGCACCGGTTGCTTCCTGCTGATGAACACCGGCGACAAAGCGGTGAAATCCCAGCACGGCATGCTCACCACCATCGCCTGCGGCCCGCGCGGCGAAGTTGCCTACGCACTGGAGGGTGCCGTGTTCAACGGCGGTTCGACCGTGCAGTGGCTGCGTGATGAACTGAAAATCGTCAACGACGCCCACGACACCGAATACTTTGCCAACAAGGTCAAGGACAGCAACGGCGTGTATCTGGTGCCGGCGTTCACCGGTCTCGGCGCGCCGTACTGGGACCCGTATGCCCGTGGCGCACTGTTCGGCCTGACGCGCGGCGTACGTGTGGATCACATCATCCGCGCCGCGCTGGAGTCGATCGCCTACCAGACCCGCGACGTACTCGACGCCATGCAACAGGATTCCGGCGAACGCCTCAAAGCTCTGCGCGTGGACGGCGGTGCGGTGGCGAACAACTTCCTCATGCAGTTCCAGGCCGACATCCTCGGCACCCAGGTCGAACGCCCGCAAATGCGCGAAACCACCGCACTCGGCGCGGCTTATCTGGCCGGCCTGGCCTGCGGTTTCTGGGGCAGCCTGGAAGAATTGCGCGGCAAGGCAGTGATCGAGCGCGAGTTCGAACCGAGCCTTGACGAAACCGAGAAAGAGAAACTCTACAAAGGCTGGAAAAAAGCCGTCAGCCGCACCCGTGACTGGGCGCGCGAGGACGCTGAATAAGCCAGCCTTGAGATACACATAGGCATCTAACTGGTCGGGAGCGGATTCCTGCGGCATCATGGGCAAATTTTGCACGGCAGCCCAAAGGAAGCCCCATGAATCTGCCTCCCCGTCAGCAGCAAATCCTCGAGCTGGTCCGCGAACGCGGCTATGTGAGCATCGAGGAAATGGCCACGCTGTTCGTTGTCACCCCGCAAACAATCCGCCGCGACATCAACCAGCTCGCGGAAGCCAATCTGCTGCGTCGCTACCACGGTGGCGCCGCTTACGATTCCAGTGTTGAAAACACCGCGTATGCCATGCGTGCCGATCAGATGCGTGATGAAAAGCAACGCATCGGTGAAGCCATTGCCGCGCAGATCCCCGATCACGCCTCGCTGTTCATCAATATCGGTACCACCACCGAATCGATCGCTCGCGCCCTGCTCAATCACAGCCACCTGAAAATCATCACCAACAACCTGCACGTCGCCTCGATGCTCAGCGCCAAGGATGATTTCGATGTGCTGCTGACCGGCGGCAACGTGCGCCGCGACGGCGGTGTGGTCGGTCAGGCGAGCGTGGACTTCATCAATCAGTTCAAGGTCGATTTCGCCTTGGTCGGCATCAGCGGGATCGATGAGGACGGCAGCCTGCTCGACTTCGATTATCAGGAAGTCCGGGTCAGCCAGGCGATCATCGCCAACGCGCGACAGGTGATTCTGGCAGCGGATTCGAGCAAGTTCGGGCGTAATGCGATGATTCGACTGGGGCCGATCAGCCTGATCGATTGCCTTGTCACCGATCAGCAGCCGGTACCGGCGCTGGCGCAATTGCTGAGTCAGCACAAGATTCGTCTGGAAGTCGTCTGATTCCTCTCCCTCGCTGACCGAACCGACGCTTTCGCGAGCAGGCTCGCTCCCACTCTTGGAATGCATTGCAAAATGTGGGAGCGAGCCTGCTCGCGAAAACAATCGATCAAACAACACATCTTCTGCGCCCCTGCGCGCGTTCATGTTCGAAAATTTTCTTTTAATCGCCCTTCGATGAGTTTTTTCAATCGAACGCGACTGGCTGCGCGCGTGTTTATGGGCTACCATTTTCGCAAATGAACATTTATGTTCGATTTCCAAGACTAAATCAAAAGAACCGAGGCCAGCCGATGTCCACCTCTACCTTGCGTACGCCCCCTCTCTCCGAGATCTATGACGTTGCCGTGATTGGCGGCGGGATCAACGGCGTCGGGATCGCAGCGGATGCCGCCGGTCGCGGTCTTTCGGTGTTCCTTTGCGAAAAAGACGACCTGGCCAGCCACACCTCGTCCGCCAGCAGCAAGCTGATCCACGGTGGCCTGCGCTATCTGGAACATTACGAATTCCGTCTGGTGCGTGAAGCGCTCGCCGAGCGTGAAGTGTTGCTGGCCAAGGCGCCGCATATCGTCAAACCGATGCGTTTCGTACTGCCACACCGCCCGCACCTGCGTCCGGCGTGGATGATTCGTGCCGGCCTGTTCCTCTACGACAACCTCGGCAAACGTGAAAAGCTGCCAGGTTCGAAAAGCCTGAAGTTCGGCGCCGACAGCGCGCTGAAAAGCGAAATCAAGAAAGGCTTCGAATACTCCGATTGCTGGGTCGATGACGCCCGCCTCGTGGTCCTGAACGCCATGGCCGCCCGTGAAAAAGGCGCGCATGTGCATACCCAGACCCGCTGTGTCAGTGCCCGCCGCACCAAAGGTTTGTGGCATCTGCATCTGGAGCGCGCCGACGGCAGTTTGTTTTCGATCACCGCCAAAGCACTGGTCAACGCCGCCGGCCCATGGGTGGCCAAGTTCATCCGTGACGACCTGAAGATGGAATCGCCGTATGGCATCCGTCTGATCCAGGGCAGCCACATCATCGTGCCGAAACTGTACGAAGGCGAACATGCGCATATTCTGCAAAACGAAGATCAGCGCATCGTTTTCACTATTCCGTACCTGAACCACTTCACTCTGATCGGCACTACCGACCGCGAATACACCGGCGACCCGGCGAAAGTAGCGATCACCGAAGGCGAAACCGATTACGTGCTGAAAGTGGTCAACGCCCACTTCAAGAAGCAGCTCAGCCGCGAAGACATCCTGCACAGCTACTCGGGCGTTCGGCCGCTGTGCAACGACGAATCCGACAACCCGTCTGCGGTCACCCGCGATTACACTCTGGCGCTGTCGGGCAACGCCGAAGAAGCACCGCTACTGTCGGTGTTCGGCGGCAAGCTGACCACTTACCGCAAGCTCGCCGAGTCGGCGATGGCGCAGTTGATGCCGTTCTTCACCCAGATGCGCCCGAGCTGGACCGCGACCGCCACCCTGCCCGGCGGCGAAGACATGACCACGCCAGAGGCCCTGAGCGCGCGGATTCGCGACAAGTTCGATTTCGTCCCGACCGAAATCGCCCGGCGCTGGGCCGTCACCTACGGCAGCCGCACCTGGCGCATGCTTGAAGGCGTGGAAAGCCTGGCCGACATGGGTGAGCACATCGGCGGCGGGCTCTACACCCGCGAAGTCGATTACCTGTGCAGCGAAGAGTGGGCCACTACGGCGCACGACATCCTGTGGCGCCGCACCAAGCTAGGCTTGTTCACCACACCGGAGGAACAGCAGACGCTGTCGACGTATCTGGGCAAGGTTGAGCAGAGCCGGAAGATCGAGGCGGCTTGATCTCACCGTTCAAACGAAAGCCCCTGAATCGCAAGATTCAGGGGCTTTTTGCTAAGCCCGCAAGGCCCGGCTCCACTCCCTCACGACCCTAAATGTGCCAAAAGAAAATCGATAAACACCCGCGACTTGGGCGGCAGGTGCGGCGTGTCCGCAAACACCAGGCTGATCGGCTGTGAGGGCAGCGAGTATTCCGGCAGCACACGTACCAGATGCCCACGGTCCCTATCGTCTTCAACCATCCACGCCGGCAGCACCGACACGCCCAGCGACGACAAGGTCATCGAACGAATCGCAGTCGATGAATTCGATTGGAAATGACGGCTACCATTGATTTCGACTGCTTCCCCCACACCATCGCGTAAAACCCACTGCGTCGGCGCCAACAGATTGCTGTTGGCAATCCACGGCACGGCATTGAGATCCTGCGGTGTTTTTACCGGGTAGCGGAGCAGAAAACCTTCAGTAGCCACCAGCACAATTTCATAGTCGGCCAGTTTCCGGCTCTTGAAAGCCGAGTCCGCCAGGTTGCCCAGGCGAACCACCAGATCGAGCCGGTCGGCAAGCAGATCATTGAGCGAGGAGTTGAAGTCGTAGCACAGGCGGATGTCGGGATAACGCTCGGCGAACAGCGGAATCAGCGGCAGGATGAATCGCTCGCCGTATTCACTGGTGGAACTGATCCGCAGCGTTCCCGAAACGCGGTTTGTGCGGTGCAGTACCCTGTCAAACGCTGTGTCGATATCGGCAACGATGGTTTTGAATTCGTTGTAAAAGCTTTGCCCGGCCTCGGTCAGGGTCACGGCACGACTGTTGCGCAGCAACAGGCTGGTCGACAACGCTGCCTCCAGGGCCTTGATGTGCAGACTGACCATGGCCCGGCTGAGATTCAGATGGCTGGCAGCCTTGGTAAAAGAACCCAGTTCGGCAATCGCCAGAAACGTCTGCACCCGGTTCAAGTGCGTGTGCAGAGCGCCCTGAGTCACGGTTCAATCCCTTCAAACATTGTGTTCAGCTCCATTGCATCGACGATCGGAGTCTATCGCCCCTATGCTCGACGACAAAGGGGAAACACCATGAGTTACCGCTATAAAGTCGCGTCGATTTTCCTGCTCGGCTTCTTTATCGATTGCATCAACATCTTCATGTCGGCGGTGGCGCTGCCCAGTCTGTCAGCTACCTTGCAGGTCAGCAGCGCTTCGGTGGCGTGGGTCGCCAACGCGTACATCCTCGGACTGACGTTGATCATTGCGCTGAGCACCTGGCTGGCCGCGCGTTTTGGCAGTCGTGAAATCCTCACCGCTTCAATGCTGGTATTCAGTGGCTCGGTGTGGCTGTGCGGCCAGGCCGACAGCTTCCATGAACTGGTGATCTGGCGCTTCGTTCAGGGCATCGGCGGCGGCTTGTTGATCCCGGTCGGACAGGCACTGACGTTCAATCTTTTTCATGGCGAGCAACGCGCGAAAATATCCATGCTGATCATGGCCGTCGCCCTGATTGCCCCGGCGATGTCACCCACCGTCGGCGGCCTCATTGTCGACATCAGCTCCTGGCGCTGGGTGTTCTACAGCACCCTCCCGTTTTCGCTGCTTGCCGCCGGGCTGTCGTGGTGGTGGATCAGGGAAGGCAAACCCGCCGAGCTTCAGCGTCCGGACATCAAAGGCCTGTTGCTGGTCAGCGCGGTGCTCGCCAGTTTGCTGATGGGTATGTCGCTGTACGGCGGCGATTACCCACCGCTGGCAGCGCTGGGTTTTGTCATCGCGGGCCTGACATTCATCGCGCTGTATCTGCTGCATTACCGCCGCTGCAGTAACGCGATCATCGACTTGAGCCTGCTCAGGAGCAGAAAACTCAGCACCTCGATCTTCATCTATTACGCAATTCCGGGGGTGTTCACCGGTGTCAACCTGATGAGTATTTTCTTTTTGCAGAACACCCTGCACTTCAGCGCCCGGCTGACCGGAATGTTCATGATCCTCTATGCCATCGGTGCGTTCATCGCAATGATCCTTTGCGGTCGCGTCTACAACCGGATCGGCGCCAGACGCCTGTTCACCCTCGGCGTGCTGTTGCACAGCGCCGGCATCGCCACCCTGGTGCTGGTCAATGCGCCAACTGATCTTTGGCTCATCATGATCGCCTACAGCCTGATGGGCATTGGCGGTGGCATCGGTGCCAATACCGCGCAAACTACCTCACTGATGGACTTCACCGGCGGCGATACGCACAAGGCCAGTGTCATCTGGAACATCAATCGGCAGATGTCTTTCAGCCTCGGCGCCGCACTGTTTCTGATGATCTTCAACGTGCTGCTCCCGACGCTCGGCACCACGCCGGCCTATCACGCGACCTTCGCAATTGCCGCGCTGGTCGGGCTGCTGCCGTTGCTGCAGATGAATCAACTGCCCCCTGCGAAGGAACGCCCATGACATACGATCTGATCGAACAAGCCGAACACAGTATCCACCACGTCCACGAGCTGATCCTTCGGGTATTCACTGATGCCGACGGCGCTGGCGCCGCGAGCATCGAGCCGTTGATGCAGGCATTTGCTGAGGATTTCAGCATGGTTGGTATTTCGGGGGACGCATTGACCCGCGTCGAAGTAGAACAACTGTTCAAAGGAGCCGTAGGCGCCAAGGCGGGACTCGATATCGAGATCAGCGATTTGCACACGGTGTGGCAGGAGGACGACATGCTGGCTGTGAGCTACGTCGAAACCCAACGCTTGGACGGCGCTCAACACTCGCGGGTCGCAGTGGCGATCCTGAGCGGACAACCTGAAGGGGTGAAGTGGGTGTATTTGCATGAAACGCCACTGAGCCGGCAAGTCTGAGACCAGGCCACAAGATATTCGGTTTTCCGAACGCGACTCCACAGTCGATTCGGTTAACCGGATCATGCGTTCATAACATTACCGCCATAAAACTTTAATAACGTTATAAAACAACCGCTTAACTGAGTTCGACTGCTCTGGCACGAGTCATGCTCTACACTCTCTCGACGAATGCCTGCTGTGCCAGCACTTCAGGAGCCGTCAGGCATTCGAAGCACAAAAAGGGCCGACAAACTGGCTCCATAAAAAAAACAATGTCGAGGAAAATTTGATGCGCATCGTTCCCCATATCCTGGGCGCAGCCATTGCTGCCGCTCTGATCAGCACGCCAGTTTTCGCCGCCGAACTCACCGGCACCCTGAAGAAGATCAAAGAGTCCGGTGTCATCACCCTGGGCCACCGTGACGCCTCCATTCCGTTCTCCTACATCGCTGATGCGTCCGGCAAGCCGGTCGGCTACTCGCACGATATCCAGCTGAAGATCGTCGAAGCGATCAAGAAAGACCTCGATTTGCCGAACCTGCAAGTCAAATACAACCTCGTCACCTCGCAGACCCGTATCCCGCTGGTGCAGAACGGCACCGTGGACGTCGAGTGCGGTTCGACCACCAACAACGTCGAGCGTCAGCAGCAGGTCGACTTCTCCGTCGGCATCTTCGAAATCGGTACCCGTCTGCTGTCCAAGAAAGACTCCAAGTACAAGGATTTCGACGATCTGAAAGGCAAGAACGTCGTGACCACCGCCGGCACCACCTCCGAGCGCATCCTCAAGGCGATGAACGCCGACAAGCAGATGGGCATGAACGTCATCTCCGCCAAAGACCACGGCGAGTCCTTCCAGATGCTGGAATCGGGCCGTGCCGTTGCCTTCATGATGGATGACGCACTGCTGGCCGGCGAAGCCGCCAAGGCCAAGAAAGCCGCCGATTGGGAAGTGACCGGCACGCCACAGTCGTACGAAATCTACGGCTGCATGATGCGCAAAGGCGACGAGCCGTTCAAAAAGGCTGTGGATGACGCGATCAAGGCCACTTACGCTTCGGGCGAAATCAACAAGATCTACGAGAAGTGGTTCATGCAGCCGATTCCGCCAAAAGGCCTGAACCTGAACTTCCCGATGAGCGACGAGCTCAAGACCCTGATCGCCAATCCGACCGACAAAGCGGCTGACGACAAGAAGTCCTGATTTTCTGACTAACCTTATCCCCTGAGGAGGCGCCTGCCTTTTCAGGGGATGGTCACTCCCTGCTGGCATTTTTCTGGAAACACTCGAACCGGTGGCTGTCGAGCCGATCGCGTGTGCCCGGTCTTTGAAAAAAGACTGGGGAGGGAACGGAGTTCCCCAGGCGGGCACTTGTACATCGATCGAATCGAGGGGAGACCCTAATGAATTACAACTGGGACTGGGGCGTGTTCTTCAAGTCCACCGGTGTGGGCAGCGAGACCTATCTCGACTGGTTCATCTCCGGTCTGGGCTGGACCATCGCCATCGCCGTCGTGGCGTGGATCATCGCCCTGCTGCTCGGCTCGCTGCTGGGCATCATGCGCACTGTGCCGAACCGCATCGTATCGGGCATCGCGACCTGCTACGTCGAGCTGTTCCGTAACGTGCCGCTGCTGGTGCAGCTGTTCATCTGGTACTTCCTGGTACCCGATCTGCTGCCGCCGGATCTGCAGGAGTGGTACAAGCAGGACCTCAATCCGACCACCTCGGCCTACCTGAGCGTTGTCGTCTGCCTCGGTCTGTTCACCGCCGCCCGTGTCTGCGAGCAAGTGCGCACCGGTATCCAGGCACTGCCTCGGGGTCAGGAATCCGCCGCCCGCGCGATGGGTTTCAAGCTGCCGCAGATCTACTGGAACGTGCTGCTGCCCCAGGCCTACCGGATCATCATTCCGCCGCTCACCTCGGAATTCCTCAACGTGTTCAAGAACTCCTCCGTGGCGTCCCTGATCGGTTTGATGGAATTGCTGGCGCAGACCAAACAGACCGCCGAGTTCTCGGCCAACCTGTTCGAAGCGTTCACCCTGGCGACCCTGATCTATTTCACCCTCAACATGAGCCTGATGCTGCTGATGCGCCTGGTCGAGAAGAAAGTCGCGGTGCCCGGCCTGATCTCCGTGGGGGGTAAATAATGGAATTCGATTTCAGTGGCATCGTCCCGGCCATTCCCGGTTTGTGGAACGGCATGGTGATGACCCTCAAGCTGATGGCCATGGGCGTGATCGGCGGGATGATTCTCGGCACGATCCTCGCGCTGTGCCGTCTGTCGCACAACAAGCTGCTGTCGAGCATAGCCGGCGCCTACGTCAACTATTTCCGCTCGATTCCGCTGCTGCTGGTGATCACCTGGTTCTACCTGGCGGTGCCATTCGTGCTGCGCTGGATCACCGGCGAAGACACGCCGATCGGCGCGTTCACCTCGTGCGTCGTGGCGTTCATGATGTTCGAAGCGGCGTACTTCTGCGAAATCGTCCGGGCCGGTGTGCAGTCGATTTCCAAGGGCCAGATGGGTGCTGCTCAGGCACTGGGCATGAACTACGGGCAAATGATGCGCCTGATCATCCTGCCGCAGGCGTTCCGCAAGATGACCCCGCTGTTGCTGCAGCAGAGCATCATCCTGTTCCAGGACACCTCGCTGGTCTACACCGTGGGCCTGGTTGACTTCCTCAACGCCTCGCGTGCCAGCGGCGACATCATCGGCCGCTCCAATGAGTTCCTGATCTTCGCCGGTCTCGTGTACTTCATCATCAGCTTCGCCGCCTCGCGGTTGGTCAAGCGTCTGCAAAAAAGGTTCGCCGTATGATCTCTATCAAAAACATCAACAAGTGGTATGGGGACTTCCAGGTGCTGACTGATTGCAGCACCGAGGTCAAGAAAGGCGAAGTGATCGTGGTCTGCGGCCCGTCGGGTTCCGGCAAGTCGACGCTGATCAAATGCGTCAACGCCCTGGAGCCGTTCCAGAAAGGTGATGTCGTGGTTGACGGCACGTCGATCGCCGACCCGAAAACCAACCTGCCGAAACTGCGTTCGCGCGTGGGCATGGTGTTCCAGCATTTCGAGCTTTTCCCGCACCTGACCATCACCGAAAACCTGACCATCGCGCAGATCAAGGTGCTCGGCCGCAGCAAGGAAGAGGCGACCAAAAAAGGTCTGCAGTTGCTTGAGCGCGTCGGCCTGTCGGCGCACGCCCACAAGCATCCGGGGCAACTGTCCGGTGGTCAGCAACAGCGTGTGGCGATTGCCCGTGCGCTGGCGATGGACCCGATCGTCATGCTGTTCGACGAACCGACCTCGGCGCTCGATCCGGAAATGGTCAACGAAGTGCTCGACGTGATGGTGCAACTGGCCCACGAAGGCATGACCATGATGTGCGTGACCCACGAAATGGGCTTCGCCCGTAAAGTGGCCGACCGGGTGATCTTCATGGATCAAGGCAAGATCATCGAGGACTGCCCGAAAGAGGAATTCTTCGGCGACATCAGCGCCCGCTCCGAACGCGCGCAGCACTTCCTCGAGAAAATCCTGCAGCACTAAAAGCAACACACCCGCACCCTGTCTGTGGGGTGCGGGCAGCCTGACAATGAGATCCCCTGTGGCGAGGGGATTTATCCCCGTCCGGCTGCGCAGCAGTCGTAAAACCTGTGCATGCGGTCTTTCAGTTAAACCGCAGTGATGGTTTTGGGGCCGCTTCGCGGCCCAACGGGGATAAATCCCCTCGCCACAGGCACAAACAAGTGTTGTGGTTGACCCAAGGCATCTGTGATGAAATGCGACCCCACTCTTTATCGCGCTGCAGAGCCATCACTTGCCGTGAAGCCCCGTCTGATCCGTCATCTGTTCCTGCCGCCGCTGATCATCGCCCTGATGGTCGGACTGGGTTTTATCGGCTTCTGGACCAGTGAACACTTCGGCATCCGCAGCCTCGGCGAGAACGGTCAGCGTCAGTTGGAACTGCACGCCCGCGCGGTCGAAAGCGAGATCAGCAAATACACCTACCTGCCCAGCCTGCTGGAACTCGAAACCAGTGTGCCGCAGTTGCTGGCCGATCCGACCCCGGAGCACCGGCAGACGGTCAACGATTACCTCGAAGGCCTGAACCGCCGCAGCCGCAGCCGCGCCATCTACGTGATGGACACCACCGGCCGGGTCATGGCCACCAGCAACTGGCGCGATGTCGACAGTTATCTGGGTGAAGACTTGTCCTTCCGCGCCTATTTCAAAGACGCCGTGCGCGGCCAGCCCGGGCGCTTCTACGGCATCGGCAGCACCAATGGCGAACCCGGTTACTACCTCGCCCACGGCCTCGAAGAGCACGGCAAGATCATCGGTGTCGCGGTGGTCAAGGTGCGTCTGGAAGCCATGGAAGAGCGCTGGCAACGGGCGCGTCTGGAAGCGTTCGTCAGCGATGAGAACGGCATCATCATTCTGTCCAGCGATCCTGCCAGGCGGCTGAAATCGGTGATCCCGCTCAGCGATGAGGTCAAGGAAAAACTCGCTCGCAGCCTGCAGTATTACTGGTTCCCGCTCAACGAACTGCAACCACTGGCCCGCGAGACGCTGGCCGAAGGCGTGGAGAAACTGACTTTCCCGGCCAACAGCGAATTGCAGCCCGACGAAGACGACATCAGTTATCTGGCGCAAACCCGACTGCTGAGCGACACGCCGTGGAATTTCACCCTGCTCACGCCATTGCAGGACCTGCGCCGCGAAGCCATCAACCAAGGCATTCTGGTGGCGGTGGCGTTTGCCCTGTTCGCCTTCCTGCTGATTGCCTGGAACGAGCGGCGCAAAGTCCTCGCCACCCGCCTCGCCGCCCGCGAAGCGCTGCAGGAAGCCAACAGCCAACTGGAGCGTCGGATTACCGAACGCACCGCCGATCTGCGCGCCAGCAACGAACGGCTGAAGAGTCAGATCCGCGAGCGCCGTCAGGCCGAGGAGACGTTGCGCCGCGCCCAGGATGAACTGGTTCAGGCCGGCAAACTCGCGGCTATCGGACAGATGTCGACCAGCATTGCCCATGAATTGAACCAGCCCCTGGCGGCCATGCGCACGCTGTCGGGCAACACCGTGCGCTTTCTCGAGCGCGGCCAGCTCGACGTCGCCAGCACCAACCTCAAGACCATCAACGACCTGATCGACCGCATGGGCCGGATCACCGCCAGCCTGCGTTCGTTCGCCCGGCGCGGCGACAACAAGGGTCAGGCCAGTCTCGGCAAAGCCGTCGACGCCGCGTTGCAAGTGCTCGGCGCGCGCGTGGAAAACACCGCGCTGCAGATTCACCGGCAGTTTGCCGATGTGCAGTTGCTGATCGATCAGACCCGTCTCGAACAGATCCTCGTCAACCTGATCGGCAACGCCCTCGACGCCATGCACGCGCAACCGCAGCCGCAGCTGTGGCTGGAGGGTGAAGAATTCAACGGCAAGTATCGCTTGCGGGTGCGCGACAACGGCCACGGCATCGACGCCGAAGCGCGCAAGCATCTGTTCGAACCGTTCTTCACCACCAAACCCGGCGAGCAAGGCCTGGGACTGGGCCTGACCCTGTCCGCCAGCCTCGCCGCCGCCACCGGCGGGCACCTGGGTGTCGAACACCCGGCCGGCGGTGGCACCACTTTCGTCCTCAGTTTACCGTTGGTAAGCCCTCTTTCTGCCGAGCCAATATGAACCCTGAACTCAGTGTGCTGATTGTCGAAGACGACCCCCATGTGCTGCTCGGCTGCCAACAGGCGCTGACCCTCGAGGACATCCCGTGCATCGGCGTCGGCAGTGCCGAAGAAGCACTGGCGCAGGTCGGCGACAACTTTGCCGGCATCGTCATCAGCGACATCCGCCTGCCGGGCATCGATGGCCTGGAATTGCTCACCCGCCTCAAGCAGCGTGATCGCAGCCTGCCGGTGGTGCTGATCACCGGCCACGGCGACATTTCCATGGCCGTCGGCGCGATGCAGAAAGGCGCCTACGACTTCATGGAAAAACCGTTCTCGCCGGAACGCCTGGTCGATGTCGCGCGGCGGGCGCTGGAGCAACGCAGCCTCGCCCGTGAAGTGTCATCGCTACGTCGGCAACTGGCCGAACGCGATTCGCTGGAAGGGCGGATTATCGGCCGCTCACCAGCGATGCAGAACCTGCGCGAGCTGATCGCCAACGTCGCCGACACCTCGGCCAACGTCTTGATCGAAGGCGAGACCGGCACCGGCAAGGAACTGGTCGCCCGTTGCCTGCACGATTTCAGTCGGCGCCACAGCAAACAGTTCGTCGCGCTGAACTGCGGCGGCCTGCCGGAAAACCTTTTTGAAAGCGAAATCTTCGGCCACGAAGCCAACGCCTTCACCGGCGCCGGCAAACGGCGCATCGGCAAGATCGAGCACGCCGACGGCGGCACGCTGTTCCTCGATGAAGTGGAAAGCATGCCGCTGCCGTTGCAGATCAAGTTGCTGCGCGTACTGCAGGAACGCACCCTTGAACGCCTCGGCTCGAACCAGAGCGTGGCCGTGGATTGCCGGGTGATTGCGGCGACCAAATCCGACCTTGATGAGTCGAGCAAGGCCGGGGAATTTCGCAGCGACCTGTACTACCGCCTCAACGTCGTGACCCTGGAATTGCCACCGCTGCGCGAACGCCGCGAAGACATCCTGCAACTGTTCGAGCATTTCACCCAGCAGTCGGCGCTGCGCTTCGACCGCGCGCTGCCGGAGCTGGACAACCAGACCCTGTCGAACCTGATGAGCCACGACTGGCCGGGCAACGTGCGCGAACTGCGCAACGTCGCCGAACGCTTCGCCCTCGGCCTGCCGGCTTTCAAGAAATCCGGGGCCAGCGCCGGCCAGGGTCTGGCGTTTGCCGAAGCGGTGGAAGCGTTCGAGCGCAATCTGCTGGTCGACGCCTTGCAACGCAGCGGCGGCAACCTGACCCAGGCCAGCCAGGAATTGGGCATGGCCAAGACCACGCTGTTCGATAAAGTCAAAAAGTACGGGCTGAGCCACTGATGGATCTGATTCTCAAAGCCGCTATCGGCGCCGCAGTCGTGCTGATCCTCGCTGCGCTGTCGAAGACCAGAAACTACTACATCGCCGGTCTGGTGCCGCTGTTCCCGACCTTTGCCCTGATTGCGCACTACATCGTCGGCAAGGGCCGCTCGGTCGACGATCTGAAAACCACGATCGTGTTTGGGATGTGGTCGATCATTCCCTACTTTATCTATCTGGCGACGCTGTACGTGATGGTCGACCGCATGCGCCTGGAAGCGTCGCTGGCCGTGGCGGCGGTGGCGTGGCTGATGGCGGCGACGGTATTGGTGAGCGTGTGGGTCCGGCTGCATGCCTGAACCCACGCGCATCAGCCACTAGCGATCGTAGACTCTGGCCAGTTGCGCGGACGACAGAGCATCCTCGAACGGCACTGGCACTGACTTCACCGCACCGTAAAGATTGCGGTAGCGCCAGTAGTTGCCGTTCTGCGCCAGTTGATAACCGCGCTCGACCACACGCTGGCCGTCGAGCACGTAACGCAGGGTTTCCTGCGCGGCGGGCGGTGGCGTCGGTTGCATCAGATCGGCGCTCAACACGCGCATGGATTCGTCAATGCATTCATCCAGCACGGCGGTGACCTTGGCCAGGTCAAGGGCGCCGTCATCGATACATTGCTTGCCGCAACGACGAATCGGCTGACTGGCCACTTCGATGCGCATGCGGTACAGCGGCGAGCCGGCGATATCCTGTAATTGCACCTGATTGACCAGCACGAAACTGCCGCGATCGGGCGTCAGCATCAGCTTCGGTTCGATCAGCAACCGTGCCGTGACCGCACCTGCCCCCTGCTTGAATCCGGAGACTTGCGACGCCGCCTGAAAACGCTGTTGCAAGCGCTCCTGCAACGGCACGCCGGCGAGCAGGTCGGCCAGCGGCCGCGATTCGTTCAGCGCGGCTTTTTCGGCATCGCGCTGTAACGTACCGGAACCCATTTGCGTATTGATCAGACTGGCCACCAGAATGCCCGCCAGCCCGGCGCCCGCACCGGAGCTCGACACCAGCGTGTAACTGGAATTCGCCGCGTTCACTGCCGCCTTGCTGTCGATGACCGTGCTGGCGCCGACAAACTCCGCCGGCAGTTGCACGTCGACCTTCAGTCCGTGTGCCTGCACATAGCTCATGGCCGCCTGATCCTTGAAACCGGCCTCGGGTGCCGGTTTCTGCGCACAGCCAGGCAACGCCAGCAGCGAGATCGCCGCGAGGGTCAGCGCCAGACGTTTCATTGCGCGAACGGGGCGATCATTTGCTGACGGCTGTTATCCATCGCTTGATAAAACGCGTTGGACAGGTTGGTGTAAGACGGCTCGTCCCACTCACCTTGCGCGGCTTGTACAGCGGCGAATGGCTGGTACCACAAGAGTCTGTTGTCCGACAGATCGATCACCATGCCCTGGCCGCCGACCTGGGCCATCGGCACGCTGGTGGGCACGATGCTGTAGTAGCTGCGGGTGGCACCGGTGGCATAAATCGACACCAGCAACAGACGGTCGATGCCGTGGGCAGCTTTCATCGGCGACAGGTCCTTGGTCATGTAGCCCTCGCGGAAATCGACTTCCTTGAAGGTCTTCAGATCGACCTTTTCATCAATGCGCTTGGCCTTGTAGCCCTTGGCTTGCAGCTTGGCGACGATGGCGTCGGGCAGGGTTTCCAGGTCGCGCACCTGCCAGGTCTCGACATTGGCGCTGAGCTTGCTGTTGACGCCGGCATTGATGGCGTAATCGAGGATGCCCTGATTGCCGGTCAGCGCCAGCACCGGCGACGGTACGACGGTAATGGCCACACCGATGGTCGGCTCTTTGGCATCCCAGAACTGTTTGTCCAGGGCCACGGGCGGTTGCACATGGGCGCAGCCGGTGAGAGTCAGTACGGCGAGCAGAGCCAGCGCGGCCCATTGACGTGTAGCGCGAAAAATCATGGATCAAGTCCCTATGTCTGAAAACGTTCCTGCGCCTTATCGGCAACAACGCGGCAAACAATAGTGGCACATTGATATTTTTTTGGCGACAGGATGCTGGCGCACTCTTACAGCAGATTGTTCGGCGCCGGCGGATCGACCCGAGCCCAATGCGAAGTGTCCTCGCGATGCGCCTGCAAATACGGCAGCACCGCCGCCAGCAACGGCTCCTTGAACGCCTCCTGAAAGCGATGCGCCAGTCCCGGAATCAGTTTCAACTGACTGCCCTGAATGTGCGCCGCCAGATGCACGCCGTGCATCACCGGCAGCAGCGGATCTGCCGTGCCGTGCACCACCAGGGTCGGTACGCGCAGCTGATTGAGCAATGCCACCCGGCTCGGTTCGGCAAGGATTGCCATGATCTGGCGCTTGACGCCTTCGGGGTTGAACGCGCGGTCGTAGGACGCCGCCGCCTGTTGCAACAGCGCTTGGCGATCATCCGTCACCGCCGGGCTACCGAGTGCCGCAAGCAGATCGGCCTGTTGCTCCAACGCCACTTCGCGGTTCGGCGCACCTCGGCGCGAGAGCAACTGCACCAGCGCCGCACTTGGTGCCGGCAGGCCTTCAGCGCCGGAAGTGGTCATGATCAGCGTCAGGCTTTCCACCCGCTGCGGCGCCATCGCCGCCATGTGCTGAGCGATCATCCCGCCCATGCTCGCGCCGAGCACGTGGAATTGCTCAACCTTCAGCGCCGTCATCAAACCCAGCGCATCGTCGGCCATGTCAGTCAGGCTGTAGGGCGCCGAAACCGGCAAACCGAGTTTGTAACGCAGCACTTCGAAGGTCAGGTTGGCCTCGATCGGCGCTTGCCGCCAGGTCGACAATCCGACGTCGCGGTTGTCATAGCGGATCACCCGGAAACCCTGCTGACACAGCGCGACCACGACTTCGTCCGGCCAGTGGATTAACTGCCCACCCAGGCCCATGACCAGCAACAGCGCCGGGTCCGATGCGCGGCCGATACTTTGATAGGCAAGACTGACCTGCGCCAGCTCGGCGTGCTCGGTCGGCACGTTGACATCACAGCGTCCGGCTGCAAACGAGCCGGCCCCGAACAAAAGCGCGGCCAACGCGGCCGCGACTGAAAAAACTCTCTTGAACATGAAAAATACCAAAACGCAGCACCCCAGTAGAGCGCGAGTCTGATGAAGTTCGTGCGAGCGCGCTGCCACAGTTGCATGACAGTTTGATGAAGAGTGCCGAGCGGTCGTCTGTCGAATGCATCGCCGGATCCTGGCCGGCAGATCGACAAAGCGTGCTTCATGAGACAAACTCACCTTCCACGCATTCGTCACAAGTTTTCTTCATGGAGCCCGCCGGTGCTTGAAATCCGACATCTGAAAACCCTGCACGCCCTGCGCGAAGCCGACAGCCTGGTGGATGCCGCTGATCGCCTGCATCTGACGCAATCCGCTCTATCGCATCAATTCAAAGAGCTGGAAGAGCGCATGGGCATGCAGTTGTTCGTGCGCAAGACCAAACCGGTGCGCTTCACCAGCGCCGGTTTGCGCCTGCTGCAACTGGCCGACGCCACCCTGCCGCTGTTGCGCGCCGCTGAACGGGACATCGGTCGGCTGGCCGGTGGCACCGCCGGGCGTCTGCACATGGCGATCGAATGCCACAGCTGCTTCCAGTGGCTGATGCCGACCATCGACCAGTTCCGCGATGCCTGGCCGGAGGTCGAGCTGGACCTGGCTTCGGGTTTCGCTTTCGCCCCACTGCCGGCACTGGCGCGCGGCGATCTGGATCTGGTGGTGACCTCCGATCCGCTGGAAATTGCCGGCATCACTTACGTGCCGCTGTTCACTTACGAAGCCATGCTCGCGGTGGCCAATCAGCATGCGCTGGCGAGCAAGCCGTACATCGTTCCCGAAGATTTGTTGACCGAAACGCTGATCACCTACCCGGTCGAGCGTGATCGTCTGGACATCTTCACCCGCTTCCTCGAACCGGCCGACATCGAACCTGCGCTGGTGCGCACTTCGGAACTGACGGTGATGATGATGCAACTGGTCGCCAGCGGCCGTGGCGTCTGCGGGATGCCGCACTGGGCGCTGCATGAATACAGCTCGCGCGGCTATGTGAAGGGCAAACGGTTGGGTGAGAAAGGCTTGTTCGCGACGCTGTACGCGGCGATTCGCACGGACATGCTCGACGCGCCGTACATGCGCGATTTCCTGCTGACCGCCAAGGACACCTCGTTCTCGACCCTCGATGGGGTCAGTGCCGTACGCTGATTTTTCCGAGCAAGAGTTCCCCCTGTGGGAGCGAGCCTGCTCGCGAAAGCGGTGGATGATTCAGCGATGATGTCGGCTGGACGGACGCCTTCGCGAGCAGGCTCGCTCCCACAAGGATTGTCGTGGTGGGTCAGAGCTGGCGCCACATGTGGATCTTGTCGAAGTAGTCTTCGCCCACCCGCACGGCGAGTGGTTCGAGGCCGTACTGAATGAAGCCGCAACGCTGGTACAACTGAAAAGCCGCGTCATTGCCGGCAGTCACGGTGAGCTGCAGCAATTTCAGCGCCGGATGCTTTTGCGCTTCGACCAGTGCCGCCTGCACCAGATCAAAGCCCAGCCCCTTGCGACGAAAATCCGCCGAGACATACATGCCGAACAGCGTGGCCTTGTGTCGTGCCTTCTCGCGCGGTTCAAAGGCCAGGCCGACAATCCCGGCCAACGTCCCGGCATCGAATGCCCCCAGCACCACATCGAGCTTGCTGGTCAGGCGCCCTTCCCACCAACTCAATGGCATCACCGCGCGTTCGCGCACGCTGGAGGTGAACGCCTGCGGATGCCGGTCGTAGGCTTGCAGCATCAGTTCGCGGTAAGCCAGGGCATGGCTGGCGTCCAGCCGTTCGATCCACATGTCAGGCAGTCCGCCGTTGTTCGAGCATCAGCCGTACGGCAAGGCCACCGAGGACCATGCCCATGAAATAGCGCTGCATCGCCAGCCACGTCGGGTTGCGCACGAACCACGAAGCGATGCCTGCGGCGAACAGCGCGATCAACAGATTGACGCTGAAGCTGACGCTGATCTGCGTGAGGCCGAGGACGATGCTTTGGGCGAACACCGAGCCGTGCTCAGGGCTGATGAATTGCGGAAACACCGACAGATAGAACACGGCGATCTTCGGGTTCAGCGCGCTGGTGAGAAAGCCCATGGTGATCAGCTTGCGCGACGAGTCCGGCGGCAATTGCTGCGCTTCGAACGGTGAACGCGCGCCGGGTTTCAGCGCTTGCCAGGCCAGCCACAGCAGGTACAGCGCACCGGCCCATTTCAACACTTCATAAGCCATCGGCACGGCAAGAAACACTGCCGTCAAACCGACCGCCGCAGCGAACATATGCACGAAGAACCCGCCGACCACGCCGAGCAGCGACGTCACCCCCGCGCGGCGTCCCTGACAGATCGAACGCGAGATCAGATAGATCATGTTCGGCCCCGGTGTCAGCACCATCAGCAACGCGGCGGCGGCGAAGATCAGCAGGTCTTGCAACGGGATCATGGCAACGTCCTTTGCGGGAATGATCAGGCGAGTGCAGTCAGTGAACGGCGATAAAACGGCAGGATGTGTTCGCGTGTCAATGGCGCCAGCTCGAGCGCCGGATCAGTGGCCGGATCGACCCAGATGACTTCCTCGATTTCCGCCGCCGGACACACGTCAGTATCGATGGTCAATTGGAAGATCTCCGCGTGCACGATGAAGCCCGGCTCGTTGGCTGCGGGGGCGGAAAAACTGTTGAGGAAAATCGCCTGCGCCGGGTCGATCTGCAACCCGAGCTCTTCTTCCAGCTCACGGGCCAATGCGTGTACTGGCAACTCGTGGGCTTCGATCTTGCCACCCGGTTGCATGAAGGCCGTGGTGCCGCGCTTGCGCACCAGCAGGGTCTGGCCTTGGGCGTTGAGCAACAGGGCGGCGGCGATATGGATGATGCAGGGCGAAACGGCGGATGTCGGCGTCATGAGTCGAAAAATGCCTTGTGCGAAAAGATCGCAGGATCCCACGCCCGACGCGCCTGCGTCATCAGAAGATCCCTACAAGAAGCATCCGTGATCAGCCTGACTCTGACGACAAGTCCGCCAAAAGGCTCGGAAATTTCCCACTCGCGAATTTGGTAGCGTTATTCATCGCTGCCCGGCAGCCATTCGCCACATCGCCTAAGAGGGAAAACGCTGCATGTCTGACATTTCGACGCTCAAGGAAAAGAACAATCTCAAGACGCTCCATTTCATTCTCCTGACCGTAGTCACCATGGGTCTCTACTCGGTTGTATGGCTGCACAAAACAACAACCGTGGTTGAGGAGGTCACTCAAATCAAGACACTGAGCCAGACCGGTCTGGTCGTTTATCTGGCGCTCTGTGGTATCGGAGGGATCTTTTTCACCGTATCTGATCCGCGGTTCATAGCCACGGGGTATGCGATGACGGTCATTGCCCAGCTCATCGCCATTGCTTGGTGCTTTCGAGTTCGCAGAGCCTTGCGCGCCTACACGCTGACCAAACACAACTTCGAACCACGAATGAACCGCTTGTATTCAGTCCTGTTCACCTTCTATCACATCAATTACTGCATCAACGATATGGCCAGGGCCAAGCACAAACATGACCAGAAACGGCAAACGCCCTCAGGAATCAGTCGCGGCATAAACAAAAAGGTAATCGTCGATTTCGCGTGCAAGTTCGCTTCCACCTTTCACTGCAATTCCTTGTGCGAGCTTGCTCGCGAAGGCGTTCGTCAATGCCACAAGTTTGCCCACCAGTATTGCTGCATGGCTGCTTCTCGCGTTCAACAGCCAAGTCAACTGGCATCGTAAGCGAGACGGCTCCGATGTAGGCGAGGAGAGGGAAATCTGCCTGTTCACGGTTCCGTCGTTGGCGCAATATGCCTGCCAGCCACAAACAATCCGAACCAAGGAAACCGTATGAGCCTGTCGCTGCTGAGCCGCTACGCCTTCTTTGCCGTCTGCGTGATTTTCACCCTCGCCAGCCTGCCCTTTCTCGAACATGACTGGCTGTGGCCGATCACCGCCGCCACCGCTGTGCTGAGCCTGCTCGGCGTGTTCGACCTGTTGCAGACGCGCCATGCAGTGCGCCGCAATTATCCGATTCTGGGCAACATCCGTTATCTGGTCGAAGGCATCCGCCCGGAGATTCGCCAGTACCTGCTCGAGTCCGACAGCGATGCCCTGCCCTTCTCCCGCGCGCAGCGTTCGCTGGTGTACTCGCGAGCGAAAAACGAAACTGCCGACAAACCGTTCGGCACGCTGATCGACGTTTACCAGTCCGGCTTCGAATTCATCGGCCACTCGATGCGCCCGGCGCCGTTGAGTGACCCGAACGGTTTCCGCGTCACTGTCGGTGGTCCGCAGTGCACGCAGCCGTACTCGGCGTCGATCTTCAATATTTCGGCGATGAGCTTCGGCTCGCTCAGTGCCAACGCCATCCGCGCCTTGAACCAAGGCGCCAAACTCGGCAACTTCGCCCACGACACAGGCGAAGGCAGCATCAGCCCGTATCACCGCGAACACGGCGGCGATCTGACCTGGGAGCTGGGCAGCGGCTACTTCGGCTGCCGCACCAGCGACGGCCGTTTCGACCCGGAGCGCTTCGCCGTGCAGGCGCAGAATCCGCAAGTGCGCATGATCGAAATCAAGATGAGCCAGGGCGCCAAACCCGGCCATGGCGGGATCTTGCCCAAGCATAAGGTCACCAGGGAGATTGCGGAAACACGCGGCATCCTGATGGGCGAGGACTGCGTCTCGCCGTCGCGCCACAGTGCGTTTTCAACGCCGATCGAGATGATGCAGTTCATCCAGCAACTGCGCGAATTGTCCGGTGGCAAACCGGTGGGCTTCAAATTCTGCCTCGGCCATCCGTGGGAGTTCATGGGCATTGCCAAGGCCATGCTGGAAACCGGCATCCTTCCCGATTTCATCGTCGTCGATGGCAAGGAAGGCGGCACTGGCGCCGCCCCTGTCGAGTTCACCGACCACATCGGCGTGCCGATGCGCGAAGGTCTGCTGTTCGTGCACAACACGCTGGTCGGCCTGAACCTGCGCGACAAGATCAAACTCGGCGCCAGCGGCAAGATCGTCAGCGCCTTCGACATCGCCAGCGTGTTGGCCATCGGCGCTGACTGGGCCAACTCCGCGCGCGGCTTCATGTTCGCCATCGGCTGCATCCAGTCGCAGTCGTGCCACACCAACAAATGCCCGACCGGCGTTGCCACCCAGGACGCCTTGCGCCAACGCGCTCTGGTGGTACCGGACAAAGCCCAGCGCGTCTACAACTTCCATCGCAGCACGCTCAAAGCACTGGCGGAAATGCTCGCTGCAGCAGGCCTTGAGCATCCCTCGCAACTGTCGGCCAAGCATCTGGTACGACGCATGTCGGCGACCGAGATCAAACTGTTCTCGCAGTTGCACGTGTTTTTGAAACCGGGGGAATTGCTCACCGGTGAAGTGAATGGCGAGTTCTATTCGCGGATGTGGCAGATGGCGCGGGCGGATAGTTTTGAGCCGAGCGAGGTCGTCGCTGCGTAACTGCTCAAAGGTGTGCATTTCCATTCGGAATGCCCACCGCTACCGATCATGGTTCAAATGTACGGATCTTGAATAATCGCACATGACCTATTTCTTCCTTATCGATAATTTTTGCTTCGTACCTTTCTAGATTTTTGATTCCCTGAGCAAAACCAGGACCATAGTTCGTCTCCAGAACATAAAATTCTTTCGGGTGACTGGGCAACGACAAATCAGTTTTCAGCTTCTCTAAATTACTAACAAGCAGCGGAGATCCCAGCAACTTGAAATAGACACCAAACTGAATCGCATCAAGCGAATAGATTGGCAACGCGTTTGACTTATTCATTACAGAGATGACGATATCTCTCATGTGCGTCTCGCGTGAGTACGGATTTTCAGGATCCCTCAGATAACTGATATCCCTGAATAAAGGCGTAGCAGAAAATGTCATCAATACCACCAGCATTAACACTTTTACTGGCACATCTCTTATATTGCCAACTGCGTACGCAGCCACCAGCAATACGGCGGGCAGAAGAAAAATAAAATTGCGTTGAGTTGTCACCGGGCGTAAGTAAACAGAACAGACATAGGGCACCACAATTCCTACTACCCCCCAGAACACAATCAGCCTGCAAGCAATTGCGCTTTCAGGATTTTGAGCCATCGACGCCAGCCCTGAAATTAAAATTACAGCGAGCAAAGCGGCCAGAAACGTATCTCCGAAATACAACAGGAAAACCTTGAAGAAAAAAACAGTTTCGGGTGGTTGAATCCAGAAATCCCGTAAAAAGCTACTCTCAGCGTACGATAAACCAGGAATTACGGTTAATGCGGCAAAAAATCCGGCGCAAATGAACCTGTATATAACTTGGCTGTGGACCTCGCTGCGCAAGATCATGTGAAGCAACACAAGCACTTGAGCAAAGACCGGCAGATAACCGAAGTAATGAGTATTTATCAGCGCGGCGGAAGTCAGCCAATAGCAAAAAAAATCCTGCCCTCTGCCTCGACTTAAGCAGCGCAAGAAGATCACAAAAGACAAAACGGTAAGCAACGACAGAAGCGCATAAGAGCGAGTCTCTTGCGAATACTGAACCAAGAAACTATTGACCGCTGCCAACCACGCAACGATGAGCCCTACTTGTTCATCAAACAATTTGCGCCCGAGGAGGAATACAGAGGGAATCAACAGCACGCCGATTACCGCAGAGAGATACCGCCCTGTGTGTTCGCCAAACCCGACAGCCTGATAATAAGTCCACAGTAAAATCTGATAAAAGGGAGGATGAACGTCACTCAATGTAGTTCGATACACGTCAAAGAATCCATTTTGCGGATCGCTTACCGATACACTGAAGGCCTCATCCAGCCACAGGCCAGTAGCATCGATGTTGCGCAACCTTACATACAGGCCAAATCCAATTGCGCCAATCAGACACAGGTACATTGCCAATTTGTACTTTCGCGACGCAGTGTCCATTGTCATCTCCTCAGTAGTTACTCAGCCATGATCAAAACCGGCTACCGACCTCTTCCATAAAAGTGCAAGCATTCCCACCCCGACCGCCAACCACAACGTTACCAGCCGTAACAAAACCGTCGCCGCGATCGCATCTGCCAACCCGACTCCGCCTGAAACCAGCAGCGCTAGCATCGCTGCTTCGGCACTGCCCAAACCGCCCGGCATGAAACTCAGAGCCCCCGCCAACATGGCCACCGCATAAATAAAGATCGCTAACGTCAGGCTCACGTCCGCGCCCATCGCCTGCAAAATCCAGTAAAACGCCAATGCTTCAAGCCCCCAGGCCAGCAGGCTCAATAGCGTTGCGCCCATGACGCGACGAGGGGAGTGACAGCGGCGCGACTGACGCAATACCTGAACGGCATGCCCCAGCAACCGCGAGAATCTGTCGTGCCGTTGCTCAGTGCGACGATCAATCGCGCTGGCAAGGCTTGGCGAAAACATCATCGATGCACCGCATGCCAGGAGGACGAGACTGGCAACGACCATCGACAACCATTGCGGATGCGCGCTCAAGCCGAACAACGCCAGGCCCGTCATCGCCAGCAGGTCCGCAAGCCGCTCACTGAACAGCGCGGCAAAGCTCTGTGCGTAAGGCACCTCCAAACGTTTGAGCAAAACACCGCGCAACGCCTCCCCGGCCTTGCCGGGAGTAGTCGTCAGGGCGAATCCGGCCAGGTAGATGTTCAAGCTCGCCCGCCAGGGCAACCGGTGGCCCAGGGCAGACAGATAACCCTGCCAACGCAAAAAACGCAGACCGTATCCAAGCAAAACCACGCAGACGATTTGCCCGCACTGCCACCAACCCACTCGACTGACCGCCGCGCTCACCGCCGACCACCCACCCCACAGGGAAACAGCGAGATAAGCGAGGGCGGAGCAGATCACCGAGCCAATCAAAACGCGGTAACGCCACCCGGATAACATCAGTGTCTGATTCACAGGTTCAGCCTCTTGAACAGCGGCTGCGGCATCACCCGAATCAGCCACATGATCACCGCCCAAAAGCCGGGCACATACAGCACCGCCACCTGTCGATTGATCCCTCTGACTATTCGCCGGGCAACCGTATCCGGTTGCGCTACAAGCACGGAGGGCAGCGCCAACCCTCGCGTCATGGGCGTGTCGACTAACCCAGGCTTTATCGTGATCACATGCACACCCGCTTTGAACAAGCGTACCCGCAAGCCTTCGCAGAACGTGGAAACGGCCGCCTTTGCCGCGCCGTACAGGTAATTGGAAGGTCGTCCTCGATCCCCGGCAACCGAGGAAATGACCGCCAGCGTGCCGTGCTGCTGGACAACCATGCGATTTGCCAACAGCGTCAACAGCGCGATCATTGAACTGCCGTTATTGGCGAACTGCTCCATAGCCTGTTCAACGTGTTGTTCGCACGCGTACTGATCTGGCAGCGAGCCATAGGCAATCAGACAGATATCCACCGTCTGCAACGTCGCCAGGCATTTCTCGTACATGACCGGATGTGCCGCGATATCACTGGCGTCCATGACGTACGTGGTCACGGCTCTGGCACCTCGAACCTGAAGATCGACGCTGGTTTGCTGGAGTTTTTGCGCATCCCTGCCGACCAGGAACAATTCGCTGCGATCAGCCGCCCACAATCGTGCGCAAGCGCAGGCAATCGCCGAGGTGGCGCCCACAATCAGTATTTTTTTCATCGAGTGACTCGCTGCCAGAAACGGGACATCAGGGTCGGATCGCGCATCGCTTCCAACTGCTCCCAGGCGGGATAGGCCTGGCGAAAATCGCTGCCGCTCATGTGAGCGTCCTTGGCTGGATACAAACGACCGCCTGCTTCCCGCACGATGGCGTCGAGACGCGGCAGAAGTTTTTTCGGCAGATCTATGTCGTGTGGAAAGTCCAGCGCCAATGAAGTACCGGGCATAGGAAAGGAAAGCCATCCCGGCGAAGGAATGTCGCCACAACGCTTGAGCACCGCGAGGAAGGAGCCACTGCCGCTACGCGCAATCGACTTGAGTAATTCGGCCAGTGCCACGGCTGCAACCGAGGCCGGCAATACGCACTGAAATTGCTGGAAACCTCTGCGTCCGTAGATGCGATTCCAGTTTTCGATACGGTCCAACGGATAGAAGAACGAGCTGTAGGCAACCTTTTGATGTTGTCCGTTCGTTGGCTGCCGTTTCCAGTAGTGATAGTTGAACAGTTTCAAGGTGAGCGAATTGATTAGCGATACCGGAGGGCGGATCGGGACAGACAGAGAACGTGGTGCAGCGACCTCAAGGGGCCCCGCCTCGCAATGATCCCCAGCCGTGTAGCATCCGCGCCCTAGCGCATTGCCCTTGGCCAGGCAATCGATCCACGCGACGCTGTATTCATGCCGCGCATCCATGTCGGCCGACAGGGCAAAAAAGTCATCCAGACAGTCAAAACGCACCCGTGTGCTGTCGATCAGGCTGGACTGGATCTTGCGCAGACGAATGCGCACCCAGGTAATCACGCCCGTCAGGCCGAGCCCGCCGATGGTGGCGGCAAACCACTGTGGGTTTAGCGTCGCCGAGCACACCATCGGCGATTGCATGGAACGGTGCAGCCCGAAACACACCAGCGAATGGGCAAACGTGCCGCAGCGATGGTGATTTTTCCCGTGGACGTCATTGGCCACCGCCCCACCCAGCGTTACATGCCGCGTACCGGGTGTGACGGGCAAAAACCAGCCACGGGGAATGGCGAGTTGTAAAATCTCGCCCAGTGTCACGCCGGCCTCAGCGCAGATCTCACCCTTTTCCCAGTCGGCTTCGATGAAGCGGTTCAGGGGACGTAATTGCAGCACATGATCGCTTGCGGCCATGCAGCTATCGCCATAGCTGCGCCCATTGCCAAACGGCAAAGTTGTCCCGTGTGATTCGATCAACTGCTGCCACTGCGGTCCGATATCCGCTTGCCAGTGGCAGGGACGACCACTCTGCGGGGCATAGGGATAGTTTCCCCAGGAAGCCAGCGAGGCCATCATGCCGCCACCCAGAAAATCAGACAGAACACTGTTCCCATCACCAGACTCAAGCGATCACGCAGTGCGAAAACCACCGGATCCTCATTCATGCGGCCGCGATGCGTCAGCAGCCAGATACGAGTGATCCAGAACAGCATCAATGGGCAGGCAAACCAGAGCCATCGGGGATATGCATACAACTCGGTAGTTGCGCTGTCATGGATGTAAAGCGCCAGCACCAGGACAGCGAGATAACCGGATGCGGCCCCCAAAGAGGAGAGCATTGCCAGGTCCGCAGGAAAGTAGTCGCGGCCGCCGGTCTTACCGGTGATGCCGCCGTGCAGCGCCAGCAACAGCTCGGCATAGCGCTTGACCAGCGCGAGGCTCAAAAACATGAACATGGAAAAAGCGGGCATCCACCCCGTCAGGTCGAGCCCGAAAGCGGCGCCACCGGCAATGATGCGCAAGGTGTAAAGCAGCGCCAAAGCGATGACATCCAGCGCCATCAACCTCTTGAGCACCAGCGAATACACCAGCGTCAGGCCGTAATAGCAGGCCAGCACGGCAATGAATGGGTGAGGCAGCCACAACCACGCGCCGATGAACGACACTGACAACAGCAGGGGGAAAATCAGCAGACCGGACTGGATGGATAACGAACCATTGGCGAAGGGTCGATTGCGTTTACTCGGGTGCCTGCGATCATCGTTCAGGTCGAGCAAGTCGTTCAGAAGATAGACGCTGGATGCACACAAGCCGAAAAGCATGAAGGCCAGCAAGCCGCGACCCAATAGCAGCGGGTTGGCCACTTGATGCGCTGCAAGCAGGGGAACGAAAATCAGCACATTCTTCATCCATTGATGAATGCGCAAGGCTTTGTACAAACTTCTGAAATACGTAACGCGAGAGTGAACCACCTGGGCTACGTTATCCAGATGCCGGGCGGCACGTTGGACGCCCGCTAGCGGATTGACGATATAAGCTTGCCTGGCCGACCGCCAGATCGGCAGATCGTCCAGCGAATTGCCGATGTAATCGAAACTTTTCTCCCCATATAACGCCACCAGCGCATCACGTTTGTTCGTTCCCGAAAGGTTCTGCTCGAGGGTTGAACCCAGAACGTCATCAAACACCTGCAGATGCTCGGCGATCCGCACTGCCAATGTGTAATGACTGGCTGTGGCGAGAACAATTTTCCGACCGGCGTTGCGCTGTTCCTCGATCATCCGGAGTACGTCGGGATCATAGGGCAAAGTCGCGAGATCGACGTCCGATGTCATTGCCAGTCGATCTTTCAGATACGCCTTGCCGTGCCAGAGCCAGGGAAAGAGTTTCAGGCAGTGCAATGGTTTGCTGCGGACAAAGGACATCACGCATTCGAACAGCAGATCAGATTTGACGAGGGTACCGTCCAGATCAACTACGAAGGGCATTGAAGCAGCGCAGGACGCTGACATCGGCAGTACGTCAGGCGGAGAGACGTTCATGCCCGTCGCCCTGGAAAAAGGACAAAGCGGAAAACGCAGTACCCTAAAACAATATTCACCAGCGAAAACGAAGCGACCGTCACAAGCCCCGACAAGCGCCAGACATCCCCAATGACACCCACGCCAAAACTCACGCCGCCCATCAGGCCGATGAACATCAGATAGGGAAATACCGGCGTTTCCCTTTCAAAGATATAAAGCATGTTCAGATAGAAAGAGAGCGCAGCAGCTACGCAGAACGCCGCAAAGTTGCTGGCCGCCTGACTCAGGGCGGCCGCCTGACAGAGCACGAAAAATATCTGCCAATGGATGAGCGCATCGGCCACTCCGATGGCGGTGGTTGCAGAGAATCCTTTCATGGTGAGGGCCAGCCGCTGCCAGAGGACGGACCTCCAAACTAGGCCAGAGCTTGAAGACGGTCTACTGTCAGAAATTACAGGTCGAGGGCTTTATCCGACCAGCGGTCATCTTGTCGTACTCACGTGTCAATAGCTCTTCCCGTGCGATTTTAAGGCGTTGACCGTTAATCGCCTTGCCCATAAAACCCAAAAGCCCCGATCTCTCGATCAGGGCTTCGTTGTTTACGCACTTAAGGTTCAAGAAACCGAACGCACCGAACCTTGCGTCACTTGCGTCGGCTGCAACTTGAACACGTAAAACAACACCGTCAGCAGCACAAGAAACGCCGGTCCCACATACAGCGCCACGCGGGTGTCCGGGAAGTACGCCATCAGGCCGACCACCAGTACCAGAAACGCCAGCGCGAAGTACGAGCTGACCGGGTACAGCCACATCTTGTACTTGAGCCCGGCACGTTCGCTGGCGCTCAGGCCTTTGCGGAATTTCAGCTGGGCGAGGAGGATCATCACCCAGGTCCAGATCGCACCGAAGGTGGCGATCGAGGTGACCCAGACAAAGACTTTTTCCGGTACCAGATAGTTGAGCATTACGCCCAGCAGCAACACCGCGATCGACAGCAGCAGTGCCCGGCGTGGCACACCGTTGTTCGAGGTCTTGGCGAAGCCCGCCGGGGCCTGGCCGTTCTGCGCCAGACTGTAGAGCATGCGCCCGGTGCTGAAGATGCCACCGTTGCACGACGACAGCGCCGCAGTAATCACCACGAAGTTGATGATGCCCGCAGCGGTCTTGATGCCCAGACGCTCGAAGGTCATCACGAAGGGGCTGCCCTGGGTGCCGATTTCATTCCACGGGTAGATCGACAGGATGACGAACAGCGCGCCGACGTAGAACAGCAGGATCCGCCAGAACACCGAGCCGATTGCGTCAGGAATGGTCTTCTGTGGGTTCTTCGCCTCACCGGCAGTCAGGCCGATCATCTCGACACCGAGGTAGGCGAACATGACCATTTGCAGTGACATCAGCACACCGGTCACGCCGTTGGGCATAAAACCGCCGTGCGCCCATAGATTGGAAATGCCCAACGCCACGCCATCGTTACCGAAACCGAAGGCGATGATGCCGACGCCGCCGATGACCATGGCGATGATGGTGACGATCTTGATCAGGGCGAACCAGAATTCGAATTCGCCGAAGGCTTTGACTGCGATCAGGTTGATCGAGCCCATGCTGATCAGCGCTGCCAAGGCCCAGATCCAGCGCGGCACATCGGGGAACCAGATGCCCATGTACACGGCCACGGCGGTGATTTCCGCGACGCAGGTCACCAGCCACAGAAACCAGTAGTTCCAGCCGGTGAGAAAGCCGGCCAGCGGACCGAGATAATCCTGCGCGTAGCGGCTGAACGAACCGGCCACCGGGTTATGCACGGCCATTTCACCGAGGGCGCGCATGATCACCAGGATCGCCAGACCGCCAAGGATGTAAGAGAGCATGATCGCCGGCCCGGCCATCTGGATGGCTTTGGCCGAACCGAGAAACAGACCGACGCCGATACAGGCACCGAGCGCCATCAGGCGGATATGCCGTTCGCCGAGTTCACGTTTGAGCGGACCGCCCGAAGCGGTGTCGCCGTGCGGCAGAGGATTGCCAACTGGCATAGGGGTACAACCTCGTCTTGTTATTGGATATGACCACCGGGTTTCGAAGCATCGGCCGATAGGCCTTGGCTGGGCAGGAAACCGCGTCGGCTTCGTGGGCAGACGCGTCTTGCAGGGCAGGCCTGAAAGATCAGCGGGGCGTGCAGTATAAAAAGCTCAGGGCAGGAATTTTCACTCTAAAAGTCACAACATTCAGCGACAACTCTCGGCAATAGTGGGTTCTGCGGAGAGGCATTACCTGCATTACGTAGGAAAAGTCGCCACTGAAAAAGCCGCGAAGTATTGCACAGACATGGTGCAGCGTCATGTTCCAGCCCCCGGTGCATTTGATTCACTGCGCGATGCCTCCCCTCGCGCTTGATCACGGATAAATCGCCCGGCGGATTCGGAAATTTCGCTCAACAGTTGCAGCGCCGACCGGAGCGGCCAACCACTAACCTTTGAAAAAGCCAGGAGCACATGCAAGGAAGCTCACATGCCAGTCCGCCCCAATTCCCACCGCCTGCGCCAAGGTCGTTTCTCGGAAAACGGTCGTGCCTACTTCATCACCTCTGTCATCCACGAACGCCAGCCTGTATTTGCAGATTGGCAGACAGGCCGATTACTGGTTGCAGAACTGCGCCGGGCTCATGAGCAAGGAGTCGCGCAATCCATCGCCTGGGTTGTCATGCCTGACCACTTTCATTGGCTGATGCAATTGCAACGCGGCTCACTTGGTGAAGTCATTGGCGGTGTAAAGGCTCGCTGTACGCATGCGGTTAACAGAAAAACCGGACGTCACGGACCGCTGTGGCAAACCGGCTACCATGACCGAGCGATCCGTGACGGCGAGGACCTGGAGCCCATCGCCCGCTATATCATCAATAATCCCTTGCGAGCCGGGCTGGTCGATAACCTCGGTGATTACCCGCTTTGGGATACCTGCTGGCTCTGAGCGCAACAGCTCTCTGGAATAAGTGCATCCTTGTGGCGAGGGGATTTATCCCCGTTCGGCTGCGCAGCAGGCGCAACTTCCTCAGACGCGGTGGGCCTGTAGAAACCGTGCTGGCAGGTTTTGGGGCTGCTTTGCAGCCTAGCGGGGATAAATCCCCTCGCCACAGTGTGTGTTCCAGTTATTCAGACAAGCCGTCTCCTCCGCTCTGCACATTTTCTTCACCGGCTCCAACCACCGTCTAAGCTTCAGACAAGTCCGATCAATCTGCGTGAATGGATCAGTCGACTATGGGCGCTTTGTGGCAAACCGATTCGAGTAAAACCGTGGTTCAGACTGAACGTGTGAATGAAGCGCCTGTCCCTGAAAAACCCCGTCGTCAGCGGCACGGGTGGAAGGCTTTCTGGTTGCTGTTTTTGATCATTGCGGTGGTGGTGGGACTCGCCGCGTCCAAGGAAATGCGCACTTCGCGCTTTCAGGCGCGGGAGCTGAGCCAGTACGCCGCTTCGCTGACCTACAAACTGGAACCCGGTCCCAGCGAAGCGATTCGTTATCCGGGCAACGGCCCTTTCGATCTGCGCCTGGGTTACAGCTCTCTGGACGAATTCCTCCCGCGCCTGCTCAAGCGCAATTACGTGATCACCGAGCAGACGCGCTTCTCCCCCGCCCTGCTCGGTTACACCGACAAAGGCCTGTTCGTGCCGTATTCGGAAAAGATCCAGGCGGGGTTGTCGATCACCGACTGCCGAGGCGCGCCGCTGTATCGATACAACTATCCGCAGCAACTGTATGCCGACTTCGCGGCGATTCCGCCGGTGGTGGTCAGCAGCCTGCTGTTCATCGAAAACCGCTTTCTCCTCGACCCGAAACAGCCGCTGGCCAACCCGGCGGTGGACTGGCCGCGTTTCGGCATGGCCGCGTGGTCGCAAGTGGCGAAGTTGCTGCACCTGCCCGGGCAATCGGCCGGCGGCAGCACCCTGGCAACGCAACTGGAGAAGTATCGCCACTCGCCCGACGGCCTCACCGTGTCGGGCGCGGAGAAGATCCGCCAGATGATTTCCGCCAGCGTGCGCGCCTATCAGGATGGCCCGCAGACCCTCGGTTCGCGGCAGAACATCGTGCGCGACTACCTCAACAGCGTGCCGCTCTCGGCGGTGCCCGGCCACGGTGAAGTGCACGGCATGGCCGAAGGTTTGCGGGTCTGGTACGGCAGCGATTTCAACAAGGCCAACGAGCAATTGAACAGCCCGGCGACCGATCCGCAGTCCATGGCCGCCAAAGGCCTGGCCTTGCGTGAAATGCTCTCGCTGATGATCGCCCAGCGCCGCCCTTCGCATTACCTGACCAAGGGTCGCGACGAATTGGCCAGCCTCACCGACAGCCACCTGCGCCTGCTCAAGCAGAACGGCGTGATCGACAGCGCCCTCGCTGACGCTGCGCTGGCGAGCACCGTGTCGTATCGCGACTGGCAGACCCAGCCAACGATGCAGCCGATTGAAACCAACAAGGGCATCAGTGTTGCCCGCAGCCGCTTGGCGAGCATGCTCAATCGCCCGCTGTACGACCTCGATCGCCTCGACCTGTCGGCCACCAGCACCCTGCAGGGCGACCTGCAAACGCAGGCCACGGCTTATCTGAAGAAACTTGCCGACCCGGCCTATGCCGCGGAAATCGGTCTGCTCGGCGAACGCTTGCTGACGCCGACCAGCACCACGCAAGTGCGTTACAGCTTCACCCTGTTTGAACTGACCCCGGACGGCTCGCGGGTGCGCGTGCAGACCGACAGCACTGATCAGCCGTTCGACATCAACGAAGGCAGCAAGCTTGAACTCGGCTCGACGGCGAAAATGCGTGTGCTGACCACGTACCTGCAAATCGTCGCCGAGCTGCACGACAAATACGGCGCGATGGGCGTGGCAGAATTGAAAAAAGTCGAAGTGCCCGATCAGGACCGCCTCAGCCGCTGGGTCATCGACTACCTGATCCAGAACAAGGATCACGACCTGTCGAAGCTGCTCGGCGCCGCGCTGGATCGCAAATACTCGGCCAGCCCCGGCGAGGCGTTTTTTACCGGCGGTGGGCTGCACAGATTCAACAACTTCCGCAAAGAGGACAACGGTCGCCTGCCGACCCTGCGCGATTCGCTGCGCGAGTCGATCAACCTGCCGTTCATTCGCCTGATGCGCGACATCGTCCGCTACACCACCTACTCAGGCCCCAACGGCGAATTGCTCAAGGATGATCGCGATCCGCGCCGTCAGGAATACCTGGCCAGTTTCGCCGACCGCGAAGGCACCTCGTTCCTGCTCAAGTTCTGGAAAAAGTACAAGAACAAGGACACCCAGGCGCGCCTGGAAACCTTCCTCGACAGCATCCGCCCGACGCCGATCCGCATGGCGGCGGTGCATCGCTATCTGCTGCCGGAGGCCAGTCAGGAAGACTTCAACCGTTTCGTGCGCTCGCACCTCAAGGGCACCAAGCTCAACGAAAATCTCACCGACGACCGTCTGATCCGCCTCTACGATTCCTATGGCCCCGGCAGTTACGATTTGCCTGACCAAGGCTTCATCGCCAAGGTGCATCCGCTGGACCTGTGGATGATGGGTTATCTGCTGCATCACCCGGAAGCGACCTTCAGCGAGATCGTCAAGGCCAGCCATTTCGAGCGCCAGGAAGTCTACAGCTGGCTGTTCAAGAGCCGGCACAAGGGTGCGCGAGACAGTCGTATTCGCACCATGCTCGAGATCGAAGCGTTCCTCGACATTCATCAGCGCTGGCAGAAAGTCGGCTACCCGTTCGATCACCTGGTGCCGTCACTGGCCACGGCCATTGGCAGTTCCGGCGACCGTCCCGCCGCGCTCGCCGAGCTGATCGGCACCATTCTCAATGACGGCGTGCGCATGCCGACGCTGCGCATCGACAGCCTGCACTTTGCTGCCGATACGCCGTATGAAACCAGGCTGATCAACGACCCGCACGTGGGCAAACGCGTGATGCCGGTGGAAGTGGCCCGAGCCATGCGCGAGGCGCTGTCGCAAGTGGTCGACGCCGGTACCGCCAAACGGCTGTCCGGCAGTTTCAAACTGCCCGATGGCACACCGCTGGCCATGGGCGGCAAGACCGGCACCGGCGACAACCGCATTGCGGCGATCGGGTCTGGCGGGCGGATCATCAGTTCGAAGTCGATCAACCGCACGGCGACCTTTGTGTTCTACATCGGCGACCACCATTTCGGCACCCTCACCGCGTTCGTCCCGGGGCGCTCGGCGGAGAACTTCAAGTTCACCTCGGCTCTGCCCACGCAGGTACTCAAAGGCATGGCGCCGATTCTCACGCCGTATCTGCAACCGGGCAGCGACTCACAGTGCCAACCGCCACAGGCGCCCGTGGTGGCATCGGCGCTGCACTGACCGAACGTGGTCTGCACGTCGCGCCGAAGGCCATCGGCGCAAAAGGTGGTATTCGTGCATTGTTCCGATTCGAATTCTTGTCGCATCGCTGAGGCGATCACACGATTGTCTCCCGATCTTTGAACTTTTGTTTTGCCCTGCCGCCGGTACGCTGATCATTCCTCAAACAATCAAGGATGATTGGCCATGTCTGACTCCCCTCAGCCTGCCGCAGCCGCCGACAAAGGGCGGCATTACGCGTTCATCGAATCGGCTGTCAGCGCGCCGTTCAAAACTGCAACGCTCAGCCGCAGCCTGGCACTCGCCGCCACGCCACTGAAGCGCGAACCCTGGTACAGCGCACCCGGTACGTATGCGAGCCGACTCGCCGCCGCCAATCTCAAGGCCTGGGACTCGCAGAACAAGGTCGATCATCTGCTGGCCAGGACCGACCTGTACGCCTTCGCCGAGCCGCTGCTCAAAGCAAGGATCAAGCAATGCCATGGCATCGAGCCGGACGTCAGGAAGACCTGGCTGCGCCTGTATATCCCCGCCAGCAGTCCCTGGTATGCAATCGACGTGGTCGACGGTTCGACGACCCGTACGGTCTCACTGCTCGATGCCGCTCTGCACAACTTTGCCGCCAACGAGACAGTCGGCGCAGGCTCGGACTACATCAGCCAGCCTGATGCGCGCGGCCACTTCGACGTCTTGCCGCTCAAAAACCAAATGCCCATCAGCCAGTTCCAGACACTGTGCCGCGACCTCGACCTGGGCGGGCAATATGCCAGGCACTTGCAGGGCTACTTGCTGCCCGGCGAAGCGCTGGCCGAGAGCCTTTTGCAATACAAGGTCGGCGCCAGCCTCAAAGATGCCCTCGCCGTCGCGGCGCACATCGCCTTGCTCAAGGCAGAGATCCAGTACGACACCTTCAGGATGGTGCTCAGCTTCAGCACAGAGGAAAACCCGCGCTTGCGTCTCAACAACCGTTCGATTCGCTGCAATGACCTGTCCATGCTCGGTACCCGCCTGACCGGCATTCTGTTGCTGATGCATGGCCACCCCGACAGTCGTGGCGTTCGACGCCTGATCGTCTACGTGCCGCACGATCCGGATCATCCACTCAAGGAGTACGAGTCGCTGGCTGCGTTTCGTGAAGAACTGACCCGCCAGTTGCGCGAGGACCGCCTGAGCGCCTCGACCGGGCATACGTACCGGCAATTCTTCAGCCAGTTTGTCGATCAGCAGCAACGTGGGCATTTTTTTGCCGAACTCGAACAGCGATTGTTCGTCGTCCGCCATCACGAACGCGAGCAGAGCACCGACCAGCGCCCGGTGTGGCGCAAGGACCCGGTGGAAAAGCCCAGGCTGCAATTCACCCGCTTGCCGTTGCAGGGCGATTACTGGCGGCACGTCTATCAGCAGAAACTCAACAAGATCATCAACGATGCGCGGCAAATCGCTGTCTCGACCGCCGATGCCGACAGCAACGCACGCTGGGCATGGTGGGACAACTTCAAGCGGATCGTCTCGGACATTTTCAACGTCGCCCTGCTGATTGCCACGCCCTTTGTGCCTGGTCTCGGCGAGGTGATGATGGCCTATACCGCCTATCAACTGACCAGCGATGTGATTGAAGGCATCGTCGATCTGGCCGAAGCCGTCTGGGAGGAAGCTGCCGGACATGTCATCAGTGTGGTGACCGATGTCATTCAACTGGCGGCGTTCGGCGCCGGCGCGCAGATTGGCGAAACGTTGCGGATAAAACTCTCACCGCAGGTCGATGCCATGCAACAGGTCAAATTGCCCGACGGCAAACCAAGCCTGTGGCATCGCGACCTAAGCCCTTATGCACGCGACGAGCTGAGCCTGGCAGCGCAATCGAAGCCCAATCGTCACGGCCTGCATCAACATGCCAGCGCCAGCGTCCTGCCGCTGGAAGGCAAGCTCTATGTGGTGGAAAAAGCCTCCGCCGATGCCACCAGCAAAACCCACCGGATCAAACATCCGAATCGAGAAAATGCCTACCAGCCAAGGATCGAACACAACGGTCACGGCGCCTGGCTGCATGAAGCAGAATCGCCAGGCGACTGGCCCGACGCCCGGCTGATGCCTCGCCTGGGCCACAGCGTCGAGCGCTTTACGCCTGTGCAACTGGAGGACATCCGGCGCAGCAGCGGCACCAGCCACGATGAACTGCGTCGCATGCACAGCGACAACAGCCCGCCACCGCCGCTGCTGGCCGACACGGTCAGGCGCGTCAGTGCATACGAGGATGTCATCGAGGCTGCGCAGAACCTGCGTAACGGCAAACCGATCGATGCCGATGCGGTATGGCTGGAGCCGATGCTGACCAGCCTGCCGGGCTGGCCGCCGCGACGCGCGCTGGAGGTTTTCGCGCGTCAGGACCTGACCGGCTACTCGCATAAATACGGCAACGCGCTGGCGTCCGAAGCCGACACGTTGCGCATCAGCCAGGCTGATCTCAACGCCGGACATTTGCCCGAGCGGGTCGCCGGGTTCCTGCGCGACGACGAGTTCAATCATCTGCTCGGCCCGATGGTCACTGCCGAGCAACGGGTCGAGGTCCTGCGCGGTCAACTGGCCGACGCACTCAATCAGCAGCGCAGCGCCGTCGCCCGCCATCTGTACCAGGCCGGGCAGCGCAGCGGCGACGCCGACATAGCGGTGATCAGACAGTCGTTTCCGGATCTGCCGTTGCCCTTGGCCGAGACGGTTCTGAGCCAGGCTCGCGTCGCCGAACGGCAACGCATCAGCGACGAACAGCATTTGCCGCTACGCCTGAAGAATCAGGCCCGAGAGCTGGATTTCGAGGCGTCGGCCAGTCGCGCGTACGACGGTTTTTATCGGGACGATCTGATGACCGAACAAACCGAACGCCTGGCGCTCAATACGCTGAAAATCCACACCGACACCTTTGCCGACCTGCGCATCGAAGTGTTCGACGGCAGCCCGCACGGTCCGTTGCGCTGCAGTGTCGGGCCGCAGGACGCCAGCACCGTAAGGCAACTGCTCAGGCGTGGCGAAGGCCGTTATGAAGTGCGCGACGCCAAGGGTCAGGTGCTGCATGACAGTAGCGATTTCCACGAAGCCATCCTGCGCGCCGTACCGCTCGAAACGCTGGCGAGTACCGGTTATCAGCGCGGTCAGGGCCGCGCCTTGAAACTGTGGATCATGGAACAAAGCGCCCCGCCAGCCGAACGCCGTATTGCTCTGGCGCAACCGCCGATCCGAACGGTCGCCCCCCGCGAGACGGAGATTCTTCTACGCGGCTGGCCCTGGGCGGCAAAGACCCCGGAACAGCGGCTCAGACAGTTGTACCCGAAACTCAACGACAGAGAGGTCGCGGGTTTCCTGGCGGCGCTGGAAAAAAAGGGCAACAGCGAACGCGCCATCGCCGACCTTGAGCGCGAACGCGAAGTGCTCGACAACGCCCTCGACAGCTGGCGCAGCAGTTACACCCCCGTCATTGAAGACAACGGGGAACTGATCGCGCTGCCAACGGATTTCGTCCGCGAGGGCGGCTTGTACATCGAGCAGCAGTTGAGGAAGTGCTTCAAACGCGAGAACGAACGGCCCGGCGCACGCAATCCCCATCCGGAACACGGCTATACGCTGGACCTTTCAGCCGAACTGCCGCTACCGAACCTTGAGTCATGGTGGCGCGACTTGCGACGGCGTCCCGGGATGCAGCAATACTTCGAGCGGATTACCGGACTGAACATCACCAACATTGCGCTTTCAACCACACCGGACAGCCTGCTGGCGAGTTTCCCGAATCTGCGGCAATTGAGCGCCCAACGCTGCGGTTTCAAGGAGGTGCCGGCTGCCCTCGGGAAAATGCATCAGTTGCAGACGCTGGATCTGTCGCACAACAGCATTGAACTGACCTATGACTCAAGCACGCGCCTGAGCAATCTCACCCGCTTGCACAGCCTGAATCTCAATGGCAACAACCTGCGTGTGCCGCCGGATATCGGGCGCATGGAGCAACTGGTCGAACTGAACCTGGTCAATACGCGCATTCGCGATTGGCCGGCAGGATGGCTTGAAGTCGATGGACAGATACGGCAGCGCCCGAAAGGCTTCTACCTGGACATGCGAGACAATCCGCTGGACACCCTGCCCCGGGTCGAACCCGGTAGCGATCAGGCGCGCCTGCTGGCTCGCGCACGGATCAGTGTTGCCAAATTCGACAGTGACCAGTTGCGGCGTCTTGGCGAGTATCGCCAGTCGGTAGGGTTGAGCGTCGTGCCCGGTTATTCATCCGCCGCCGCCGATGAGCTTGATTACTGGAAGTTGATGCCCGCCAATGCGGATCCGTCCCACCCTTCGGCAGCCTTCAGCCGATACCGCGAGCAGTCCTGGCATGACCTGATGGCCGAGCCTGATTCCGCCGGCTTTTTCAGCGTGATCCGCAAGCAACGCGAATCCGCCGATTACGGGACTGACGCGGGGCGGCGGAATTTGACCGCACGGGTCTGGGACATGGTCGATGCGGCGGCGCTCGACGAACATCTGCGCAAAAAGCTCTTCGAGCAGAACGTGTCTGCACAGGACTGCGCTGATCTGGGCCAGCAGCTGTTCAATTCACTGGGGCTCAAAGTCCTGGTATCCAAGGCCTACAACGAAACGGCATCGGCCTCGCAGCTGGAAGACAGACTCGTGCGTCTGGCGCGCAGCGCGGCTCGCCTTGATCGGGTCAGCGATGAGGCCGCCATGGAGGTCAGTCGTCAGCAGCAGCAACACCTGATCGATCCGCGCCTGCCGGCGCCGGACGAAATCCAGATTCATCGGGCGTTCGAAGCGGGCCTGGGCGAGCGTCTGGATTTGCCCTGGCAAGCGGAGGGCATGCCTGTGCAGCCTCGGGCCGGGGTAAGCGAGGAAAAGCTCAACGCGGCTTACCAGAGAATCATCCAGCGCGAACAGGGGGATGGCCTGGTCAACGGCATGATCGATCTCTATACCGATCCTTTCTGGGAGGATTACCTGCGCAATACCTATCCTGACCGTTATCAGGAGAACCTGCGCCTGTACGAAGAAAAATTCCGTCAGCTCGACAGCCAGGTGTTCAGCAGCGACCGGGAGTACAGGAAGCTGGTCGACAAAATCAGCTACGAGCGCAACGAGCTATCCCGCGCCTTGAGTCGCGAAGCCCTCGACAGGGCCGGACTCTGAAACCATCACACGGCATTCGGCGAGCGTTTCAGGCTGGCCGAATCTGCCGACGGACCCTGGTCGTGCTTGCGATACCCACCGCGTAAGACATTCAGGCATCAGCGTCATTGCCGTTTGGCGCGCTGGCGCTGAACAACAGCACGACGTTGCCGCTGTAATGACCGGGGCGGTAGCCACCCGGCGGTTTGATGGGTTCGATTTTCAGCAGCACACGTTTACCGACAGCCGCCTCTTCTTCCGAAAGCACTTGTTGCGGAATGATCGAACTCAGCACGACGTCATTGAACGTCACCCGCAGCTCAATCACTTCACCCGTTGTGCCGGTATCAAGGAATGGCTCGGTGGCCAGACGCGCCTCGATGGCGCTGCTGTCATGCCGCATGTCGAAAGATTTTTCCAGATTGCCCAGGCTGTCCGTGGCGTGTTGCCAGGCCAGCACCTGCGGACGGTGAATCCAGTCCGGTTGTGCCGGAATGATGTAGAAGGGCCGACTGGGAATGGTCAGCGACACTTCGAAGGTGTGCTCCTCCCGGGCGGCCCACGTCACTGCCGCGGTCAACGCGGCGGCGACCGCCAGCAGGGCGGCGGTGCATTGCTTGATCATGTTGGCTACCTGATGCGTGAATGGAAAACCGGCCTAGCGGCTGGCGACTTTCATGGTTTTCTTGTCGCTGCCTTCGATCAGAAAGAAGCGGTACTCACGGCCCTTTTCCTTGTTGAAGGCAAAGGACTTGCCCGCCAGCACATGGTGTTTGGTGGTCGCCCCGCAATCGCTTTCCTTGCTCAGCGAACAGCTCTTGAACTCATCGACGATCACCACGGTATTGCCGTTGTTGCGCAGTTCGTAGCGACTCTCGGTTTCGTTGATCGCCGTGGCGTAACGCGCTTCCCTGGGGCGGACAAAGAAGATCGTGCCAAACCCGGTCATGACGTTGACGCCGGCCGACAACGACTTTTTGTAATCCTCCCGCTCTTCACCGGTGACGACAAAATCGTCTTCCTTTTCCGGCACCACGGGCACGAAGCGCACGCGGAAATAGCGTTCTCGATCCCGTTCGCCCATGTACAGCAAGCGTGTGCCCTGCATGCCTTGCGCCGGGACGATCAGCCGCGCCGGGCTGGCCATCAGGCCGTTGCGCGAGGCGCCATCGGCGGCGTTCTCGACAGCAATTTCCTTGGGCGTGCCGGCGTCGTCGTAAACGATTTCGAGCACATTGATCTTGACGAATGCGGTGGCGTCGCCGCTGTTGAAAACCCGTTTGAGATAGGTGCTCTTGTCGGCTTCCAGATAGTCGTAAACGGTGCCGACATTGATCTGCGGCCCGGCCTGCGCCGTCAGGCAAAAAACGCTGAGCAGGCCCAGCAAAAGACCACGGTTCATCGTGTTGAACTCCATGAACGTTGAGTGAAAGCGGACCAGGACGCTCATACTTCCGAATCCCAGATAATGGTGACGTTGCCGCGCAAACGGTCGTTCTTGCCCGGCCTGAGCAGGAAGTCGATGTCTTTCGATGCCATATCAAAATGCAGATAGCCAGGCTTGCGCTCGACATACACTCCAGGCTGAAACGGCGCTGACCAGCGATTGAAATTCAGGGAAATCCGGTTAACCGGACCGCCGCCGGGGCCGCTGATGCCCGACGGCAAACTCATCGAGACCTGAACCGGGGCCGTATCGCCCTTCGGGCTACCCAGGTTGCAGACGTTTCCGCCGTAGGAATTGCACAACATCATGACCTTGAAACGCGACGAGGCCGAAATGTAGAAGACCTGGTCGGCAAATATCCGCGTGGGTTTGCGGCCGCTGTTGATCCATGGCTCCCAGCCACCTACGGGCTCAAGCGTGACCCGAGTGCCGCCGGGGGGCAGGTCGACCTTGAGGGTGTGTTGCACGTCGAGGACGAAATCCAGGGTCAGCGTGGGGTCGTCGGGCTGCAGCAAGAGGCCGCCCAGAACAAAATCGCGGCCGCCTCCCAAGGTGTAAGTAACCGAGCCGGTATATTGCCCGGTAGACATGCCCAACGGATTGGGAGTCCTTAATTCATAAGCAAAATCCATCTTGTCGAAAGCTATTGACGGGAGACGGTAAGCGGCGTTTTTGGAGCAGCCAGCTTGTACCGGGGTCTTCCAGAAGAAGCGATAACTGTCAGGACCATAGGACGCCACACCGCTGTAACGGCAGGGTTCCGGCACATACACCCAACCGCTGGAGTCCCATAATTTGTCATGCGCTTGAGCGTCGTCTGACACGCCGGTGATGTTGGTCGCGGTATCGCCCAGAATGTACGTGGAGCCGATACCGATGATGCGCACTTCGACGGTTTCGGTTTCCTGCGTTTGCATATTGGTAACTGTCAATTGTCGCCAGTCGGCCGGGGCTTTCACCAGCATCGGTTCACCACGTGAGATGAAGCGTGTGGAGTCGAACCGTACAGGCATCTCGATGCTGAAAATGTTGTGGTCGGCGCATTGCGCCGGGTAGCTTGCGCAGTAGCCGGTGTTGGGGGTTTTGTTCACGAACAGATTCTTGCCTGGCTGCGTCGGGTCAGGCTGAAACGTCGCACGGATTTCCTGATTGAACCCATGGGCGGTGGACATGGCCAACGCCAGCGTCAGCGCGCAGCCTGCCTGGAAGATTTTCATATGCTCAGCCTGCCTTCATTTCGGTGGTAGTGACGTCGGCGAGGGTGTCTGGGGTGCAACGCAGATCGCCGATCATCAACACGTCGTTTTCGCTGCGGTGGTCGGCCTCGTTCAAGCGGAACTGGCACAACAACTGGTTGCCCTGGCGCACTTCCAGGGTGGGTGAACCGGCGTTCATTTCCATCGAGAAGAAACCGTCGACTTCGGTCACGCCACGGCTGGCGTGGTTGATCACGTGGTGGCCCTTGAGCGGCCGCCCGCTTGCATCGACCAGGCGACCGAGCACGGTGAGGGTTTTCATCACGCGAACCTTGCGATACTCGATGCCGCCCTTGTTCAGGTGATAGCGGGTTCGCGCCGGTTCGATGGTGGCGGCCGGTACGGTGTTGCCTTCGAAGTCGAAGCTCACCGAGCTGTTCTGATAAGCGGTGATCGGAATGAAATTGCGCCCCGGCTTCAGCGCGGCACCGCCGCCGCTGTAGTCGTCGGCGCGCAGGACGATGTCGTCGATATCCGACTCGACGTCGACGATCATTCCCGCACCGCGCACGTCGCTCTGGCTGGTCAGGAGCATCTTTTCGCCGCCGACCACCAGTGTGCTGTCGAGGTTGAGCCCGCCAGTGAAGTTGCCGTTGTAGGAAGAGCGCTGGACGAAGGCGTCGCCGTTTACCGCGTCGGTGCGGAAATTGGTCAGGCTCGACATGCCCAGGCCGTAAGTGTCGGTAAGCGCCGTCACCGAGACGCTTTGCAGCACGTGATCCTTGAAATCCTTGCGCCAGCCGAGCGAAGCATTGTTGTCGCGTTTGCCGTCGCGGGCCGTGCGTGAACCGATGCTGCCGGTGAGCTGCTGACCGGGAGCGCCCAACGCCAGGTTGATGCTCAGATCGACGCCGCGATTGCGCGCATCGCCACTGCTGAAACTGCCCGGCCGATCAAAGACCGACAGGCGCCAACTGGCATCACTGCCCAGCAATACGGCGCGCTGGGTCCAGCCCAGATCCACGCCCACGCCTTCGACATTGCCTTCGCTATGCGAGACCCGGGCATTGACCGAACTCTTGCTGCTCAGCCGATGGTTGAGCGCCAGCGACGAATTGCTGGTCTGGCCGACAAACACGTTACGTGGACGAACGCGCGTGCCGTCCGGCAGCGTGTCGTAGGTGTTGGTGGTGTCGAGCCAGCTGCGGTTGTGGCTGATCACCAGACTGCCCGCGCCATAGTTGTAGAGGCTTTGCAGGTCCAGACCGGTGCCGTAATCCTCGGTCTTGTAGACATTGGCATACAGGCTGACGTGGTTGGCCAGGGTCCAGTCGATGGAAGTACCGTATTGCAGTTTTTCGCGGATCTGCCGCGCCGAAGCGCCGACAATCACCCGTGGGTGCAGCAGGTAGTTCAGCGCAGCACCGGCGGTGGGACTGCCGCTCGATTGCGTGTCCCAGTTGCTCAGCAGTTTGCTTTCTTCACCGGCAAACACGTTGTAGCGCCAGCGTTCGTCCAGGTTGCGCCAGTTGCTGGGCTTGTACACCAACTCCTGGGTGGTGGAGGTGATCTGGCCGTCTTCGATCAGGCGCACTTCCACTTCATAAATACCACCGGGCAGCGGCCGGGTGTCGAGGGTCTGCAAACCGGCCGGCACCGATTGAGTATTGATCAACAGACCGTCGCGCCAGATCTCCACCGAACCCTGCCGGTTGGCTGTCACGTAGATCGGGTAAACGCTGGGCATCGGGCTGTTGATCGCGAGGCTGTCGGAGCTGCCGTACATGAGGCCGACCGCCGTATCGGGGCTGGTGCCAAACGTGCGCGGCTGGCGCGTCAGCCCTTCGGAATTGGGGGTGAAATAACCCAGGCGCAAGAAACTGCCTTGCAGTTCGCGCTGGGTGTGCAGCTCGTGCACGGCGTGGTAGAGCTTGTCGTCGGGGCCGCCGAGCCGGGCCAATTGCAGATTCAGCGTCTGGCTCCAGTTGCCCAGGCTTGAACTGGCTTCCAGGCCGAAGCGTCCGCCGAGGTCCTGATCCTGGCCACCGTTCAGGTTGAGCTGGTTGCGCACCATCAGGCCGCTGCTACCACCGCTCGGTTGCTCGTAATAACGCTTGGCTTGAAGGTCGCGTTCGGCGTTTTCGGTGACGATCGATACCAGCGAACTTTCCAGGTTGTAATGCACCGCGAGAAACTGGTCGGGGCAGGAACCGCTGCACGCACCTAATGGCACGCCGGGTTTGAGGTAGCTTGCCCATTTTTCCCGTTCAGCGGGGCCGAAGCGGTTTTCGCTGGTGTCGGTGAATTCGAGAAGGGTGATGCGATCATCGCGGGACAACACCACCATGGCCTCACCCAACGGCTGTTGGTCGACTTCGACCCGCACCGCCAGAGGCACATCAAAGAAATGCTCCTCGAAATCCGCTGGCAAGCCTTTGGCCTGCGCCAGCAAACTGCGTGGCGTCGTACCGGCGGTGTTGGATGCGACGGCTGCGCTGGCACAAAACAACAGCGCAAGCGCAGCCGCGATGGGTGTCATCGGGAACATGAACTCGTACTCTGATTGACTGACAATGAAAGTCCGTCGGGGCAAACATCACTGCCTGCCCCGTCGGTTGACGCCACTGCTGAAAAGCGAGCGTTTTGGACCTGATCAGTCGATCAGTTGCCGCCAACCGGTGGCACGGCGTCGAAGATCATCGCCACGGAACCGGTGTAGTCACCCGGCTGGAAGTTGCTGCCTTTGGCGGAGATTTTCAGCGGGGCGCGGTAGTTCACATCCGACTCGGATTCACCGACGACCATTTGCGGGGTCAGGGTCAGTTCCTTGTTGTTGAGCATGACCTGCAGGTCGATCGAGGTATTGCCGGCAACCAGTTTCGGCAGGCTTTCCAGGCTGGCGTGAACCGAACCGTTGTTATTGCGCACATCGAAGAAACCGTTGACGTCGGCCATCTTGCCGGTGGTCGGCTGATAGCTCATGTCCTGGTCTTTGTTGACCAGATCCGGATCAGTCGGCACCACATAGAAACCGTTGGTTGGCACATGAGCGATCAGGCTGATGGAGTGCGACGCTTCGCCCGCAGCGAAGGCAGTGGAGGACATTGCCAGAAGAGCCAGTGGAGCAGCGATTGCGATTTTCTTGAACATCGTTCAGTACCTGTTTGCTTTATATAGGGGGTGTCATTGAAAGTTCACAAACCATTTGCTCATCGACCGCCAGAGCAACTTGAACTTTCAATGGCGGGCATCATCGGCTGTTGCCTCTGGAATGTAAGCAGGCAACTTCCGACAAACTCGTAGTTAAACAACCTCACACCCCGCCAGAAAAAAGAACAAAAAACAGATACTTGCAACATTCGCTGTAAGTTGCGCCCTACACACAGTTACAGGCAAAAAACCATACAGCAACTTGGCCGCTTTAACGCGGCAACTTGCGAGGAATTAGAACATATACTCAAGTACAACTAGAGCGATAACTTTAACTTTACGGTCACCGCTTTGATTTATTGATCAAAAAACTTTTTCCGGCTCTTTTTCGCTTTGACCGCTCGTCCGTCAAGCTCAGGACAAGGCCAAAAACGTCTTGCGTAACGCTTAAGATATATCTTAAGTTGTATCTAAATACGACGAGAGAGAAGCGAAATGAGAGACCATCATTCCCCCCATCGCGAGCACGGCGATGGCCGCGACGGCTTCGAGAAACGCCCCGGTCGCGAACGCGGCGGTCGCGGCCCGCGAGTTTTTGCCCCCGGCGACTTGAAATTGCTGTTGCTGGCGCTGATCGCCGAGCAGCCCTGCCACGGCTACGACCTGATCCGCCAGATCGAAGGCATGTTCGATGGCGCTTACAGCCCGAGCCCCGGGGTGATCTACCCGACCCTGACCTTTCTGGAAGAGAGCGATTTGATTGCCGGTGATGCCGAGGCCGGCAAAAAGCGTTACAGCGTCACCGACGCTGGTCGTTTGTCTTTAAGTGAACAAGCGGTGGCGCTCGACGGCGTACGCATGCGCATTGACGTCAGCAAGCGCTCGCTGCGCGGCCATGATCGTCCGCCGGAAATCCACGAAGCGGTGCACAACCTGCGCCATGCCTTGCAGCTGCACCACGGGCGCTGGAGCGCCGAGGAAATCCTGCGCGTGCGCGACCTGCTCAACGACACCGCCAAAGCCATCGTCGACGGCCCTGCCGTTCAACCTGCCCCGGAGAAAGCCGAATGACTGCAGTCGATACTCAAACCATTCACCGCGTGATGCACGAAATCAAACGGCGCAAGCTTGAAGTGCTGCGCGTCACCGACCTGACCCCACGCATGCGCCGCATCACCCTCGGCGGGCCGGAACTGGCCGGGTTCATCAGCCTGGGCACGGACGATCACGTCAAACTGCTGTTCCCGCAGAACGCCGAACAAGCGGCGGCGCTGGAGACGATGCAACTGGGCGCCGGCAAGGACAACGGGCCGATGCCCGAGATGCGCGACTACACGCCGCGTCGTTACGATCTGGAAAAAATGGAGCTGGACATCGATTTCGTCCTGCACGGCGACGGCCCTGCCTCGACCTGGGCCGAGCAGGCACAACCGGGGCAGTTCCTGCACATCGGCGGGCCACGCGGGTCGATGATCGTGCCGGACATCTTTGACAGCTATCTGCTGATCGGCGACGAAACCGCCCTCCCCGCCATCGCCCGCCGCCTCGAACACCTCGCGGCGAATCGCAAGGCGCTGGTGGTGATCGAAGTGGAAAACGGCGCTGAGCAGCAAGTGCTGGAAAGCGCAGCGCCGTTCAATGTGATCTGGGTCCTGCGCGAAGGCGGCAAGGACAACCTGCTGGCTACCGTCAAGCAATTGCAGGTGCCCAAGGGCAATCTGTACGCATGGGTGGCGACCGAAACCAAGGTCTCACGGCAGATCCGCCGGGTACTGATCGATGAGCATGGGCTCGATGAACAGTTCATCAAGGCGGTCGGCTACTGGCGCGCCGAGGGCTCTGAGGAAGAGTGATCTCTTCCTGACCCATATCACCCTTGTGGGAGCGAGCCTGCTCGCGAAGGCATCGGCACAGTCGAAAGATTTGCTGGCTGACGCACCGCATTCGCGAGCAGGCTCGCTCCCACACTGGATCTCAACTTCGTGCGGACAATTTGCGGTCGAGGCCGATAATCAGCAACCCCACCAACACAAACCCCACCAATATCCCCCCGGCATTCGCCAGCACCTGTGGATAACCCAACACCGCTACATCAATGAACGGGTACGCATAGGCGCCGAGCAGATGCCCGCGCAGCAAGGCATAGATGAAGTACACCAGCGGATAGATCAGCCACAGCGGCAGATGCCACAGGCGCAACGTGCCTTTGGGGACGCAGCGCCACCAATAGCCGAGAAACAGCAATGGCATGACGTCGTGGAGCAACTCATCGGCAACAAACTGCCAGCCTTCGGGGTGCCACAAGTGTCGCAACAGGATGCTGTAGGCCAGACCGACGACGGCGATACTCACCGCGATTCCACTGCTGACCCACGGTTGCAGAAACCAGCGCCGTGCGGCGGATTCGCGCTCGGTGACCGCGCAGGTCAACACCGCCGCCACCAGTGTGTTGGTCAATATGGTGAAGTAGCTGAAAAAACTCACCAGCCCGCCCAGCAGGCTGGCGCCGATGCTCAATCGTGCGAAGAAGATGAGGTACAGCTGAATCGTCAATCCGGCCCAGCCCAACACGGCCAGGCCGGTGATCAGGCGTCGGCGCCTCGCGCTGTCCATCTCAGAGCGGTCGCTTGGTGCGCATCAGCTTAACGTACAGGCGCTCGACCTTTTCCCGCGCCCACGGGGTTTTACGCAGGAAGGTCAGGCTCGACTTGATGCTCGGATCGCTCTTGAAGCAACGGATGTCGATACGCTCGGCCAGCCCCGACCACTCGTAGTGAGTCACCAGTGCATTGAGGATCTGTTCGAGGGTCACGCCGTGCAGCGGATCGGGGGATTGTTCGTTCATGCCGGGCCTTTGGGCGAAGTGATATGCAGAAGCCGCGCACCTTAGCCGAGGGGCAGAGCAGGTGGAAGGCCTTCCTGCAAATGTAGGCCAACCCGGGAAGATCGCAGGCTGTGGCCCGACTCACAATGCGCCCGTTTGCCGCACTGTTACCGAATCCGAAACGCTGCATGTCTGCAAAAGCGCTTTCTCAATTTGTTACAGATCATTATCCTGCCGCCCTTCCGCTGAAACGCTTCACTGCCTGCGACAATCTGAAGCGCTCGGCCTGCACCTGAAAACATCAAAAAAAGACTTCTTCATGCCTGACTTTTCCTTCTCCCGAGACAGCGCTATCTCTGCCCTGCGCACCCTTGGCGGCTGCACCGCCCTCGGCCTTGCCACTTGCGCCCACGCGGCGCCGGCCTTCGACAGTGAATCACCGTACATGCTCGGTGACTGGAACGGCACGCGCACGGAACTTGCGGAAAAAGGCTACGACTTCAAACTCGATTACACCGGCGAAATGGGCAGCAACCTGCATGGCGGCTATGACCACGGCCGCACTGCGCGCTACAGCGACCAGTTCGGCCTCGGCACGCATCTGGATCTGCAGAAGATCCTCGGTTGGAACGACGCTGAATTTCAGCTGACCATCACCAAGCGCAGCGGCAACAACATCAGCAACGACCGCATCAACGACCCGCGCGTTGGCGGCTTCACTTCCGCCCAGGAAGTCTGGGGTCGTGGCCAGACCACTCGCCTGACGCAGATGTGGTATCAGCAGAAATTCTTCGATCAGAAGCTCGATATCAAGGTCGGCCGTTTCGGCGAAGGCGAAGACTTCAACAGCTTCCCTTGCGACTTCCAGAACCTGGCCTTCTGCGGCTCGCAGGTCGGCAACTGGGTCGGCGGCATCTGGTACAACTGGCCGGTCAGCCAATGGGCGCTGCGGGTCAAATATCACCTGACGCCCGAGCTGTATGCGCAGGTCGGCGCCTACGAGCAGAACCCGTCGAACCTCGATCGCGGCAACGGTTTCAAACTCAGCGGCAGCGGCACCCAGGGCGCGATCCTGCCGGTCGAACTGGTGTGGACGCCGAAGCTCAACGGCCTGCCGGGCGAATACCGCGCCGGTTATTACTACAGCAATGCCAAGGCCTCTGACGTCTATAAAGACCGCAATGACCAACCGGCAGCGCTGAGCGGCGAAGCCTATCGCAGTGCCTCGAGCAAGCACGGCGTATGGCTGGGCATTCAGCAGCAGGTCACCAGCATCGCCAGCGACCACTCGCGCGGCTTGAGCCTGTTCGCCAACGCGACGATGCATGACAAGAAAACCAATGCCATCGACAACTACGTGCAGGCCGGCCTGACCTACAAAGGCCCGTTCGACGCCCGCGCCAAGGACGACATCGGTTTTGCCCTCGCTCGTGTGCACGTCAACCCGGCCTATCGCAAGAACGCCGAGGCGAGCAACCGCGCCAACGCCGTCTACGACTACGACAATCCGGCGTTCCTGCCACCGCAGGACACCGAATACAGCGCCGAGCTGTATTACGGCGTGCACGTGACCAACTGGCTGACCGTGCGCCCGAACCTGCAATACATCCGCCACCCAGGTGGCGTGAACGACGTCGACGACGCCCTGATCGGCGGGATCAAGATCCAGTCGTCGTTCTAAAGATCACAGCTAACCCCTGTGGGAGCGAGCCTGCTCGCGAAGGCGGCATGTCAGTCGCTGCAGTGTTGCCTGATACACCGCTTTCGCGAGCAGGCTCGCTCCCACAGGAATGCATTTCGTTAGCCGAACAAGTTTTTATCTGAACCATGCCTGCGCCAGATCGTCATCTAAAGTGACTACAGCGCGGGACTACATAAACGTCACGGAGAATCACACTATGAGCACCGAAAGTGCTTCGAGTCGGGGCCGTCTGCTACCGGGCCTGCTCGGCATCCTGCTTCTACTGATGGGCCTGGCCATGCTGGCCGGGGGAGTCAAGCTGAGCATGCTCGGCGGCTCGCTTTACTATCTGCTGGCCGGTATCGGCATCGCGCTGAGCGGCATTCTGCTGCTGATGCGCCGCCGCGCGGCACTGGGCCTGTACGCCATCGTGCTGTTTGCCAGCACTGTCTGGGCATTGTGGGAAGTCGGTCTGGACTGGTGGCAACTGGTGCCGCGTCTGGCGCTGTGGTTTGTCCTCGGTTTCGTGATGCTGCTGCCGTGGTTCCGTCGTCCGCTGCTGCTCAACGGCCCGGCGAAAATCGGCACTGGCGGCCTGACCGTCGCTGTGATCCTGGCCGGCGTTACCGCTCTGGCCAGCCTCTTCACCCACCCGGGCGAAACCTTCGGTGAACTGGGCCGCGACACCGCCGACATGACCAGCACCGCACCGGCCATGCCGGATGGCGACTGGCAAGCGTACGGTCGCACCGAGTTCGGTGACCGCTACTCGCCGCTCAAGCAGATCACCCCGGAAAACGTCGGCAAGCTGCAAGAAGCCTGGCGCATCCAGACCGGCGACCTGCCAACTGCGGATGACCCGGTCGAGCTGACCAACGAAAACACCCCGCTCAAAGCCAACGGCATGGTCTACGCCTGCACCGCGCACAGCAAAGTGCTGGCACTGGACCCGGACACCGGCAAGGAAATCTGGCGCTTCGATCCACAGATCAAGAGCCCGGTCGGCTTCAAGGGCTTCGCCCACATGACCTGCCGTGGCGTGTCGTACTACGACGAAGCCGCCTATGCCAAGTCTGAAAACGCCGGTTCCGCTGTTATCTCCGAAGCCGGCCAGGCCGTTGCTCAGGCCTGCCCGCGTCGCCTGTACCTGCCAACCGCCGATGCCCGCCTGATCGCACTGAACGCCGACACCGGCAAGATCTGCGAAGGCTTCGGCACCAACGGCGTGGTCGACCTGACCCAAGGCATCGGCCCGTTCACCGCCGGCGGCTACTACTCCACCTCGCCAGCAGCGATTACCCGTGATCTGGTGATCATGGGCGGTCACGTCACCGACAACGAGTCGACCAACGAGCCATCGGGCGTGATCCGCGCCTTCGACGTGCGCGATGGGCACCTGGTATGGAACTGGGACAGCGACAAGCCGGACGCCACCGAGCCATTGGCCCCGGGCGAAACCTACAGCCGCAACTCGGCGAACATGTGGTCGCTGGCCAGCGTCGATGAAAAACTCGGCATGGTCTACCTGCCACTGGGCAACCAGACCCCTGACCAATGGGGCGGCAATCGCACCCCCGGCGCCGAGAAATTCAGCGCCGGCCTCGTCGCGTTGGACCTGGCTACCGGTAAAGTGCGCTGGAACTACCAGTTCACCCACCACGACCTGTGGGACATGGACGTGGGCAGCCAGCCAACCCTGCTCGACATGAAAACCGCCGACGGCGTGAAACCTGCGCTGATCGCCCCGACCAAACAGGGCAGCCTGTACGTCCTCGACCGTCGTGACGGCACGCCGATCATTCCGATCAAGGAAATCCCGGTTCCGCAGGGCGCCGTGAAAGGCGACCACACCGCACCGACCCAGGCCCGTTCGGACCTCAACCTGCTGGCCCCGGAACTGACCGAAAAAGCCATGTGGGGCGCCAGCCCGTTCGACCAGATGCTGTGCCGCATCCAGTTCAAGGAACTGCGTTACGAAGGTCAGTACACCCCGCCATCGGAACAGGGCAGCCTGATCTATCCGGGTAACGTCGGCGTGTTCAACTGGGGCGGCGTCTCGGTCGACCCGGTTCGCCAACTGCTGTTCACCAGCCCGAACTACATGGCCTTCGTCTCGAAAATGGTGCCACGCGAGCAAGTCGAAGCCGGCAGCAAGCGCGAGAGCGAAACCTCGGGCGTGCAGCCAAACACTGGCGCGCCATACGCGGTGATCATGCACCCGTTCATGTCGCCACTGGGCGTACCGTGCCAGGCCCCGGCTTGGGGCTACGTCGCCGGTATCGACCTGACCACCGGCAAAGTCGTGTGGAAACGCAAGAACGGCACCAGCCGCGACAGCTCGCCAATCCCGATCGGCTTCACCCTCGGCGTACCGAGCATGGGCGGTTCGATGGTCACTGCCAGCGGCGTCGGCTTCCTCAGCGGCACCCTCGACCAGTACCTGCGCGCCTATGACGTGAATACCGGTAAAGAACTGTGGAAATCGCGCCTGCCAGCAGGCGGCCAAGCGACTCCGATGACCTACACCGGCAAGGACGGCAAGCAATACGTGCTGCTCGTTGTTGGCGGTCACGGCTCGCTGGGCACCAAGATGGGTGACTACATCATTGCGTACAAACTGCCGGAATAAGCGGTAGCGGCGGTAAAAAAAGAAGGCGCCACCCTGTGAGGGGTGGCGCCTTTTTGCATGGAGGCGTGCCCAACATGCTCCATTCGCACCAAGGTGTATGGCATCAATGAAGTCTGTCCACTTCGCCTTGGGCAATTCGGTGCTTTCAAGAAAAAATCAAAAGATCGCAACCTTCGAACGCTTGTCGTCAGCGTGACCCGACAGAATCAAAAGGCTTTTCCTCCATTTGCCATCCGTTGCAATCGATCGATGATCAGTTGCTCGGCATGCTTGCGGGTTTCCAGCAACAAACTTTTTTCCGTTTCGCTGTAGATCACCTGGAAACGCAAACCCGGCGTGTCGGAAGAATATTCGCGAATGATGAAATCCCTGTATTTCGTATCGGTATGACTCATGGTTCGATTCCTTGACGTTGGTAAATTCTCGAACACCTCTCTGTCGTTCGAGATTGAACCGCAATCTTCGGCCGATTGAGTCAGTTGTCTACTGTCAGAAATTACAGGGACTCAAGGCCAGTTCGAAATAAGCCGAACGGAATCCATCAAAACTCCATTTAATAGTTAAAGCTAACCAACACTCGCGTTTTTCGCTAGTTATGCACAGACATTGTTAGATTCCACTAGGCATCCGTGCCGACCTGAAGGATCTTGCCACCGGCCCAACGGCCGCCAAGGTTAACAAGGTCAAAAACTTTGCAAACCTGAACACACACGCAGAAACACACCCGCCCCATTGAAACCACCCCACCCCTGCCCCATCTAACACCCCATACCCCATTGCGCAGGTGCCCCATGACCGACCAGCAAGATCGCCCGGACAACCACGACGATTACGAAACCGACCACATCGAACACACCTCCTCCGGCACCGGCCTGGCGCTGCCCGGGCAAAACCTGCCGGACAAGGTCTACATCATTCCGATCCACAACCGTCCGTTCTTCCCGGCCCAGGTCCTGCCGGTCATTGTCAACGAAGAACCGTGGGCCGAAACCCTCGAACTGGTCAGCAAATCCGAACACCACTCCCTGGCCCTGTTCTTCATGGACACGCCCCAGGAAGACCCGCGCCACTTCGACACCGGCGCCCTCCCCGAATACGGCACGCTGGTCAAGGTGCACCACGCCAGCCGCGAAAACGGCAAACTGCAATTCGTCGCCCAGGGCCTGAGCCGCGTGCGCATCAAGACCTGGCTCAAGCACCATCGCCCGCCTTACCTGGTCGAAGTCGAATATCCGCACCAGCCGACCGAGCCGACCGACGAGGTCAAGGCCTACGGCATGGCGCTGATCAATGCGATCAAGGAATTGTTGCCGCTCAACCCGCTGTACAGCGAAGAGCTGAAGAACTACCTCAACCGCTTCAGCCCCAACGACCCGTCGCCGCTGACCGACTTCGCCGCCGCGCTGACCTCCGCCACCGGCCCCGAGCTGCAAGAAGTGCTCGACTGCGTGCCGATGCTCAAGCGCATGGAAAAAGTCCTGCCGATGCTGCGCAAGGAAGTCGAAGTCGCGCGCCTGCAGAAAGAAATTTCCGCCGAAGTCAACCGCAAGATCGGCGAGCATCAGCGTGAGTTCTTCCTCAAGGAGCAACTCAAGGTCATCCAGCAGGAACTCGGCCTGACCAAGGACGACCGCAGCGCCGACCTCGAACAGTTCCAGCAGCGCCTCGAAGGCAAAACCCTGCCGGCCCAGGTGCAGAAACGCCTCGAGGAAGAAACCCACAAACTGTCGATCCTCGAAACCGGCTCGCCGGAATACGCCGTCACGCGCAATTATCTGGACTGGGCAACATCGGTGCCGTGGGGCGTGTACGGCGAGGACAAACTCGACCTCAAGCACGCACGCAAAATCCTCGACAAGCACCATGCGGGTCTGGACGACATCAAGGATCGCATCCTCGAATTCCTCGCCGTCGGTGCGTACAAAGGCGAGATCAGCGGCTCGATCGTGCTGCTGGTCGGCCCACCGGGCGTGGGTAAAACCAGCGTCGGCAAATCCATCGCCGAATCCCTCGGGCGGCCGTTCTATCGCTTCAGCGTCGGCGGCATGCGCGATGAAGCCGAAATCAAGGGCCACCGCCGCACCTACATCGGCGCCCAACCGGGCAAACTGGTGCAGGCGTTGAAAGACGTCGAAGTGATGAACCCGGTGATCATGCTCGACGAAATCGACAAGATGGGCCAGAGCTACCAGGGCGACCCGGCCTCGGCGCTGCTGGAAACTCTCGACCCGGAGCAGAACGTCGAATTTCTCGACCACTACCTCGACCTGCGCATGGACTTGTCGAAAGTCCTGTTCGTCTGCACCGCCAATACCCTGGATTCAATTCCCGGCCCACTGCTGGACCGGATGGAAGTGATTCGCCTGTCCGGCTACATCACCGAAGAAAAAGTCGCCATCGCCAAGCGTCACCTGTGGCCGAAACTGCTGGAAAAGGCCGGCGTATCGAAAGGCAGCCTGAGCATCAGCGACAGCGTGCTCAAAGCACTGATCGATGGCTATGCCCGCGAAGCCGGCGTGCGGCAGCTGGAAAAGCAGATGGGCAAACTGGTGCGCAAAGCGGTGATGAAGCTGATCGACGATCCGAAAGCGGTGATCAAACTCGGGCCGAAAGACCTCGAAGCCTCGCTGGGCCATCCGGTGTTCCGCAACGAACAAGTGCTGTCTGGCACCGGCGTGATTACCGGTCTGGCCTGGACCAGCATGGGCGGCGCGACATTGCCGATCGAAGCCACGCGGATTCATACGCTTAACCGGGGCTTCAAGCTCACCGGGCAACTGGGCGATGTGATGAAAGAGTCGGCGGAGATCGCCTACAGCTACGTCAGTTCGCACCTCAAGCAATTTGGTGGTGATGCGAAGTTCTTCGACGAAGCCTTCGTCCACCTGCACGTACCGGAAGGCGCAACACCGAAGGACGGCCCGAGCGCCGGCGTGACCATGGCCAGCGCCCTGCTCTCGCTTGCACGCAATCAACCGCCGAAAAAAGGCGTGGCGATGACCGGCGAACTGACCCTGACCGGGCATGTATTGCCGATCGGCGGCGTGCGCGAGAAGGTAATCGCAGCGCGCCGGCAGAAGATTTTCGAATTGATTCTGCCGGAACCGAACCGGGGTAACTTTGAGGAACTGCCGGATTATCTGAAGGAAGGGATTACCGTGCACTTTGCCAAGCGGTTTGCGGACGTGGCGAAGGTGCTCTTCTGACAATCATCTAGTGCCTGATGTACCGCTATCGCTGGCAAGCCAGCTCCCACAATGTTCAATGTGCCCACAAATCTTGTGGTCAACCGAGAAACCTGTGGGTGCTGGCTTGCCAGCGATGGCTTCAGTGCTGCCAACACGGAACTCCCTGACCGTCACACTTTGTCCCATCTTCAGTTATGCTCGCCGTTCGTCGTAACCGCCGGAGCTGCTGACCTCATGTCCCCCATTCGCCTGTTTCTCCCCCTCGCCCTTTCCTTGCTGGCGGCCTGCGCCACGCAACCGAAACACAACGTGACTGTGGAAAAACAAAGCGAATGTCCCGTGCGGCTCAACGTCGGGCAAAACCTGATCATCAGCCTGCCAAGCAACCCGACCACCGGCTACCGCTGGGCGATTCAGGATTCAGCTGGCGGCGTGTTGCGCGCCCTCAGCCCCGAGGTTTACAGCAATCCGGAAGATGCCGGCGTGGTTGGCGCAGCGGGGGTTTCGACCTGGCGCTTCCAGGCCTTCGCAGCAGGCACCGGGCGTTTGCGCCTGACCTCGCAACAACCGTGGGCTCCGGAAGTGCTGCCTGTTGAGACCTTCGACTGCGCCATTTCGGTGAACTGACTGCAGCTTCTTCGCGAGCAGGCTCGCTCCGACAGATCACCGCGCCCCCCCTGTGGGAGCGAGCCTGCTCGCGAAAGCCATATCCCAGACGGCGAGAATTACACCCGGTTCGGTGCTTTATCAGACAACCCAAGCATCCCCGCGCCACTTTGGCTAAAATGCCGGCCTTTTCCACCGACACCGCCGGACGCCGCCGTGAGCAAAGAACCCGATCGCCTATTCGCCCAGCCTTTGGCCCAGGTGCCTGACTTCGCCTTCAATGAAGACGTGGTGCGGGTGTTCCCGGACATGATCAAGCGCTCGGTGCCGGGTTACCCGACCATCGTCGAAAACCTCGGCGTGCTCGCGGCGCAGTTCGCCCAGCCGAACAGCGTGCTCTACGACCTCGGCTCGTCGCTCGGCGCAGTGACTCAAGCCCTGCGCCGCCATGTGCGCACCGACGGTTGCCGGGTCATCGCTGTGGATAACTCGGCGGCGATGGTCGAGCGTTGCCGCGAGTATCTCAATGGTCAGGATTCGATGTTTCAGGAACTGCTGCCGGTCGAAGTCATCGAGGGCGATATCCTCGCGCTGGAGTTTCAACCCGCGTCGGTGGTGGCGCTGAACTTCACCCTGCAATTCATCGCCCCGGACCAGCGCACCGCGTTGCTCTCGCGGATTCGCCAATCGTTGTTGCCCGGCGGCGCGCTGATTCTCTCGGAAAAGCTGCGCTTCAACGATGCCGAAGAACACGCCCTTCTCACCGACCTGCACGTGGCGTTCAAACGCGCCAACGGCTACAGCGAACTGGAAATCGCCCAGAAGCGCAGCGCCATCGAAAACGTCATGAAGCCCGACAGCCTCGAAGAACACCGCGAACGCCTGCTGGCCGCCGGGTTCTCGAAAGTCGTGCCGTGGTTCCAGTGTCTTAACTTTGCCTCGTTGATTGCCTTGCCATGATTGACCTGTCCCCCCTCGCCCGCCGTCTGGCCGGTACTCCGCTGGCCGAATGGGCCAACACGCTGCAAGCGCAACTCGACAAGAAAATGGACAAAGGCCACGGCGATCTGGAGCGCTGGCAAAGTGCGCTGGACGCCTTGCCGAAGATCCAGCCAAGCGAAGTCGACCTGCTCAACGGCCTGAAACTCGACACCGATTGCGACGACGACACTCGCGCGCAGATGCGCACCGCGCTGATGGGTCTGTCGCCGTGGCGCAAAGGGCCGTTCGATCTGTTCGGTGTGCATGTGGACACCGAATGGCGCTCGGACTGGAAGTGGTCGCGGGTCTCCCCGCACCTCGACCTGAAGGGCAAACGCATCCTTGATGTCGGTTGCGGCAACGGCTACTACATGTGGCGCATGCTCGGCGCCGGCGCCGACAGCGTCATCGGTGTCGACCCGAACTGGTTGTTCTTCTGCCAGTTCCAGGCGGTGCAGCGTTACTTGTCCGAGCCGAATGCCTGGCACCTGCCGTTCCCGTTTGAAGACCTGCCGCAAAATCTGGAAGGCTTCGACACGGTGTTTTCCATGGGCGTGTTCTACCACCGTCGCTCGCCGATCGAGCATTTGCTGGCGCTGAAGGATTGCCTGGTCAAGGGCGGCGAACTGGTGCTGGAAACCCTCGTGGTCGAAGGCGACAAGCATCAGGTGCTGGTGCCGGAAGATCGCTACGCGCAGATGCGCAACGTGTGGTTTCTGCCGTCGGTGCCGGCGCTGGAATTGTGGCTGCGGCGCGCCGGGTTCACCGATATTCGTTGTGTGGATGTCAGTACCACGACGGTGGAAGAACAACGCGGGACCGAGTGGATGAAGTATCAGTCGCTGAGTGATTTTCTGGATCCCGAGGACCACAGCAAAACCATTGAAGGGCTGCCGGCGCCGATGCGGGCAGTTATCGTCGCCAGGAAGTAAGCGTATTTTCCCATGACCGCGGTGGGCCTACCCCTCACCCCAGCCCTCTCCCATGGGAGAGGGAGCTAATTGTTGAGCTTTTCAAAACTTGAGTCCGACTCGGTATTTCAGGTCGGCGGATTTGGTCCATCCAACTCGGTCGGTCCCCTCTCCCTCTGGGAGAGGGTTAGGGTGAGGGGTTTTTAGTGCGTCTGGCGCGGAAAAACTCGGTCAGCACCGCACCACATTCTTCAGCCAACACCCCGCCCTCATACAACACCCGGTGATTCAAAAAGCCCTGGGTAAAAAACTGTCCCTGACTCTGCACAATCCCGGCCTTGGGTTCCAGCGCGCCGTACACCACCCGCGCCACCCGCGAATGCACGATCAGCCCGGCGCACATGCTGCAAGGCTCCAGCGTCACATACAGCGTGCTGCCCGGCAGGCGATAGTTATCCACTGCCTGCGCGGCGGCGCGGATCGCGACCATTTCGGCGTGGGCACTCGGGTCGCTGGTGCTGATCGGGCAATTGAAGCCGCGACCGATGATCACGCCATCCTGCACCAGCACCGCGCCCACCGGCACCTCACCGAGGGCGGCGCCCTGTGCGGCGAGGGTCAGGGCTTCGCGCATGAAGTCGCGGTCGCGGCTGCGGTCGATGATCGCCGCCGGGCGGATCTGGCGCATCACTTCACCTCGATCGCGGCCATCAGGCCGGTTTCCATGTGGTCGATGACATGGCAGTGGAACATCCACACCCCCGGGTTATCCGCCACCAGCGCCACTTGCGCACGCTCGTTCTTGCCCAGCAGATAGGTGTCGGTGAAATACGGCACGACTTTGTGCCGGTTCGACGCGATCACCTTGAAGCTCATGCCGTGCAGGTGGATCGGGTGCTGGTACTGGGTCATGTTCTTCAATTCGAAAATATAGCTCTGGCCCAGTTTCAGGCTGGCAATCGGTCGGTCAGCACAGGTCTTGTCGGTGATGTCCCAGGCCTTGCCGTTGATCTGCCACAGGCTCGGCGGCTTGCCGTTTTCGGTGTTCACCGAGACCGAGCCGACCCATTCGAAATTGAAGTTGAGTTTCTCGGCATTGGCCAGATCCGGCTCGGCCACCGGGTTGGCCGGCAGGGCCTTCGGCCAGTCCGTCGGCGCGTCGGTGTTGGCGACCGAACGTAGCGTGCCAAGGCGCACCGGGCCGTTGCGCAGCGACAACTCTTCACCGGCCGCCGGCGCCTTGATCGCCAGGCAAATGCGCATGCCGGGGCCGAGCCAGTATTCCTTGCCCAACGGGCGCGGCTCGACCGGGTTGCCATCCAGCGCGTAGATCTTCGCGTCGACACCGGGAATGTTGATGCGATAGGTCAGGGTGTTGTCGAGGTTAAGCAGACGTACCCGAGTGACCTGCCCGGCCGGCAGATCAATCACCGGCAGCGGCACACCATTGATCGTCGACAAGCGCCCGGCGGTACCGCCACGGGCCGCTTCGCGGGGGATGCTGAATTCGACGAACTGACCTTGCTCGTCGACATGCCAGTTCTTCAGGCTCAGGGTTTTCTCGTACTTGAAACCGGTCGGCTCGCGTTCCTCGATGATCAGCGGCCCGACCAGCCCGCGTCCGAGTTCTTCGCTGCTGCTGACATGCGGGTGATACCAGTAGCTGCCGGCGTCCGGCACACGGAATTTGTAGTCGAAGTATTCGCCCGGCAGCACCGGCAGTTGCGACACGTAAGGCACGCCGTCCATTTCCAGCGGCAGGCGGATACCGTGCCAGTGAATGGTAGTCGCCACCGGCAAGTGATTGATGAAACGCACCCGCAGCCATTCACCCTGACGCACACGCAACTCGGTGCCCGGCGCCGACGGGCCGAACGCCCAGGCTTCGGTCTTGTGGCCCGGCACCAGCTCGACATCGAGCGGCGCGGCGATCAGTTCATAGTCGTGGCCGGCCTCGGCGTCGGCCATCTTGCCCAGCCAGTAACGCGACGCGCCTCCCGCGCCCACGCCAACGACAACAAGACCGGCCAGGCCACCGAGGATTTGGCGACGGGTAAAGGACATGAACTCAACTACCTCACGTATCAGCGACAGACCCCGAGGGATCCGCAAAAGGCGAATACGATACACCCGCAGTTGAGAAACAGTAAGGGCGACCTGCGGCCGCACGTCTTGTCGGCCTTATACGCGCAGCCCGGTAATCAGGTACAGCACGCCGCCCTCAAGCGGCATGACGCCCGCCACACCGGCCAGACTCAACGCCTGACGGTCGACACAGGCCGCGTCGTGCAGCGCCACGCGCACCCGAGTCAGCGCCACCGGTTGCTGCGACTTGAGGTTATCCACACCGCCCAGCGCCGCAACAATCTCGGCGCTCAGGCCGGCAATCGGTTCGGCGACGGCTTTCACCTCATCCGGGACTAGATCCGGCGTCAGCGCTTTCCAGAATGCCTGCTGCAATTTGTCGAACATGTTCAATTCTCCATAACCGGCGAGGCATCGACTTTCGCCCCATGAAACTGCTGCAAGGCTGCGCGCACGTCGGCGGCGCTTTCCAGGTTCGAAACCTGTTCGGCGATGATTCGACAGTCGGCCAGATCCACTTCGCGGACCGCCGACTTGATCGCCGGAATCAACGGCACGCTCACCGACAGCTCATCCACTCCCAGCCCCAGCAGCAGCGGCACGGCAAGGCGTTCAGACGCCATCGCACCGCAGACGCCGACCCATTTGCCGTGGGCATGCGCAGCCTTCACCGTCATGGCAATCAGGCGCAGCACCGAAGGGTGAAAGCTGTCCGCCTGACTGGCCAGACGCGGATGATCGCGGTCCATGGCCAGGGTGTATTGGGTGAGGTCGTTGGTACCGATGGAGAAAAAATCCACGTGCGGCGCCAGCACATCGGCCATCAGCGCAGCGGCAGGCACTTCGATCATGATTCCCAGCTTTGGCAGGTGCGCCAGGCCCAGCACCCGCGCTTCTTGCTCGAGAATCTGCCGCGCCAGACGCAGTTCGGCCAAATTCGTGACCATCGGCAACATGATGTGCAGACGCGTCAGTTCACAGCAGGCGAGGATTGCACGGAACTGCTCGCGCAACAGTTGCGGTCGCTCAAGGCACAGGCGAATGCCGCGCAAACCAAGGAAAGGATTGGTTTCGCTGTCCATCGGCACATAAGCCAGCGGTTTGTCGCCACCGACATCGAGGGTGCGCACCACCAGATTGTGTGCCGGCCCGATGGTGCGCGCGATGGCGCTGTAAGTGGCCACCTGTTCGTCATGGCTCGGCGCCTGCTGACGGCCCAGGTAGAGAAATTCCGAACGCAACAGCCCCACGCCATTCGCGCCCAGCTCCATGGCCTGGGCGGTTTCTTGCTGCGAGGCAACGTTGGCGGTGACTTCGATGTGCTGACCGTCACGGGTGCAGGCCGCCTCGCTGGCCTGCGCCAGTTCCTGCTGATGACGCTGGCGCTGGCGCTCATGCCGCGTGCGCAATTGATCAATGGACTCGGCGTCCGGGTGCAACTGCAATTCGCCTTTGTCGGCATCGAGCAGCACCCGCGTGCCGTTGCCGAGCCCGAGCATTTGCGCCGGCATGCCGCAGATCGCCGGTAAACCGCAGGCTCGCGCGAGGATCGCGACATGGCTGGTGGCGCCACCGCCGACGGTGGCAAACCCGAGCACTTTGCGCGTATCGAGCCCGGCGGTCTGGGACGGGGTCAACTGATCGGCGATCAGAATGGTGTCGTCCGGCAACTCCAGCGCTTGCTCGTGAACACCGAGGATCAGCTTCAGCACGCGCTGGCCGACATCATCCAGATCCGCCGCGCGCTCGGCCAGCAAGGCATTGCCCAGCGAGCGAAACATCGCCGCCGTTGCGTCGGTGCTGGTCTTCCAGGCAAACGCCGCGCTGTTGCCCGCGTCGATCAGCGCCCGGGCCTGATCCAGCAGGCTCGGGTCGGCGAGCAGTTCCTGATGCGCCTTGAAGATCTCCGCCTGCGCCTGGCCGCTGGCGGTGTCGCGCAGATGTTGCAGGGCCATGTCGGCTTCGATCAGGGCTTGGCTCAACGCCTCCAGTTCAACTGGCGGCTCGGCGCCGAACTCGTTGACAATGAGCGACGCTTCGACGATCTGCATGATTTGTCCCAACGCCGAACCGGGCGAGGCGCAGACACCGCGCAGGATGTTCGGCATTTCTGCTGCGTCGGCTTCGACCGGTGCGGGCGCTGTCACCGCTTCGCCGCAGCCTTCGCTCAGCAAGCGTGTCAGCGCATCGACGGCGGCTACGGCATCTTCGCCTTCGGCGCTGACCTGCACACTGTCGCCATGAGCCGTTTGCAACGCCATGATCGCCACCAGGGATTTGCCGTTGGCTTGAGCTTGCAGCTTGTGCAGATGGATGGTCGCTGAAAATGCTTTGGCCGCTTGGGCGAATACTGCTGCCGGGCGCGCGTGCAGGCCATTGGGATTGGGCAGATGGATCGGCTGCGAGAACACCGCGTCGCCCGGCACCGGCGCAGGATGTTCGCCGGCGGCTGCGCCGACCACGACGTCCAGCACTGGCTGGCCCACCTCGACCAACCCGGTTGAGCCAACGAGTGAATCGAACGGCTCACCGCTGACCACCAGCATCAAGGTCAACAAACTGCGCGCGTGCAGGGCAATGTAGTCAGCATCGAAGTCGATCAGCGCCTGCCCCGCTTCGACCCGCTGCCCCGCTTCAACGCGGCGGGTGAATCCTTCGCCGGCGAGATTCACCGTGTCCAGGCCGATATGCATCAACACCTGAACACCCGCATCACTGGTGATGGTGAGCGCATGCCCGCTGGCCTGCACGTCGCTGACCACACCTGCAAGCGGTGCGCAGAGCGTTGACGAAGTCGGGTCGATGCACAAACCGTCGCCGATGATCCGCCCGGCAAACACCGGGTCGGGCACCTGGTCCAGCGCCATCAGCACGCCGGATAAAGGAGCCAGCAGCTGCAATTGTTGGGGTGTGGCCATGACATCACCTGAGCGTGTATTGATTGAATGAGCGGTCGCAGCCGCTTTGCTTATTTCCACCAGTATTCAACCTGCAGCCCGACATTGGCCCCGTGCCGTGCGTTGCCGAAGACGCCGGTGTCGGACAGCGCCGAACCTTTGGCCAACAGGTTGGCGGCACGCTTGGCTGCCTGGTTCCAGCTGGCATAGGTGTAATACAGACGCACCTCGGGCCGCGCCCAGAATTCCGGGCCTTTCGGTGACCAGGTCGGTGCAAAGGTGAACTTGCTCAGCTTGCGCGTGCCGTCTGCCGCCTCGACCTGATCGTGCCCCAGTTCGGTCACCAGTTTGAACTGCTCGCTCAGCGCATAGGCCGGGCGCACACCGAGTGACAGCCAGTTCTGATCGGCGCCGCCCTGACGAATATCTTTCTGATACACCGCCTGGAATTGTCCGCCAAAACGTGGCGTCAGTTGCCAGTCGAAGAACTCGACGATCCGATAACTCTTGTTGCGGTCATCAAGCCTGACGTTACCGGTATAGCCCAATCCGGTGCCCGGCCCTTCGCCGTATTGCAGCGCCAGTTTGTTCTTGCCGCCGAGAAAGTCCTGCTGCACGTGCTGAGTGGTAATCGCCCAGCCACGGTGGGCGTCGCGGCTGTCGGGCTTGTCGATGTAGCTGAGGCCGAACTCCAGTTCTCCGCCGCGGTTGCTGTTGAAACCGCCGACGTTGAAGTCGTGGCGGTTGATGTAATCCTTTTGGTAAAGGTTGTCCTTGCGCGAAAAGGCGTAGCTGTATTTCAGGCCACCGAGCAACACGTCTTCAATGCCTGCACCGGTGGCGCTCTGGTTCCAGTAATAGAAATCGGAAATATGGATGTCGTTACGTTTGTAGTAGCGCCGACCGGCCCACAGCGAGCCGCCGTTGAGCGCGGGCATCGCCGACCATTGCGCGTAAGCCTGCGGCAAACGAATCGAGCCGTTGTCTTCCTTGAACGTCAGGCTGCGGTCGTAACGGTTGTACAGCGATGCCATGCCGTCGACGCTCAGCACCGAGCCGTCGTCGAGGGTGTACAGATCCTGGCGCAGCTCGAGCTCACCGTACTGCTCGCACTCGTTACCGAGGCGATATTTGGTCTGCGCGCCGGGCAACTGGAAACACGACTGGCTGCTGCTGTTGACCGAAGTACCGACACCGCTGCGCAGATAGCCGCCGAACTCCAGCGCCTGTGAGGACGCGGGCATTGCCAGACAAATCCCCGCGACTGCCAGGCTGTAATTTATGGTTGCTCTCATATATGCCACCCGTTGTTTTTATTGTGTGGTTGCAGGAATTCAGCGCGCACAAATCCCCCGCGCAGCGTTCTGCGTGTTTTTTCAAAGGTTGTTATTCAGTTAAAAAATCAGGGGTCGGTCAGGTGCAGCACGAAGGATTCGTAAGGTCCCAACTGCAGCAAACTCGTGCGTTGCGGGCAGTCCGGGTAGTTGCTGATCAGCAGGCGCTGCTCCTGGGCTTCGTCGATCAGCGCCGGTAGCTCGACCTCACAGGCAGTGCCATAGAAATTGTTCACCACTAACAAGCGTTCTCCCGTCCCCTCGCGCAGGTACGCCCAGACCTGTGGATGCTCCGGCAGTAGTTGGCGATAGACGCCGTCGGAGATCAACGCTTCAGTGCGGCGCAAAGCGATCAGGCGCCGATAGTGATGCAGCACCGATTCCGGGTCGTGCAGTTGATGCGCGACGTTGATCTGTGCGGCATTGGCCGGCACACCGATCCATGGTTCGCTGCGAGTGAAGCCGGCGTTGTGCCCGGCGTGCCAGTGCATCGGCGTGCGCCCGTTATCGCGGGACTTCTGCATGATCGCCGCCATGTTGTCGAGGTCGCTTGCCCCGGCTTCACGCTTGAGGCGAAAGATATTCAGGGTCTCGACGTCACGGTATTGCTCGATGCTCTCGAACCCCGGATTGGTCATGCCCAGTTCTTCGCCCTGATAGACGAAAGGCGTGCCCTGCAGAAAGTGCAGCGCGGTACCAAGCATCTTCGCCGACAGCTCGCGGTATTCGCCGTCATTGCCGAACCGCGAGACCACGCGTGGCTGATCGTGGTTACACCAGAACAGCGCATTCCAGCCGCCACCCGCCTGCATGCCGGTCTGCCAGTCGGAGAGAATCTGCTTGAGCTGGAGGAAATCGAAATCGGCGCGCACCCATTTCTGCAGATTCGGGTAATCGACCTTCAGGTGATGAAAGTTGAAGGTCATCGACAGTTCTTTCGACTGCGGATTGGAGTAACGAATGCAGTGTTCCAGACGTGTCGAAGACATCTCGCCGACGTTGATCAGCTCATGCCCTTCGAAGACTTCGCGGTGCATCTGCTGCAAGTAGGTGTGCACGTTCGGCCCGTCGGTGTAGAAGCGCCGACCATCGCTGTCGTCTTCGGGAAAGTCCGCCGGTTTGGAGATCAGGTTGATCACGTCCAGACGAAAACCACCCACACCCTTGTCGCGCCAGAAGCGCATCATCTTGAACACTTCGTCGCGGACCTTGGGGTTGTCCCAATTGAGATCCGCCTGGGTGTGGTCGAACAGGTGCAGATAATACTGGCCGGTCTGCGCTTCGTACTCCCAGGCCGAGCCGCCGAATTTGGATTCCCAGTTGTTCGGCTGGTCGCGCCAGATATAGAAGTCGCGGTAAGGGTTGTCGAGGCTGCTGCGCGCCTGCTGGAACCACACATGCTCGATCGAGGTGTGGTTGACCACGATGTCGAGCATCAACTTGATCCCGCGTTTGCCCGCTTCGGCGATCAGCAGTTCACAGTCGGCCATGCTGCCGTAGCTCGGATCGACCGCGTAGTAGTCGCTGATGTCGTAGCCGTTGTCGCGCTGCGGCGAGCGCAGGAACGGCGTGATCCACAGGTAATCGACCCCCAGCCATTGCAGGTAATCGAGCTTGGCGACGATGCCGAGCAGATCGCCGGTGGCGTTGCCGGCATGGCTGTGAAAGCTCTTCGGGTAGATCTGGTAGATCACCGAACGTTGCCAGTCTTGCATGGCGGATTTCCCTCTTGAATTTTACGATCTCTGTAGGAGCTGCCGGAGGCTGCGATCTTTCGATTTTGAAAGGCAAGATCAAAAGATCGCAGCCTCCGGCAGCTCCTACAGTTCAATTTCAGGCAACCCGGTAACCCGGGCGGACGATCTTCATGCTCAGCACGCAGGTAAGGGCAAACGGCACGAGCATGGCAATCAGCATCCCGATGACGAACATCGGGATGAACTGCGGAATGATCGAGATGAAACCGGGCAGGCCACCGACGCCGATGGCCGAGGCCTGGATCTTGTTCAGCGAGAGGAACATGCAGCCCAGCGCCGAACCGGCCAGCGCGGCGTAAAACGGAAACTTGTAGCGCAGGTTGACACCGAACATCGCCGGCTCGGTGATGCCGAAATACGCAGAAATCGCCGAGGTCGAGGCCATGCTCTTGTCCCGCGCATTGCGCGTCATCCAGAACACCGCCAGGGCCGCACTGCCCTGCGCCAAATTGGACATGACGATCATCGGCCAGATGAAGGTGCCGCCCTGGCTCGAGATCAATTGCAGATCCACGGCGAGGAACATGTGGTGCATGCCGGTGATTACCAGCGGCGCATACAGCAAACCGAAAATCAGACCGCCCACCAACGGCGCCAGATCGAACAGCATCACCAGCCCTTCGGTGATGTAGATGCCGATATGCCGGGTCACCGGGCCAATGATCGCCAGCGCCAGCACACCAGTGACAACGATGGTGGTGATCGGCACCACAAGCAATTGCACGGCGTTGGGCACTCGCGCGCGCAGCCATTTTTCGATGACGCTCATCACGTACGCCGCCAGCAGGATCGGCAAGATCTGCCCCTGGTAGCCGACCTTTTCCACCTGGAACAGGCCGAGGATGTCGAAGTACGGCAGTTGCTGCCCGTCCAGCCCGGCCACGGCCTTGCCGTAATTCCAGGCATTGAGCAGGTCCGGGTGTACCAGCATCAGACCGAGGACAATGCCGAGGATTTCGCTGCCGCCGAAACGCTTGGCCGCCGACCAGCCGACCAGCGCCGGCAGGAACACGAACGAGGTGTTGGCCATCAGATTGATCAGGCTCCACAACCCGTCGAGGTTGGGATAGGCATCCAGCAGGGTCTGGCCCTCGATGAACATGCCCTTGGCGCCAAGCAGGTTGTTGATGCCCATCAACAGGCCGGCAATGATCAGCGCCGGCAGGATCGGCATGAACACATCGGAAAACACCCGCACCAGCCGCTGCATGGCGTTTATCTTCTCGGCGCTTTTCTGTTTAACGTCGGCGATGGTCGACGCCGCCAGGCCCGTCTGCTGGCGCAGTTCGGCATAAACCTTTTCAACATCACCCGGGCCGATGACCACTTGATACAAGCCGCCGGTGAAGAACGAACCCTTGACCAGATCGACGCCATTGAGCGCGGCCACATTCACCAGCGCGGGGTTCTTCAGCGCCAGGCGCAAACGCGTCACGCAATGCGCCGCCTGCTCGATGTTGTCGCGGCCACCGAGGCTTTCCAGCAGCTCCTTGGCGATGTTCGGGTAGTCATGGCTCATGCTTGTTCTTCCGTCGTGGATTGTTGTTATTGGCAGCACGCCGAGAGGAAAAATACTCGTCTGTACGAGTTAATGCAACAACTCGTCTGTACGAGTTTGCGTCCGTGGATGAACATCAGAAAAATGCGGATTCTTCCTACTCTGACCTAAGATGTTTTCCTTCGTCCGCATGGACAAACCCCTACCCTGCCCTTAAGGTTCGGGGTTTTGAGCACCGTCGGCACAGAGTCCAGCCATGAGCAAATACAACCAGATCTACAGCGATTTGCTTGCCAGCATCACCACGCAGCGCCTGGAGCGCGGCGCCCGGCTGCCTTCCGAAACCGAGCTGATGGACACCTATCAGGCCAGCCGTGGCACGGTACGCAAGGCCATCGACCAGTTGCAGGAACGCGGTTTCGCTCAGAAGATTCACGGCAAAGGCGCGTTCGTGCTGGCGACCAACCCGATCGAATTCCAGCTCGGCGGCATCGTCAGTTTCCAGGAGACCCACCCGCGACTGGGCAACGACGTCAGCACCGAAGTGGTCGAGATGTGTCAGGTGCCGCTGGAAGGTGCGCTGCTCGAACACATCAATGCCGAGCCCGGCAGCCCGATCACCCGGATCAAACGGGTGCGGCGCATCGACGGCAAACGCGTCATCCTCGACATCAACCACTTCGTCAGCGAGGTGATTCCCGACCTGTCTGCAGACATCGCCGAACATTCGATCTACGCCCACATCGAACAGACCCTGCAACTGCAGATCGCCTACGCCCAGCGCACCATCGAAGCCATGCCGTGCAGCAAGGACGACCACCACCATCTGGACCTCGACGGCCAGAGCCATGTCATCGTGGTCAGCAACCAGACCTTCCTGCAGGACGGCCGCCAGTTCGAGTACACCGAATCGCGGCATACGCTGGACAAGTTCTATTTTTCCGATGTGGCGCGGCGCTGACGTTCGCCAACAGGCGAGCCCATTTCAAAATATGTGATTGGCTGACAAGCCGCGATGACCTCCGATAGTATGCCGCCGTGGCTATGGAACACCTTCCTTCTATCCTCCATGAACTAGGGGTTCCGCTCTCCACACCGCGCCTGCTTATTGCAGGCGTTTTCGTATCGATTGCACAGGTGAGCATCAGCTCACTGGAAACGGCGACCAAGGAAGAAATCATGATCAATCAGGAGCTGTTCCTGCGGCGCCGTACAAAACTTCACGTCCCTGCCGGCTCTGGCGGAGCCACGCGCGCGCAGGTCGCATCAGCGGTCAAAGAAGTCGCGGCGTTTCGATATGTACTCTCTGAACCGCTGATCGAGCGAATCGGCATGCTCTCTGCGGTAGAACTCAAGAACTGGCTGCGTGAAGTCATTCGAGTCCTGCGCCGTCTCAGCGGTGCTCATGTACATCACCGACCGTTTTATCCTGACTTCCCCAATCAAGTCCTCGAAGCGACAGAGGCGGAGTTGTATCTCAACGCCGTCATTCACTACCACACACTTCGGCGCCTGCCACCCAGCGAACAGGTTCGGCCAGCCATGCTTGAAGGCAACTTCATCCATTGGGTCATCGAACCGGGAAGTGTCAGCGAGTTCGAGGCATTGCTCGAGCCGCTGGTCTCATCGCGCACCTCGCTGTCCGAAGAGGAAGCTGCGGATGTCAGCTGGTTTATCCGAACGTACAAAAGCGGTGTGTTCCGTCTACTGCCCGAGACCGTTCCGTTTCGCGAGATTCGCGCGCTCGTTGGCGGCGCGCTAATCCTGCATATCGGCGACGATGCACAGGTTGAGGCTTTCCTTGAGCAAAATGTCGAAACGGCGACGGACGTGCTGCGCGTGGCGATCGCACTGCATGGTGGAGACGTGTCGCTGGCGACAGCGTTGACGCGCTTTAGCAAAATGAAACGTTCGATGCGTCGCAAGCTGTTGCGCCTGCTCGACCGCATGCCCAACGCTACCGAGGATGTGATGCGCCAGGCCGAACGCTGGAAACGTCTGGCCGAAGTCCTGCATCCAGGCGATTACGCTGAGAAGTATCCGCGAGCATTTGCGGCCATCACCGCAGCGCGACGCAATGATCCGCCGGCCTCGTTCGGGTCGCGTGTCGAAACCATGCTTGCCCAACGCCAGATCGCCGCGCTTACGTCGGTGCTGCAGGATCGTCCCGGAGAATTCGCGCGCCGTCTGGACGTGATGTTACGGCGTGCCACAGAACCGGACGCGGTGCTCGACGCCTTTGCGGCTGTCGCGGCGCAAGTGTCCTCACCTGTGCTGCTGCAATTACTGGCCCAGGTAAATGCCCCGCGCCCCCTGCCCTTGCGAGCGTTCACACCTAAAGGAGCGCTGGCGAAAGTCTTCGGCACTGCTGATCGTCGAGAGTCGATCGCACCGCAGGTATTGGCACGTGCCGCACAGATTTGCGAGAACGCCCTGATCGCACGTTTCGCGTCGCTGCCACCGCTGGGCCGCTGCTTTGTCGATCCGGCATTGCGCGAATACCGGGTGCCATTGGCACAGCGCGCCGCAGCGAAGTCACTGCGAACACTTGTACGCGGCAGTCGCTTGCCAATGCCCGATACGCGATTCATTCGCCTATTCCTGTGGTGGAAGAACGGTCGTGACCGCACGGACATCGACTTGTCCGCCGCCTTCTTCGACAGCGACTTCGTCTTCAAGGAAGCGGTCGCCTATTACAACCTGAAAGGTTATGGCGGTTACCACAGCGGCGACATCGTCGACGCGCCTAATGGCGCTTCCGAGTTCATCGACCTCGACCTTGATGCTCTCGTCAAAAAGGGCGTCCGCTATGTCGTCACGTCCCTCAACTCATTTACCTGGCAGCCATATTGTGACCTTCCTGAATGCTTCGCGGGCTGGATGGCCCGCGCCGATACGGCATCTGGCGAAGTGTTCGAGCCGCGCACCGTAGTCGACCGCATCGATATCGCCTCCGACACGAGTATCTGCCTGCCATTCGTGATGGACCTGGTGGAACGTCGCATGATCTGGGCCGATCTGGGGCTGACTTCATCGCCCCGCTGGAACAACGTCGACAACAACCTCAGCGGAGTTTCGTTGATGCTGCGCGCCCTGGTGCATACACCAAGGCCGGACCTGCACACGCTTTTCGATTTACACGTGCGAGCACGAGGCGAACGAGTGGCCTCTGCAGAGCAGGCGCAGAGGGTGTTCGCACCTGAACAAGGGCTGACTCCGTTCGATACGGATCTTATTCGGTCTGAATATCTTTGATATCTGCGAAGGCATTGGCTCACTTTCAAAAGGACAACACGCGATAACCGGCTAACACCCTCCCCTTGAGCGCATGGGCCATCTTCTGCCTTTGTGTCTCAAGGATGAACACCCGAATGACCACTGCCGAACGTCGTCTGCTGCCAAACGCAGCGGACAAAACCGCCCTCAAAGCCATCGCCACTACCATTGTGCAGAACTGCCCAAGCCTGCTGAATGAGGCTCGGCTAGTCGCGATCGAACTGCTGGCCGCCAAGGGCCTATCTGGCCTTGATCCCGACCAGGTTTATTTCCATCGTTTCAAAACGGCGCAAAGCAGCACGCTGACCTTTACCGGTTGGGAGCACTTGCTGGAAAAGCCTTATGAAACGCTCACCCTCACGCAACTGGTCGTCCATCGATTTCGCGCCACCGACCAAGACAACGCAGATTTGCTGGGCCTTTACTGCGGCTTCTACTCGGATGGCCCGGGCGCGGAGAATTTCAATCAGAGCAACGAAGTGCGACTGCTTGGCAGCGATGTGCTGAAGGCATTCTGGGCCGTTGATTTCAGCACGCGTTACAGCGGTCAATTGACCAAATTCTGGCAAACCTCGTCGGACGATTTCCGCGCCCTGGCCAAGTGCAACTTCCTCAGTCAGGCGGTGCAGGCGCTGCAACAGGGGGACGTTGACGGCAATGATTTTCAACGCATCGTCACCTCGCTGATCGGCCCCGTAAGCTGGCCGGTAACCCTGCAAATGCTCCGATCGACGTACCCGGTCGGCGCGCAAGTGCGCACGCTGGATCTGGACGGTCACGTCGCCACCAACGTGCTGCGTCTGGTCGAAGACAGTGGCCGGCAGACCCTTTACCTGCCGGGACAGGCCCAGGCCTTTCGGCTGATGGACACTGCCGCGGATCTGCACTGGTGGATGCTTGAGCAGATGAATTCAGAGCAGAAACGCTCTTTGTTTCTCAAGCACTTCTCGCTGGCTGACAGCAATCACATCACCGAGAACCTCACTGATCTGATGAACCGTTTGGTGAGCACCTGGGGCCACAGCGATCATCGAATGATCAACCGCAGCAACGTTGCGATCAGCGGTGACGCCTTCACGTGGTTAAGCGAGTCGACCCGCACGGGCATGGTTGCCGAGGCGCATCTGGTGCTCACGTCCAACAGTGACCTGCGCAAGAAACTCTGGACCGGCTATCTGAGCGCCGGGCTGAAAGTGTTCGGCCCGATGGCGGCCGTGGGCTGGCCTGCAGCTTTGCCGTTGATTGGGGCGGGCGTCGTCAACACGGGGCTGAACATCGATCAGGCGATCAACGGCATTACGGCGACCGAGCGTAGAGCCGGGGTTATCGGTGCGGTGCTCAGCGCGATCGAAACCGTATTCAATATTCCGTTCCTGATTGGCACTGGCGCGCAGTTGGAAGTTGGGCCACAGGTCGAGTATGCCGAGGCTGAAGAGATGCGCGGGCTGATCGAACTTACTTCGGCTGACTCACGGTTATTGCCGCCTCTGGATCCCCCGCCCGTCAGGTCGTCCAACGAAACTGCCAGCGAATTGGCAAACGAAATCCCCGGCGAATCGACATTCGTCGACGTCACTGAGCCATTGATTACGCCTGCTCCGCGGCAAGGTTCGACTTTTGCGCAAGTACCTGCCAGCTATCGATGCAACGAGTTACTTGCGCAACACGCTGTAGAGGCGACGCCGGGGAAATACGAAGGCATCTACCGCCTCGACAAAGAACCGGGTCATGCCATCGAAATGGATGGCGCCGCCTATTACGTGCGCTACTTCGCCGACTCGCAGGACAGTGGCAACTGGGCAATCATCAATCCCGAGCGCCCCAATCAGTTCGCTTATTCGTTGCCGGTCCGCCTGGGAAGCGCCGGCAAGTGGGAGCGCATGCCAGCGCTGCGGCTGCGCGGAGGCGGTCAATGCGTGGGCAAGGCATGTTTGCCGGAGACTGATGTGAGCTCAACCGAGGCAACACCGTCGGTGGACCTGCCACGCGTCGAACCGCTTCCAGGCGTTCCGTGTCCGCTACGCCCGGTTACGAAGCTCAAGGGTATCTCAGAGACGGAAATACCCGGAATGAGAAGATGGGCAATGAACTTGCCCAACGCCTCCGCCGAGACCACAAGCGCCGGGCGCCGCTATCTGCTGGCGACCGACCGCTACGTGGCCCATTTCGGAGAACAACGCACGGCTCTGCTGAACGACGCCGAAGCATTCTATCGGGAGTTGAAATGGATCAACCTGCCCCAGCGCCCGGTCATTCCGCCCGTCAGTCCGCAGATGGAGATCAATGAGTTGATTGATCTCATCTTTGCCAGTACCGATGGACTGGCCGTCGGTGAAACCCTCGATCGCATCGCCAGCACGCGTTTCATGATCGAGAACATGCCCAAGTTCGCGCGGCATATCAAAACGCTCTACGTGCGTGGGTTGCTGAGTGATTTCGCCCAGGATGACCTCAACCATTTCTACCTGTCGGGAGACATGTCAGAGGACCTCAGTACCTATTTGTCCAGCCTGGGTACCGACCCTGAGAACCGGTTCAACATGCTCGAATTGATCCGGGCTGCCCAAGCCAATGGCGTCCGGGTTCATGGACTGGATGCAGCAGAAACCTGCACGCTGAAAGTCCCGCTCACGTCGATCGAAGAGCAGATGATCAAGGCGCGCCTCGCAACGCAGATCATGGAGCGTGACAAGCTCCTCAACAGACCCGGCAAGTGGGTGGCTCTGGTCGATGCCACGAATACCAATACCTTCAGAGATCTGGCAGGCATAAGCGAACTCCGGGGCGGCATCGGTTTGCGCATCGAAGAAGTCTGGCCCGACGAGGTGGCCGACCTCAGGATCGACCCGGGAGTGGAAGTCGCTCGCGGCCCGTTTTACAACGGGGCGACGACAAACAGCGCCTTCGATCCTCTGTTCGCTGACCTGCGATTGCAGGTCAAGGCCCCCGTGCCGCCATGGAATGATGCAACGCTGGAAAAGCTTCTGCCTCGCAATGGCATGTTCGTGATACGGAAAACAGAACCAAGCACATACACACTCGTGCGGCGCAACAGCGCCAGCAACATCGTGCAAACAAGGGTGCATTGCACCGCAGATGGCCGGTTTTATATCTGGGACCAGTCGATGCGTCGCATCACCGGCATGGTCTTCCGCGACATCGCCGCAGTAGCCGAGCGCCTGATCGAGCTCGGCATGACCCTGCAAAGTCGTTTACCCGCCTGACCTGTTTTCAGGGCCCTGAAACGAAAAAACCCTTGGCTTCACGCCAAGGGTTTTTCGTTATTCGAACCGCAGCAGGATCATTCCCACTCAATCGTCGCCGGCGGCTTGCTCGACACGTCGTAAGTGACGCGGGAGATGCCTTCGATTTCGTTGATGATGCGGCCGGAAACGGTTTCCAGCAGTTCGTAAGGCAGGTGTGCCCAACGCGCGGTCATGAAGTCGATGGTTTCCACGGCACGCAGGGCCACGACCCAGGCGTAACGACGGCCGTCGCCGACCACGCCGACCGATTTGACAGGCTGGAACACTACGAACGCCTGGCTGACCTTGTGATACCAATCGGCCTTGCGCAGTTCTTCGATGAAGATGTGGTCGGCGCGACGCAGCAGGTCGGCGTATTCCTTTTTCACTTCACCGAGGATGCGCACACCCAGGCCCGGGCCCGGGAACGGGTGACGGTAGACCATGTCGTACGGCAGGCCCAGTTCCAGACCCAGACGACGCACTTCATCCTTGAACAGTTCGCGCAGTGGCTCGACCAGTTTCAGGTTCATCTCTTCCGGCAGGCCGCCCACGTTGTGGTGCGACTTGATCACGTGGGCCTTGCCGCTTTTCGCGCCAGCCGACTCGATCACGTCCGGGTAGATGGTGCCCTGAGCCAGGTACTTGATGTTGTCCAGCTTGCAGGATTCGGCATCGAACACGTCGATGAAGGTACGGCCGATGATCTTGCGCTTCTTTTCCGGGTCGGCTTCGCCGGCCAGGTTGTTGAGGAACTGCTCCTCAGCGTTGGCGCGGATCACCTTGACGCCCATGTTCTCGGCGAACATGGCCATCACTTGCTCGCCTTCGTGCAGACGCAACAGGCCGTTGTCGACGAAGACGCAGGTCAGCTGATCGCCGATGGCCTTGTGCAACAGCGCGGCAACCACCGAGGAGTCAACGCCGCCGGACAGACCCAGCAGCACGTTGTCGGTACCGACCTGAGCGCGGATGTTGGCGATGGCGTCTTCAGCGATCTTCGACGGCGTCCACAGGGCTTCACAGCCGCAGATGTCGAGCACGAAGCGCGAGAGGATGCGCCCGCCCTGCTTGGTGTGGGTCACTTCCGGGTGGAACTGCACGCCATAGTAAGCGCGGTCGTCGTTGAACATACCGGCGATCGGGCAGCTCGGGGTGCTGGCGAGGATGTGGAAGTCTTCCGGCATCTTCGTGACTTTGTCACCGTGGCTCATCCACACGTCGAGGCCGAACAGGCCGTCGGCGTCGATGTGGTCTTCGATGCCGTCGAGCAGGCGGCTCTTGCCGACCACGTCAACGCGGGCGTAACCGAACTCACGCAGTTCGGAACCTTCAACCTTGCCGCCCAGTTGCTCGGCCATGGTCTGCATGCCGTAGCAGATGCCGAACACCGGAACGCCGAGGTCGAACACCGCCTGCGGGCAGCGAGGGCTGTTGGCTTCGTGCACGGACTCGGGGCCGCCGGCGAGGATGACGCCTTTAGGGGCGAATTCGCGGATCGCATCTTCGTCCATGTCGAACGGGTGCAGTTCGCAGTACACGCCGATCTCGCGCACGCGGCGGGCAATCAGCTGGGTGTATTGCGAACCGAAGTCGAGGATCAGGATGCGGTGAGCGTGAATGTCGAGGGCCATGACTCATTCTCATGTAGTGAATCAGAAACAACTCGGGGCTGAATGAACAGCCCCGGTGATTTAACGTTTTGCTGGAAGCCTCAACCTACGCGGTAGTTTGGCGCTTCCTTGGTGATCTGCACGTCGTGAACGTGGGACTCGGCCATGCCGGCACCGGTGATCCGCACGAACTCGGGTTTGGTACGCATTTCTTCGATGTTGGCGCTGCCGGTGTAACCCATCGAGGAACGCAGACCGCCCATCAACTGGTGAATGATCGCGCTCAGGGTGCCTTTGTACGGCACACGGCCTTCGATGCCTTCCGGAACCAGTTTCTCGGCGCCTGCCGAGGAGTCCTGGAAGTAACGGTCGGACGAACCTTGAGCCTGGGACATGGCGCCCAGCGAACCCATGCCGCGATAAGCCTTGTACGAACGGCCCTGGAACAGTTCGATCTCGCCCGGGGCCTCTTCGGTACCGGCGAACATCGAGCCCATCATCACGCAGGACGCACCGGCCACGATGGCCTTGGACAGGTCACCGGAGAAACGGATACCGCCGTCGGCGATCAACGGTACGCCAGTGCCTTCAAGGGCAGCGGCGACGTTGGCGATGGCACTGATTTGCGGTACGCCGACACCGGCGACGATACGGGTGGTGCAGATCGAGCCAGGGCCGATACCGACCTTGACTGCGTCGGCGCCGGCTTCGGCCAGGGCCTTGGCGGCAGCGCCGGTGGCGATGTTGCCGCCGATCACCTGCACTTCAGGGAAGTTCTCTTTGACCCAGCGTACGCGGTCGATCACGCCTTTGGAGTGACCGTGTGCGGTGTCGACCACCACCACGTCCACGCCGGCATTGACCAGTGCAGTCACGCGATCACCGGTGTCTTTACCGGTGCCGACCGCAGCGCCAACGCGCAGACGACCTTGATCGTCCTTGCTGGCCAGCGGGTAGGCTTTGGCTTTTTCGATGTCGTTGACGGTCATCATGCCTTTGAGGGCGAATTTGTCGTCGACGATCAGCACGCGCTCGATGCGGTGCTTGTGCAGCAGTTCGCGTACGTCGTTCTTGTCGGCGCCTTCCTTGACCGTGACCAGACGCTCTTTAGGCGTCATCACTTCGCGGACAGTGGCTTCCAGACGGTTTTCGAAACGTACGTCGCGGGAGGTGACGATGCCGACCAGGTCGCCATCGTGCAGGACCGGAACGCCGGAGATATTGTGCAGACGGGTCAGTTCGAACAGATCACGCACCGTGGCATCGGCCTCGATGGTGATGGGATCCTTGACCACACCGGCTTCGAACTTCTTGACCTTGCGCACTTCGGCAGCTTGCTGCTCGATGGTCATGTTCTTGTGGATAATGCCGATGCCACCTTCCTGAGCCATGGCGATTGCCAGACGGGCTTCAGTAACGGTGTCCATGGCGGCAGAAACCAGAGGAATATTCAGTTCGATGCCACGGGTAAGACGGGTCTTGAGACTGACTTCGTTGGGAAGTACCTCGGAATAACCGGGCACTAGGAGAATGTCGTCGAATGTCAGAGCTTCTTGGCTGATACGCAGCATCGCGGGGGCTCCCGAGCGGGAAAATGGAAGCGCGCCATTATAGTCAGACACCCCCTGCTGTTCAATGTAAAACTCAGCCTAATTGATAGATGGAAAAGCCCGGCCCTACAGCTCCACCTTGACCCAAGAGACAGGTTGATCGAGCCAATCGGCGAACTCGTCGATAAAGCTCTGCTTGAACCCCGCCTCCAGCCAATTGTTGAAAATGAAGCCGAGGTTGGAAAACGCGCATTCCTGCAAAAACAGAAAGCCGTTGATGTCGTCCTCATGCCCGCATTCGGGGCAGGTGAAATTGTCGGTGCGGCCTGGAAACCAGTCTTCAAGACTCTCGAACAGCGCCTCACCCACTTCGCGGCGACATTCGGCGCAACCCGCCTCTTCGAGAAAGCCCTTGGCCGGGGTGTAGATGCAGCGTTTGGTGACGATCTCCAGGCCATTGACCGGCTCGCCGAACGGCAGCGCTTGCGGGTGCAGCACCACGGCGCGAGCCCCATCAGCGATGGCGTGGGCCATACGGTTGCCGGTGCGGCCGCAGGTAGTCAGCTGTTCTTCGATGATATTCTTGCGCACCAGCCAGCGCACGATCGCCCGCGCCCGGGGCTCGTGCACCGGCAGGGTGGAGATTTTCGGGACGATAATGCTTTGCGAGTTCATGGTGGAGCCTGCTGCCAGTATTTAAGATTTCCAATGTGGGAGCGAGCCTGCTCGCGAAAGCGCAGTGTCAGGCTGCATTTTTGTTGCTGACCCACCGCATTCGCGAGCAGGCTCGCTCCCACAAGGAACTGCGGCCGGCAGCTTAATCCCTGAAGAAATCCGGTCAAGTGCTGAAATAGCGCACCATCAACGCGATCCCGCTGGCCAGCACCAGCCACGTCACCAGCCGCACAAACGCTTCGCGCGACAATCTCATGGTAAGCCGCCGGCCGATCCACAAGCCCAGCGCCATGGCCGGCAACAGACACAGCGCCAGCATCAACAAGGGTAGCTCGGCATACACACCGGCGATGACAAACAGACTCAAGCGCACCACGGTGCTGCAACTGATCAACGCACTTTGCGTGGCCCGCGCCGCTTCCTTGGGCAGGCGGCTGTTCAGATAGATCGCGTAAAGAAAGCCGCCACTGCCAAACAACGCGCCGAACAACCCACCCACCGTGCCCATCGGCACCGCCCACGCCGCTGACAACTGTGCCGGCCGCGCTTTGACCCACAGGCTGTAAACCGCATAGGCGCTGATGAACAGCCCCATCAACAACAGCAACAGATCGGATTTCAGATTCAGCAGGAAGATCACCCCCAACGTGCAGCCGATCGCCATGCACGGCAGCAGCCTGAGCAATTCCGGCTTGGCGACGTCGCGCCGCGAGGGCAGCAGATTGCCGAATGCCGCGACGAAATCCAGCAGCACCAGCAGCGGCACGATTTTCGATAGCGGCATGAACAGAATCAGCATCGGCCCCGCGACCAGCGCCGTGCCGAAACCGGCGATGCCGAAGACGATGTAGGCCAGGGCAATGGCCAACCCGATGACCGCCCAACCGCCAGCGCCCCACGACCACGCCCCCAACAGCTCCATCACGCTCATCGTCCGCATCCTTTATAAGACCGCGCTGACTGTAGCCAGTAGCGGGCAGCACGACCAGATATCAAATTGATCCCATGTGGGAGCGAGCCTGCTCGCGAAGGCGGAGTGTCATTCCCGTTGTTGTCCGCTGACACAATGCTTTCGCGAGCAGGCTCGCTCCCACAGGGTTTTGTGCGGCGTCATGGTGATTGGCGGGCAAATGCCTTTAAACTGCGCCCCATGATTAAAGATCCCTTTGCAAGACTTGGCCTGGACCGTGAAGTCCTGACCGTCAGCCAGCTCAACGGCCGCGCGCGGGTGTTGCTTGAAGACGTGTTCAGCAACATCTGGGTCGAGGGCGAAATCTCCAACCTCGCGCGCCCGGCGTCCGGCCACGTCTATTTCACCCTCAAGGACAGCGGCGCGCAGGTGCGTTGCGCGCTGTTCCGGCAGAACGCCGCGCGCGTACGTCAGGCGTTGAAGGATGGTCTGGCGGTCAAGGTGCGCGGCAAGGTTTCGCTGTTCGAAGGCCGTGGCGACTATCAGCTGATCCTCGACACCGTGGAGCCGGCCGGTGACGGCGCGCTGCGTCTGGCCTTCGATGGGCTGAAGGAAAAGCTCAGCGCCGAAGGCCTGTTCAGTGCCGAACGCAAAGTGCCGCTGCCCGCCCATCCACAGCGCATCGGCATCATCAGCTCGCCGACCGGCGCGGTGATTCGCGACATCATCAGCGTATTCCGCCGCCGTGCGCCGCAGGTGCAACTGACCCTGATTCCAACCGCTGTGCAGGGCCGCGAGGCCACCGCGCAGATTGTCCGCGCGCTGAAAATGGCCGATGCCCGTGGCTTCGACGCGCTGATCCTCGCCCGTGGCGGCGGCTCGCTGGAAGACCTCTGGTGCTTCAACGAAGAAGCGGTGGCGCGCGCGGTCGATGCCTGTGTCACGCCGATCGTCAGCGCCGTCGGCCATGAAACCGATGTTTCGATCAGCGATTTTGTCGCCGACGTCCGCGCCCCCACGCCCTCGGCCGCCGCCGAACTGCTCGCCCCGGATTCCAGCCATCTGATCCGTCAGGTCGAGAGCCTGCACCGGCGTCTGGTGATGCGCATGCGTGACCGCTTGATGCGTGATCGCCTGCGTCTGGAAGGCATGGCCCGACGGTTGCGGCATCCCGGCGAACGTCTGCGCCAGCAGGCTCAGCGTCTGGATGATCTGGACATGCGCATGCGCCGGGCCTTCGAACGCCATCTCAATACCCGCCGCGAACGCCTGATCCGTCTGGAAACCCGCCTCGCCGGGCAACATCCGGGACGCCAATTGGCGATGCTTCGCCAGCGCCTCGACAGCCTCGCTGAACGTCTGCCCCGGGCCATGCGCGATGCTCTGAAACAGCGTCGGCAGCAATTGCACAGTCAGATGCAGACCCTGCACGTGGTCAGTCCATTGGCGACCCTCGGTCGCGGTTACAGCATCCTGCTCGACGAGCGTGGCCACGCGATCCGCAACGCTGCGCAGACCCACACCGGCCAGCGCCTGAAAGCCAAGCTCGGCGAAGGCGAACTGCAAGTGCGCGTCGAGGACAATCACCTGACGCCCGTCACCCTCTCTTTACTGGACTGATCCATGCCGCGTTTTCTCGCTCCGCTGCTGTTGCTCTGCCTGACCTTCAACGCCCACGCCGACAGTTACATCACTCGGCTGCTGAACAAACCGGTGCCGGGCGGCGTCGCCGTGGTGGATCTGGGCACCGCCGCGCAGGCGCCGAAAGCCACCTATCAAGGCAAACCGGTGCTGGTGGTCAAAGAGCAGAACAATTGGCTGGCGATCGTCGGCGTGCCGCTGACGGTCAAGCCTGGCGCGCAGCAGATCAGCAGTGGCGGGCGTAACCTGCCGTTTACCGTGGGCAGCAAGAAATACCCGGAACAGCACATCACCCTGAAGAACAAACAGCAGGTCAATCCGAACGCCGACAACCTCAAGCGCATTGAAGGCGAACTGGCGGAACAGATCGCGGCTTATCGCAGTTTCAGCCCGAACACGCCGAGCAATCTGCTGCTGGACAAACCGGTCAACGGGCCGCTGTCGAGCAAGTTCGGTGTGCGTCGTTTCTTCAACGGCGAAGAGCGCAATCCTCACGCCGGCCTCGATTTCGCAGTGCCGGCGGGCACGCCAATCAAGACCCCGGCGGCGGGCAAGGTGATTCTGATCGGCAATTACTTCTTCAACGGCAACACGGTGTTCGTTGACCACGGCCAAGGCTTTATCAGCATGTTCTGCCACATGTCGAAGATCGACGTGAAAAACGGCCAGCAACTGGCCCGTGGCGCGGTGGTGGGCAAGGTCGGCGCGACCGGCCGCGCGACCGGGCCGCATATGCACTGGAACGTCAGCCTGAATGACGCGCGGGTGGATCCGGCGATTTTCATTGGGGCTTTCCAACCTTGAATATGGGTTGAGGCGACCGGCCTGCTCGCGAAGGCGGCCTATAAAACACCGCCATACTCAATGAATCTCCTAAAACTCAATTGCGCCCCAATCTAGCCTTACGCAAACATCAACAACTTCCACCGCCTAAAGCGCAATAAATTCCTGCAAAACCCCGCTTTTCGGGTATTCCTCTCAATTTTTTCCGACTGCTTGCCATCCTTTCCCCTCGCGGTTAGGGTTGAAGCCATGAAAACCTCTCACACCCTCATTCAGCTTCGCCAGCACCGCAGCCTGTGCCTCGTCAGCGCACGACTGCCAGGCTGAATCGCTGCGCCTCGTCCCACGCTTTTCCAAGAACATTCGTTCAACCGGCAGGCCGCCTCTTTTCGGCCCAGACAACAAGGAATTTCCCGATGAGCATGCTCAAAGACCCGTCTTCGAAATACCGCGCGTTTCCCGTCATCAACCTGCCGGATCGTACCTGGCCGTCGAAGACCATCGACGCCGCGCCGATCTGGTGCAGCTCCGACCTGCGTGACGGCAACCAGTCGCTGATCGAGCCAATGGACGCGGCGAAGAAGCTGCGCTTCTGGAAAACCCTGGTGCAGGTGGGCGTGAAGGAGATCGAAGCGTCGTTCCCGGCCGCGTCGCAAACCGACTTCGACTTCGTGCGCACGCTGATCGAAGAAGGCCACATCCCGGACGACACCACCATTCAGGTACTGACCCAGGGCCGTGAAGACCTGATCGAGCGCACCTTCGAATCCCTGCGCGGGGCGAAGAAAGCCATCGTTCACCTGTACAACGCCACCTCGCCTTCTTTCCGTCGCATCGTCTTCAACCAGGACAAGGACGGTATCAAGGCCATCGCCGTCAACGCTGCCAAGCTGTTCGTCAAATACGCAGCCATGCAGCCGGAAACCGAGTGGACCTTCGAATACTCGCCGGAAACCTTCAGCGCTACCGAGCTGGAATTCGCCAAGGAAGTCTGCGACGCCGTGATCGAGGTGTGGAACCCGACGCCTGAGCACAAGATGATTCTCAACCTGCCGGCCACGGTTGAATGCGCGACGCCGAACGTCTACGCCGACCAGATCGAATGGTTTGGTCGCAACATCAACCGTCGTGACAGCGTGATCATCAGCCTGCACACCCACAACGACCGGGGCACCGGCGTCGCGGCCACCGAGCTGGGCCTGATGGCCGGCGCCGATCGCGTCGAAGGCTGCCTGTTCGGCAACGGCGAGCGCACCGGCAACGTCGACCTCGTCACCGTCGCGCTGAACATGTACACCCAGGGCGTCGACCCTGAGCTGGACTTCTCCGACATCGACGGCGTGCGCAAGGTCGTCGAAGAGTGCAACCAGATCCAGGTCCACCCGCGCCACCCGTATGTTGGCGACCTGGTGCACACCGCATTCTCCGGCTCGCACCAGGACGCAATCCGCAAGGGCTTCGCCCAGCAGAAACCGGACACCCTGTGGGAAGTGCCGTACCTGCCGATCGACCCGGCCGACATCGGTCGTAGCTACGAGGCGGTGATCCGCGTCAACAGCCAGTCGGGCAAGGGCGGCATCGCTTACTTGCTGGAGCAGGAATACGGCATCAGCCTGCCACGGCGCATGCAGATCGAGTTCAGCCAGGTCGTGCAGCGTGAGACCGACCGTTTGGGCCTGGAGATGACGGCCAAGCAGATTCACTCGCTGTTGATCAGCGAATACCTGCAGGCCAACACCCCGTACGCGCTGGTCAGCCATCGTCTGCAGGAAGAAAACGGCAACAGCGCCGTCGAAGTGGAAGTGGCCAGCAAAGGTCAGGGCGAAACCAACCTGCACTGGCGCGGCAAGGGCAACGGCGCGCTGGAAGCCCTGGTCGCCGGCCTGCCGATTCCGGTGGAAATCATGGACTACAACGAACACGCGATCGGCGCAGGCACCAATGCCAAAGCGGCGGCCTATATCGAATTGCGGGTGAACGGTGAACGTGCAGTGCACGGCGTGGGTATCGATGAAAACATCACCACGGCGAGTTTCAAGGCATTGTTCAGCGCGCTGAACCGCTCGCTGAGCCAGCCAGAGGCGAAAGCGGCGTAATCCGACTGCTGAAATGCGAAAGGCCCCGGAGTGTGAGCTCCGGGGCCTTTTTTTGCCTTCAGGTTTCTGGCTGACTTTTATGGCCCCTTCGCGAGCAGGCTCGCTCCCACATTTGGAATGCATTTCCCTGTGGGAGCGAACCTGCTCGCGAAGGCGTCCTGACAGGCGCTGGGAGTATCAGGTGAACTCGAAAGTGTCGGCATCCAGGTTCGCCGGAAAGCGCTCGCGATATGCAGCCAACGGCGCCGCTTCCAGAATCACCTTGAACACGCCATCCGCCTCCCCCGCCGCCAGCAACGTCTCGCCCTGGAAATCCAGCACCTGACTGTCGCCGGTATACGCGAAGCCTTTGCCATCGCTGCCCACCCGATTTACCGCTGCCACGTAGCAGAGATTTTCAATCGCTCGTGCCGGCAGCAGGCGGTTCCAGTGCAGACGCCGTGCGCCCGGCCAGTTGGCGGTGTACAGCAGCAGATCGGTGTCCTGCGCGTCGCGGCTCCACACCGGGAAACGCAGGTCGTAGCAGATCAGCGGACGAATCCGCCAGCCCTTGAGCTCGAACTGCACCTGACGCTCGCCCGGCGTGTAATGGTTGTGCTCGCCGGCCATACGAAACAGGTGACGCTTGTCGTAATGCAGCACTTCGCCGTCCGGCCGCGCCCAGAGCAGGCGGTTGCGATGGCTGCCGTCAGCCGCCTGGATGATCACGCTGCCAGTGATGACCGCATCGAACTTGGCCGCCTGCGCCCGCAGCCATTTGCTGGTCGGGCCGTTTTCCGCTTCGGCGAGGGTTTCCGACTCCATGGAAAAACCGGTGGTGAACATCTCCGGCAGGATAATCAGATCGGCGCCCCGGGCCTGTTCCAGCAACAACTCGAAATGCTCGAGATTGGCCCGGCGGTCGTGCCAGGCCAGGCTGGTCTGGATCAGCGCCAGGGTCAGGTCTGGCAATGCACTCAGATCACGCATAGTTTTGCCGCCGCTTCACGCAGCGTCTCCTCGCGTTTGGCAAAGCACAGGCGTATCAGGCGCTGGCCTTGCGGTGGATTCTGGTAGAACACCGACACCGGAATGCTCGCGACACCGTGCTCGCGAGTCATCCACATGGCCATGTCGACATCGTTCAGATCCGGACGAATCTGCGAATAATCGACCAACTGGAAATAGGTGCCGGTGACTCGGGTAAAGCTGAAGCGCGATGGCGCAAGCAGATCGCAGAACAGATCGCGCTTGGCCTGATAGAAACCCGGCAGCTCTTCAACGTGTTCCGGGTGCTCGGCCATGTAATCGGCCAGCGCGTATTGCAGCGGCGTGACGCCACAGAAGCTCACGTACTGATGCACCTTGCGCAGTTCGGCTGTCAGGGCCGGCGGAGCGACGACATAGCCGGTTTTCCAGCCGGTGACGTGGTACGTCTTGCCGAACGAACTGATCACGAACGCGCGCTGATACAGCTCTTCATGGGCCAGCACGCTGACATGCGGCACGCCGTCGAAGACCAGGTGTTCGTAGACTTCGTCGCTGATCAGATAGATGTCGCGATCACGGATCAACGCCGCCAGTTGATCGAGCTCGTCGCGGCTGATCAATGCGCCGCTGGGGTTGTGCGGGGTGTTGATGACGATCATTTTCGTCCGCGGACTGAGGGCCGCTGCGAGTTGATCGAAATCGATGGAGAAATCGTCCGGATTCAGTTGCACATGTACGCAACGACCACCCGCCAATTCCGTCGCCGGTGCGTAGCTGTCGTAGCACGGATCGAAGACGATGACTTCATCGCCGCTGTGAATCACTGCCTGAATCGCGCAGAAGATTGCCTGAGTCGCACCGGGCGTTACCGTCACTTCATGATCGGCATCGACTGTCACGCCATAGCTGCGCGCGATCTTGGCCGCGATCTGCTGACGCAACGCCGGCAAACCGGTCATCGGCGAATACTGGTTATGGCCACTGGCGATATGCCGCCCGACCGCATCACGCAACGACTGCGGGCCGTCGAAATCCGGGAAACCCTGGGACAGGTTGATCGCGCCGGTCTGCGCCGCGAGCTGAGACATCTGCGTGAAAATAGTGATGCCGACATTCGGCAGCTTGCTGGTGATCATCGGGGGTTCTCTGCTCAACACCCGGCTCTGACGACGGCGCGGGAGAGCCCGAGGATAGCCCATCCGGCGCCCATAAAAAAAGGGCGCCAAACGGCGCCCTTCTCTCATTGAACAAACCCAATCCTGTGGCGAGGGGATTTATCCCCGTTCCGGCTGCGAAGCAGTCGCAAACCCGTTGAATGCGGTTTGACTGATACACCGCGGACACAGGTTTTGGGGCTGCTGCGCAGCCCATCGGGGATAAATCCCCTCGCCACAAAAGCCCCACACAAAATTGTGCAGGGCCTCGGATCACTTCTTGTCGCGGCGCTTCTTGCTGGCTTTCTTGTTGTGCGACATCAAGCGACGCTTCTTGTTGACCTGGCGGTCGGTCAGCGTGTTCTTGTTGCCTTCGTACGGGTTCTCGCCGCCCTTGAACTCGATGCGGATCGGCGTACCGACCAGCTTGAGTACACGACGGTAAGTGTTCTCCAGATAGCGCACGTACGACTTCGGCACTTTCTCGATCTGGTTACCGTGGATCACGATGATCGGCGGGTTCGCACCACCGAGGTGAGCGTAACGCAGCTTGATCCGGCGGTTGTTGACCATCGGCGGCGCGTGCTCGCCCACCGCATCTTCGAGAATCTGGGTGAGGCGGTTGGTCGGCCAGCGGGTAACAGCGGACTTGAACGAGTTCTGCACCGAAGCGTAGAGGTTGCCCACGCCCGTGCCGTGCAACGCCGAGATGAAGTGAATGTCGGCGTAGTCGACGAAGAACAGCCGGCGTTGCAGCTCGACTTTCACGAAGTCGCGCTCGCTCGGCGTCATGCCATCCCACTTGTTGATCGCGATGACCAGCGCACGACCGGATTCGATCGCGAAGCCCAGCAGGTTCAGGTCGTGATCGACCACACCCTCGCGGGCGTCCATCACGAAGATCACCACGTTGGCGTCTTTGATCGCCTGCAGGGTTTTGACCACGGAGAATTTTTCGACTTCTTCGTGGATCTTGCCGCGCTTGCGCACACCGGCGGTGTCGATCAGCGTGTACTTCTCTTCATTGCGCTCGAACGGAATGTAGATGCTGTCGCGGGTGGTGCCCGGCTGGTCGTACACGATGACCCGGTCTTCACCAAGCATGCGGTTGACCAGGGTCGACTTGCCGACGTTCGGACGGCCGATGATGGCGATCTTGATCCCGTCTTTCTCGCTCGGGCCAGGAATACGCTTGGCTTCCTCGCCTTCGGCAACGACTTCTTCCTCTTCGCCTTCAGCCGGCTCGTCATCATCGCGCGGGAATTCGCTCAGAGCGGCTTCCAGCAATTGCGTGATGCCACGGCCATGGGCGCCGGCGATCGGGATCGCGTGGCCCATGCCCAGCGGGGCGAATTCGGCGCGGGCCATTTCCGGGTCGATGTTGTCGACCTTGTTGGCAACCACGTGGGAACGCTTGTTACGTTTGCGCAAATGCTCGGCGATCATCTGGTCGGCAGCGGTAAAACCGGCCTTGGCATCTACCAGAAACAGCACCACATCGGCTTCTTCGATGGCCAGCAGCGACTGCTCGGCCATTTTTTCGTCCATACCATGTTCGTCACCGGAGATACCGCCGGTGTCGATCAGAATGTAGGAACGCCCTTGCCACTTGGCCTCACCGTACTGGCGATCACGGGTCAGACCGGACAGGTCGCCGACGATGGCGTCACGAGTCCTGGTCAGGCGGTTGAACAAGGTGGACTTGCCGACGTTCGGTCGGCCCACCAGGGCGATTACGGGAACCATGCGGCTCTCCACTTCGTTATTTCAGAAAATACAAAAGCCGCTGCGAGGCAGCGGCTGGTGCTCGGGGCAACACCCGGGGGCGCTGCAAACCCTGCTGATGCAGGGCCGCTTGGGGATGAACCCCAAGCATAGTTGTTACTTGATGGTCAGGGCTTCCAGTTTGCCGCTGTTGCCATACACATAAATCGTGTCGCCCACCACCAGCGGACGAGCACGCAGGCCGTCGCTGTCGATGCGCTCACGGCCGACGAAACGACCGTCGACCTGACTCAGCAGATGCAGATAACCTTCCAGGTCACCCACAGCTACGTAGCTGGAGAACACTTCCGGTGCCGACAGTTGACGGCGAGCCAGCGAATCGTTGCTCCACAGTGCGGTGGTCGAACGCTCGTCGACGCCTTCAACGGTGCCCGAGGACAGGCTCACGTAGACGCTGCCGAAACCCTGAGCGATACCCGCGTAGCTCGACGCATCGCGCTGCCACAGTTGACGACCGCTTTCCAGGTCCAGTGCCGCAACGCGACCCTGATAGCTGGCCACGTACAGCGTGCCGCCCGACAGCAGCAGACCGCCGTCGATGTCGACGACGCGCTCCAGCTCCGAACGACCTTGTGGAATGGCGATGCGTTGTTCCCACACCGGCACGCCGTTGGAGATGTCCAGCGCGACCACTTTACCGGTCGACAGGCCAGCTACGGCCAGGCGGTTGGTGACCAGCGGAGCACTGGTGCCACGCAGGGTCAGGACCGCCGGGGTGCTGTCATACACCCAGCGCTGGTTGCCGGTGGCAGCGTCCAGACCGATCAAACGATCGTCCTGGGTCTGCACGACGACCACGTCGCCATTGTTGGCCGGCGGCGCGAGCACTTCACTGTTGACGCGGGCACGCCACTTCTCTTCACCGTTGCTGGTGTCCAGAGCGACGACTTCGCCACGCAGCGTACCGATCAGTACCAGACCGTAACCCACGCCGACGGCGCCGGAGACAGGCAGTTCCAGATCCTGGTCCCACTTCACGTCGCCGTTGCTGCGATCCAGCGCCATCACCACACCAGTCACATCGGCGGCGTAGATGGTGTCACCGTCGATCGCCGGCACCAGCATGTTGTAGGTTTCGCCCTGACCGTCACCGATCGAGCGGCTCCACTGCTTCTGCAGAACGACTTCTTCTTTGAAGTCGGTCAGTTCGGCCGGTGGCAATTCTTTCTTGCTGTTGCTGCTGCAACCCGCGGCCAGAAGGGCCAGAGCCAGCAATGCTGCATGCTTCCAACGGATCACGTCACGCATCCCCTTTGGCCAGGTCGTCGAGCTTGATTTGAAGGCCACCGACCGCCGCTTCATCCGACAGTGCCGCCTTGGCTTTTTGATACGCCTTGTTCGCGTCATCGGTACGGCCCAAGCGCACCAGCAGGTCGCCCTTGAGTTCTTCGCGAGTGGCCAGGAACGCTTTGTCGGCATCGCCGTCGAGCAGTTTCAGGGCGTCTTCGGCCTTGTCCTGCGCGCCGAGCACCTGCGCCAGACGCTGACGGGCGATTTCGCCCAGCGCCGGGTTGGCCGGTTTGTCGACGATGGCTTTGAGTTCGGTTGCCGCGTCGTCCAGCTTGCCGCTGTCGACCGCCACTTTGGCGACGAACAGGCTGCCGTATTGCGCATAGGCAGAACCGCCGTACTCGCTGTTGAGCTTGCCGGCCAGATCCGCAACGCGGGCGGCATCAGGCTTGCCGTCAGGCGTCAGCGTGGTTTCCAGCAATTGCTGATAGAGCACCGAGGCGCCTTGCGACTGGTTGCTCTGGTACTTGTGCCAGGCCTGCCAGCCGAACACGATGACCAGCGCCAACAGGCCGCCGGTGACCAGAGGTTTGCCGTTGCGTGTCCACCAGTCCTTCAAATCCGCCAACTGTTCGTCTTCGGTACTCGACACCCCAATACTCCTTAATCGCTAAATCGGCTGTTAAGACAGCTTCAACCCTGCACGACGCAGGTGGCCAGGTGAGCGGCAAGCGCATCCCAGGCAATGCTTTGTTGTTCGCCCTGGCCACGCAGGGGTTTGAAACCTACCACTTGCTGGGCCATTTCGTCGTCACCGAGGATCAATGCGTACAGCGCACCGCTCTTGTCGGCCTTCTTGAACTGGCTTTTGAAGCTGCCGGCGCCGGCATTGACTTGCAGGCGCAGGTTTGGAAGTTGATCGCGAACCCGTTCGGCCAGGGCCAGACCGGCCCGCTCGGCCTCTTCACCGAAGGCGCAGAGGTAGACGTCGACCTGACGGGAAATTTCTTCCGGAATCTGCTCAAGGGTTTCGAGCATCAACACCAGACGCTCGATGCCCATGGCGAAACCGACGCCTGGGGTTGGCTTGCCGCCCATCTGCTCGACCAGGCCGTCGTAACGGCCGCCCGCGCACACGGTGCCCTGGGCGCCGAGCTTGTCGGTGACCCATTCGAAAACGGTTTTGCTGTAGTAATCGAGGCCACGCACCAGTTTCGGGTTGAGCACGTAAGGAATGCCGACGGCATCCAGACGCGCCTTCAGGCCTTCAAAGTGAGCGCGGGACTCGTCGTCGAGGTAATCGGCCATTTTCGGCGCATCGACCAGCACGGCCTGGGTGTCGGCATTTTTCGTGTCGAGCACGCGCAGCGGGTTGGTTTTCAGGCGACGCTGGCTGTCTTCGTCGAGCTTGTCGTGGTGCGCCGAGAGGTACTCGACCAGGGCTTCACGATAGCGACCACGGGATTCGCTGGTGCCGAGGCTGTTGAGTTCGAGCTTGACCGCATCACGAATGCCCAGCTCGCCCCACAGGCGCCAGGTCATGATGATCAGCTCGGCGTCGATGTCCGGACCGTCGAGGTTGAACACCTCCAGACCGATCTGGTGAAACTGACGATAACGGCCTTTCTGCGGACGCTCGTGGCGGAACATCGGGCCGATGTACCAGAGTTTCTGCACCTGACCACCGCCGGTGATGCCGTGCTCAAGCACGGCGCGCACGCAGGCCGCAGTGCCTTCCGGACGCAGGGTCAGGGAATCACCGTTGCGGTCTTCGAAGGTGTACATCTCTTTTTCGACGATATCGGTGACTTCGCCGATCGAGCGCTTGAACAGCTCGGTGAACTCGACGATCGGCATGCGGATCTGCTTGTAACCGTAGTTATCCAGCAGACGCGCCACAGTGCCTTCGAAATAACGCCACAGCGGGGTCTGTTCGGGCAGGATGTCGTTCATGCCACGAATGGCTTGCAGAGACTTGCTCACAAAATTTCCTTAATTCGTTCGATCAGCCGCGCGCGATAACGGCAGCGTCAGCTTCGACCTTTTCGGCCGCTTTCTGGCGGATCAGCTTTTCCAGCTCGTCCACCAGATTGTCATTCGTCAGCTTCTGCGACGGCTTGCCGTCGATGTAAATCAGGTTTGGCGTGCCGCCGGTCAAGCCGATATGGGCTTCCTTGGCTTCGCCGGGGCCGTTGACCACGCAACCGATGACCGCGACATCCAGCGGCACCAGCAGGTCTTCAAGGCGCCCTTCCAGCTCGTTCATGGTTTTCACCACATCGAAGTTCTGCCGCGAGCAGCTCGGGCAGGCGATGAAGTTGATGCCACGGGAACGCAGATGCAAAGACTTGAGAATGTCGTAACCGACCTTCACTTCCTCGACCGGGTCGGCCGCCAGCGAGATGCGGATAGTATCGCCAATCCCTTCGGCGAGCAGCATACCTAGGCCCACGGCGGATTTCACCGTGCCCGATCGCAAACCGCCGGCTTCAGTGATGCCGAGGTGCAGCGGCTGGACGATTTCTTTCGCCAGCAAACGGTAGGCTTCGACGGCCATGAACACGTCGGAGGCTTTCACGCTGACCTTGAAGTCCTGGAAATTCAGGCGTTCGAGGTGTTCAACGTGGCGCAGCGCGGATTCGACCAATGCGGCTGGGGTCGGCTCGCCGTATTTCTTTTGCAGGTCTTTTTCCAGGGAACCGGCGTTGACGCCGATGCGGATCGGAATGCCGCGATCACGCGCCGCATCGACCACGGCACGCACGCGGTCTTCGCGACCGATGTTGCCCGGATTGATGCGCAGACAGTCCACACCCAGTTCGGCCACGCGCAAGGCGATTTTGTAGTCGAAGTGGATGTCAGCCACCAACGGCACTTTGACCAGTTGCTTGATCTTGCCGAACGCCTCGGCGGCGTCCATGTCCGGCACCGAGACGCGAACGATGTCGACGCCGGCGGCTTCCAGACGATTGATCTGCGCCACGGTCGCGGCGACGTCATTGGTGTCGCTGTTGGTCATGCTCTGCACAGCGATCGGCGCGTCGCCGCCCACCGGTACGTTGCCGACCCAGATCTTGCGCGATTCGCGACGTTTGATTGGAGATTCGCCGTGCATGACTTATTGACCCAACTTCAGGCGAGCAGTCTCGCCACTGGTGAACGGAGCGATATCGACCGGTTGGCCGTTGTAGCTGACCTGTGCCGCGCGGGCAACGCCCAGACGTACGGCGAGCGGCGGCTTGCCGGAAACACTCACGCTGTCGCCTTTATGCTTCAGGCCGCTGAAAATCACTTTGCCACGGCCATCGGTCACCTGTGCCCAGCAATCGCCGGTGAACTGCAACTGCACCTGGCCTTCGCCGGCAACCGGCGCAGCTGCTTCAGCGCTTGGCGCTTGAGCAACCGGCGCGGTCGGGGCAGGTGTCGCTGGGACACTCGGCGCTGGAGTGGCCGGAGCCGCCACCACTGGCGCAGGCGTCTGTGCCGGTGCGCTTGGCGCAACTGCCGGGGCAGCTGGCTCGGTCGCTGGCGCAGCAGATTCGGCGCCGGTCGATTCAGCACTGGTTTCCGACTGCGGCAAGGCCAGCGATGTCGAATTGTCAGCCTGATTTTCGGCGACAGCCTGGTCTTCCGGCTCGTCGATCGGGTGGATCTGCGTGGTGCCGTCCGCGCCTTCGACTTCGACGTGTTCCGGCGCCAGGCTGGTCAGATCGCGGGTGCGCTGCGAGGTCTGATCCTGCCACCAGACGAAACCGCCGCCGATGACCGCGATCAGCAGCAACAGGCTGACGATACGCAAAATGGTGTGGGAAACCCGCACCGGCTCTTCGATACGACCGAGGGCGTGAACGTTGCTGCCCTGGGAGTCGGTGCCGGTGGACTGGTCGAACTGCTGAACCAGAACGGTCTGGTCCATGCCGAGCAATTTGGCATAGGCGCGAATGTAACCGCGAGCGAAGGTATGCCCCGGCAGCTTGTCGAAAGCGCCGGCTTCAAGATTGCTCAGGGACGTCACGGTGAGGTTGAGCTTGAGGGCCACTTCGGCCAGCGACCAGCCATTGCTTTCGCGGGCCTGGCGCAGGGTCTCACCGGGATTTACGCGATTCGCTGCTACAACTTCGGGATGCGCCGCTTTCATCATTGCTCCGACAGGTATTGCTGATATTCCGGCGTACCGGGATAGAGTCGTTTTAATTGCAGACCGTAACTGGCTGCCTTGTCGCGATCTTCAAACACTTTTGCCAGCCGAACGCCGAGCAATAGACTACGTGCATTTTGTTCGGTGAGCTGGCTGAAACGGTCGTAATAGTCACGCGCGGGCACATAATGCCTGTCTTCGAAGGACAACTCAGCCATTTCCAGCAATGCGCGCGGTTGTTGGCGATTCAGGCGCAGCGCCTTTTCCAGCTGTTGCTGGGCCAGATCACGCTGGCCAAGCTTAGCGGCGGTCATGCCGAGGTTTTCGAAGACCCGCGAGCGCTCAGGATACAGGGTATCGGCGGCCGCTTGTTCAAAACGCTCGTAGGCTTCCTCGTAGCGCTGTTCTTCGTAGAGAAAACTGCCGTAGTTGTTGAGGATGCGGGCATCGGCAGGACGTGAGGACAAGGCCTTGCGAAAGTGCTCGTCGGCCAGTGCCGGCTCCATCTCGGCCTGAAACACCAGACCGAGGGCCGCATTGGCGTCGGGGTCGGAACCGTCCAGTTCCAGCGCTTTCTTCAATGGCACCTTGGCGCGCTCGGTCATGCCCTGCTGCAGGTAGCCCAGCCCCAGCTGAACGTAGGCAGCCCGCGCTTCATCGCGGCCCTTGCTGGTCTTCATCGGGTTGTAGTCACCCGACAGGACACAGCCAGCGCACAGGCTGGCCAACAGCAACAGCAGCGCAAAGCGCAGGGACATAGAGATCCTCTCTTAGTTAGTGTTCGCGGCGTTCTGTGCCAGATCGCTGTCGGCGCTCAACTCGCGCACGGCGATGTAACGTTCGCTGCGACGGGTGCGATCCAGCACCTGCCCTACCAATTGACCACATGCGGCGTCGATGTCTTCACCACGGGTGGTGCGCACGGTGACGTTGAAACCGGCCTGATGCAACTGATCCTGGAAGCGGCGGATGGCATTGTTGCTCGGCCGCTCGTACCCGGAGTGCGGGAACGGGTTGAATGGGATCAGGTTGATCTTGCACGGGATGTCTTTAAGCAGCTCGATCATTTCCACTGCGTGCTCAAGCTTGTCGTTGACGTCCTTGAGCAAGGTGTACTCGATGGTCAGCACACGTTTCTCGCCAAGGGCGGACATGTAGCGCTGGCACGACTCGAGCAGCATCTTAAGCGGATATTTCTTGTTGATCGGCACCAATTGGTTACGCAATGCGTCATTCGGTGCATGCAGGGACAACGCCAGGGATACGTCGATGTGCTTGGCCAGCTCATCGATCATCGGCACCACACCCGAGGTGGACAGGGTCACGCGGCGCTTGGAGATCCCGTAGCCGAGGTCATCCATCATCAGATGCATGGCGGCGACGACGTTGTCGAAGTTCAGCAACGGCTCGCCCATGCCCATCATCACCACGTTGGTGATGGCGCGGTCGACGGTGGCCGGGACGCTGCCGAAAGATTTGTTGGCAATCCACACCTGACCGATGACTTCGGCGGCGGTGAGGTTGCTGTTGAAGCCTTGCTTGCCGGTGGAGCAGAAACTGCAATCCAGGGCACAGCCTGCCTGGGACGAAACGCACAGAGTGCCGCGCTTGCCCTGGGGAATGTACACGGTCTCGACGCAGCTGCCGGACGCCACGCGCACCACCCATTTACGGGTGCCGTCGCTGGAGATGTCCTCGCTGACCACTTCCGGACCACGCACTTCAGCAATGGCCTTGAGCTTGTCGCGCAAGGCTTTGCTGACGTTCGTCATGGCGTCGAAATCATCGACGCCAAAGTGGTGAATCCATTTCATTACCTGACCGGCACGGAAACGCTTCTCCCCGATTGAGTCGAAGAATTTTTCCATTTCCGGCTGGGTCAGACCCAGCAGGTTTGTTTTAACAGTCGATGTAGTCATGGATTCACCTTCACTCTGCAAGCAATGCTTAGCGAGTGGTTACTTCAGTAGCTGCGAAGAAGTAAGCGATTTCGCGAGCGGCAGCAGCTTCGGAGTCCGAACCGTGAACGGCGTTGGCGTCGATCGATTCAGCGAAGTCAGCACGGATGGTGCCGGCAGCAGCTTCTTTAGGGTTGGTAGCGCCCATCAGCTCACGGTTGCGAGCGATAGCGTTTTCACCTTCCAGAACCTGAACGACAACCGGACCGGAAGTCATGAAAGCAACCAGGTCACCGAAGAAACCGCGCTCGCTGTGCTCAGCGTAGAAGCCTTCGGCTTCGGCTTTGGACAGTTGCTTCAGTTTCGAAGCTACAACGCGCAGGCCAGCGTCTTCGAAGCGAGTGGTGATCTTGCCGATCACGTTTTTAGCAACGGCGTCAGGCTTGATGATGGAGAAAGTACGTTGAACAGCCATGGTGTAACTCCAGAAACGGTAATTTGCGAAAAATTAAACCCGCGAATTATACGCGGGTTCTTGGGTATTGCCTAACCTGCGAGACGATCAGTCCAATTCTGCGGCCCAAAGGGTCTGGACCGCTTCCAACACCTTCTCGCCAACGCGACCAGAGGTGTCGTCAAAATCGGGGAGTGACTTGATCATCTGCTGCAGTTTGACGAAACCAACAGAATACGGATCGGTACCCGGGTGGGCCTCGGCCAGCTCTTCTGCAATGCGTTGAACATCATTCCAACCGTAGCTCATGACAGTCTTACCAGTCAGTGCGGCGCTTCGGCCGCATGGTTAAGCGAATATTTCGGAATCTCGACGGTGAGGTCTTCCTCACCGACGATGGCCTGGCAAGCCAGACGCGATTGCGCTTCCAAGCCCCAGGCGCGATCGAGGAAGTCCTCTTCCAGCTCATCGGCCTCTTCCAGCGAGTCGAAACCCTCGCGGATGATGCAGTGGCACGTGGTGCAGGCGCAGACGCCGCCGCACGCGCTTTCCATCTCGATATGGTGTTCGTGGGCCAGTTCGAGAATCGATGTGCCGGGCGCAGCCTCGACCACCATGCCTTCAGGGCAGAACTTCTCGTGGGGCAGAAAAATGACCTGCGGCATCAGATATCCTCGATTTCATTCAGGTTGCGCCCCGACAGAGCGGCTTTCACCGTCAGATCCATGCGGCGGGCAGCAAAAGCATCGGTCACTTGCGACAGACGCTTGGTCTGCTGCTCGATGGCGTAGCCATCGGTACCTTTCATCAGTTCGGCCAGTTCCTGCATTTGCAGTTCGATGACCATGCGCTCTTCGGCGTCGAGCAATCGCTCGCCATCGGCCTCCAGCGCGCCCTGCACCGCTTCGAGCAGGCGCTGGGCATCGACTTGCTGCTCACGCAGAACGCGGGCGACCTTGTCGTCATTGGCGTGCTGGAACGAATCCTTGAGCATCTTGGCGATTTCGCCATCGGTCAGACCATAGGAAGGTTTGACCTGAATGCTCGCCTCAACGCCCGAGCCCAACTCACGGGCAGACACGCTGAGCAGACCGTCGGCGTCGACCTGGAAGGTCACGCGAATTTTCGCCGCACCGGCCACCATCGCCGGAATGCCGCGCAATTCGAACCGTGCCAGAGAGCGGCAATCGCTGATCAGCTCGCGCTCGCCCTGCAAGACGTGGATCGCCATGGCCGACTGGCCGTCTTTATACGTGGTGAAATCCTGAGCGCGCGCGACGGGGATGGTGGTGTTGCGCGGAATCACCTTCTCCATCAGCCCGCCCATGGTTTCCAGCCCCAGGGACAGCGGAATCACGTCGAGCAGCAGCAGTTCGCCGCCATCGCGCTTGTTGCCAGCCAGGGTGTCGGCCTGGATCGCGGCCCCAATGGCCACCACTTGATCCGGGTCGATTTCCGTCAATGGCTGACGACCGAAGGCTTCGGCAACGGCTTCACGAACGCGTGGCACGCGGGTCGAACCGCCGACCATGACCACAGCGTGGACGTCTTCCAGTTCAATACCGGAATCGCGAACGGCGCGGCGGCAGGCTTTCAGGCTGCGCGCGACCATCGGTTCGATCAGCGCATCGAAGACTTCACGGGTCAACTGGGCTTTCCAGTCGCCGTAAGCCACCTCAACGCTGGCGGCGTCGGTCAAAGCTTCTTTGGCCGCACAGGCAGTTTGCAGCAGATTGCGCTGTGCGCCCGGATCGAGATCGGCGGACAGGCCAGCGCTCTCGATGATCCAGCCGGCAATCGCATGATCGAAGTCATCGCCGCCCAGCGCGCTGTCGCCGCCAGTGGCCAGAACTTCAAAGACGCCGCCAGTCAGACGCAGAATCGAAATATCGAAGGTACCGCCGCCAAGGTCATAAATTGCAACCAGGCCTTCAGCATGTTGATCCAGACCATACGCCACAGCAGCAGCGGTCGGCTCATTGAGCAGACGCAACACGTTCAGACCGGCGAGTTTGGCCGCATCTTTGGTGGCCTGACGCTGCGCATCGTCGAAGTAGGCAGGAACGGTGATTACCGCGCCAACCAGTTCGCCACCCAAGGTCGCTTCAGCGCGCTGACGCAGGACCTTGAGGATATCCGCGGAGACTTCAACCGGGCTTTTCGGGCCTTGCACGGTATCGATAAACGGCATGTGCGATTCGCCGCCGACAAAGCGGTACGGCAGTTGCTCGCCCAATTGCTTGACGTCGGACAGACCACGGCCCATCAAGCGCTTGACCGAGAGCACGGTGTTCAGAGGATCGGAGGCTGCCGCCAGCTTGGCGGACTCACCGACTTCAACGCGGTCGGCGTAATAACGCACAGCGGACGGCAGGATGACCTGCCCGTTGGCGTCGGCCAGCGGTTCGGAAAGACCACTGCGCAGCGCAGCGACCAGCGAATTGGTAGTACCCAAGTCGATGCCCACAGCCAGACGGCGCTGGTGCGGTTGAGGACTTTGGCCGGGTTCGGCGATCTGCAGTAGAGCCATGGTGATCAGGTCTTGTCTGTCTGTCAGCGTGCAATCAGGGCAGCACTGGGTTAATCGTCGAGGCGCTCTTCCAGCTGGCGCACTTCGTAGGTGAGCTTGTCGAGGAACTGCATGCGCCGCATCAGGCGTTCGGCCTGTTCACGTTGCACTGCATCATCCCAACAGGCTGCGAAGCTTTCGTTGAGCTGTTCCTGAGCCGTCTTCAAACGACGCTTGAATACCGCGACACCGTCGAGGTCGGCGCTGTCCTGCAGATCTTCGAGCTCTTCGCGCCATTGCATCTGCTGCAGAAGAAACTCGGGATCGTGGACGGTGACTTCCATCGGCACTTCATGCCCGCTGATTTTCAGCAGGTAGCGTGCGCGCTGGGCCGGGCTCTTGAGCGTCTGGTAGGCGTCGTTGAGCCGCGCCGATTGCTCGAGCGCCGAGCGCTGCTCGCGTTCGGATGCATCGGCAAAACGGTCAGGATGGACGCCGCGCGCCAACTCACGGTAGCGCGTGGCCAACTGCTCGAGATCCAGGCGGAAGCTCGGTTGCAGCTCGAATAAAGCGAAATGACAAGGAATACCCACGACCAGCCTCAGATGTTGAAGCTTTCGCCGCAGCCACATTCACCGCGCACGTTGGGGTTGTTGAACTTGAAGCCTTCGTTCAACCCTTCCTTGACGAAGTCGAGCTCGGTGCCGTCCAGGTAGGCCAGGCTTTTCGGGTCGATGATCACTTTTTCGCCGTGACTCTCGAACACCTGATCTTCCGCCACCACCTCGTCGACAAACTCCAGCACGTAGGCAAGGCCGGAACAGCCTGTGGTGCGAACACCCAGACGAATCCCTTCACCTTTGCCGCGCCCATCGAGGGAGCGCCGCACGTGTCGAGCAGCCGCTTCTGTCATGCTGATAGCCATCGTTGACTCCTTACTCGTCGCCGAATCTTGAAATTCAGATCAAGCCTTTCTTCTGCTTGTAGTCGCGAACAGCCGCTTTGATAGCGTCTTCAGCGAGCACGGAGCAGTGGATTTTCACTGGCGGCAAAGCCAGTTCTTCGGCCAGCTGAGTGTTCTTGATGGTTTCGGCTTCGTCCAGGGTCTTGCCCTTCATCCACTCGGTGGCGAGGGAGCTGGAGGCGATTGCCGAACCGCAACCGTAGGTCTTGAACTTGGCGTCTTCGATAACGCCCTGATCGTTGACCTTGATCTGCAGACGCATCACGTCGCCGCACGCCGGAGCGCCGACCATGCCGGTGCCGACATCAGGATCTTCCGCGTTCATCTTGCCGACGTTGCGCGGGTTTTCGTAGTGGTCGATGACCTTTTCGCTGTAAGCCATGATTCTCAATCCTCACTCATCAGGGCCGCTCTTGAGACCCTGCAACTGCGCTGCGTTAACGCCGCGTCGCTACAGGATCTGTATCCGGCGGCTTCTATAGTTAGTGTGCCGCCCACTCGATTTTCGAGATATCGACGCCGTCTTTGTACATGTCCCACAGCGGCGACAGAGCGCGCAGCTTGGTAACGGCCTCGCAGACTTTCTGCGCGGCGTAGTCGATTTCTTCTTCGGTGGTGAAACGGCCGAAGGTAAAGCGGATCGAGCTGTGTGCCAGTTCGTCGTTGCGGCCCAGGGCGCGCAGTACGTACGAAGGCTCCAGCGACGCCGAGGTGCAGGCCGAACCGGACGATACCGCCAGATCCTTGAGCGCCATGATCAGCGACTCGCCTTCAACGTAGTTGAAGCTCAGGTTCAGGTTGTGCGGAACGCGGGCGGTCAGGCTGCCGTTGACGTACAGCTCTTCCAGGTGCTCGACCTGCTTGTAGAAGCGATCGCTCAAGGCTTTGATGCGCACGTTTTCAGCGGCCATGTCTTCCTTGGCTACGCGGAACGCTTCGCCCATGCCGACGATCTGGTGGGTCGCCAGGGTGCCGGAACGCATGCCGCGCTCGTGACCGCCGCCGTGCATGGTCGCTTCGATGCGCACACGCGGCTTGCGGCTGACGTACAGCGCGCCGATGCCTTTAGGGCCATAAGTCTTGTGGGCGGAGAACGACATCATGTCGACTTTCAGCTTCTGCAGATCGATTTCGACCTTGCCGGTGGACTGAGCCGCGTCGACATGGAACAGCACGCCTTTGGCGCGCAGCATCTCGCCGATGGCAGCGATGTCGTTGATGGTGCCGATTTCGTTGTTGACGTGCATCACCGACACCAGAATGGTGTCTTCGCGCAGTGCGGCGTCAATCATTGCCGGGGTGATCAGACCGTCTTCGGTCGGCTCGAGGTAGGTCACTTCGAAGCCTTCACGCTCCAGCTGGCGCATGGTGTCGAGGACTGCCTTGTGCTCGATCTTGCTGGTGATCAGGTGCTTGCCCTTGGAGGCGTAGAAATGTGCCGCGCCCTTGATCGCCAGGTTGTCGGATTCGGTGGCACCGGAGGTCCAGACGATTTCGCGCGGGTCGGCATTGACCAGATCGGCCACCTGACGACGAGCGTTTTCGACGGACTCTTCAGCCTTCCAGCCGAACACGTGGGAACGGGACGCCGGGTTACCGAAGTTTCCGTCGACCAGCAGGCATTCACTCATTTTCTGCGCAACGCGCGGATCAACCGGGGTGGTTGCAGAGTAATCAAGGTAAATCGGCAATTTCATGGACTATCTCCTAAATCAGGGCTGGCGTGCCGCGGGTAGCTCTTCGGCTGTCATTCGACGGCGGACGCTTCAATCTTGTCCAGGCGTGGCGCCTTGCTGCTGCAACGGCGCTGGTCCTGACGCTGGGCCACTTCTTGTACCTCACGGCGAGTCACAAGGTCGGCCAAGCTGATACCGCTCAGAAATTCGTGAATCTGCAGGCTCAAATCGCACCACAGATGATGGGTCAGGCAGGTATCGCCGGAATGGCAATCGCCCTGGCCCTGGCACTTGGTGGCATCGACCGATTCGTTCACCGCATCGATCACCTGGGCGACCTGGATGCCCTGCATGTCGCGGGACAACTGGTAGCCACCACCCGGACCGCGAACGCTGGAAACCAGGTTGCTGCGGCGCAGCTTGGCAAACAGCTGCTCGAGGTAGGACAGGGAGATGCCTTGGCGCTCGGAGATATCGGCCAGAGACACCGGCCCGTGCTGCGCGTGCAACGCCAGGTCAAGCATGGCGGTCACGGCGTATCGGCCTTTTGTAGTCAGTCGCATGGACAGTTACCACGGAGTTCGGAATGGGCGGGAGTATGCAATTCCCGAGCATTTAAGTCAACTATAAGACCTAGTGCTTTAGTCGGGTTTACCCGCAAAAGAGCGCGCGCACTATAGCAAAGACGGGCTGCGGACAGCCAGCGGAACCGCGTGATCGTTCTTCGCGAGCAGGCTCGCTCCCACATTGGAATGCATTGCTCTTGTGGGAGCGAGCCTGCTCGCGAAAAGCAGCGCCGCGGTTCAGCCGGCTTTCGATTCGTCCTTGCCCTTGACGCAAGCGAAGTCTTCTTCGCGCAGTTCAGGCAGATCTTTCGCACAGTAATTGCTGCCCAGATCCTTCAGTGCGCCGCACATGCCTTCCAGGCGCCCGTCCACTGCTTGCAGATGATCGAGCAACTGGCCGATGGCGCGAGCCACCGGGTCAGGCATGTCTTCGCTGACACCGTAGGCGTCGAAACCGATCTTTTCCGCCATGGCTTTGCGCTTGGCGTCCTGCTCTTCATCGGTCTTGACGATGATCCGCCCCGGAATCCCCACCACCGTGGCGCCCGGTGGCACTTCTTTGGTGACCACAGCATTGGAACCGACTTTGGCACCGGCACCCACCGTGAACGGGCCAAGCACCTTGGCGCCAGCGCCGACCACCACGCCATCACCCAGCGTAGGGTGACGCTTGCCTTTGTTCCAACTGGTGCCGCCGAGGGTCACACCCTGATAGATAGTCACGTCGTCGCCGATCTCGGCGGTTTCACCAATGACGATGCCCATGCCGTGGTCGATGAAGAAACGCCGACCGACCTTGGCGCCCGGATGAATCTCGATCCCGGTCAGCCAGCGACCAAAGTTCGACACCAGCCGCGCCAGCCATTTCAGCTCGTTGCGCCAGAGCATGCCGGCCAGACGATGAATCCAGATTGCATGCATGCCGGGGTAGCAGGTCAGGACTTCAAAAGCGTTACGCGCCGCCGGGTCTCGATGGAATACGCTCTGGATATCTTCACGCAAACGCTCAAACATCATTCAATCCTTCCGCTTTAGAAGCTCGCCACGGGCCGCTTTCTGGGTTTCCGTGAGGATGCCACGCAAAATATTCATTTCCGCCCGGCTGACCGAGCTGCGTCCGTACAACCGGCGCAGGCGCGCCATCAAGTGCCGTGGCTTTTCCGGATCGAGGAATTCGATGGCGACCAGCGTCTGCTCCAGGTGCTCATAGAATCGCTCCAGCTCATCCATGGTCGCCAGCTCGGCGCTTTTCACCGAGGCCACTTCTTCTTTCTCGACCTTGCTTGGCTGACCCTGTGCGGCCAGCCAGGCCATGCGCACTTCATAACTCAACACCTGCACCGCCGCCCCGAGATTCAGCGAACTGAACGTCGGGTCGGAAGGGATGTGCACGTGAAAATGACATCGCTGCAGCTCTTCATTGGTCAGGCCGGAATCTTCACGACCGAACACCAAAGCAATCTCGGCGCCCTGCCCGGCTTCCTCGACCACCTTGTTGCCGCATTCGCGCGGATCCAGCAGCGGCCAGGGAATACGCCGGTCGCGGGCGCTGGTGCCGAGCACCAGATTGCAGCCGACCAGAGCATCTTCCAAGGTGGCGACGACTTGCGCGTTTTCAAGGATGTCACCGGCACCAGAGGCGCGGGCATCGGCCTCGTGGTGCGGGAAGACCCGCGGATCGACCAGCACCAGTCGCGACAGACCCATGTTTTTCATGGCGCGCGCGGCCCCGCCGATGTTGCCGGGGTGGCTGGTGTTGACCAGGACGACACGAATGTTCTGCAGCAAGGGAGGCGCTCTCGGACACAGGAAAGGGGGGGGCAAATCTTACAGAACAGCCTACCGTTAAGCTATGAAAGCGAACAGCGTCCTTCACCTGAAGAAAAGTTCTGATAGAATGCGCGGCTTTCTTTAACAACCTTAGGTGACACATCCATGCAGCCCATGCTGAATATCGCGCTGCGCGCCGCCCGCAGCGCCAGTGAACTGATCTTCCGCTCCATCGAGCGCCTGGATACCATCAAGGTCGACGAAAAAGACGCCAAGGATTACGTATCCGAGGTCGATCGCGCCGCTGAACAGAAAATCATCGATGCCCTGCGCAAGGCTTACCCGAATCACTCGATTCAGGGTGAAGAAACCGGCCTGCACGCTGGCACCGGCATCGAAGGCGAAGAGTACCTGTGGATCATCGATCCGCTGGACGGCACCACCAACTTTCTCCGTGGCATTCCGCACTTTGCAGTGAGCATTGCCTGCAAATATCGTGGCCGCCTGGAGCACGCAGTGGTTCTGGACCCGGTTCGCCAGGAAGAATTCACCGCCAGCCGTGGTCGCGGCGCTCAACTGAACGGTCGTCGTCTGCGCGTCAGTGGTCGCACCAGCCTCGACGGCGCCCTGCTCGGCACTGGCTTCCCGTTCCGTGACGATCAGATGGACAACCTCGACAACTACCTGGGCATGTTCCGCGCCCTGGTTGGCCAGACTGCCGGCATCCGCCGCGCCGGTTCGGCGAGCCTGGACCTGGCTTACGTAGCTGCCGGTCGTTTCGATGCGTTCTGGGAATCGGGCCTGTCCGAGTGGGACATGGCTGCAGGCGCCCTGCTGATTCAAGAAGCCGGCGGTCTGGTGAGCGACTTCACCGGTGGTCACGACTTCCTTGAGAAAGGCCACATCGTTGCCGGCAACACCAAATGCTTCAAGGCAGTGCTGACGGCGATCCAGCCGCACCTGCCGGCCTCGCTGAAGCGCTAAGCTTTCCGCGAAACCAAAAAGCACCCTCCGGGGTGCTTTTTTTATGTCTGCAATTCCAAACAGCACAATTCCCTGTGGGAGCGAGCCTGCTCGCGAATGGGGCGTGTCAGCAAAGAAAATATCCACTGTTAGACCGTATTCGCGAGCAGGCTCGCTCCCACAGGTGAGAATCGCGCGCTGCCCTGAATCGCGAGCACAAAAAAAGCACCCCGCAGGGTGCTTCTTTTCACAACTGTGGAGCCTTACTGTCCCGGCTCATTCTGCGACAGGATCAGCTTGCCTTCCTTGTCGACCGGAATCTGGTTACCCGGATCACGATCCATCCGTACCTTGCCTTCCTTGCCATCGAGCGAGTAACGCACGTCGTAGCCGACGACCTTGTCGCTGATGTCATTGACCGTGTTGCAACGGGTTTGCGTGGTGGTGTAGGTGTCGCGGTTCTGCATACCTTCCTGCACCTTGTTACCGGCATAACCGCCGCCAACTGCACCGGCCACGGTGGCAATCTTCTTGCCGGTACCGCCGCCCACCTGATTACCCAACAAACCACCGGCTACGGCACCGATCGCCGTGCCGAGAATCTGGTGTTGATCCTTGACCGGCGCCTGCCGGGTCACGGTTACATCCTTGCATACTTCACGTGGAGTCTTGATCTGTGTCTTGACCGGCTCAACGGCTAATACTTGCGCATACTCAGGGCCGCTTTTAACCAGGCTGTAGGTGGCAACAGCACCCCCGGCTGTGACACCGACAGCACCCAATACCGCACCAACCAGCAACGACTTGTTCACATGAACCTCCTGACCATCACATGCGGGACGCGCCCGCGCTTCTCCCAGCCTTGGAGCACAAAAAAAGGCGCGAGTTCAACTCGCGCCTTTTGTTGGCTGACAGCCGGGAAATCGCTGGCCGTTATGGACGGTCGTCGACTTCCTTCTCGGTGTTGGCCGGAGGAATCAGATCCTCGGTGGTCAGGTTCAGCCAGATCAGCACCACGTTGGCGATGTAGATCGACGAGTAGGTGCCCGCCAGTACACCGATGAACAGCGCGATGGAGAAGCCGAACAGGTTGTCGCCGCCGAAGAACAACAGTGCCGCGATGGCCAGCAGCGTGGAGATCGACGTCGCCATGGTGCGCAGCAGGGTCTGGGTGGTCGAGATGTTGATGTTCTCGATCAGCGTCGCCTTGCGCAGCACACGGAAGTTCTCACGTACCCGGTCGAAAACCACGATGGTGTCGTTCAGCGAATAACCGATGATCGCCAGCACCGCCGCCAGCACCGTCAGATCGAAGGTGATCTGGAAGTACGAGAGGATACCCACGGTCACGATCACGTCGTGGATCAGCGACACAATGGCGCCGACCGCAAACTTCCACTGAAAGCGGAACGCCAGGTAGATCAGGATGCCGCCGAGCGCCAGCAGCATGCCGAGGCCGCCCTGGTCGCGCAGTTCTTCACCGACCTGCGGGCCGACGAACTCGACGCGCTTGACCGTCGCCGGGTTGTCGCCGCCGACCTTCTGCAATGCGTCTGCGACCTGATGGCCCAGCTGCGGGTCTTCACCCGGCATGCGCACCAGCAAGTCAGTAGTGGCGCCGAAGTTCTGCACCACAGCTTCGTGATAACCGGAAGTCGCCAGTTGCTCGCGCACCTTGGTGACATCGGCCGGACGCTCGTAGGTCAGCTCGATGAGCGTACCGCCGGTGAAGTCCAGACCCCAGTTCATGCCCTTGGTGGCGACACTGAACAAGGCAATGACGGTAAGCAACACGGTGACGCCGAACGCGAAGTTGCGAACGCCCATGAAGTTGATTGTACGTAACATGGCAGCCCCTTAAATCCACAACTTCTTGAAGTCACGTCCGCCAAAGATCAGGTTGACCATTGCGCGGGTCACCATGATGGCCGTGAACATCGAGGTAAAGATCCCGAGGGACATGGTCACTGCGAAACCCTTCACCGGGCCGGTGCCCATGGCGAAGAGAATACCGCCGACCAGCAAGGTGGTCAGGTTGGCGTCGAGAATCGCAGTAAATGCCCGGCCGAAGCCTTCGTTGATTGCCCGCTGCACAGTCATGCCGGCGGCGATCTCTTCACGAATCCGCGAGAAGATCAGTACGTTGGCGTCGACCGCCATACCCATGGTCAGGACGATACCGGCGATACCCGGCAGGGTCAGCGTGGCGCCCAGCAACGACATCAATGCCAGCAGCAGCACCATGTTCACCGCCAGCGCGACGGTGGCGATGACGCCGAAGAAGCGGTAGATGGCGATGATGAACAGCGACACGAACAGCATGCCCCACAGGGAAGCATCGATACCTTTGGTGATGTTGTCAGCACCCAGGCTCGGACCGATTGTGCGCTCTTCAGCGAAGTACATCGGTGCAGCCAGACCACCGGCACGCAGCAGCAGCGCCAGCTCGGACGACTCGCCCTGACCGTTCAGGCCAGTGATGCGGAATTGCGCACCCAGCGGCGACTGAATGGTCGCCAGGCTGATGATCTTCTTCTCTTCCTTGAACGTCTGCACCGCAACGTCTTTCTCGACGCCATCAACCACTTGCTTGGTGTAAGTGGTGACCGGACGCTGTTCGATGAAGATCACCGCCATGCTGCGGCCGACGTTGGAGCGGGTCGCGCGGCTCATCAGCTCGCCACCGTGGCCATCCAGACGGATGTTCACTTCAGGCGTGCCGTGCTCGCCGAAACCGGCCTTGGCGTCGGTGACCTGGTCACCAGTGATGATCAGACCACGCTCGATCTGCGCTGGCGGACGGTTGCCTTCGCGGAATTCGAACGACTCGGAAGTGGCTTTCGAAGCGCCCGGCTCGGCGGCCAGACGGAACTCAAGGTTGGCCGTCTTGCCGAGGATACGCTTGGCTTCGGCAGTGTCCTGCACGCCCGGCAGCTCAACCACGATGCGGTTGGCGCCCTGACGCTGCACGATCGGTTCGGCAACACCCAGCTCGTTGACGCGGTTACGTACCGTGGTCAGGTTCTGCTTGATGGAGTATTCACGGATTTCCGCCAGCTTGGCCGGGGTCATCGCCAGACGCAGCACCGGTTGACCGTTGAGGTCGGCCGGAACAATGTCGAAATCGTTGAAGTTCTTGCGGATCAGCGCACGGGCCTGTTCGCGGGAATCTTCATCGCTGAAGCCCAACTGAATGGCACCGCCCAGTTGCGGCAGGCTGCGATAGCGCAGCTTCTCTTTGCGCAGCAGGCTCTTGACGTCGCCTTCGTAGACTTTCAGGCGCGCATCGAGGGCTTTGTCCATGTCCACTTCGAGCAGGAAGTGCACACCACCGGACAAGTCCAGACCCAGCTTCATCGGGTGCGCACCGAGGTTGCGCAGCCATTGCGGAGTGGTCTGTGCCAGGTTCAGCGCGACGACGTAGTCATCACCCAATGCCTTGCGTACTACGTCCTTGGCCGGCAGCTGGTCTTCAGCCTTGCTCAGACGGATCAGACCGCCCTTGCCGCCCGCCGTCAGCGTTGCCGCCTTGACGTTGATGCCGGACTCTTTCAGCGCTGTGCTGACGCGAGCCAGATCGGCGTCATTGACCTGCAGAGCCGTGCTGGCGCCGCTGATCTGAATCGCCGGGTCATCGGGGTAAAGATTGGGAGCGGAATAAATCAGACCGATCGCCAGCACCGCCAGGATCAGAATGTATTTCCACAGAGGGTATTTGTTCAGCATCACGCCGCCCGTTATGAACGCGGGGCGCCTTGCGCGCCCCGTCGATTGAGTAGAAGTTGTTGCTCTTAGATCGCTTTCAGCGTGCCTTTTGGCAGCGTGGCGGCGATGGCGCCTTTCTGGAACTTCATTTCCACGGTGTCGGAAACTTCCAGAACCACGAAATCATCGGCAACCTTGGTGATCTTGCCGGCGATGCCGCCAGTGGTCACGACTTCGTCGCCCTTCTGCAGGCTGCTCAGCAGGTTCTTCTGCTCTTTGGCGCGCTTGGCCTGTGGACGCCAGATCATCAGGTAGAAGATGACCAGGAAGCCGACCAGGAAAATCCACTCGAAGCCGCCGCCCATTGGGCTTGCAGCAGCCGGTGCAGCTGCGTCAGCCATGGCGTTAGAGATAAAAAAGCTCATTTAGCACTCCAGTTGCAAATGTTGAATCTTGGGGTCAGAAAACTCAGTCCAAAGGCGGAACGGGAAGTCCGCGTTTGGCGTAGAAGGCATCGACAAAGGCGGCCAATGTACCCTGTTGAATAGCCTCGCGCAAACCAGCCATCAGCACCTGATAATGGCGCAAGTTATGGATGGTATTGAGCATGCTGCCGAGCATTTCGCCGCACTTGTCCAGGTGATGCAGATAAGCGCGCGAGAAGTTCTGGCAGGTGTAGCAATCGCAGGTCGGATCCAGCGGCGATTCATCATGGCGATGGAACGCGTTACGGATCTTCAGCACACCGGTATCGATGAACAGATGCCCATTGCGGGCATTACGGGTTGGCATCACGCAATCGAACATGTCCACCCCGCGGCGCACACCCTCAACCAGATCTTCCGGTTTGCCAACGCCCATAAGGTAACGAGGTTTGTCAGCGGGCATCTGGCCCGGCAGATAATCCAGCACCTTGATCATTTCGTGCTTCGGTTCGCCCACCGACAGACCGCCGATGGCGAGGCCGTCGAAGCCGATCTTGTCGAGGCCTTCGAGCGAGCGCATGCGCAGGTTTTCATGCATGCCGCCCTGGACGATACCGAACAGCGCCGCGGTGTTGTCGCCGTGGGCATTCTTCGAACGCTGCGCCCAGCGCAGCGACAATTCCATCGATACCCGCGCGACGTCTTCGTCAGCCGGATACGGCGTGCATTCGTCGAAGATCATCACAATGTCGGAACCGAGATCGCGCTGCACCTGCATCGACTCTTCCGGGCCCATGAACACTTTGGCGCCGTCGACCGGAGAAGCGAAGGTCACGCCCTCCTCCTTGATCTTGCGCATCGCGCCGAGGCTGAACACCTGGAAGCCGCCGGAGTCGGTGAGGATCGGGCCTTTCCACTGCATGAAATCGTGTAGGTCGCCGTGCTCCTTGATCACTTGAGTGCCGGGACGCAACCACAGGTGAAAGGTGTTGCCCAAAATGATTTCCGCGCCAGTGGCGACGATGTCGCGCGGCAGCATGCCCTTGACCGTGCCGTAGGTGCCGACCGGCATGAACGCCGGGGTCTCGACGGTGCCACGGGGGAAGGTCAGGCGACCACGACGAGCCTTGCCATCGGTGGCCAGCAGCTCAAAGGACATTCGACATTCGCGACTCATTCTGTTTCCTCTGGGCCTGTCTGTTCAGGGGCAGTTGGAGCGGGATTGCGGGTGATGAACATCGCATCCCCGTAACTGAAAAAGCGGTAGCCGTTTTCCACGGCGGCCTTGTAGGCGGCCATGGTTTCGGGATAACCGGCAAACGCCGAAACCAGCATCAACAGCGTGGATTCCGGCAAATGGAAATTGGTCACAAGGGCATCGACCACATGAAACGGCCGGCCCGGATAGATAAAGATGTCGGTGTCGCCACTGAACGGCTTGAGCACACCATCGCGCGCCGCACTTTCCAGCGAACGCACGCTGGTGGTGCCAACCGCAATCACCCGACCGCCCCGCGCACGGCACGCAGCGACCGCATCGACCACATCCTGGCCGACTTCCAGCCACTCGCTGTGCATGTGGTGATCTTCGATCTTCTCGACGCGCACCGGCTGGAACGTCCCCGCGCCGACGTGCAACGTCACGAACGCAGTCTCGACGCCCTTGGCAGCAATCGCCTGCATCAACAGCTCATCGAAATGCAGCCCCGCCGTCGGCGCCGCCACCGCGCCCAAACGCTGGGCATACACGGTCTGATAACGCTCGCGATCCGAGCCTTCATCCGGGCGGTCTATATAAGGAGGCAACGGCATGTGCCCGACGCGATCGAGCAGCGGCAAGACTTCCTCGGCAAAACCCAGCTCGAACAACGCATCATGACGCGCGAGCATCTCGGCTTCGCCACCGCCGTCGATAAGGATCTTCGAACCCGGCTTCGGCGACTTGCTGGAGCGCACATGGGCCAGCACGCGGTGCGTATCGAGCACGCGCTCGATGAGAATTTCCAGCTTGCCGCCGGACGTTTTCTGCCCGAACAGCCGCGCCGGAATCACCCGGGTATTGTTGAACACCATCAAATCGCCCGGGCGCAAATGCTCAAGCAAATCAGTGAATTGACGGTGTGCCAGGGCGCCGCTCGGCCCATCAAGGGTCAGCAGGCGACTACCGCGACGCTCGGCCAACGGATGGCGGGCGATCAGCGAATCAGGAAGCTCGAAAGTAAAGTCAGCAACGCGCATGATGGGGTTCGTCTAGCAGGGCCGGAAAGTCTAGCGGAAATATCAAAAATTGACCATGAAACGTGATTGACCAACGGTAATCACCTCTCTATACTTCGCCGCCATTGAGCCCTGATGGCGGAATTGGTAGACGCGGCGGATTCAAAATCCGTTTTCGAAAGGAGTGGGAGTTCGAGTCTCCCTCGGGGCACCAACATTAAGAAAGGTCTTGCTTAGCAAGGCCTTTTTTTTGCTTGGCGTAAAGGCGGCGTAACCCGCTTTTCGCAGAAGACGGCAAGAAGACGGCAAGAAGACGGAATCTAGACAGTCAAAGTCTCGTGGTGATATGGAAATGCATAAAAAATACAGTTGGCTGTTTCTCTCAGTATTGTTTCCTTTGATCCTGTTTACTGCCAGCCCATGGTGGGGAGCTTTTTTTACGGACAAAAAAGAGCTTAGCTATCAAACGCTTCTGAAACGCGATATTTCAGCTGATGAGAAGATATCGGAACAATGGCCAGGCATCGCTATTTCCTACGAAGGGAAAGATGTTAGCAAAGGGTCAGTTCTGACACTCGAAATCTCTAACACAGGTAAGGTTCCGATACAACGTGTTGATTTCGATAGCTCGATAATCATCCATGTATTGGATGCTTCCTCAATAATCTCATACAAGGTGCTTGACAGTTCACCGGCGAATCTTGGCGTCACCGTTAGCACGGTTAAGGAAGGCCTAGGGGTCGACAAGCTACTTTTAAACCCCGGAGAAGGTTTCTTACTCCAGATATTTTCGATTGCCCCACTGAAAATACTAGACGTGACAGCAAGGGTTTCTGGGATTTCTGAGGTTACTGAAGTAAAACAGGTCGAGCGGAATGGTGTTTACGTGAAATATGTATCATCCGTTGATTTCGGAAGAACAATGGAAAAACAAATATTCTCTATACCCCTATCAATTATAATTCTTGGCTCTATCGCTTCTCTCCTGGGCACTTTGATAAATGCAGCGCAAGCCATTGCTACTGACAAGTATCTGGGCAAAGCCGTATATGGCTGCATTTCCGCCACCCTATATCTGGCGACTCTGACCGGACTAAAGTTGCTTATGACACATGGGCAACAGGTCGGGATGAATAAATATTTTTTAGCTACGCTGATCTCCGTGAGCGCACTGATCATAGCAGGCTCATCCTTCTATCTAAGGAATCGAATCAATACTCCAAATCCGGAGTGAAGATCGCGGACATACTAATCGCCATAGCATCCCCCTTTGCCGACGCTTTTCAAACCTCTCTGGAGACCACGAGTGTGCTGGACTACTACGGTCTCCCTCGGGCTCCAACACAGAGAAAACGGCCTTGCGAAAGCAGGGCCTTTTTTTCCTCTGGAGAAAAGTGGTTGGTGCAATGCTGATCATTCAAGCCTCGTACTGACTGGGGAGCAGTTGAAACAGTCGGAATCGCTGCATCGCAGACACCTAAGGTGCTGTTCCCCCCAATCACGCGACACCAAACGTACCTACTTAACACGTGACCGGCCTCATAGCCTGGACGCTATCTCTTTCCACATGTAGTCATAGTTGTACTCCAACCAACGCACCAATAATCTGTCGTACTGCCTGCGAAACCAATTGCGCCGTCGCGCCGCGAGCCTCTCCTCTATCTCGGATCTGAGCCAATCAGGGTCGAACCCAGTCCATACAGTGGGCAGAACTGCAGCAATGTTTGTGAAACACACTGGTGCTACTTCTGAATAAAAAATCTTGTAGAGCACCGCTGGATCAACGCCCTTGAGCTGACGAACGACGTAGTCGTAATCAGTGGGGAAATGATTGAAAGGCTCCGATAAGGCATCTCTGACCCTAGTCAGTTGTGGTTCATTCAGATGATGTCCCAATGCAAAAATCCTCCGATTCCTTATCCAGTAACTCGCTACCGTTTCGTCTGCAGATCTGCGTGTAACCGCACCGACGACAATCGTATGCATATCGCTATGGCGAGCCATGGCCAAAACTGACGTCATTTTGCCGAGCAACAGCTCAAGTCCAGAATCGGACGCTTGCCCAACCTATTCCTTAGCCCCAAACATCCGCCCAGCAATCTCCCGCCCCCGCTCCATCCCTTCCTTCGTCAACCATATCGACTTGTTCCTGTTCACCGGATTACTGATCAAACCCTGTTCGTGCAAGCGGTTCATGATTTCGAAGTCATAGCCCTTCCACGCATTGCCGTCGTCGGAGCTATAGGCAGCCAGGAGAGCAAGGACGGCGTCGTCGATCAGTTTCATGTCGTATTCCATGATGGTCACTCCGCTGATGTTCAGTTTTTGTAATCAAAGCGTCGTATCAAAGTGGATGTCAATGCTGCGCGAGCTTGAGAGTTTAGATGGCCGATTGCTGGTTGCCTCGCATGCGATGACCGCCCGTATAATCGCGCCCGCAAAATAGACTTCCGCTGGTACTTCGCGCATCGGGCTCAAGCCCTTCACTTCACTGACAGACATCCCCATGGAAACCTCACTGGAAACCGTCGCCCTTTTCTCCCTCAAACTCGCCTACGAAGAAGAAGGCCTGAGCCCGATCCTGCGCGATGACATGGTCATGGGCGATTATCAGAAAGACGTTTTCGAGTTACTGGTGAAACGCGGCGATGTCGAGGCCATTCAGTTCAAGATGAACGAATGCCTGAACCTGGCGCTGGATGCCTTGGGTGGGGTCGAGAAGCCGTTGGGGCGGGAGTTGCGCAAGTTGTCGGCGGAGTTGGCTCAGGCGCGGTCGGTGGAGCAGCTGGGTCAGCCGCTGCTCGCGCTGAAAGGGTATCTGCGCGACATTCTTTGAGTGCCGCGCTACAACCATGCCGGTATCTCTCCTGTCAGCGACGTGCTTTCAGCACTCGAATATCCGTTGGGAAGCCGTCAGCGCCCACCAGTTTTTTCCAGCCCATGTATTGAAATTCGCCATTGGGATCAATGTAGTCGCCCTTCTCTGGCTGCCCTCCGCCAACTATCGCAACACGCTTCACTTCGCCACAGCCGCCATCCGACGGTCGCACTGTGTAGATCACATACGGCTTCACGTATTGCGTGGCGCGGAAGTATTGGCCGCAGATTTCGTCGACGGTGATGAGCATGGTTTTCAGACGGGCTTCGCCGTCAGTGTCTTCGTGCAGTTTCAGGAAGGAGATGTCGCCGACGTCGCTGTAGCCGAGGGAACGGGCGCGTTGGTAGGCGGGGGAGTTCTGGTGCGCAATACGGCCCTCCTCCACACCCCGTTGCATTTGCGCGGCGAACTCGGCTTTGCCTTGGGCCAGGGTTGCCTCGGCATGGGCCGCGACGTTTTCGCAGTGGGCATACTCGCTGGAGTCGAGGTGTTGCGGTAGCAGGTTAAGGCGGCGCTCGTTCATGGAGGCGAGGCTGTCTTGCAGGCCGGACGTTAGTGCATAGGCAGCGGAGACGCGACCGCTCTGGACGTCGGCGATTGTTTCCTGCATCCGCTGGCAATTGGCGAGGTAGTAATCCCAGCTGGCTTGCGGGTGTTCTTTCGCGAAGCAGAAGGCTGGGGTAATGGAGACGGCAAGGGTGAGAGCGCCGAGCAGTTGCAGCAAACGGGTTGTGGAAAACATGGGTAGTCCATTACAGAGAAGGCATGGCGCGACGCTACTATTTTGCTATCGTTCCGTCCACTCTCAACGGGCGACCAAGTTGTCGCCTCTGTCTCGTGGCAAGGAAAGAAATCCGATGGATGCTGTGTTGTGTTTAGTGGTCATGGCGGCAATGTGGTTCTGGGTGGTGCGCCAGCGTGGGCACTGGAATCTATGGTTGGCAAACCTCGCCGGAGCGGGCAGCGCTGTGGTAGCGGGCATTGTCTTCACACTGCTTTATGACGGGCTGTTCGGCACCACCATGGCAGCGCCGGGACTGCATAACAGCCTGGTGGTGTTCATGACCAGCGCGGGCGTTCTGGCGGGTGTGTGGTTGTGGATCGCCAAGCGTCGACAGCCGGCGCATCCGGTTGCACGTCAACTGCTCGCGGGCGCCTGTGGCGTTGCCGCCGGCATGGTCACGTTGATTTTTCTGGCGGCGAATTATTTTCCGCAACCGTAGCCGGACGGCGCGTCTATTTTGCTATCTTGCCGCGCATCGTCGGTGCTCGCTGATCGTCTCGCGCCGCGCTTGGATTGTTGAAAGGTAAGGAAAGGATCAAATGGAGTTTCTGCGTTTTCTGGCGTTCGTCGCTGTCTGGGGTTTCATGTGGCGCTGGGTGGTGAAGAACCGCGGCAGCTGGAACATTTTCTACGGCAACATCGTTGGCGCGGCGGGTGGGTTCATTGTCGGGCTGGTGATGTTGTCGATCACCTTTTCGCTGTTTCCTTCGTCGTTCGATCACGAGGCGCAGGCGCAAAACACGCCAGTCGTCGAGTCGACCTCTGTACTGCCTGAAGCCGAGGCAGTCACGCCCGCCACCGAACTGAAAGATGCGCCGGTTTTTGCTGCCATCGAAGCGGATGACAAGCCTTCCCCCCCGGACTCCGCACTGTTGCCGAATAACGTCAGCCGGGCACCGAAATCAATGGCGGTACAGACGGTGCTGAATCAAAGCGACTACGAGGGTCGCATGGCCCTCGCCGCGCTGAACAAGAAGTTGCGCGGCGACGCACAGGCCGACAAGTCGATGATCGCGTATGTCATGTGCAGCCCGTTTGTCACCAGCACCCTGCGTTATCCCGCTTCGGCGCGTTTTGCTGACAGCAAAGCGCTGGTCAGTCATCGCTACAAGGATCAGGTCTACAGCTTCAGCAACAGCGTCACTGCGCGCAACATGAATGGCGACGATATCACCTACCGTTTCGATTGCTCCGTGCAGGAATTGCCACGGGTTGATGCGACGGCTGGGGAATGGCGTTTGCTGGCGCTGAAACTGCAAAAAGCCGACTCTTAAGACTCATTTAAGGGATCAAGGCGCCGGCTGCGCTATCATCGCCGGCCTGTGCGCCTTGAACCTTGCCCTCGATGTTTTCAACACCTGATGACCTCACCTCGCTGCCTCCTGTACTAGCCGGCCCGCTGCTGCGGCGGCTGGAGCCGACGCGCGTGGTGCTGTGGCTGGTGGGCTCGCGTGAACTGTCGCTGACCTTGCACCTGCAAGGTGTAGGAGATATTCCGCTCGACTCAGAGAAATGCACGGTCATTGCCGTAGGCCGTCATGCGTTCGTGCATCTGATAGACGTTCAACTTGAAAGCGCCCTGCCCTGCGACACGTTTATCGCTTACGACCTGCTGATCGACGACGCCATCGGTATGGCTGAGTGGGCGCCTCATCTGCTTTACCCTGGTGCCAGCTGCGCGAACCTCGTCGTGCGTTCGCGGATCGATCAATTGCTCCACGGTTCCTGCCGCAAGCCACATCATCCGGCAACCGACGGTTTGCTCTGCGTCGATCAATTGCTGGCCGACGAAACCGATGCGCAACGGCGCCCGGCGCTGCTGATGATGAGCGGTGATCAGGTCTATGCCGACGATGTTGCCGGGCCGATGCTGCGGGCGATTCATGGCTTGATCGAGCGTCTGGGTCTGTTCGATGAGCACCTTGACGGTGCCGTGGTCAGCGACAGCGCCAAGCTCTACCAACACCCGGCCAGCTACTACCACCGTGCGGATTTGTTACCGGCGCTAGAGAGCAACGAGACCTTGCGCGAGCGATTTTTCGGTGGCGCGCGTAAGCCGATTTTCACCAGCAGCAGTGCCGACAACCATCTGGTGACGTTCGCCGAAGTCATGGCCATGTACATGCTGGTGTGGTCGCCGACGCCGTGGTCGCTGATCAATCCGAACGCGCCGACGCTGACGCCGGAACGCCGCAAGCGCTACCACCTCGAGCAGACGCGCATCGATGCCTTCAAGACGGGCCTGGGCAACGTCGCGCGGGTGCTGGCGCATCTGCCGAGCCTGATGATTTTCGATGACCACGACATCACCGATGACTGGAATCTTTCTGCGCAGTGGGAGGAAACCGCCTACGGCCATCCGTTCTCCAAACGCATCATCGGCAACGCGCTGATTGCTTATCTGTTGTGTCAGGGCTGGGGCAACAATCCTGATGCCTTCAAGGACGTGCTGGAGCAGACCGCACGACTGAGCGCCAGCGGTGACGACGGCTATCTGGACATGCCGGTGCAGGACGATCTGATTGATCAGTTGCTGCGTTTTCAGCAGTGGCATTTTGTGTTGCCGAGCAGTCCGGCACTGGTGGTGATAGATACGCGCACCCGGCGCTGGCGCAGCGAGATGGCCCTCAAGCAACCGTCGGGCCTGCTCGACTGGGAAGCCTTGAGCGAACTGCAACAGGAACTGCTCGATCACCCTTCGGCAATCATCGTGTCGCCGGCGCCGATCTTTGGCGTGAAGCTGATTGAAACCGTGCAGAAAGTGTTCAGCTGGTGCGGTTATCCGCTGCTGGTCGACGCGGAAAACTGGATGGCCCATCGCGGCGCGGCGCAGGTGATCCTGAACATTTTCCGACACTCGCGCACACCCGGAAACTACGTGGTGCTGTCCGGCGATGTGCATTATTCCTTCGTCTACGAAGTCCTGATCCGCCACCGCAAGGCCGGCCCACGGATCTGGCAGATCACCAGCAGCGGCATCAAGAACGAATTCCCGCCAACGCTGCTGGAATGGTTCGACCGCCTCAACCGCTGGCTCTACTCACCGCGCTCGCCATTGAACTGGTTCACCAAACGCCGCCTGATGCGCATCGTCCCGTATACGCCGGAACATGCCGAGGCCGGGGAACGGTTGTGGAATTCGGCGGGGATCGGACAGGTGTTTTTCAATGAACAGGGGCAGCCGAGCGAGATTGTTCAGCACAACTCGAATGGGGCGGAGAAGACGAGGATGCTGGCGCCGGAGTTTAAAGATGTGCCGGACTAAAGCCATGCGCTGATCTGTGGGAGCGAGCCTGCTCGCGAAGGCGCAATTTCAGTCGACATCTACTGTGAATAGTCGACCGCTTTCGCGAGCAGGCTCGCTCCCACAGGGTTTTGCGCAGACCAATCAATGTGCGGCCAGAGCCCGCCCAACCCCTCTGACAATCATCCCCACCTCGCGCTCATCAATCGTCAGCGGCGGGAGCAACCTGATGGTCTTGCCACGAGTCACGTTGATCAACAAGCCGTGATCCCGCGCAGCGATCAGCGTCAGGTCGCGCACCGGTTGTTTCAGTTCGATACCGATCATGAGGCCCTGCCCCCGGATTGCCAGCACGTTCGGGTTGTCTGCCAATTCGGCGCGCAAGCGTTCCAGCAGCCGTGCGCCCTGCACCCGCGCATTCGCCAGCAGGCCTTGTTCTTCGATGATGTCCAGCACCGTGCAGCCGACCCGGCAGGCCAGTGGATTGCCGCCGAAAGTGCTGCCATGGCTGCCCGGGGTGAACAGGTCGGCCGCGCGGCCACGGGCCAGGCAGGCGCCGATCGGCACGCCATTGCCCAAGCCTTTGGCGAGGGTCATGACATCGGGCACGATGCCTTCGTGCTGAAATGCAAACCACTGCCCAGTACGGCCAATGCCGGTCTGGATTTCATCGAGCATCAGCAGCCACGCGTGGCGATTGCACAGGTCGCGCAGGGCCTTGAGATAACCCGGCGGTGCGACTTGTACGCCGCTTTCGCCCTGAATCGGCTCGACCAGAATCGCCACGATGCGCGCGCCGTGTTTGCGCTGTATTTGCTCCAGCGCGGCGAGATCGCCGAACGGCACTTTGACGAAGTCCCCCGGCAGTTCGTTGAAGCCAAGCCGCACCGCCGGGCCATCGCTGGCGGACAGCGTGCCGAGGGTGCGGCCATGGAAAGCGTTCGCCATGACCACCACCAGCGGCTCTTCGATGCCTTTACGCCAGCCGTACAGACGCGCCAGTTTCAGCGCCGTTTCGTTCGCTTCGGCGCCGGAGTTGTTGAAGAACGCGCGCTGCATGCCCGACAACACCGTCAGCCGTTTGGCCAGTTGTTGCTGCCAGTCGATGCTGTACAGGTTTGAGGTGTGCAGCAGCAGCCCCGCTTGCTCGCTGATCGCCGAGACGATACGCGGATGCGAGTGGCCGACGTTGGTCACTGCCACACCGGCAACGGCATCCAGATACTCGCGCCCCGCCTGATCCCACAGGCGCGTGCCCAGGCCCTTGGTGAAACTCAGGGCCAGTGGTTGGTAGGTGTTCATCAGGGCGGCGGTCATGACGTGAAACTCCATTGCAGGTCGGTGTTTTTGCAGTATGGTTAGCCACCTGAGCTGGATAAACCCGGAAAAACTTCAATCATTTAAAAGCCGAGCTTGATAATGGATTTGTTTCAGTCGATGGGCGTGTACGTCAAAGTGGTCGAAACCGGGAGCATGACGGCCGCCGCGGCGAAGTGCGAAATGTCGACGACGATGGTGGGCAATCATCTGCGCGCGCTGGAGCAACGGCTCGGCGTGCAACTGCTGCAACGCACCACGCGCCGCCAGCGCCTGACCGAATTCGGCAGCGTCTATTATCAACGCTGCCTGGAAGTGCTTGGCCTGGTGGCCGACTCAGAACGCCTTGCCGAACAAGCGTCGGACGAGCCGCGCGGTTTGCTGCGTATCACCGCGCCGCTGACCTTCGGCGTCGAACGACTGACCCCGGCTCTCAGCGAATATTCCTTGCTGTATCCGCAAGTGAAACTCGACGTGGTGCTGACCAACAGCCGTCCGGATCTGCTGGAAAACGGCCTCGATGTCGCGTTCCGTTTGGGCAATTTCGACCAATCCAACCTGATCGCCCGGCCCTTGATCGACTACACCCTGACGGTCTGCGCCTCCCCTGATTACATCGCGCGGCGCGGCATGCCGCATACGCCACAGGATTTGCAGCAACACGATTGCCTGTCCTTCGCCTACCCGGCTGGGGATGACTGGCAATCGGTGGAAAAACGCTGGCGTCTCAGTGGCCCGGAAGGCGAAGTCCTCGTCGACGTCAGCGGGCCGATGTTGATCAACAGCTCCGCCGGTTTGCACCAGGCAGCGCGCAACGGCATGGGCATCATGATGCTGCCCGACGCGCTGGTGGAGCAGGATCTGCGCGACGGCAAACTGGTCAGGGTAATGACGGACTACCAACCGCCGAGCAGGCCGATGCATCTGCTGTATGCGCAGGATCGCTATCGACTGCCGAAGCTGAGACGGTTTGTTGAGTTTGCGATGCGTACTTGGGGGAAACCCGCTGACGCCATGCTCGGAAAATAACGCACGCTGGGAAAAATCCCGACCACCAGACCGTTGCTCCGTGACAACGCCGCCCCGCTCCCCTAAATTAGTCGGCCTGAAAAAGACCTCGTGCTTTCTCGCCTCAACTCAAGTTAAAAAGTAGTGAAATTTCAATGTCCGATTTCAACACCGCTGAATCCGTAGTCACCCAGTCGTCCAAAGCGGAATACGAAAACTCCATCAATCTTTCACAACACCTGCCTCAAGCCAAAATCATCAGCGAGATGGTCCTGGACGCGTTCCAGTCGACCCGCGAGAGCGACCAGATCCGCGAATTGCGTGCGGCGATCCGTCAGGCTCATGACAGTTTTGATGACGACAAGGCGTACGAGCTGATGGGCGAACTCAAGCGCCTGAAAGACGCCGAGGCAGCCGACATTGCCGCGCTGGAAGACCTGAGCAGCAAGTTCTCGATCGGACGCATTCTGTCCAGCTTCAAGGACGATCCGGCATTCCAGGAAATCGTCTATGGCCTGGCGCTGAAGGTGCTGAATCAGACCCATCAGGCGATCAGCAATCCGAGCGGCGGCAAGAGCAAAGCTGCGAAGAAAAAAGAAGTGGAAATCTTCACCATCAGCAAGGACGGCGCCAGCGTGACCCTGCCGATGCGCACCCCGCGTTCGCGTCTGAACGTAGATCGTGAGGCACTGGAATTCCTCGGTTTCACCTTCGTGGGTGAAGGCGATGAAGCCGAGCTGGAAAGCGAAACCTTCGTCGATAACGCCGGTACCGAACAGGCGGTGAACCGCAAGAACATCATCACCGCGCTGCAGCAGCAGACGGCGTTTGACGGGTACAGCATCGCGGCGCAGTAATAGCGCAGCCGCTGTACGAAAAAGCCCCGCACTGAGATTCAGGCGGGGCTTTTTGTTGTCCGGCTTGTGATTCGTGAGGAGGCGAAAATCGTCGCCCCTCACCCCAGCCCTCTCCCGAGGGAGAGGGAGCCGACTTGTGTAATTTTCAAACCTGAGTTCGGCTCGGTATTTCAGGTCGGCGTATATCTTGAAAGCCCCTCAGTCAGTCCCTTCTCCCGAGGGAGAGGGAGCCGACTTGTGTGATTTTCAAACCTGAGTTCGGCTCGGTATTTCAGGTCGGCGTATATCTTGAAAGCCCCTCAGTCAGTCCCCTCTCCCTCCGGGAGAGGGTTAGGGTGAGGGCAAACCGCTACCCCCCCCCTCAAGCCGAAGGATGCAACGCCGCAATCATGTCCACTTCAATCGCCGCATTCTTCGGCAACTGATACACGCCGATGGTCGTGCGCGTATGCCGTCCGGCATCGCCCAGCACATGGCTGAACACATCCGAAGCGCCGTTGGCCACTTCGCTCAGGTCCACAAAGTCAGCAGTCGACTTCACATACACCGTGACACGCAACAACGCACGAATCTTGTCCAGCGAACCCACCGCATCGACAATCAGCGCCAGGCAACGCATGGCGCTGATGCTCGCCGCGGCTTGCGCATCCTTGAGGTTCAATTCCAGCCCCACGCGACCGGGATAGAGAATCTTGCCATTGACCCGCGGCACCATGCCGCTGATGTAGAGCTCGTCGTGATGACGGATCAGCGGCGCGTAATTGCCACCGGCGGTGTTCTCGCCATAGATGTCATAGTTGAGTTCTTCGGCCAGGGCGATAAAGCGCTCATCGCAGGTCATCCGTTCGGTCATTGCGCCCAGCCTTTTGATCAATGCACGGGTTAGGACAGTCGAGCACCGAAGGATGGCTTGGAGCTACTACTGTCGGGGTTGGATCCAAATCTATGGCGTTTGCCTAAGTTGTGCAACCAGCGTAGATGGAACAATAGGCCCTAAACCTTTCGGATGCCCCGGACCACAAGCTGGTCTTCAGCGGCGCTCAAACAGTGTTCAAGCGCTCAACCATATCTGGAAATTTTTCAACCAGTCGTATCAATAAGGCTGCTTGAGCATTGGGCTTCGACTTTTCCTGCTCCCAATTTCGAAGGGTGTTTGGACTTGTCCTGATTCGACTGGCAAAAACAGCTTGAGACATATGCAGTTTTTCTCGAAGAGCAACAATTTCCTGTGCGCCCACTTCAGGTACAGGCTTGTCCTCAAGCACTGTATTGCGCAGTGTGATCTTGCCCTCGCGTTGAGCCGCCATCTCATCAACGCCCTGCATTAACTCTGCAAACAGGTCGCGTTTTTTCATGGGGTACCTCGTTTTTTCAACTCTTTATCAATGGCTGTCCTGAGTGCCCTCTCTTGCTCGGCAGTCAGCTTCTCAAGCTCATCTTTGTCGTAAATGGCGAACATCCAGAACTGACCATCATTCATAAGCCAATAGTAGAGAACCCGCAAGCCGCCTCGTCTTCCCTTGCCACGGCGAGAATCAGCCCAGCGCAGCTTACGGAAGCCACCCGTTCGAGGCATTACATCGCCCGCAAGCGGATTGCTCTGAAGGTAGTTCTGCAATGTTCGATATTCGTCGTCCGTCAGATAGCGGCCAACGCTTTTGGTAAATATCGTTGTTTCAAAAAAGATTGTTCGCATAGCCAAACTATAAGCAGCTTGACTATAGACAGCCTATCAACAAATCGCTGCTCGAATAAACAAAAAACCCCGCACATCTCTCAACGTGCGGGGTTTTTCCTGAAGCTTGCAGACCTTACGGCGCGTACGTCAGCAACAGCTCTGTCGGCACCTTGAAGTCCAGGGACATCATGACGCTCAACGCAGTGATGGTGAAGATCGAGAACACGAACAGCTTGCGTGCCCAGACGGTGTCATCGACTGCCTTGTAGCCGGTCCAGGCCATGTACAGCCAGTACATGCCCATGGCGGCGGCGACGGCGAGGTAGCTCATGCCGGCGTAGCCGCTGAAGGTCAGCATCAAGGTCGCCACGAGGAACGCCAGGATGTAGAGCAGGATGTGCTTCTTCGCCACTTGAATGCCGCGTTTCACTGGCAGCACCGGAATCGATGCGGCCAGGTAATCATTGAAACGGAAAATCGCGATGGCGTAGGAATGCGGCATCTGCCACAGGCTGAACATCACCAGCAGGGTCAGTGCGGCCATGTCGAAGCTGTTGGTCACGGCAACGTAACCGATCACTGGCGGCATGGCGCCCGACAGACTGCCCACCAGCGTGCCGTGAACCGACTTGCGCTTGAGGTACAGGCTGTAGAAGCCAACGTAGATGATGAAGCCGATTACTGCGAACAAGGCAGCCAACGGGTTGGCTACCTTGTACAACAAGGCAACGCCGAGAACACCCAGAATGGTCGCGTAAACCAGGGCCAGTTTCAGGGAGATGAGGCCCTGGACCAGCACACGGTTCTTGGTGCGTTCCATCTTCAGGTCGATGTCGCGGTCGATGCAGTTGTTGAACACGCAACCGGAGGCCACGACCAGGGAAGTACCGATCATGGCGGCCAGAAACACCGCCAGATCGACATGCCCTTTCGAGGCCAGGAAGAACCCGCCTGCCACAGAAAGCACGTTACCGAAAATGATCCCCGGTTTGGTGATTTGGATAAAGTGCTTGAGCGACATCGGGTCTACCTCACTTCGCCATCATGTACGTGTGGATGCTGAACATGATCCACAGCGACAGGCCAACCAGCAGCACGATCACAATCGCCGTGAAGACGAACGCGATCACGTTGTTACGCTGTGCAATGGAACGGTCCAGGTGCAGGAAGTAATACAGGTGAACGATCACCTGGATCACTGCGAACAGCAGAACGATTGCCAGCGTCGTCGACTTCGGCAGGGTCGGGTACATCACCAGACCGAACGGAATGACGGTCAGGATTACCGACAGGATGAAGCCGATGGCGTACGACTTGACGCTGCCGTGGCCAGCATCGTGGCTGTCATGGGAGTGTGCATTAGCCATTACAGAGTCCCCATCAGGTAAACAACGGTGAAGACGCAGATCCAGACCACGTCCAGGAAGTGCCAGAACAGGCTCAGGCAGCTCAGACGGGTCTTGTTGGTCGACGTCAGGCCATGCTTGTTGACCTGATACATCATGATGCCCATCCAGATCAGACCGGCCGAAACGTGCAGACCGTGGGTACCGACCAGGGTGAAGAACGCCGACAGGAAGCCCGAACGGCTAGGACCGAAGCCCTCGGAGATCAGCAGGTGGAACTCGTTGATCTCCATGGCGATGAAGCCCGCGCCGAGCAGGAAGGTCATGAACAACCAGCCCAGGACCGCCTGCTTCTTGCCCTTGTACAACGCCAGCATGGCGAAGCCGTAGGTGATCGAACTGAACAACAGCAGAGCGGTTTCGCCCAGCACGTAAGGCAGTTCGAAGATCTCGTGGCCCGACGGGCCACCGGCAACGTTGTTTACCAGTACTGCGTACACCGCGAAGATCGACGCAAACAGAATGCAGTCGGTCATCAGGTAGAGCCAGAAACCGTATACGGTCATCTCGCCCGAGTCGTGGTGATGGTCATCGTGCCCATGGTCACCATGGGCGTGTCCAACATTGGTCACTAAGTTCGACATGGTTTAAGCCTGTTCCAACGAGGTTTCAACACGGGTGGCATTGGCCGGGATTTTCCCTGCCGCGACCAGACGCTTGTGCTGCTCGGCTTCGATACGCTCGATCGTTTCAACCGGAACCATATAGCCCTGGTCGTCACGTGCAGCGTGGATCACGAAGTAAACGACGGTGCCCACCAGACTCGCGATCGCCAGCCACCAGATGTGCCAGATCATCGCGAAACCGAAGACGGTCAACAGCGCGCCCATCACCACGCCAGTGGCGGTGTTGTTCGGCATGTGGATCGGCTCGTACTTGGCCGGACGCTGGTACGCAGTACCGTTTTCCTTGGCTTCGGTGAACGGGTCGATGCAGTCAGCCTTAGGCAGCACAGCGAAGTTGTAGAACGGTGGTGGCGACGAGGTCGACCATTCCAGGGTGTGTGCATTCCACGGGTCACCGTGATCGCAAACGTTCTCTGGCTTGTTGCGGTCGCGCACACTGACGTACAGCTGGATCAGTTGGCAGGCGATACCCACAGCAATCATCACCGCACCGAACATGGCAACGTACAGGTACGGTACCCACTCAGGGTTGGTGGTGGCGTTCAGACGACGGGTCATGCCCATGAAGCCCAGTGCATAGAGCGGCATGAACGCGACGAAGAAGCCCGAGATCCAGAACCAGAACGCTGCTTTACCCCAGCCTTCGTGCAGCTTGAAGCCGAACGCTTTCGGGAAGTAGAACGCGAAGCCAGCGATGTAACCGAATACCGCACCGCCAATGATCACGTTGTGGAAGTGCGCGATCACGAACAGGCTGTTGTGCAGCACGAAGTCAGCACCCGGGATGGCCAGCAGTACGCCGGTCATGCCGCCGATGGCGAAGGTCACCATGAAGCCCAGTGTCCACATTACCTGGCTGGTGAAGCGCAGACGGCCCTGGTAGATGGTGAACAGCCAGTTGAACAGCTTCACACCCGTCGGGATGGAAATCAGCATCGTCGCCAGACCGAAGAAGGCGTTGACGCTCGCACCCGAACCCATGGTGAAGAAGTGGTGCAGCCAGACCATGAAGCCCAGTACCGAGATCGCGCCCGAGGCGTAGATCATCGAGTGGTGGCCGAACAGTTTCTTGCCGGTGAACGCCGAGATCACTTCCGAGAAGATGCCGAATGCCGGCAGGATCAGGATGTAAACCTCAGGGTGGCCCCAGGCCCAGAACAGGTTGACGTACATCATTGGATTGCCACCAAGTTCATTGGTGAAAATGTGGAAATCCATGTAACGGTCAAGGGTCAGCAGTGCCAGGGTAGCGGTCAGGATCGGGAACGAAGCCACGATCAGAACGTTTGCCCAGGTGCAGGTCCAGGTGAAGATCGGCATGTCCATCAGTTTCATGCCAGGGGTACGCATTTTCAGTACGGTCGCGAGGAAGTTGACCCCGGTTAACGTCGTACCCAATCCGGATAGCTGTAGCGCCCAGATGTAGTAATCCATACCCACGCCAGGACTGTATTGCAGACCCGACAGTGGCGGATACGCAACCCAACCGGTCTTGGCGAACTCGCCGACGCCCAGGGACAGGTTGATCAGCACAACGCCGGACACCAGCAGCCAGAAGCTCAGGGAGTTCAGGAACGGGAACGCAACGTCACGCGCGCCGATCTGCAGCGGCACTGCAAGGTTCATCAGGCCGGTGAAGAATGGCATCGCCATGAAGATGATCATGATCACACCGTGAGCGGTGAAGATCTGGTCATAGTGTTCAGGTGGCAGGTAGCCAGGCGAACCCTCGGTGGCCATGGCCAGCTGGGTACGCATCATGATCGCGTCGGCAAAGCCGCGCAGCAGCATGACCATGGCGACGATGATGTACATCACGCCGATTTTCTTGTGGTCGACCGAAGTCAGCCACTCGGTCCACAGGTACGTCCACTTCTTGAAGTAAGTGATCGCAGCGAACAGCGCCAGACCACCGAGGGCGATCATGGCGATGGTCACCATCACGATCGGCTCGTGGAATGGGACTGCTTCCCAACTTAATTTACCAAACATCGTTTACTCCTCTGCCCCGGCAGCTGAATGCGAACCCGCGTCAATATCCGTGGCCGCCACTTCTTTCTCTTTCTTCTCGTGCTTCAGCGGCTTGCCCGGCTTCATACCTTCGTACTTGTCGACGATGATCTGGAACTGGTTCGGCGTGACCGACGAGTAGAGTTCGACTGGGTTGTTCTGGCTCGGTTTGGCCAGGGCCGCGTATTCAGCCTGATCAAGCTGTTTAGGCGACTTCTTGACTTCACTTACCCAGGCGTCGAAATCTTCCTGAGTGGTGGAGATAGCCTTGAATTTCATACCGGTGAAACCGGCACCGCTGTAGTTGGCGGAGATACCGTCCATTTCAGCGTTGCGGTCAGCGATCAGGTGCAGCTTGGTCTGCATGCCCGCCATCGCGTAGATCTGGCCGCCCAGGCCCGGGATGAAGAACGAGTTCATCACGGCGTCGGAGGTGATCTTGAAGTTGATTGGCGTGTGCGCCGGGAACACGATCTTGTTGACCGTGGCAATGCCTTGTTCCGGGTAGATGAACAGCCACTTCCAGTCCAGCGCGACGACTTCGATGGTCACAGGCTTGACGTCAGACTCGATCGGACGATACGGGTCCAGCTCGTGAGTCGAGATGTAAGTGATGTAGCCCAGGGCGATGATGATCAGCACCGGGATGGTCCAGACGGCCACTTCGATCTTGGTCGAGTGCGACCACTTCGGCGTGTAGACGGCGTTCTTGTTCGAAGCGCGGTACTTCCAGGCAAACAGGAAGGTCATGACGATGACCGGCACGACGACCAACAGCATCAGCAGCGTGGCGGTGATGATCAGGTTGCGCTGTTCCAGGCCGACCTGGCCCGTTGGATTGAGCAAGGTCATGTTGCAGCCTCCCAGCAACAACGTGCCGAGCAGCGGCACTAGGCCTAGTAATCTGGGGTACCTGTTTTTACTCATCTCACGACCTCTAAAGCAGCTTGCGCAATGCAGTTGGGTTTTGATCGCCAACACTTCACCCTGCCAAGGGTTGGCATTTTCTTTGGATTGAATAAGGGCCGCCCGTCGCGCGTCTGACGCTCGACAAAACCTTGGGACAGCGTTCAGTTCTTATTCGAATTCGTGGTCAAAGGCCTTGTTACAGACCAATTCCATTTGGTGCGGAAAATTGGAAAGGCACCGACACCAGGGTGTCTCGAAAGCCTCGCGGCTCGCTCGACACCCGACCTCCTGATCAGTTCCTTGATAAAGGCTGAACAGCGTCGGGAATTCAGTGCGGGCGATTGTAGATAGGTAGCGCCCTATACACCATGTCTTATCCCGAAATAATTTTTATCACTCAGAGCAACAATCCATCGCCATTTTTGCAAAAGTTGCGCAAGTTATCGAAAGCGTTTCTCAATAAAAGCGGCAAAATCTGCCAGCGTAACCGCCTCAAATCAGACAGCTCTGCACCCGATCTACAAACGCTGGAGCGGCGCAAAGCCCGATGTTCCAAGGGCTTCGTCCATCTGCCGGCGCCTGTTAAAACTGCCTGCTCTGGTACGTCCGTGCTCAAGCCCGAAAACACTAAAACTGGCCAATGTTTTTATGTAACAGGCGGCCAATCCGCCGCATCCCGAGTCCCTGCGACAGCCCCTGTGTGACAACATGTCGCACATTTGCCGCACGCTTCATTGCCGTTCGTCACGGTGTTTTCACAAACGCTCTGAAATGCAAAACGCCCCGATTTTCATCAACGAAAATCGGGGCGTTTTGTTTATCGGCAGCTCTGCCGAGAAGTTGACTCAGCGCAGCGCTTTTCGATTACGCGAGGTTAGCAACGGCACCAGAATCACCACCAGCACGAACGCCACCAGCGCCCACTGTGCCAGCGACAGGCCGAGGATCGGCGGATACGGCGTCGAGCAGAAACCGTCGACCTGGAAGCCCAGCGGGAAGATCTTTGCCAGCGGCAGATCATCGACAATCGGCTGCAGCACATCGACGCCACAGCTCACCGCCGGATAGAACTGCGTATAGACGTGATGCCCGGCCACACCAGCCCCGGCGATCGCACAGATCACTACCAGCGTCTCGAACACGGTGATGCTGCGACGGCTGCGCATGCCCGCACCGATGAAGGCGAACACTGCAATCAGCAACAGTGCATAGCGCTGCAGAATGCACAGTGGGCAAGGTGCTTCGCCGAGCACGACCTGCATGTAAAGTGCGCCGCCGATCAACGCCAGGCAGATGATCCCCAGCAACACCAGATAGCGCCGCTCACGCCCCAACCGCATCGTTTCCTCGCTCATTGCCTTTCCTTTGTAAGTCCATGGTTCAGCCGGCCGGCGGCTGAAATTGTCGCAAGTCTACACCGGGGCAATAAACGATAGAGCGGTTAAGGAATGATTAACCAACATGGCTTTGCGGCGCGCAGAAGATTCGCGAGCAGGCTCGCTCCCACAATGGATCTGCGTCGGACACCAATCCTGTGGGAGCGAGCCTGCTCGCGAACGAGACAACTCGGTCTCGGATCACTCCAGAGCAGCAGCCGGCCCGAAGAACTCGTAACGGCTCTGCTTCTCCGGCACCCCCAACGCTTTCAGATGCCGTTTGATCGCGCCCATGAAGCCTTTCGGTCCGAGGAAGTACGCATCGACATCGCGCTGTACCGGCAGCCACTGGCCGAGCAGTTCTTCGTTGAGCAGGCCAACCTTGTCCGCCGCCGGGCTGACGCCATCTTCTTCGGCGTAGCAATAGAAGCGCTTGAGTTGCGGATGACGCGCCGCCAGCCCATCGACCCAGTCGCGGAACGCGTGGACGCTGCCGTTGCGCGCGCAGTGGATAAAGTGCACCGGACGCTCGGTTGCCAGCGCTGCTTCCAGCATCGCCAGCGTCGGGGTGATGCCGACGCCGCCGCTGATCAGCACCAGCGGCTTGTCGCTGGCCGCCAGGGTGAATTCGCCCGACGGCGGGAACAGCTGAATGCTTGAGCCGACGTGCAGTTGATCATGCAGATAGTTGGACGCGCGACCATTCGGTTCCCGCTTGACGCTGATGCGGTACTGACCGTTATTGGCCAGTGCCGACAGCGAATAGTTGCGACGGATTTCTTCGCCGTCGAGCATCAGCTTCATGCCGATGTACTGACCCGGTTCGGCCGCAAGAATCGGCCCTTTGTCCACCGGTTCGAAGTAGAACGAGGTGATTTCCGCGCTCTCTTGCACTTTTGCCGCAACGATGAATTCCCGCGCACCGCGCCAGCCGCCGACGGCGTGTTCCTTCTGGTCGTAGATCGCGGCTTCGGCGCCGATCAGGATGTCGGCCAGTTGCCCGTACGCAGCGCCCCAGGCACTCATCACCTCAGGCGTGGCGATCTCTTCGCCGAGCACTTCGGAAATGGCGCGCAGCAGGCAGCTGCCGACGATCGGGTAATGCTCCGGCAGAATCTGCAGGGCGACGTGTTTATTGATGATCTTCGCCACCAGATCGCCCAACTGGTCGAGCTGATCGATGTGCCGCGCGTACATCAGCACGCCGTTCGCCAAGGCACGCGGCTGATCGCCACTGGCCTGATGCGCCTGGTTGAACAGCGGGCGCACCTGCGGGTACTCGGAGAGCATCATGCGGTAGAAATGCGTGATCAACGCCTCGCCGCCGCTTTCCAGCAGAGGCACGGTGGATTTGACGATGGCACGATCCTGGACGCTAAGCATAAGGTGACTCCTGGGCTTTCTGGAAAGATTGCTTTAGGGATATCAGCTTTCATGCCAACTAATTAATCTTTTAAATTCAATAGCTTGAAACCTTCATAGTCATTTCGACACAAATGAACGTATAGTCATCGCGACTACACCTTGTCTCTTTGACTACATAACCATGACCGCTAAATCCCTGCTTACCGCCCTGCTGCCTCTGGTCGCCGACCTCTCCCGCGAACTGCCCGAGGGCGAGCGCTACCGGCGCCTGCTCGAAGCCATGCGCGCTTTGCTGCCTTGCGATGCCGCCGCGTTGTTGCGTCTGGATGGCGAATCATTGGTGCCGCTGGCGGTGGATGGTTTGAGTACGGATACCCTCGGCCGCCGCTTCAAGGTCAGCGAGCATCCGCGTTTTGAAATCCTGCTGGCCGGCGCCGGGCCGACGCGTTTTGCCGCCGACAGCGACTTGCCCGATCCTTATGACGGTTTGGTCGATGGCCTCGACGATCATCTTGAAGTTCACGACTGCCTCGGCTGTCCTTTATTCGTCGATGAAAAACTCTGGGGCCTGATCACCCTCGACGCGCTGGACCCGGAGCGTTTCGAGCCGATCGAACTCGACGCCCTGCAAGCCTTTGCCAGCCTCGCCTCGGCCACGGTCAATGCGGCCGAACGCATCGAGCGGCTGGCCACCCGCGCCGAAGACGAGCATCAGCGCGCCGAGGTCTATCGTCAGGCCAGCGGTCAGCAGCACCGCGAAATGATCGGCCAGAGCAAAGCGCACAAACGCTTGGTGGAAGAAATCAATCTGGTCGGCGGCAGTGATCTGACTGTTCTGATCACCGGCGAAACCGGCGTCGGCAAAGAGCTGGTAGCCCAAGCGATTCACGCCGCCTCCGCGCGCGCCGACAAACCGATCATCAGCCTCAACTGCGCCGCCCTGCCCGACACGCTGGTGGAAAGCGAACTGTTCGGCCACGTGCGCGGCGCCTTCACCGGCGCCACCAGCGATCGGCGTGGCAAGTTCGAACTGGCCAATGGCGGCACGCTGTTTCTTGATGAAGTCGGCGAGCTGTCGCTGACAGTCCAGGCCAAGTTGCTGCGCGTATTGCAGAGCGGTCAATTGCAGCGCTTGGGCTCGGACAAGGAGCACCAGGTCGACGTGCGTCTGATTGCCGCGACCAATCGCGATCTGGCCGAAGAAGTGCGCAGCGGTCGCTACCGCGCCGACTTCTATCACCGTTTGAGCGTGTATCCGCTGCGAGTGCCGGCGCTGCGCGATCGTGGGCGTGATGTGTTGCTACTCAGTGGCTTCTTTCTGGAACAGAACCGCTCGCGCATGGGCCTCAATAGCCTGCGCTTGAACAGTGATGCTCAGGAAGCGCTGCTCGCCTACACCTGGCCGGGGAATGTCCGGGAGCTGGAGCATTTGATCGGGCGCAGTGCGCTGAAGGCGCTGGGTAACTGCAAAGTGCGGCCGAAGATTTTGAGTCTGAGCGCGGCGGATCTGGATTTGCCCCGTGAGGTTGTGGATAACGTGGTTGCGCCTGCCAATGCAGACTTGGCCAGTGTGATGCCGATGATCGGTGGTGATTTGCGCAGTGCCACCGATGAGTTTCAGCGGCGGTTGATCGGTACAGCGCTGGAGCGTCATCAGGATAACTGGGCAAGTGCGGCCCGGGAGTTGGGGGTGGATCGGGCGAATCTTGGGCGCATGGCCAAACGACTAGGCATGAAGAGCTAAAAGCACACCCTCACCCTAGCCCTCTCCCAGAGGGAGAGGGGACTGATTGGGGGATATTGAAGAACTCCACTGACGTGAAAGATTTCTTCCGAATCCATAATCGACTCGGTCGTTCAGGTCGGTGTAAAACGCCAGACACCTCCGTCGGCCCCCTCTACCTCTGGGAGAGGGGACTGATCGGGGGATATTGAAGAATTCCACTGACGTGAAAGATTTCTTCCGAATCCATAATCGACTCGGTCGTTCAGGTCGGTGTAAAACGCCAGACACCTCCGTCGGCCCCCTCTACCTCTGGGAGAGGGCTGGGGGTGAGGGGCAGTGATAGAGAGAACAGCGATCAACTCAAGCCGACTAGCCGACAACTAACCTAAAGCCCACCCCTTTAACGCCGATAACACGGCATCAAAGGTTTCTGGCGATTTCCACTCTCGCCCCACAGAAGGTTCTTATGTCCTCCACCAAAGCCCGCGCAGATTCACTTTCGCTTCTGCTGTTTACCTTGCGCAGCGGCAAGCTGATGGCGATCAACCTGCTGAAAGTCAGTGAAATCATCCCCTGCCCGCCGCTGACCAAGCTGCCGGAGTCGCACCCGCACGTCAAAGGCATCGCCTCCCTGCGCGGTGCCTCTTTGTCGGTGATCGACCTCAGCCGCGCGATCGGCGAACGGCCGCTGGAGGATCCCAACGGTGGCTGCCTGATCGTCACCGATGTCAGCCGTTCCAAGCAGGGTCTGCATGTGCAGGCGGTGAGCAAGATCGTCCATTGCCTGACCACCGACATCAAGCCACCACCTTTCGGCTCCGGCGGCTCGCGCGCCTACATCACCGGCGTGACCTCGGTGGACGGCACGCTGGTGCAGGTGCTGGATATCGAAAAAGTCATCCACAGCATCGCCCCGGCGCAGATCGAAATGGCGCCGACCGACCTGACCATGGAAGACGCCGAAGTGCTCGGCAACGCGCGCATTCTGGTGGTCGACGACAGCCAGGTGGCGCTGCAGCAATCGGTGCACACCCTGCGCAACCTCGGCCTGCAATGCCACACCGCGCGCAGTGCCAAGGAAGCCATCGACTGCCTGCTCGACCTGCAAGGCACCGCGCAGCAGATCAATCTGATCGTCTCTGACATCGAAATGTCGGAAATGGACGGCTATGCCTTTACCCGCACCCTGCGTGAAACCCCGGACTTCGCTCACTTGTACGTCTTGCTGCACACCTCGCTCGACAGCGCGATGAACAGTGAAAAAGCTCGCCTGGCCGGTGCCAACGCGGTGCTGACCAAGTTCTCCTCGCCGGAGCTGACCCAACGTCTGATCGAAGCCGCCAAGCACGTCGCGGCCAACGGGCACTGAGTCTTGGCCGAGACGTTTTGCTTTCTGCTGCGCCGCGACTTGAGTGGACCTCTGCCGGATGCTCAGCGGCCGGACGGGATTGAGCTGTCCGTCTACCGCGAGGAACTGGCGCCGGCGGTGCATCAGTTGATGTACCTCGGACATCTGGAAGGTGGCGGTCGAGTGCCGTCACTGGACGATTGGCAGCGGCGCTTTGCCAGCGACCCTGAATACGATCCAGCGCTGTGTTTCGTCGCCTGCGATGCCGAGGGTGTGGTGGGCGTGGCGCAGTGCTGGACCAGTGCGTATATCAAGAATCTGGTGGTGCACCCGCGAATGCAGGGCCGGGGGCTTGGACGCGCGTTGTTGCTGCATGCCTTCAGCGTCTTTCAACAGCGGCGCGAGGGATTTGTCGATTTGCGGGTTCTGGAGGACAACCTGCGGGCGCGGCGGTTGTATGAAAATGCCGGGATGGTTGTGGTTCGGCGCGAGCCTGTGCCCGACTGATCTACCGCTTTCGCGAGCAGGCTCGCTCCCACAGGTGGATTGCATTTCAAACTGTGGGAGCGAGCCTGCTCGCGAAGGGCAGCACTGGCAACTTCCGCTATCCGACAGACTCCAACCTTGGCCATAACCAAGGATGCCCCAACCATGAAAGCCATCACCCTGGCGCTGCTCAGCCTCACCGCCCTCGCCTCCCAGGCCCATGCCTCCAGCCCCGACGCCTGGGCTGCCTATGACAAGACCGTCCTCGCCAGCTGCACCAAGGCCAGCGGTCTGAAAAACGTCAAACCGGTCGGCACACCGGCGCAATTCGACGACCGCGTCGGTTACACCGCCGTTCTGCTGCAAGGCCAATACCCGCAGAAACACATGAAAGGCCAGCAAGGCAGCGAGCTGTGCCTGTACAACAAACAGTCGAAAACCGCGTACGTCACCGAGTGGGATTCGATTCGCCCGACCGCCAAACCTCAGTGAATGGCGCACAACTTGCTTCGACCCGGCCCTGTGCGGTGGTTTTCCGCCACCGTTTCACACCCTGATTGAAGACAGATCGCTCAATGAATACGACGTTTTCCTGTGTAGGTTGCGGCAAATGCTGCACCGATCACCATGTCCCACTGACGCTCGCCGAAGCCCGCATGTGGGCGGCGGATGGCGGTCAGGTGATCGTGCTGGTCGAGGCGTTTCTCGGCAATGGCCTGGGGCTGCCAGCGCAACAGCGCGAACATGCCGAGCGCCGTTCGGCGGTGGTTCGCAGCGGCACTACTGATGCTCACGTGGCGATCACCTTTGCCGCCTACAACGTCGGCCCCTGCCGGAATCTTGACGACGAAAAGCGCTGCCGGATCTACGAGCGTCGCCCGCTGGTGTGCCGGATTTACCCGGCGGAAATCAATCCGCACATCCCGCTCAATCCTGCTGCCAAGGATTGCCCACCGCAGTCCTGGGAACAGGGACCGGAGCTGATTGTGGGGGGCGAGTTGGTTGATCGGGAACTGGTTGAGTTGATTCAGCGTTCACGTCAGGCGGATCGGGATGACATCAGACTCAAGGATGCGATCTGCGCAACCCTGGGAATTCGCACCACGGCGCTCAAGGGCGACGGGTTCACCGCGTACTTGCCGAACATGGATGCCTTTGCGGCAGTGATTGACCAAGTGAGCGCGCAACCGCTGGCGGCGCGAACCAGTGAATGGCTGTTTCATTTGTCCGGCGATGACGTGGCCGGACAGGTACTGGCTGCGGGTGGGCAGGTGGTGACCGAACCGGCGCAGACTTATGCGTTTATTTCATTGCGCGCGGCTTGATCTGACATTTGTGCTGTAGCGGCTGTCGCATTCGCGAGCAGGCTCGCTCCCACATTGGATCTGCGCCAAACACAAAACCTGTGGGAGCGAGCCTGCTCGCGAAGAGGCCAGCACAAGCACCATCACTTTCCGATGTCAGCGCTTACCCATCGACCGACGCGTCCCCGGCGGCGCCATGCCCGGGGTTTTGGTGTGGCCATTCTTCGCGCCATTCTTGTACCACGGCTGATTCGAGCCTTTCGCCGAGGCAAGCTCGCCCGGCTTGAACGGGAACTTGAACGCCGGGATCTCGGCCTTGGTTTCGCTGGCGTCAGCCACTTCAGCCGGGACGTCGCTCACAGCGTCGTCAACCGGCGGTTGGGTCGGGGAAGTCATAAAAGCTCCGGGAACATAAAGTCGGCCCGATCAGTGAGCCGCAAAGGCGCGCAGTATACCTGTGCGCTGTGGCTCGGCATCTGAAGATTTGCACGGTGCGCTGAATGGTTTCCCCTCACCGTAACCCTCGCCCTGGGGAGGGGACAGACCGAGGTGTTTACTCGAGGTCCGCCGACATGGGATACCGAGTCGAACTCAGGTTCGAAAAGCCCACAAATCGGCTCCCTCTCCTTGGGGAGAGGGCTGGGGTGAGGGGCGAATCCAACACAAGACCATCGCCGCACACTGCTACTCCCCATCTATACAAACGAAACTGACAATCCTGACAGCCAGCCGTCACCCTGCCGACCGCCTGACCGGTTTATAACTGGTCAATCTGCCCAAACTCCAGACTTCGGCGCCGCGCATGTCCATCCAGAAAAACAAAATCCTGCTGGCCACTCTCCTGATTCTGCTGGCAGCCGCCGGCCTGTGGTTCGCGCTGAAACCGGCGCCGGCCAAACTGGCTACACCGACCGCCATCCCGGTACGCGTCGTAACGGTCAGCGCCAAAGACGTGCCGCGCTACACCAGCGGCATCGGCTCGGTGCTTTCGCTGCACAGCGTGGTGGTGCGTTCGCAGATCGACGGCATTCTGACGAAAATTCTGGTCAAGGAAGGCCAACGGGTCAAAGCAGGCGACCTGCTCGCGACCATTGACGACCGCTCGATCCGCGCCAGCCTCGACCAGGCCCGGGCGCAGTTGGGCGAGAGTCAGGCGCAGTTGCAGGTCGCGCTGGTCAATCTCAAGCGCTACAAACTGCTCAGCGTCGACGACGGCGTATCGAAACAGACCTTCGACCAGCAACAGGCCTTGGTCAATCAGCTCAAAGCCACTGCGCAAGGCAATCAGGCCTCGATCGATGCGGCGCAGGTGCAACTGTCCTACACGCAGATTCGCTCTCCGGTTACTGGGCGCGTCGGTATTCGTACGGTCGATGAAGGCAACTTCCTGCGCATGACCGACACCCAGGGCCTGTTCACCGTCACGCAGATCGACCCGATCGCCGTCGAGTTCTCCCTGCCGCAGCAGATGCTGCCGACCCTGCAAAGCCTGATCAGCGACCCGCAACGCGCCCCGGTCAAGGCTTACATCGGCGCCGACACCGATGGCGAAACCGGCAATTTGCTCGGCGAAGGTCAGCTGACCCTGATCGACAACCAGATCAACGCCAACACCGGCACCATCCGCGCCAAGGCCGAGTTCGCCAATGCCAGCCAGAAGCTCTGGCCGGGTTTGCTGGTGACGGTAAAAATCCAGACGGCTGTGGATAAAGATGCGCTGGTCGTTCCGCCCACCGTCGTACAGCGTGGCCTCGAACAACACTTCGTTTACCGCGTGAAGGACGACAAGGTCGAGGCAGTGCCGGTGCAAATGGTTTATCAGGGCAGCGGTCAGGACATCATCAAAGGCGTCAACGCTGGTGACGTACTGGTGACCGACGGCCAGTCGCGGCTCAAGCCCGGGGCGAGCGTGCAAATCATGAGCGAGCCGCCGCAAGTGGTGCAGGGGGAGCCCAAGCCATGAACTCGCACAAGGGCATCTCGACCTGGTGCATCGATCACCCGGTAGCGACGATTTTGCTGACGTTCGCTCTGGTACTGGTCGGCGTAATTGCCTTTCCGCGTTTGCCGATTGCGCCACTGCCGGAAGCGGAATTTCCTACGATCCAGGTCTCTGCACAGTTGCCCGGCGCCAGCCCCGACACCATGGCTTCCTCGGTGGCGACGCCGCTGGAGGTGCAATTCAGCGCCATCCCCGGCATGACCCAGATGACCTCGAGCAGCGCGCTGGGCTCAACCCTGCTGACCTTGCAGTTCACTCTCGACAAAAGCATCGACACCGCCGCCCAGGAAGTGCAGGCGGCGATCAATACCGCCGCCGGCAAGTTGCCCAAAGACATGCCGACGCTGCCCACATGGAAAAAGGTCAACCCGGCCGATAGCCCGGTGCTGATCCTCAGCGTCAGCTCGACGCAAATGCCCGGCACCGAACTCAGCGACCTGGTGGAAACCCTGCTCTCGCGTCAGATCAGCCAGATCGACGGCGTCGGCCAGATCAACATCACCGGTCAGCAACGCCCCGCGATCCGAGTGCAAGCCTCGGCGGACAAACTCGCGGCGATTGGCCTGACGCTGGCCGACATTCGGCTGGCGATTCAGCAGACCAGCCTCAACCTGGCCAAAGGTGCGTTGTACGGCGAATCGAGCATTTCCACGCTGTCGACCAACGACCAGTTGTTCCACCCCGAGGACTACAGCGAGCTCATCGTTTCCTACAAGGATGGCGCCCCGGTTCACCTGCGCGATGTCGCCAAAGTCGTCAACGGTGCGGAAAATGCCTACGTGCAGGCCTGGGCCGGAGATCGCCCCGGCGTAAATCTGGTGATTTTCCGCCAGCCCGGCGCCAACATTGTTGAAACCGTTGACCGCATCCAGGCCGCCCTGCCCGGCCTCGAAGCGATGCTGCCGGCCTCGGTGCAGGTGAAAACCCTGATCGACCGCACGCAGACCATCCGCGCCTCGCTGCATGAAGTGGAAATCACTTTGCTGATCGCGATCCTGCTGGTGGTCGCGGTCATGGCGCTGTTCCTGCGGCAGTTATCGGCGACGCTGATTGTCTCGGCGGTGCTCGGTGTCTCGCTGATCGCCAGTTTCGCCCTGATGTACGTCCTCGGCTTCAGCCTGAACAACCTGACGCTGGTGGCGATCGTCGTCGCGGTCGGCTTCGTTGTGGACGATGCGATCGTGGTGGTGGAAAACATTCATCGCCATCTCGAGGCCGGTGACGATATGCGCGAGGCGGCGATCAAGGGAGCCGGCGAGATTGGCTTCACCGTCGTTTCGATCAGTTTCTCGCTGGTGGCGGCATTCATTCCGCTGCTGTTCATGGGCGGTGTGGTCGGGCGCCTGTTCAAGGAATTCGCCCTGACCGCGACGTCCACCATCATGATTTCCGTGGTGGTGTCGCTGACGCTGGCGCCAACCCTTGCTGCGCTGTACATGCGCAAACCGGTGCATCACGCCAGCGCCAAACCGGGTTTCAGCGAGCGCTTGCTCGGCTGGTACGAAAAAGGCCTGCGCCGCGCCCTCGATCATCAGAAACTGATGATTGGTGTGTTCGGTCTCTCGCTGGCGCTGGCTGTTGCCGGTTACATTTTCATTCCCAAGGGATTTTTCCCGGTGCAGGACACCGGTTTTGTCCTCGGCACCACCGAAGCCGCTGCGGATATTTCCTACGGCGACATGGTGAAAAAACACTTGGCGATGGCCGAAATCGTTGCAGCCGATCCGGCGGTGCAGGCGTTCTCGCACTCGGTGGGTGTTTCAGGCAGCAACCAGACAATCGCCAACGGGCGCTTCTGGATCGCCCTGAAAAAACGTGGCGATCGCGATGTCAGCGCCAGCCAGTTCATCGATCGCATCCGCCCGCAACTGATGAAAGTGCCCGGCATCGTCCTTTATTTGCGCGCCGGGCAGGACATCAACCTCAGCTCCGGCCCTAGCCGTGCGCAGTACCAATACGTACTCAAGAGCAACGACGGCGCGACCCTCGCCACCTGGACCCAGCGCCTGACCGAGAAACTGCGCAGCAACCCGGCGTTTCGCGACATTTCCAACGATCTGCAACTGGGCGGCAGCATCACCCACATCAGCATCGATCGCAGCGCAGCGGCGCGTTTCGGCCTGACGGCAAGCGATGTCGACGAGGCGCTGTACGATGCGTTCGGCCAACGGCAGATCAATGAATTCCAGACTCAGGTCAATCAGTACAACGTGATTCTGGAACTGGATACCAAACAACGCGGCAAGGCCGAAAGCCTCAACTATTTCTATCTGCGCTCGCCGCTCAGTGGGGAAATGGTGCCGCTGTCGGCGCTGGCCCGATTCGACGCGCCGACCATCGGCCCGCTGTCGATTGCCCATGACGGCATGTTCCCCGCCGCCAACATGTCATTCAACCTCGCCCCCGGCGTGGCATTGGGCGATGCGGTGATTCAGCTCAATCAGGCCAAGGCCGAGATCGGCATGCCCACCGCGATCAGCGGCAATTTCCAGGGTGCGGCGCAGGCGTTCCAGAGTTCGCTGGCCAGCCAGCCATGGCTGATTCTGGCGGCGCTGGTGGCGGTATACATCATTCTCGGCGTGCTTTATGAAAGCTTCGTGCATCCGCTGACGATCATTTCGACCCTGCCGGCAGCAGGCCTCGGCGCGGTGATCATGCTGTGGATCTGCGGCCAGGACTTTTCGATCATGGCGTTGATCGGTCTGGTGCTGCTGATCGGCATCGTCAAAAAGAACGGCATCCTGATGATCGACTTTGCGCTCGAGGCGCAGCGCCAGCGCGGCCTGGCGCCGCAGGAGGCGATTTTCGAAGCGTGCATCACCCGGTTCCGGCCAATCATCATGACCACCCTCGCCGCCCTGCTCGGCGCATTGCCGCTGATGCTCGGTTACGGCACCGGCGCCGAACTGCGCCAGCCGTTGGGCATTGCCGTGGTCGGTGGTTTGCTGGTCAGCCAGATGCTGACGCTGTTCACCACGCCGGTCATATACTTATGGCTCGAGCGGCTGTTTCACCGGCACTCACACCCACCAGCCCCAACGCCCGCAACGGCACTGGCGACCACAGACTGAGGCGGTCATGCGCGTTCTGATTATCGAAGACGAAGAAAAAACCGCGGACTATCTGCACCGTGGCCTGACCGAACAGGGCTACACCGTGGACCTTGCCCGCGACGGCGTCGAAGGCCTGCATCTGGCACTGGAATGCGACTACGCCGTGATCGTGCTCGACGTCATGCTGCCGGGGCTCGATGGCTTCGGCGTACTGCGCGCATTACGTGCGCGCAAGCAAACCCCGGTGATCATGCTCACCGCCCGCGAGCGCGTCGAAGATCGCATCAAGGGCCTGCGCGACGGCGCCGACGATTACCTCGGCAAACCGTTTTCCTTTCTCGAATTGGTCGCCCGCCTGCAAGCGCTGACTCGCCGTAGTGGCGGCCACGAACCGGTACAAGTGACCATCGCCGACCTGTGGATCGACCTGATCAGCCGCAAGGCCACCCGCGCCGGCACGCGCCTGGACCTGACGGCGAAAGAGTTCTCCCTGCTCAGCGTGCTCGCCCGGCGCCAGGGCGAAATTCTCTCGAAAACCGCCATCGCGGAAATGGTCTGGGACATCAATTTCGACAGTGACGCCAACGTCGTCGAAGTCGCGATCAAACGCCTGCGGGCCAAGCTTGACGGGCCGTTCAACGAAAAACTGCTGCACACCATTCGCGGCATGGGTTATGTGCTGGAGAGCCGTGGTGTCCAGTAACTCGATTGCCTTGCGCCTCAGCGGCATGTTCACGCTGGTGGCGCTGGTGGTGTTTCTGTTGATTGGCGGCGCGCTGTATCAACAGGTCGACAAGGGCTTGGGATTGTTGCCCGAAGCCGAGCTGGATGCGCGGTACAGCGTGCTCGAATCCACCGTTGGCCGTTACGGCACGCCGGAGCATTGGGTGAAGATCAACAACAAGCTCAAACTGCTCGGTGAGGAAGACAAGCGCATCAGTTTCTGGATCAGCAGCGGTGATCCGCGCTACGAATACGGCAATCTCACCCCGCAGATTCGTGCCGCCATCAATGGCCCGTTGGGCATGCACGATCTGCAACTGCCCGATCAACCCTACCCACTGAAAGTGCTGGTCAGTCAGTTCCCCGCCAAGGATCAGCGCCCGCCGTTGCGTTTCATGATCGGCATCGACACCGAGACGCTGCATCAGACCCAGCATCACTTGCTCATCGCCCTGATCAGTCTGGCGATTGTCGGGGTGCTGCTGGCCTCGGCATTGGGCTATTGGGTCGCAAGAATCGGTCTGAAGCCGTTGATCAAACTGTCGCAGGAAGCCCAGCGTCTGGCACCACCACTGCGCGCCGGGCGCTTGCGTCTGTCGCCGCTGCCGCCGGAACTGGAGCAGTTTGTCGAATCGTTCAACTCAACTCTGGAACGGGTTGAACTGGCCTATTCGCGGCTGGAATCGTTCAACGCCGACGTCGCCCATGAACTGCGTTCGCCGCTGACCAACCTGATCGGCCAGACCCAGGTCGCACTGACTCGCGGGCGCTCCGCCGAACACTATTTCGAAGTGCTGCAATCCAATCTCGAAGAGCTTGAGCGACTGCGCTCGATCATCAACGACATGCTGTTTCTGGCCAGCGCCGATCAGGGCAACAAGGCGACCAAACTGACCTCGACGTCACTGGCTGATGAGGTGGCGACGACACTGGACTATCTGGATTTCATTCTTGAGGACGCGCAGGTTGAAGTGCAGGTCAGCGGCGATGCGCAAGTGCAAATCGAGGTCGCGCATCTGCGCCGGGCGCTGATCAATTTGCTGAGCAACGCTGTGCAGCATACCGAACCGGGCCAGGTGATCGAGGTGCGCATCGAGGTTGAAGAACACCAGGTGAGCATTGGCGTGGCCAATCCCGGGACTCCGATTGCCAGCGAGCATCTGCCGAGGTTGTTCGAACGGTTTTATCGGGTCGATGCTTCGCGCAGCAACAGCGGCAATAACCACGGGCTGGGGCTGGCCATCGTCAAGGCGATTGCGCTGATGCATGGCGGGGATGTGTTTGTGCGCAGTGATCGGGGCATGAACACCTTTGGCATCCATCTCCCGGTCTGAATGCTCAGCCAAGCCCTGTGGCGAGGGGATTTATCCCCGCTCGGCTGCGCAGCAGTCGCAAATCCTGTGCACAAGCTCTAAGAATCTTTGAGGCTGGAATTCTTGGGGCCGCTTCGCAGCCCAACGGGGATAAATCCCCTCGCCACAGGCCACCATCACGCACAGACCGGGTTGTTACCCGTGCCGATCTTTGCTTTTGCTGTAACAGTCATTTATGAAAATCGCGCTGTTTCCCAACCCTCGGCAACCTTATCTTTGCCCGCACCAAACAGCACTCGCCAAGCGAGAAGGTTTTCAAGATGTCCAACAGTATGGGTATTGCCAGCGCATTCGTTTTGTCCTCATTGATCCTGTCGCCGATGGCGATGGCTGAAGAATCGCAAGCGTTCGTGGCGCACAACGTCGCGCGCGCACAGGCATTCGATCAGCATCAGGCCGAAGTGATGGCCAAGGCTCAAGACGCGACGCAATCCCCGCAGGCCGCCACTTCCCAGGCTCAAGCGCTCGAGAAAGACAGCTGAGTCGCACCGCGAAAGGTTTCCCTCGACGCGGTTGTTTGGCTCTTCCCGTTCAACCGTCGTCACTCCAGGCCGCTGCCATTCAGCGGCCTTTTTTCGTTGTGGTCTGAAAGCCGTCTGCTGCGTCTGTAACAACAAGAAACATCAAGCCGCTCAAGAAACAGAGCCGCCCGCTGACCCAAGGAGCCCCACCGCACGTGTTTTACCCTGCCTGCCTCACCCCGCTGTTCATTGCAATTGCCGCAACGATTGCCCCCGCTGTCCACGCCGACGAGCTCGCTGAACAAGGTTTCGTCGAAGGCTCAAGCCTCAGCCTCAATGCCCGCAACTACTACATGAATCGCAACCGCTTGCAGAAAGCGGACGACAACATTGAATGGGGGCAAGGTTTTCTCGGGGTTTTCGAATCGGGTTATACCGAAGGCACGGTCGGCTTCGGCGTCGATGCTCATGCCATGCTCGGCTTGAAACTCGATGGCGGAGGCGGTACCGACGGTTCGAGCATCCTGCCGATCAGCGACGGCAACGGCAAAGCGCCGGGCTCGTTTTCAACCGCCGGCGGGACCCTGAAGCTGCGAGCATTCGATACCGAACTGAAGGCCGGTGACCTGTTCCTCACCAACCCGGTGATTGCCGGCGGCGACACGCGGATGCTGCCGCAGACCTTTCGTGGCATCAGCCTGAGTAACCGCAGCTTCGACGGCTGGCTGATCGAAGGTGGCCAGGCCAGTTTCACCAAGCCGTATAACCAGAGCGGTCATACCCGAATCGGCACGTCCTACGGCACGCTCGCCGATGGCGATGACAGCCAACACTTGAACTGGGCCGGAGTGGCCTGGAGCGGCGTTGAAGGCCTGACGAGCAGCCTTTACGCGTCCGAGCTCAAGGACATCTGGAACCAGTACTACTACGACCTCGACTACACCTGGCACTTGAACGATGTGATAAGCCTCAACCCGGGCGTGCACTTCTATCACACGCAAGACACCGGTGATGCGCTGCTCGGCGATATCGACAACAACACCTGGAGCGCGCATCTCACCGTCGGCATCGGCAGCCACAGCGTCACTGCCGCCTATCAGCGGGTCAACGGCAACACGCCGTTCGACTACATCAGCCAGGGCGACAGCGTTTACCTCGACAACTCGCAGCAGTATTCGGACTTCAACGGTCCGAACGAACGCTCCTGGAAGCTCAAGTACGCTTACGACTTCACTGGCCTCGGCATGCCCGGATTGACCTCGGCGCTGTCCTATTCACGCGGCACGGTGGACCTGACCAAAGCCGACCCGAACAGCGCAGGCTATTCCAGCTGGTACAGCGCCGACGGCCATAACGCCAAGCATTGGGAACGCGACATCGATTTGCAGTACGTCGTGCAAAGCGGCCAGGCCAAGGATCTCGCGGTACGCCTGCAATGGGCGACCAACCGTGGCGGCAACGGCTACGGCGCGATTGATTCGGATACAGATGAATACCGCGTGATCATCGACTACCCGGTCAACGTCTTCTAAGATCGGCGCTGCGTTTTTCAGATCCTGTGATCTACCCTGTGGGAGCGAGCCTGCTCGCGAACGCGGTTGATCCATCAACATTGATGTTGAATGGCACACCGCTTTCGCGAGCAGGCTCGCTCCCACAAGTTTGTCCGGCGTCAGCCCTACTAAGCTTACGAAACCACTCCTACCGACAGCCCATCATGATCACCAGCCGCACGCCTTCCGTCACAGGCCTTACCGGTCGCCCCGAGCGCCTGCTGATCCTTGGCAGCCTGTTGACCGTGATTGCGATGGTGTGCATCGTCACCTTCCTGCTGATCCGCGAGTACGCCAGTGCGCAGGAAGTCGCCACGCGCCGCGCCACGACCATCGCGCAATTGATCGACGCCGATGTGCTGCGCACCGTCGAGCTGTACGACCTGACGCTGCAAGGCCTGATCGCCGCCGCTCAGCGTGACGACCTGCAGAACGTCTCGCCGCAGATCCGTCATCTGGCACTGTTCGATCGCTCTGCCACCGCGCGTTTCAAGGGCGACATCCTCCTGCTCGACAAGCATGGCGAGGTGATCGCCGACTCCTCGCGCATCGAACCGAAACCGGGCAATTTCGCCGACCGCGATTATTTCCTCGCCCATGCGTTCAACCGTGACATGGGCATGTTCATCAGCCGCCCGTTCAAGACCCGTTGCGATTGTGAAGAAGCCGATCAGTGGCGCATCAGCTTCAGCCGGCGCATCTCCTCGCAGACCGGCGAATTCCTCGGCGTAGCAGTGGCGTCGCTGAAACTCGACTACTTCGACGACCTGTTCAAAAGCCTCGACATCGGCACCGACAGCACACTGAACATCATCAACAGCGATGGCGTGCTGCTCGCGCAGAAGCCCTATTTGCAAAGCGATTCGGTCGGCAAGAGTTTCGGCAACCGCCCCAACGTCGTGCGGATTCTCAACGATCGCGATGGCAGCGGCAGTTTCACCAGTACCTCGAGCATGGATAAACAACGCCGGCTCTATACCTACTCGCGGGTGGGCAATCTGCCGTTGACGGTGATGGTCGCGCTGTCCAGCGAGGAGGTGTTCGGCACCTGGCGCCGCACAGCGATTCTGATCAGCGGCGCCACCGGCGTGTTGTGCCTGGGGCTGTTGTGGCTGACCTGGCTGCTCGCCCGGGAACTGCGTTTGCGCCATCGCGCCGAACGCGAACTGGCGCAACTGGCTGCCACCGATGATCTGACCGGCGTTGCCAACCGACGCCTGCTCGACCAGACCCTGCGCCACGAATGGTTCCGCGCCCAGCGCTCCGGCCAGCCGCTGTCGGTGATGATGATCGATGCTGACCACTTCAAGGCCTTCAATGATCGCCATGGCCATCAGGCCGGGGATCAGGTGTTGCGCGAACTGGCCAAGGTAATCACCGCGAACGTGCGGCGCCCGGCGGATCTGGTCGCGAGGTATGGCGGTGAAGAGTTTTCGGTGATTCTCGCCGAGACCGACAGCGCCGGGGCGCAGCAGATCGCCGAGCAGATTCGCCGGGCTGTGGAAAACTTGCCATGGGTTGAAGGCGCTGAGCGGGCGATGACGGTGAGTATCGGCATCGCCACCTGGACATCGGCGAGCGAGATGACACTTGAGCAGCTGCTGTTTGCAGCGGACAAGGCGCTGTATCAGGCCAAGGAAGGCGGGCGCAATCGCGTTGTAGTGTCAATTTAAAGTCAAAAGATCGCAGCCTTCGGCAGCTCCTACATCTGCAATGCGGTATCCCTGTAGGAGCTGCCGAAGGCTGCGATCTTTTGATCTTTTAAAGGGCATAAAAAAAGGCCATCCGAGGATGGCCTTCAAAAAACTAGAGAGGTTTTTTACTTACACCGCAGCAACCGGGCGCATGTAAGAGATCGGTGCGGTGCTGGCGTCTTCGAACGTCACCACTTCCCAAGCGTCTGTCTGCTCAATCAATTTGCGCAGCAGCTGGTTGTTCAGTGCATGACCGGACTTGAAGCCTTTGAACTCACCAATCAGGCTGTTGCCCAGCAGGTACAGGTCGCCAATCGCGTCGAGGATCTTGTGTTTGACGAATTCGTCTTCATAGCGAAGGCCGTCTTCGTTCAACACGCCATCAGCGTCGACCACGATCGCGTTTTCCACGCTGCCGCCGAGTGCGAGGTTGTGCTTGCGCAGGTACTCGATGTCACTCATGAAACCAAAGGTACGGGCGCGGCTGACTTCTTTTACGAACGAAGTGCTGGAAAAATCCACGCTTGCACTCTGGGTGCGGTCCCGGAATACCGGGTGATCGAAATCGATCTCGAAGCTCACCTTGAAGCCTTCGAAAGGGACGAAAGTGGCGCGCTTGTCGCCGTCTTCCACTGTCACTTCACGCAGGATGCGGATGAATTTCTTGGCGGCGTCCTGTTCTTCCAGGCCTGCCGATTGAATCAGGAATACGAAGGGTCCAGCGCTGCCATCCATGATCGGGACTTCGGACGCGGAGAGCTCGACGTAGGCGTTATCGATGCCCAGGCCAGCCATGGCCGAGAGCAAGTGCTCTACCGTGTCCACTTTGACGTCGCCATTGATCAGCGTCGTCGACATAGTGGTTTCACCGACGTTTTCCGCGCGGGCAGGAATCTGCACCACAGGGTCGAGGTCAGCGCGACAAAACACAATGCCAGTGTCGACAGGCGCAGGCTTGAGGGTCAGATAGACCTTCTCGCCGGAATGCAGGCCTACACCTGTGGCACGGATAATATTTTTCAGTGTGCGTTGTTTAATCATGGCTTGGGCCGCTTCAGCGCAAATTGCGAACTGGTATCAACAAAGGCTGGCGATGATAGCAGACCATGCCTTTGCTGAACACCAATCACCTTCATAGCCCTGATACATTCCATCAATCGGCCTGACGACGCAGGAATGCCGGAATGTCCAGATAGTCCAGGTCATCCTGCGGATTCATCTTCGCGGCAGCCGCAGCACCGGCCTGAGCCTGGTTGCGCATGACGGTCGGACGGTCCAGATCACGGTAGTTAACCGCTGGCTGCTCCTGACGGGCCGGAGCCGGTTGTTGCACCTGCGCCGAGGCCATGGAGGTGTGAACGGTGTTGTCGATGACCTTCACAGGCTTCTCGATTTTCGCGCCCAGACCGGTGGCAACCACAGTCACGTGCAGCTCGTCGCGCATGTCCGGATCGATAACGGTACCGACTTTGACCATCGCGTGCTCGGAAGCAAAGGCTTCGATGATCGAACCCACGTCGGAGTACTCACCCAGGGACAGGTCAGGACCGGCGGTGATGTTAACCAGAATGCCGCGCGCGCCTTGCAGGTTGACGTCTTCCAGCAACGGGTTGCGGATTGCCGCTTCGGTAGCTTCACGTGCACGGTTCGGACCGCTGGCGCAGCCAGTGCCCATCATCGCCATGCCCATTTCGCTCATCACGGTGCGCACGTCGGCGAAGTCGACGTTGATCATGCCCGGACGCTTGATGATGTCGGAGATACCGCGAACGGCACCGGCCAGTACATCGTCAGCCTTGGCGAAAGCCGACAAGAGGCTTGCGTCTTTGCCGAGGATGGTCAGCAGTTTTTCGTTCGGAATGGTGATCAGCGAGTCGACGCTTTCCGAAAGCATGCGGATGCCTTCGTCGGCGATCTGCATACGCTTGCGGCCTTCGAACGGGAACGGACGGGTCACGACCGCAACGGTCAGGATGCCCATTTCCTTGGCCACTTCGGCGATGATCGGCGCTGCACCGGTACCGGTACCGCCGCCCATGCCGGTGGTGATGAACACCATGTTGGTGCCGGCTAGCACTTCAGCGATGCGCTCACGGTCTTCCAGAGCGGCTTGACGGCCGACTTCAGGATTGGCGCCGGCACCCAGGCCCTTGGTCACGCCGGTGCCCAGTTGCAGGATGGTCCGCGCGCCGATGTTTTTCAGCGCTTGAGCATCGGTGTTGGCGCAGATGAACTCAACGCCTTCGATGTTGCTCTTGACCATGTGATTGACAGCGTTGCCGCCGCCACCGCCGACACCGATAACTTTGATTACCGGGCTTGCGGGGATGTTGTCTACGAGTTCGAACATTTTCCCTCTCCTTACATTCTCTAGTTTTTTCGCCTACTGCTGTTTGTAGCGGTGTTGCGGTAAAGCTTTTAAAAATTGCCCTGAACCCACTTTTTCAGTCGGTCCAGCAGCGGCGCCTGAGGCTCTTCGCTGCTGTAGCTGTCGCGGCTGCCGATGCCGGAGAACGAAACTCCGTCGGACTGCTTTTGCAGGCCGTACATCAACAAACCGACGCCAGTGGAATAAATCGGGTTGCGCACTACGTCATCCAGACCTTTCACGCCATGCGGTACCCCGAGGCGCACCGGCATGTGGAAGATTTCTTCGGCCAGTTCGGTGGCGCCTTCCATTTTCGAAGTACCGCCGGTGAGCACGATGCCCGCCGGGATCAGGTCTTCGTAGCCGCTGCGACGCAGCTCGGCCTGGATCAAGGTGAACAGTTCGTCGTAACGCGGCTCGACCACTTCGGCCAAGGCCTGACGCGACAGCTCACGCGGTGGACGGTCGCCAACGCTCGGCACCTTGATGGTTTCACCGGCACCGGCCAGTTTGGCCAGGGCGCAGGCGTAACGGATCTTGATCTCTTCGGCGTACTGGGTCGGGGTGCGCAACGCCATGGCGATGTCGTTGGTCACTTGATCACCGGCAATCGGGATCACGGCGGTGTGACGGATCGCGCCTTCGGTGAAGATCGCGATGTCGGTGGTGCCGCCGCCGATGTCGACCAGGCACACGCCCAGTTCTTTCTCGTCGTCGGTCAGCACCGAGTAGGCCGAGGCCAGTTGCTCGAGAATGATGTCGTCGATTTCCAGACCGCAGCGGCGTACGCATTTTTCAATGTTCTGTGCAGCGTTGACGGCGCAGGTGACCACGTGAACCTTGGCTTCCAGACGCACGCCGGACATGCCCAGTGGCTCGCGCACGCCTTCCTGGTTATCGATCACGTAATCCTGCGGCAGGGTGTGCAGCACGCGCTGGTCAGCCGGGATCGCCACGGCCTGGGCGGCGTCGAGCACACGCTCAAGGTCAGCCGAGCTGACTTCGCGATCACGGATCGCGACGATGCCGTGGGAGTTCAGGCTGCGGATGTGATTGCCCGCAACGCCGACGAACGCCGAGTGAATGCGGCAGCCGGCCATCAGTTGGGCTTCTTCGATCGCGCGCTGGATCGACTGCACGGTGGATTCGATGTTGACCACCACGCCCTTCTTCAGGCCGCGGGACGGATGCGTACCGATCCCGACGATTTCCAGCTGGCCGTCGTCCGCGACCTCGCCTACCAGCGCCACCACTTTGGAGGTGCCGATATCCAGACCGACGATCATTTTGCCGCTTTGCACGTTTGCCATGGGTCCTGCCTCTTCTTAATTCTTTGCGACAGCGGGTTGGGCTGTCGTCGGCGCTACGGGTTCCCGCCAGCCAACAGCGAGGCCGTTGGCGTAGCGCAGATCGATGCGCGCAATGTTCGTAATCTGCTCTTTCAGCGTCTTGTCATAGATGGCGATAAAGCGGCGCATCTTTTCCACCAGGTTGCCGCGTCCCAGCAGCAACTCTATGCCGGGGCCGGAACTGCCGGCACCGGTGGTCAGGAACCAGCTGCCGCGTTCACGCAATTCCAGGCGTGCAATCGAAAAACCCAGCGGGCGCAACATCTGGCTCAGCACCTGATACTGCTGCATCACCTGCTGCTGAGCCCGTTGTGGGCCGAACAGCTGCGGCAGGTGTTCGTAGTTCGCCAGTTCCTTGGGCGTGAACGCCTGGCCCTGGTTGTTGAGCAACGACTCGTCGCCCCAACGCGCCACCGGCAATTGCTCTTCGAGGCGGATCACCACCTGATCCGGCCACACCCGACGCACTTCGGCGTGGGCGATCCAGGGCATCTGCTCAAGCTCGGTACGCATACCGGCGAGGTCGATGGTGAAGAAGCTCGACGCCACGAACGGCGCGATCCGCTGCTGCACCGCCTGCTGGCTGATGTAGCTGAGGTCGCCCTGCACCGCGATCTTGCTGATCGGCCGGTCGGCGTACGGCAGCAAACGCTGCGCGCCTTCGTACGTACCAAAGCCCAGCGCCACCAGCAGCACCGGCCAGAACAGACTTTTCAGAAAGCTGAAATTGGCTTTCGGCAGGCGCGCGGACATCGGCTCTTTCGCCACCATTCGGCTGGCACCCCGCGGCACCGGCTTGCGGCCGGGTGCGGGTGGCTGATGTCTGAGATGAGCGCCTTGCATGGTCTTAACCTCGCGCCTCTGTTGCGCCTGCGTCTTCAACGCTGGCGGCCAGAATGGCCAGAACCAGTTGCTGGAAATCCAGACCGGCAGCCCGCGCCGCCATCGGCACCAGGCTGTGATCGGTCATGCCCGGTGCGGTATTGACTTCGAGGAACCAGAACTGCCCGTCGGCGTCCTGCATCACGTCCGCCCGACCCCAACCGGCGATACCCAGCGCCTCACAGGCCTTGGCCGTGAGTTCCATGAGTTCCTGTTCCTTGGCCGCGTCCAGCCCGCACGGAATGCGGTACTGGGTATCGTTGGCGATGTACTTGGCGTCGTAGTCGTAAAATGTGTGCGGTGTACCCAGGGCGATTGGAGGCAACACCTGGTCACGCAGGGTGGCGATGGTGAACTCCGGACCTTGAATCCATTGCTCGACCAACACTTGCGAATCGTAGGTACTGGCCGCTTTCCATGCGTCGATCAACTCGGACGCAGAATTCACTTTGGCCATCCCGATACTTGAACCTTCATGCGCCGGTTTGACGATCAAAGGCAGGCCCAGTTCCGTCGCTGCGGAAATACAATCGGCTTCGCTGCACAGCACGGCGTGACGCGGCGTCGGAATCCCGAGGCTGTGCCAGACCTGCTTGGTACGCAGCTTGTCCATCGCCAGTGCCGAGGCGAGGATGCCGCTGCCGGTGTACGGGATGCCCGCGCACTCGAGCAGGCCCTGCATGCTGCCGTCTTCACCGCCGCGACCGTGGAGAATGATGAACGCGCGGTCGATCTTTTCGCTGAGCAGACGCTGCAGGAAGTCTTCACCGACATCGATGCCGAACGCATCGACGCCAGCGCTTTGCAGCGCCTCGAGCACGGCGTTGCCGGATTTCAGCGAAACCTCACGCTCGGCACTCAGGCCGCCGAAGAGCACGGCGACGCGGCCGAAGTCTTTCGGCGCGATGGTGGAGAACAGCTTGGCGTAGGCAGCAGTCATTTCAACTTCCCCTCGACCGGCGCCGCCACGGCGCCGGCGAACAATTCACTTTTCAACAGCTTCGGCGCGAGACCGCCGATGTCACCAGCGCCCTGGCACAACAGAATGTCGCCGGCGCGCAGCAGCGGCTTGACCAACGGCGCCAAGTCAACGCCACGCTCGATGTAGATCGGGTCGAGCTGACCGCGCTGACGGATGCTGTTGCACAGCTTGCGGCTGTCGGCGCCAGGGATCGGCTCTTCGCCGGCCGGATAGACTTCCATCAGCAGCAGCACGTTGGCGTCGGCCAGTACATTGACGAAGTCGTCGTACAGATCACGGGTGCGGCTGTAGCGGTGCGGCTGGTAGACCATCACCAGACGACGCTCCGGCCAGCCACCGCGCACGGCTTTGATCACGGCAGCAACTTCGGTCGGGTGGTGACCGTAGTCGTCGACCAGCATCACGTTGCCGCCGTCCACCGGCAGCTCGCCGTAGACCTGAAAGCGTCGACCGACGCCCTGGAAGCCTGACAGGCCCTGAACGATGGCTTCATCGCTGACGCCTTCGTCGGTGGCGATGCAGATGGTCGCCAGCGAGTTGAGCACGTTATGGTTGCCGGGCATGTTCACCGACACGTCCAGCGGCTCGCGATCCGGGCGCAGGACGGTGAAGAAGGTCTGCATGCCCTGCTGACGGACATTGATCGCGCGCACATCGGCGTCTTCGCTGAAGCCGTAGGTAACGGTCGGACGCTTGACCAGCGGCAGGATTTCGCGCACCACCGGATCGTCCAGGCACATCACCGCCAAACCGTAGAACGGCAGGTTGTGCAGGAATTCGACGAAGGTTTTCTTCAGTTTGTTGAAGTCACCGTCGTAGGTCGCCATGTGGTCGGCGTCTATGTTGGTGACCACGGCCACCAGCGGCTGCAGATGCAGGAAGCTCGCATCGCTTTCGTCCGCTTCGGCGATCAGGTAACGGCTGGTGCCGAGCTGGGCGTTGGTGCCCGCCGCGTTCAGACGACCACCGATCACGAATGTCGGGTCCAGACCACCGGCCGCGAACACCGAAGCGATCAGGCTGGTGGTGGTGGTTTTGCCATGGGTACCGGCGACGGCGATGCCGTGGCGATAGCGCATCAGCTCGGCGAGCATTTCTGCACGCGGCACCACTGGAATGCGGCGCTCAAGGGCAGTCGCCACTTCCGGGTTGGACGTGTTCACTGCGCTCGACACCACCAGCACGTCGGCGGTAGCGGCGTTCTCGGCACGGTGACCGATGAAGATCTGCGCGCCGAAGGTTTCCAGGCGCTCGGTGACCGGCGAGGCTTTCAGGTCGGAACCGGAGACTTGATAGCCCAGGTTCAACAACACTTCAGCGATGCCGCACATGCCCACGCCGCCGATGCCGACGAAGTGGATGCGACGGATGCGGCGCATTTCCGGTTGTGGCATGGCTTTCTGATTCTCAACCATGGGCCACCTCCAGACAGGTATCGACCACGCTACGGGTGGCATCGGGTTTGGCCAGTCGGCGGGCCGCTTGGGCCATTGCTTCGAGTCGTTGCGGTTGCATCAAGACCTCTGTCAGGCGCGCGGCAAGATCCGCGGCACCAGTCGTTCTTTGCGGCATCAGGAAGGCAGCGCCTTCGCGGGCCAAATAATCGGCGTTGCGGGTCTGGTGATCGTCGATCGCGTGGGGCAAAGGCACCAGCATCGAGGGCAGACCGGCGGCCGCCAGCTCACTGATGGTCAACGCGCCAGCGCGGCACACCACCAGGTCAGCCCAGCCATAGGCCTGGGCCATGTCTTTGATGAACGGCTGCACCTGCGCTTCCACACCCACGGCGCGGTAACGCTCGGCAGTCACTTCATCGTGGTTTTTGCCGGCCTGATGAAACACTTCCGGGCGCAGGTCGGCAGCGACTTGGGCCAGGGCTTCAGGCAGCAATTTGTTCAACGGTTCTGCGCCCAGGCTGCCGCCAAGGATCAGCAAACGCGCTTTGCGCCCGGCCAGCGCCGGTCGCGATGTGTCGAGGAACAGCTCGCTGCGCACCGGATTACCGGTGGTACGGCGGCTGTCCGACAGAGTAAAGGTGTCGGGGAACGCTTCACACACTCGGGCGGCGAACGGCACCAGCAACCGATTGGCGGTGCCGGCGACAGCGTTCTGCTCGTGAACGATCACCGGCACGCCAGCCAGTTTCGCGGCAAGACCACCAGGGCCGGTCACATAACCGCCGAAGCCAACCACGCACACCGGCTTCAGACGGCGCATGATCGCCCGCGCCTGCCACACCGATTTCAGCAGCATCAGCGGCGCCTTGAGCAGCGACAGCTTGCCCTTGCCACGCAGACCGCTGGCGTTGATCCGGTGCAGTTCAAGCCCTGCCGCCGGGACCAGTTCGTTTTCGATCCCCCGTGGCGTGCCGAGCCAGTGCACGGTGTAGCCGCGCGCCTGAAACTCGCGGGCACAGGCCAGCGCCGGGAACACGTGGCCGCCGGTACCGCCGGCCATGATCAATACGTTAGCGCCCATGAGTCGGCTCCTCGGCGAAGTCGCTCTCCTGGAATTCCATCTCTTCGCTGCCCAGGTGGGTTCGACTCTCCCACTCGATGCGCAGCAACAGGCCCAGACAGGCGCAGCAGATCACCAGCGAGCTGCCGCCGTAACTGAGGAACGGCAAGGTCAGACCCTTGGTTGGCAGCAGGCCGACGTTCACACCGATGTTGATCAGGAACTGACCAATCCACAGGAACGACAAGCCGTAAGCCACGTAAGCGGCAAAGAACTGCTTGGCCTTCTCCGCCCACAGGCCGATGTACATGCCGCGAATACACACGAACACGAACAGCGCGACGGTGCACAACGAACCCACGGCGCCCAGTTCTTCGGCAAGTACCGAGAACACGAAGTCGGTGTGCGCTTCCGGCAGATAAAACTGTTTCTGCACGCTGTTGCCCAGGCCGACGCCCAGCCACTCGCCGCGACCGAAAGCGATCAAGGCCTGCGACAACTGATAGCCGGCACCGAACTGGTCGGCCCACGGGTCGGCGAAGTTGGTCAGACGCGCCATTCGATACGGCTGCATCTGAATCAGCAGAACCACCGCGCCAACCGCCAGCACCACCATCAGCGAGAAGCGGAACAGCCCGACCCCGCCAAGGAACAGCATCGCCGCCGCCGCGCCCATCATGACTACGGTGGCACCGAAGTCCGGTTCCATCAGCAACAGACCCGCCATCGGCAGCAGGACGATGAACGGCTTGAAGAAGCCCATCCAGCTCTCGCGCACTTCTTTCTGCCGGCGCACCAGATAACCGGCGAGGTAGATCACCACGAACACCTTGGCGATTTCCGACGGCTGCACGTTGAAGAAGCTGAAACCGATCCAGCGCATCGAACCGTTCACTTCGCGGCCGATGCCGGGGATGATCACCATCACCAACAGGCCGAACGCACCGATCAGCATCATCCAGCCGAGGCGCTGCCAAGTGGCGATCGGGATCATCATGGTGACAATGCACGCGCCCAGACCCAGCACCACATAGATAAGGTGGCGAATCATGTAATACAGCGGACTGCCCGACTGCGCCGCCGCCACTTCGGTGGACGCCGAAGCGATCATGATCAGGCCCAGGCCGAGCAGCGCCAGGCAACCGGCGAGCATCGGGAAGTCGAGGTCGATGCCACGCCCGGTGATCAGCGGCGACGGGTACGGCTTGATGATGTTTCTCAAGTTCATGCCAGTTCCTCCACAGCGCGGACGAACTGGTGACCACGGTCTTCGTAATTCTTGAACATGTCGAAACTGGCGCAGGCCGGAGACAGCAGCACCACGTCACCCGGCTGGGCAGCTGCGCGGCATTGCGCGACGGCGTCGACCAGCGAGGTCGCGCGGATCAGCGGCACGGCATCGCCAATGGCCTCGCCGATCTTGTCGGAGTCACGCCCCATCAGCACCACGGCGCGGCAGTTGGCCGCCACCGGATCGCGCAGATCGTTGAATTCGGCGCCTTTGCCGTCACCGCCGGCGATCAGAATGACCTTGCCGTCGATGTCCGCACCGAGGCCTTCGATGGCCGCCAGAGCGGCGCCAACGTTGGTGGCTTTGGAATCGTTGTAATAGGCCACGCCATCGAGATCGCGCACCCACTGGCAGCGGTGTTCGAGCCCGGCAAACGTGCGCAGCGCCGCGAGCATGGCGTCGAACGGCAGACCCACAGCGTGACCCAGTGCCAATGCGGCGAGCGCGTTGGACTGGTTATGCGCACCGCGAATCTTCAGTTCACGCACGGGCATCAGGTTCTGGAATTCGAAGGAGAGGTACTTCTCGCCGTCTTCTTCGCGAATGCCGAACGCTTTGAAATCCGGTTTGCTCAGGCCAAAGGTCCAGCATGGCTGACCTTCACCGATCAATGGACGGCTCAGGGCATCCTGACGGTTGACCACAAACTGCTTCGCGCCCCGGAAGATCCGGTGCTTGGCCAGGTGATAGGCCGGCAGACCGCTGTAGCGATCCATGTGGTCTTCGCTGATGTTCAGTACGGTGGCGACTTCGGCGTTGAGCTGGTCGGTGGTTTCCAGCTGGAAACTCGACAACTCCATGACGTACAGCTCGACGTCATCGCTGAGCAGGTCCAGCGCTGGCGTGCCGAGGTTGCCGCCAACGGCGACGCGCTTGCCGGCCGCAGCCGCCATCTCACCGACCAGCGTGGTCACGGTGCTTTTCGCGTTGGAGCCGGTGATCGCGACGATCGGCGCCCGCGCGTAACGCGCGAACAACTCGATGTCGCCAGACATTTTCACGCCACGGGCAGCGGCGGCTTGCAGGGCCGGAGTCGCCAGCGCCAAGCCGGGGCTTACGTAGAGCTCGTCGGCACGGCAGAGGAATTCGACGTCCAGCTCGCCACAACGCACTTCCACGTGCGGATAGTCACGCTTGAGCGTGGCCAGTTCCGGTGGATTTTCCCGCGTGTCGGCCACAGCAAACGACGTGCCCCGGTTCGCCAGGAAGCGAACCAGGGACATGCCGCTCTTGCCGAGGCCGACAACGATGCGGAAGTGGTCAGAAGCGATCAGAGACACTCGTTCTACCTCAGCTTCAGGGTGGCAAGGCCGACCAGGACGAGAATCACGGTGATGATCCAGAAACGGACGATCACGCGCGGCTCGGGCCAGCCCTTGAGTTCAAAGTGGTGGTGAATCGGCGCCATGCGGAACACGCGGCGACCGGTCAGCTTAAAGGAGGCAACCTGAATGACCACTGACAGGGTTTCCATCACGAACACGCCGCCCATGATGAACAGGACGATTTCCTGACGGACGATCACCGCGATGGTGCCCAGTGCCGCGCCGAGTGCCAGGGCACCGACGTCGCCCATGAACACCTGCGCTGGATAGGTGTTGAACCAGAGGAAACCGAGGCCGGCACCGATCAGTGCACCGCAGAACACGATCAATTCGCCTGCGCCCGGCACGTAAGGAATCAGCAGGTATTCGGCGAACTTCACGTTGCCCGACAGGTAGCAGAAAATCCCCAGGCCGCCGCCGACCATCACCGTCGGCATGATCGCCAGGCCGTCGAGGCCGTCAGTCAGGTTGACCGCGTTGCTCGAACCGACAATGACGAAGTAGGTCAGCACGATGAAACCGGCGCCCAGCGGGATGCTGTAGTCCTTGAGCATCGGCAGAATCAGCGTGGTTTCCACCGGCGTCGCGGCAGTCATATAAAGGAAGATCGCAGCGCCGAGGCCGAACACCGACTGCCAGAAATACTTCCAGCGGCTCGGCAGGCCACGGGAGTTCTTCTCGATGACTTTGCGGTAATCGTCGACCCAGCCGATGGCGCCGAACAGCAGGGTCACCAGCAGCACCACCCAGACGTAGCGGTTGCTCAGGTCAGCCCAGAGCAAGGTGCTGACGCCGATCGAAGACAGAATCAGCGCGCCACCCATGGTCGGCGTACCGGATTTGGACAGGTGCGATTGCGGACCGTCGTTACGCACCGATTGGCCGATCTGACGGTTCTGCAGAGTACGGATCATCCACGGGCCATAGCACAGCGACAAGACCAGCGCGGTCAGCACACCGAGAATCCCGCGCAGGGTCAGGTACTGGAAGACCGCGAAGCCTTTGTAGAACTGTTGCAGATACTCCGCTAGCAGCAGCAGCATTAATGTTTCTCCAGACTGGACCCGCACAGAGCCGCAACGATGTTTTCCATCGCTGCGCTGCGCGAACCCTTGATCAAAATGGTGGTGTTTGTGTCCTGCTCGGCGGCGAGGGCCTGGATCAGCTCGGCCTGGGTGCCGAAGTGCTGCGCCTGCTCACCGAAAGCGTTTACCGCGTGGACCATGTTCGGCCCGACCGCGTAAAGCGCAGAAACCTTGCCTCGGGCGTACTCGCCCACGTCGCGGTGCCCCTGCTCCGCCCAGTCGCCCAACTCGCCGATATCGCCGAGCACCAGGACGGTGCGGCCGGAAAAGCCGGCGAGTATATCAACGGCCGCGCACATCGAGGTGGGGTTTGCGTTGTAGGTGTCATCGATCACGCGCATGCCGTTTTTTGCCAGTTGCGCGACGGTGCGCCCCTTGACCGGTTGCACCGCACCGAGGCCGGTGGCGATGCCGAACAGCGACACGCCCAAGGCGTGAGCAGCAGCGGCGGCAGCCAGGGCATTGGCGACGTTATGAGTACCGAGCAGGTTCAGTTGCACGCGCTCGCTACCTTCAGGCGTGTGCAGATTGAACGCCGGGCAACCGCGGGCATCAGTGGCCAGATCGCTGGCGTGGAAATTCGCCTCGCTGTTGCTCAGGGCGAAGGTCAGCACCTGACGGCCGGCCGCGCGGGTCTTCCAGATACCGAAAGCCTTGTCATCGAGGTTGAGCACGGCGATGCCATCGGCGGCCAGGCCTTCGATGATTTCACCTTTGGCTTCGACGATTTTTTCCGGACCGCCGAACTCACCGACGTGAGCGGTGCCGGCGTTGTTCAGGATCGCTACGTGCGGCTTGGTCAGGCCGACGGTGTAAGCGATCTCGCCCAGACGTGAAGCTCCCAGTTCGATGACAGCCGAGGTGTGTTCCGGCGCCAGTTCGATCAGGGTCAGCGGCACGCCAAGGTCGTTGTTCAGATTGCCACGGGTCGCCAGCACCGGACCGCGCGTGCGCAGGATGCTCGCGAGCATTTCCTTGACCGTGGTCTTGCCACTGGAACCGGTCACCGCCGCCACTGGCTGGGTGAACGCAGCACGGTTCAACGCGCCGAGTTGGCCCAGCGCCTGACGGGTGTCCTTGACCAGCAATTGCGGCAACGCGCTGTCGGCGACTTCGCGCTCGACCAGTGCCGCCACGGCGCCTTTGCCGGCAACGTCGTTCAGGTAGTCATGACCGTCGAAACGCGGGCCGGTCAGGGCGATGAACAACTGGCCGGGCTGGATTGCACGACTGTCGATACTGACGCCGTCGAAACTGGCATCAGCGCCAATCAGGCGGGCCTCGAGTACATTGGTCAGTTCGCTGAGGCTCAGGGCCTTAAGCATGGGCCACCTCCCACGCGGTCAGGGCATGATCGGCCTCGACCAGATCGGAAAAGGCATGGCGCACGCCGTTGATTTCCTGATAGTCCTCGTGACCTTTGCCGGCGAGAACAATCACGTCGTCAGCGGTCGCGCCAGCGATAAGTTGCGCGATGGCCTGGCCGCGACCGGCGACGAAAGTGACTTTATCCACAGCGGTGAAACCGGCGCGGATGTCGTCGAAAATCACCGCAGGATCTTCGGTGCGCGGGTTGTCGTCGGTGACCAACACCTGGTCAGCCAGACGCTCGACCACTTCGGCCATCAACGGACGTTTGCCGCGATCGCGATCACCGCCGCAGCCGAACAGGCACAGCAGTTGGCCTTTGACGTGCGGGCGCAGCGCAGTGAGAACCTTTTCCAGCGCATCGGGCGTGTGGGCGTAATCGACCACCACCAGCGGCTGCGTGCCGCCACCCAGACGCTGCATGCGCCCGGCCGGGCCTTCGAGCTTCGGCAGCACTTTGAGAATTTCGTCGAGGGCGTAATCCAGGCCAAGCAAGGCGCCGACTGCGGCCAGTACGTTACTCAGGTTGAAACGACCAAGCAGCGTACTGCGCAGGTGATGCTCGCCCTGCGGCGTGACCAGCGTGGCGCGCACGCCATGATCGTCGAACTGCGCTTCGCGGCAAAACAGGTAGGCGCTGCTATCCAGCAGGCTGTAGGTGATCAAACGCGACACGCGTTTTTCCGCCGCCAGTTGCCGGCCGAAATCGTCGTCGAGGTTGACCACGCGGCACTTCAGGTCATTCCAGGCGAACAGCCGGGCCTTGGCCTCGGCGTACGCCTGCATGGTGCCGTGATAATCCAGGTGATCGCGGGACAGGTTGGTCATCACCGCCACGTCGAAGGCCAGCGCGGTGACCCGGCCCTGATCCAGACCGTGGGACGACACTTCCATGGCCACGGCTTTCGCGCCGGCCTTTTTCAGGTCGCCCAGGGTCGCTTGCACGGCAATCGGATTCGGCGTGGTGTGCAGGCCGCTTTCCAGCGCGCCGTAGAAACCGGAACCCAGCGTACCGACGATGCCGCAATGCTGGCCGAGCAGATCCAGCGCCTGCGCGACCAATTGGGTCACGCTGGTCTTGCCATTGGTGCCGGTGACACCGATCAGGTTCAGGTGATGACTCGGCTCACCGTAAAAACGCCCGGCAATGTCCGAAAGTTGCGCCGCCAGACCCTTGACCGGAATCAGCGGCACGTCAGTGATCGGCAGCACGGTGGCGCCTTCGACTTCATAAGCCACGGCAGCCGCGCCGCGTTGCAAGGCATCGGCGATATGCGCACGGCCATCGAAACGGCCGCCGGGCACGGCAAGAAACAAGTCGCCGGCGCGCACGTTGCGGCTGTCCAGCGCCAGTTCACGGATCAACAGATCGTGGCCGGCGTGGGGAAATATCTTGTTCAGACTTAATGACATCAGCCGCGCCCTCCATTGGCTTTCAGCGGAACGACCGGGGTGGCGTTGGCCTGTTGGGTGGTCGGCAGGTTGTCCGGGGTCACGTTCATCAGGCGCAGGGTGCCGGACATCACACGGCTGAACACTGGCGCCGACACCAGACCACCGAAGTAACCGGCCTTGGTTGGCTCATCAATCACCACAACAATGGCGTAACGCGGATCGCTCATCGGGCCGAAGCCGGCGAACAGCGAACGGTAGGAGTTTTCTGCGTAGCCCTTGGTGCCGACCGAAGTCTTGCGCGCGGTACCCGACTTGCCGCCGACGTGATAAGCCGGCACCTGCGCACGGAACACGCCGCGCGGCGCTTCGATTACCTGCTGCAACATGCCCTGCATGGTTTTCGCCACGGCTTCCGGCAGCACTTGGGTGGTCTGCGGCATCTTGTCGGTTTTGATCAGCGTCAGCGGCGCGAGACGACCGTTGTTGGCCAGTGCCGAGAACGCGTGCACCAACTGGATCGCGGTCACGGAAATACCATAGCCGTAAGACAAGGTTGCAGTTTCAGCCTTGCGCCATTCGCGGTAGTTGGGCAGATTGCCGACGCGTTCGCCGGGGAAGCCCAGGCCGGTGTCCTGACCGAGGCCGACTTTCTGCGCGAGACGGAAAATGGTTTCGCCGCCGATATCGAAGGCGACTTTACTCATGCCGACGTTACTGGAATTGATCAGGATGCCGGTCAGATCGAGCACTGGCCCTTCGGTCTTCGACACGTCTTTAATGGTGTATTTGCCGATCTGCAACGAGCCCGGATACACCTCGACGGTGTCGCTCGGTTTCCAGCGGCCGGTTTCGATTGCCGCGCTCATGGAAATGGCTTTCATGGTCGAACCCGGCTCGAACACGTCGATCATGGCGCGGTTGCGCATCATCGCCGGTTGCAGGTTGCGACGGTTGTTCGGGTTGTAGGTCGGCTGGTTGACCATGGCCAGGATCTCGCCGGTCTTTACGTCCATGATCACCAGACTGCCGGCCTTGGCGCCGTTTTCGATGATCGCGTTGCGCAGCTCGCGGTTGGCCAGGTATTGCAGACGCAGGTCAATCGACAACGCCAAGGGCTTGCCGGCCTTGGCGTTCTTGGTGACTTGAACATCCTTGATCAACCGGCCACGGCGATCCTTGATGACTTGTCGTTTGCCCGGCACCCCGGCCAGCCATTCGTCATAGGCCAGCTCGACGCCTTCGCGACCGTGATCGTCGATGTCGGTAAAGCCGACCATGTGCGCGGTGACTTCACCGGCCGGGTAGAAGCGGCGGAATTCTTCGATGCCGTAGACGCCCGGCACTTTCAGATCGAGCACAGCCTGACCCTGCTCGGGGGTCAGCCCGCGCACCAGATAAATGAATTCTTTGTTGGCCTGGGCTTCGAGGCGTTCGCTCAGCGCTTTCGGGTTCTGGCCCAGCGCGGCGGCGAGTGCCGGCCACTTCTCTTTGGCCGACTGCATTTCCTTGGCGTTGGCCCACAGCGTGGTCACTGGGGTACTGACAGCCAGAGGCTCGCCGTTACGGTCGGTGATCAGGCCACGGTGCGCCGGAATCGGAATATGCCGCAGGCTGCGCGCATCGCCCTGCCCTTTGAGGAAGTCACGGTCGACCACTTGCAGGTCGATGATGCGCCAGCAGATCGCTGCGACCATCAGACCGAGCAGCGCCACCATCAGGCGGAAGCGCCATGGGAACAGCGCGCCTTCGAGTTTCATCATGGCGCCACCATCTTCACGTCAGCCGCGCCAGGTATGTGCATCTTCAGTTGTTCGGTGGCCAGCACTTCGATGCGGCTGTGCGCAGTCCAGGTGCTCTGCTCGAGAATCAAGCGGCCCCACTCGGCCTGCGCCTTGTCGCGCACGCTCAGTTCGTTATAAAGGGTGTTGAGCAACTGCCGGTTCCAGTGCGCGCTGTACGACACGGCAATGGCCGAAAACAGCACGCCGATAAACAGCAGCAGCATCAGAAAGCTGCCGCCGGGCAGTGGTTTGGCGAAAAGCTTGCTCACCGCAACTTCTCCGCGACACGCATGACGGCGCTACGGGAACGTGGGTTGGCTTTGAGTTCGGCGTCGGAGGCCGTCTGCGCTTTGCCGTGGATTTTGATTTTCGGTTCGAAGGCGACGTGGCGAACCGGCAGGTTGCGCGGCAGGTTGTCGGCCTCGCCTTTCACCAGCTTGCGCATGAACAGTTTGACGATGCGGTCTTCCAGCGAGTGGAAGCTGATGACCACCAGACGGCCGCCAACTTCCAGCGCTTCCAGCGCGGCGTCGAGGCCGGCTTCCAGATCGCCGAGTTCGTTATTGACGTGAATGCGCAAACCCTGGAACGCGCGGGTAGCTGGGTTCTTGCCCTTTTCCCACGCCGGGTTGGCGACTTTCAGCACTTCGGCCAGATCGGCGGTGCGCTCGAACGGCTTGATGTCACGGCGCTCGGCGACGGCACGGGCCATACGCCCGGAGAAACGTTCTTCGCCGTATTCCTTGAACACCCGGGCGATTTCTTCCACCGGCGCGGTGTTGACGAATTCGGCAGCGCTGATGCCACGGGACGGGTCCATGCGCATGTCAAGTGGACCGTCATTGAGGAAACTGAAGCCGCGCTCGGCATCATCGAGCTGCGGCGACGACACGCCGAGGTCGAGCAGAATGCCGCTGACCTTGCCGGTCAGGCCTTGCTCGGCAACCACCGAACCGAGCTCGGCAAAGCTGCGCTGCACAACGACAAAGCGGCCGTCTTCGGCCGCTAGCGTTTGCCCGGTGGCAATCGCTTGAGGATCCTTGTCGAATCCGATGAGTCGACCGTCCGGCCCGAGCTGGCTGAGGATCAGCCGACTGTGCCCGCCGCGCCCGAACGTGCCGTCCAGATAGCAGCCATCAGGACGTACGGCGAGAGCCTCGACGGCTTCGTCAAGCAGTACGGTGATGTGGTTAAAGCCGCTATCAATAGTCACAGGATCAAATCACGCAGTTCATCAGGCATCGCGCCCGGTTGTTGAATAGCAGCAAGGTCAGCGGCAGATACCGCATTCCATGCATCCTCGTCCCACAATTGGAACTTGTTCAGTTGGCCGACCAGCATCGCGCGCTTATCGAGCTTGGCGTATTCGCGCAAACGCGGCGGAACCAGGAAACGACCACTGCCATCGAGTTCGAGGTCGACGGCATTACCAATCAATAAACGTTGCAGGCGACGGTTCTCTTCGCGAAGCGAAGGGAGTGCGCGCAACTTGGTTTCAATAATTTCCCACTCATCGAGCGGATAGACACACAGGCACGGATCAACGGCATCAATGGTCACGATCAATTGGCCGGAACTGCGCGAATCGAGCTCGTCACGGTACCGGCTCGGCATGGCGAGACGGCCCTTTGCATCGAGACTGATAGCGTTAGCTCCGCGAAACACGTCAGCGTTTCTCCAATTTTTATCGTTTTGAGCTCAAAAAACCCACTTCATGCCACTTTCCGCCACTTGCGCACACTATAGGAATGCGCCCACCACACCGTCAAGGCGCGGATTAAAGGAAAAGCCTTACAGAACGGAGATTTAGCGACGTAAAAGGAGGCTTAACGAGAATCTGACGTGAAGTTTTGGTCAATAACTTGATGCAGCACTGAAAGCTGCGCTCGAAAGTTAAAGTAGTTTGTTAAGAGTAAGATTTTTTCGGTATTACAAAGGCGCTTCGGCTGTTGATTGAAGCAGGGTGGGAAAAGGCTATTACCGCGTTTGCCGCTGCCGGAATTTCAGACCAGGCCGGCTGATATTACACAGCCGCGTCTTCTTTGTTTCAAGCAGGGAAAGAAAAAGGTGGAGAGTCGATCTGTAAGCCGGGTTCTGTCTTGAACAGTCATTCGTCTACGATGGCCATCACTGGACATCTTTAGCAACCTACCCGGTCCCAGCGCGGGCCACGCCTTGGGACCCTATTTGGTCTTGCTCCAAGTGGGGTTTACCTAGCCACGAACTGTTGCCAGCCGTGCGGTGCGCTCTTACCGCACCTTTTCACCCTTACCGGCGCTTGCGCGCTTAGGCGGTTATTTTCTGTGGCACTTTCCGTAGGCTCACGCCTCCCAGGCATTACCTGGCACTTCGCCCTATGGAGCCCGGACTTTCCTCCCCCCCCTAATTTTCATAGAGGGCAGCGACTGTCCGATCGACTCTCCGCCGCGAAGGTTAACGGCAGAGCGCCGGAAGAACAAGCGCTAAAACCCTCAGGAACGCCATGGGCGACGGCTTACACGCCTTTCTGTTTATCCAGCGCCACCTGATACAACACGTTTTTGCGCTCGCCAGTGATTTGCGCTGCCAGTGCGGCGGCGCGCTTGAGCGGCATTTCCTCAAGCAGCAAATCGAGGATGCGCATGGCTTCGCTGCTGACCGCGTCCTCCGACTCCGGCGCCGTCCAGCCGGCCACCAGAACCACGCACTCGCCGCGCTGCTGATTGCTGTCGGACTCGACGAACGCGCGCAGCTCGCTGAGCGGCAGGCCTTTAAGGGTTTCGAAGGTTTTGGTGATTTCCCGCGCCAGCAGAGCCTGACGCTCGCCGCCAAACACTGCTTCCATATCCTGCAGGCATTCGAGAATGCGATGCGGCGCTTCATAGAAAATCAATGTGCGCGGCTCTTCTTTAACCGCTTCCAGACGCGCCTTGCGTCCGACCGACTTGGCCGGCAGAAAGCCTTCGAAGATAAAACGGTCGGACGGCAAGCCCGCCGCCGACAGCGCTGCGATCAACGCACAGGCACCCGGCACCGGCACCACGTTGATCCCGGCCGCACGGGCCTGACGCACCAGGTGATAACCCGGATCGGAAATCAGCGGCGTGCCGGCATCGGAGATCAGCGCGACGTTGTCGCCCGCCAACAACCGCGTAATAAAGCGGCTACCCTCATCCCGTTCGTTGTGTTCGTGACATGCGGCCAAGGGCGTGCCGATGCCGAAGTGCTGCATCAGGCGCGCCGAATGCCGGGTGTCTTCCGCTGCAATCAGGGCCACTTCACGGAGGATTTTCAAGGCCCGGGCGCTGATGTCGTCCAGGTTGCCGATGGGCGTCGCCACCACATAAAGCGAGCCAGCAGCGGAATTCAAAGGACCTGGAGCAGTCAAAGCGCACACCTCGTGATCGGTAAAAGCGGCCATTGTAGCGCGTCATGAGGCTTGCGATGCGCTCCGGCCGAGTGCGGTTTTTCGCCCGGTTGTGCGCTGCCGCAACATTTACTCCAGCTAAATTGACCGATTCACGCCAGTAACATCGCGCCCCGGCCAGTGCTTGGGTACAATTCCACGCTAATTTGATCGAGTATCAGGAACACTTACATGATCGCTTGCCTGCGGCTGTTCACTGCCCTCTGCCTCGCTGCCTTGTTGGCCGCGTGTGCCAGCTCCCCTTCCTCCAGCCTTGGCGAACTTCCACGGACTCCGGACGCCAGCATCGAGCAACTACTCGAACAGGCTGCGCAGGCTAAAACCCCGGAACAAGCCGCCCTGCTGCGCCTGAGCGCGGCGGACCAGGCCTACCGCCAAGGCAATGCCGGCCAGTCCGCGCAAATCCTGCAACAAGTGCCAGTGGAGCAACTCAAGCCAGGCCAGCAGATTTTCGCCAATACGCTGTCCGCCGAACTGGCCATGACGCGCAATCAGCCGAAAGCTGCGCTGACCGCCCTGAGCCATCCGAGCTTCCAGAAGCTCGGGGAAATGCCGGAAGAGCAGCAAGTGCGCACTGGCACTGTTCACGCCCGCGCCCTTGAAGCCGATGGCCAGACGCTGGCCGCTGCCCGTGAGCGTGTGTTCATTGCACCGATGCTGGAAGGCGAAGCGGCGAGCAAGAACCACGAAGCGATCTGGACCCTGATCGCTTCGCTGCCAACCGATCAATTGCAACCGAACAACACCGACGATCTCGGCGGCTGGATGGCACTGGCGCAAGCGGTGAAAACCGCAGGCACGCTGGAACAGCAACAAGCCGCGATCGACAACTGGCGTGCGCAGAATCCAAAGCACCCGGCGGCGATCAACCTGCCGCTGCCGCTGACCAAGCTCAAGGAACTGGCCAGCCAGCCACTGAGCAAAATCGCCCTGCTGCTGCCACAGGACGGCCAGTTGGCGTCGGTCGGCAAAGCGCTGCGTGAAGGCTTCATGGCCGCGCATTATCAGGCGCAACAGGCCGGCCAGAACCCACCTGCCATCGAGTTCTACGACAGCTCGAAGCTGACTTCGATGGACGAGTTCTATCGCAAGGCTCAGGCTGACGGCGTGCAACTGGTAGTCGGCCCGCTGGAAAAACCACTGGTCAAGCAACTGAGCACTCGCCCGCAACTGCCAATCACCACCCTGGCGCTGAACTACAGCGAAGGCGAGCAAGGCCCGGCGCAGTTGTTCCAGTTCGGCCTGGCGGCTGAAGACGAAGCTCGCGAAGTTTCCCGTCGCGCTCGTGCCGACGGCCTGCATCGCGCCGCTATCATGGTACCGAAGGGCGAATGGGGCGATCGCGTCCTGCGTGCCTTCAGCCAGGACTGGCAAGCCAATGGCGGCAGCATCGTTGCCACCGAGCGTGTCGATCAGCCGGTGCAACTGGCCCAGCAGATTGCCGACATGTTCCAGCTGCGCCAGAGCGAAGCCCGCGCCAAGAGCCTGCAGAATGTTGCCGGCACCAATGTCGCCGCGCAGCCTTCGCGTCGTCAGGACATCGAATTCATCTTCTTGGCCGCCACGCCGCAACAGGCCCAGCAGATCAAGCCGACCCTGAACTTCCAGTACGCCGGTGACGTGCCGGTCTACGCGACCTCCCACGTCTACAGCGCCAGCGGCGACGTCAATCAGTACAACGACATGAACGGCATTCGCTTCTGCGAAACCCCATGGCTGCTGGAAACCAGCGATCCGCTGCGCCAGCAAGTGGCCGCGCAGTGGCCGCAAGCCAATGGCAGCCTCGGCCGCCTGTACGCCATGGGCGCCGATGCCTATCGCCTGGCACCACGCCTGGGTCAACTCAAGGCCCTGCCGGACAGCCGCATCGAAGGTCAGTCGGGCAGCCTCGGCATGACCCAGACCCAGCGCGTTGTGCGCCAGTTGCCGTGGGCACAGTTCGTCAGCGGTCAGGTGCAGCGCCTGCCGGACACCCCGCGCTGATGCCCGACAGGTCACGCTCGCAAAGCGGCAAGGATGCCGAGCGCCAGGCGCTCGAACATCTGCAACAACAAGGTCTGCGCCTGTTGGCGCAGAACTGGTTATGCAAACGCGGCGAGCTTGATCTGGTCATGCTTGATGGCGATACAGTAGTATTCGTTGAAGTTCGCTACAGAAAAAACACTCAATGGGGTGGCGCGCTCGCCAGTATCGACGAGCGCAAGCAGCAGAAACTGATCTTTGCAGCACAGTATTTTCTTCAGCGCGAGTCGCGTTGGGCCAATTCCCCCTGCCGCTTCGATGTGGTGGCGATCGACAGCCACCCGAATCAGCTGAACTGGTTGCAGAATGCTTTCGACAGTTGATCGCCTGCACCCTGCCCTGTTTTCGTCCGACACATTTTGCTCTTTGCTTTGCCGGCTGCACATTCACGTGCCGAACAGCCGCGCCACTTAAGGTCACACAGATGGACATGCAATCCCGAATTCGCCAGCTTTTTCAGGCCAGTATCGACACCAAGCAACAGGCGATGGACGTACTTGCACCGCACATCGAGCAAGCCAGCCAGATCATGGTCAACGCCCTGCTCAACGAAGGCAAAATGCTCTCGTGCGGCAACGGTGGTTCGGCCGGCGATGCCCAGCATTTTTCTTCGGAGCTGCTCAACCGCTTCGAGCGCGAGCGTCCGAGCCTGCCGGCAATAGCACTGACCACCGACACTTCGACGATCACTTCGATCGCCAACGATTACAGCTACAACGAAGTGTTCTCCAAGCAGATCCGCGCCCTCGGCCAGCCGGGCGATGTACTGCTGGCGATTTCGACCAGCGGCAACTCGGCGAACATTATTCAAGCGATCCAGGCCGCACATGATCGCGAAATGATTGTCGTAGCTTTGACCGGACGCGATGGCGGCGGCATGGCGTCGCTGCTGTTGCCCGAGGACGTCGAGATTCGCGTACCGGCCAACGTCACTGCACGTATTCAGGAAGTCCACTTGCTGGCGATCCATTGCCTTTGCGATCTGATCGACAGCCAACTGTTCGGGAGTGAAGAATGACCCCTAATCGCCTTGGCCTTCTGGCCTTGACCCTGTGCCTCGGCATCAGCGGCTGCACCTCGGTGGTAAATGCCAGCCGTGAAGCGCCGATCGAAGACGACCGTGGCACGCGCACCTTCGGCAGCAAGATCGACGACTCGCTGATCGAAACCAAAGCAGGCGTGAACATCGCCAAGGCCGATCCGGCACTGGACAACGACTCGCACATCGTCATCACCAGTTTCAACGGCGTGGTCCTGCTCGCCGGCCAGACGCCACGCGAAGACCTCAAGGCCAAAGCCGAACAGGCCGCCGCCAATGTCCAGCGCGTGAAGAAGGTGCATAACGAACTGCAAGTGCTGCAACCGTCCTCCCTGCTCGCGCGCCAGAACGACGCGTGGCTGACCACCAAGATCAAGACCCAGATGCTCACCGACGCCAGCATTCCTGGCTCGCGCATCAAAGTCGTGACCGAGAACGGCATCGTCTATCTGCTGGGCCTGCTGACCAAACAGGAAGCCACTCAGGCAACCAATCTGGTTCAGGGTGTGTCCGGTGTGCAGAAGATCGTGAAGCTGTTCGAATACATCGACTGATCTGATTACGCAGGAGTTGTGCAGGAGCTGACGAGTGCAACGAGGCTGCGATCTTTTGATCTTGCTTTTAAAAATCAAAAGATCGCAGCCTCCGGCAGCTCCTACACGACCAATGCAGACACAAAAAAGGCGATCCATCCGGATCGCCTTTTTTTATTTCACAACCTTCAAGCTTGGCCGGCCACTCGGACGTGGCGGCTCGCTGCCCGGTGGCGGCGAGTCGTCATCCGGATCAATGTCTTCCTCGTCGTCCATCGGCAACTCGAGGTCAAACACCATGCCCTGGCCGTTCTCCCGGGCGTAGATGCCCAGGATCGCGCTGATCGGCACGTAGAGACTGTGCGGAACACCGCCGAAGCGGCCTTCGAACGTCACCACGTCGTTATCCATGTGCAGATGACGCACGGCACTGGGCGAGATGTTCAGGACGATCTGGCCGTCACTGGCAAAACCCTGTGGCACCTGCACCGCCGGGTACTCGGAGTTGACCAGCATGTGCGGGGTGCAATCGTTATCCACAATCCACTCGTAGAGCGCGCGGACCAGATAAGGTCGACTGGAGTTCATAGCGGCTCCTTAAGCCTTAGCGCATATCGCGTTCGACACCAGACAGACTTGCCTGGAAAGCCTCACGCGCAAACTGACGCTCCATATAATCAAGCAGCGGCTTGGCCGGCCGCGGCAGTTCAATACCCAGAATCGGCAAACGCCAGAGTATGGGTAATAGGCAGCAATCCACCAGACTTTGTTCCTCACTGAGGAAGAACGGCTTGTCGGCGAACAGCGGCGAAACGCCGGTCAGGCTTTCGCGCAATTCCTTGCGCGCCACGACCCGTGCAGCCTCTTTGCTCTTGGGATCCAGAATCAGATCCACCAGCCCGCACCAGTCACGCTGAATCCTGTGGATCAGCAGACGACTGTTGGCCCGCGCCACCGGATAAACCGGCATCAGCGGCGGGTGCGGGTAACGCTCATCCAGATACTCCATCACCACGGTCGACTCCCACAACGCCAGGTCACGATCGACCAGCGTCGGCAGACTGCCGTAAGGGTTCACCTCAATCAGTTTAGGCGGCTGGCGGCCCGCTTCCACGTAGATGATTTCGGCGCTGACACCCTTCTCTGCAAGCACGATGCGCACTCGGTGGGAATAGTGGTCGGCGGGGTCGGAGTAACAGGCCAACCGATTGGTCACGCCCATGGCGATCCTCCTCGCTTGTTGAATTTGTCGGAACCGGAAAAACGCGCGCGCCCAGAGGGCACCTCCCGCAGGGTCTGACTGAGCAGACCCTGCTTTAGCGGAGGCGCCCTTGGGCGCGCGCGATTAACAGCAATGCTTGAAGCGTATCAGTGCACGTCTTTCCAGTATTCACGCTTGAGCAGGTAGGCGAACACAAAGAAGAACGCCAGGTACAGCAAGACATAAGTACCGATGCGCTGATGTTGCAGCTTAACCGGGTTAGCCGAGTAAGCCAGGAAGGTTACCAGATTCTTGACCTTCTCATCGAACTGCTCTTCGTTCAGAGCACCGGACTTCGGCACGATGGTCAACTGATCGCACGCTTCATGAGTCAGCGGCGTGCCGGTCAGCGGATCGTATTGCTTCTTGCCGTCCTCGACGATCTGCACCTGCTTGCAGCCGACGACCTGCCGACCTTGCAGGCCGACCAGCACGTTAGGCATGCCGACGTTCGGGAAGACCTTGTTGTTCACGCCCCATGGACGCGCCGGATCTTCGTAGAACGACTTCAAGTAACCGTAGAGCCAGTCGGTGCCGCGTACCCGTGCCACCAGCGTCAGGTCCGGCGGCGCTGCGCCGAACCAGGTCTTGGCGTCGGCCGGCTGCATGCCGATGTTCATGTGGTCGCCAATCTTGGCACCGGTGAATACCAGCTTCTCCAGCATCAACTCGTGCGGAATGCCGAGGTCATCGGCAACGCGCTCGTAACGCTGGAACTTGGCGCTGTGGCACCCCATGCAATAGTTGGCAAAGGTCCGTGCACCATCCTGCAGGGCGGCTTTGTCGGAGACGTCGATATCGACACTTTCCAGTTCCGGACCATGGCCCCCGGCAGCAAAAGCCAGGGAAGGCAGCGCAGTAAAAATCAGAGCAAGAAATAACTTTTTCATCAGCCAGTCACCCTTTCCGGAACCGGTTTGGTCTTCTCGAGCCGGGTGTAGAACGGCATCAGAATGAAGTAGGCGAAATACAGGAAGGTGCAGACCTGCGACAGCAATGTGCGCCCCGGCGTCGGCGCAAGAACGCCGAGGATGCCGAGAATCACGAAAGAAATGCAGAACACCACCAGCCAGATTTTGCTCATCCAGCCCTTGTAGCGCATCGATCTCACCGGACTGCGATCCAGCCATGGCAGCACGAACAGCACCGCAATCGCCGCGCCCATGGCGATAACGCCCATGAGCTTGTCCGGCACCGCACGCAGGATTGCGTAAAACGGAGTGAAGTACCAGACCGGGGCAATGTGCTCAGGCGTCTTGAACGGGTTAGCCGGCTCGAAGTTTGGTTTTTCGAGGAAGTAGCCGCCCATTTCCGGGAAGAAGAACACAATGAAGCAGAAGATAAACAGGAACACCACAACGCCGACAATGTCCTTCACCGTGTAGTACGGGTGGAAGGCGATGCCGTCCAGTGGGATGCCGTTTTCGTCTTTGTGCTTCTTGATATCGACGCCGTCAGGGTTGTTCGAGCCCACTTCGTGCAGCGCCAGGATGTGCAGCACCACCAGACCGAGAATCACGATCGGCAGCGCGACAACGTGCAAGGCGAAGAAGCGGTTCAGGGTGATTCCGGAGATCAGGTAGTCACCACGAATCCACTGGGTCAGGTCATCGCCGATCAGCGGAATCGCACCGAACAGCGAGATGATCACCTGGGCGCCCCAGTACGACATCTGGCCCCAAGGCAGCAGGTAACCCATGAACGCTTCAGCCATCAGTGCCAGGTAGATCAGCATGCCGAACACCCAGACCAGCTCGCGCGGTTTCTGGTACGAGCCGTAGAGCAGGCCGCGGAACATGTGCAGATAGACGACGATGAAAAACGCCGAAGCGCCGGTCGAGTGCAGCAGACGCAGGATCGAACCGTACTCGACGTCGCGCATGATGTATTCGACGGAAGCGAAGGCCTCTTCTGCCGACGGCGTGTAGCTCATCGTCAGCCAGACACCGGTGACGATCTGATTGACCAGCACCAGCAGTGCCAGCGAGCCGAAGAAATAGAAGAAGTTGAAGTTTTTTGGTGCGTAATATTTGCTGAGATGGTCTTCCCACATTTTGGTCGCGGGAAAGCGCGCATCAACCCAATCCATGAACTTGCTCATCACGCTTTCTCCGTATCGACGCCAATGACAATCAGGTCATCGGTCTCATAGGAATGCGGGGGAACTGGCAGGTTCAAAGGCGCAGGTTGCGACTTGTAGACGCGGCCAGCCAGATCGTAGTGGGAGCCGTGGCACGGGCAGAAATAGCCGCCTACCCAGTCCTTGCCCAGATCCGCAGGTGCCACTTCGGGACGGAAGGTCGGTGAGCAACCCAGGTGCGTACAGATCCCGATCAGCAGGAGAATTTCCGGCTTGATCGAACGTACTTCCGGGTCGACATAAGTGGGTTGCGTGGAGTTTTTGGAGGTCGGATCGGAGAGCTGACCCTCGATCTTCTTGAGATTCCCCAGGATTTCCTCGGTACGGCGGACAATGAACACCGGCTGGCCGCGCCATTCAGCAATCATCTGCTGGCCTGGCTCGATTTTGCTGACATTCACTTTCACCGGTGCACCGGCGGCTTTCGCCTTGGCACTGGGAAACCATGACCCCACGAACGGGACCGCAGCCCCCACCGCTCCTGCAGCACCCACCACGGATGTGGCTGCCACCAGGAAGCGACGCCGGCCTGCATTCACGCCGTCATTGCTCATTCAGTCCTCTCCCATCAGCTTTTTTGGCCTGTTAAATCAGGCGTCTACTAAATAAATCAAATGTTACTTATAAAAATTTTGCCCGAATGGTAATGAAAACCCCCAATTCTGACAAGGTTAATTCCCCGGGGATCAACCCCTCAAGCCTTGGAGTATAGGGGGTCTACGGCTGTGGCAAGTTGTCACAACGCAATTCTTTGATAAATCGCACGCATAAAAAAACGCCCGCTTCCGTGAGGAGGCGGGCGTTCTTTTTTGAACGTGGAAGCGGAATTAACGCTTCGAGTACTGCGGACGCTTACGCGCTTTACGCAGACCAACTTTCTTACGTTCAACTTCACGGGCGTCGCGGGTAACGAAGCCAGCTTTGCGCAGAGCGCTACGCAGGGTTTCGTCGTAGTCCATCAGAGCGCGGGTGATGCCGTGGCGGATTGCGCCAGCCTGACCACTTACACCACCGCCGATCACGGTGACGTAGATGTCGAACTTCTCGACAGTCTCGGTCAGCTCCAGCGGCTGACGAACTACCATGCGGGCAGTTTCGCGGCCGAAGAAGTTATCCAGCGAACGGTTGTTGATGGAGATGTTACCAGTACCCGGACGCAGGAAAACGCGTGCGGTTGCGGTCTTGCGACGGCCAGTGCCGTAATTTTGAGTCGCCGACATAATGAACTATTCCGTTAAATCTTCAGTTCTTGGGGCTGCTGAGCAGTATGAGGGTGTGCAGCGCCCGCATAGACTTTCAGCTTACGGTACATGTCGCGACCCAGTGGGTTTTTAGGCAGCATGCCTTTAACCGCGGTCTCGATCACGCGCTCAGGGGCTTTGGCGATCAGCTTTTCAAAGTTGATCGACTTGATGCCGCCCGGGAAACCGGAGTGGGAGTAGTACATTTTGTCAGTGGTTTTAGCGCCGGTAACACGGATCTGCTCGGCGTTGATGACGACGATGTAGTCGCCGGTGTCAACGTGAGGAGTGTACTCAGGCTTGTGCTTGCCACGCAGACGGCTCGCGATTTCGGTGGCCAGACGACCCAGGGTCTGACCAGCAGCGTCGACGACAAACCAGTCGCGCTTTACTGTTTCCGGTTTAGCAGTAAAAGTTTTCATTCTTTATAGCCTCAGGGGCCGCCTGTAAATAAGACGGCGGATCTTACTGAATAGTGCGTACTTTGACAAGTCAAAGGCAGCCGGATACAGACGCTTTCGGGGGCTCGGGTCGGCGCGTCCGTTCAACGGCAAGATTCTTCGGCGGCGGCGCATCACTTCCACTGCAGAAAGAGGTCGGCAATTATGCAGATTGCGAAAAATTTTTCAACCTGCTTTTATGATTGTTTTGCCCAAGGAGCACCCGATGGACTATCGCCAGCTAGGCCGTACCGACCTGAACGTGAGTGCAATCTGCCTCGGCACCATGACCTGGGGCGAGCAAAACACTGAAGCTGAAGCCTTCGCCCAGATTGAACGGGCCAAAGAGGCGGGGATCAATTTCCTCGACACCGCTGAAATGTATCCGGTGCCGCCCAAAGCCGAAACCTACGCCACCACCGAGCGCTACATCGGCAATTACTTCAAGAGTCGCGGTGACCGTGCCGACTGGATCCTCGCCAGCAAGATCGCCGGCCCCGGCAACACCATCGACTACATCCGCGACAAGAACCTGCGCCACAACCGCCAGCACATCACCGAAGCACTGGACGGCAGCCTCAAGCGTCTGCAGACCGATTACATCGATCTGTATCAATTGCACTGGCCGGAACGCAGCACCAACTTTTTCGGACAGCTGGGCTACAAGCACAAGATCGAAGCGAACCTGACGCCACTGGAAGACACCCTCGAAGCCCTCGACGAGCAGGTGAAGGCCGGCAAGATCCGCCACATCGGCCTGTCCAACGAGACGCCGTGGGGCACCATGCGCTTTCTGGCTCTGGCCGAAGCTCGTGGCTGGCCGCGTGCAGTGTCGATCCAGAACCCGTACAACCTGCTCAACCGCAGCTTCGAAGTCGGCTTGGCCGAGATCGCCATCCGCGAACAGTGCGGCCTGCTCGCCTATTCGCCGCTGGCGTTCGGTTTCCTCTCCGGCAAGTACGAGGGTGGCGCCCGTCCAGCGAAAGGACGCCTGAGCCTCTACAGCCGCTTCAGCCGCTATTTCAACCCGCAATCCGAAGCGGCGTGCAGCCGTTACGTAGCCCTGGCCCGTGAACACGGTCTGGACCCGGCGCAAATGGCACTGGCCTTCGTGACCCAGCAACCGTTCGTCACCAGCAACATCATTGGCGCGACGACGCTTGAGCAACTGGACAGCAACATTGCCAGTTTTGATCTGAAACTGTCCGATGAAGTGTTGGCCGGGATCGAGGCGATTCACAAGGATCATCCGAATCCCGCGCCATAACTGACCGCCAAAAGCTTCGCGAACAGGCTCGCTCCCACAGGTACGGTGATCCCCTGTGGGAGCGAGCCTGCTCGCGAAGAGGCCAGTCGGATTACCTCAACAGCGGAACGCGGAGCGTCCCCGGCGGCATTCCCACGCAGAGCGTAGGAACGATCATCAAAGCGACCGCGCAATAATCTCTTTCATGATTTCATTGGTGCCGGCATAAATCCGCTGCACCCGCGCATCCGCCCACGCCCGGGCCACCGGGTATTCCCACATGAAGCCGTAGCCGCCATGCAGTTGCACGCATTCGTCGAGCACTTTGCATTGCAGGTCGGTGCCCCAATATTTGGCCATCGCCGCCGTCGGCACATCGAGTTTGCCTTGCAGATGCAGCTCCAGGCAGCGGTCGACAAAAACCCGGCCGATCTGGATCTCTGTAGCCATTTCGGCCAGTTTGAAGCGGGTGTTCTGGAAATCGGCAATCGACTTGCCGAACGCCTTGCGATCACGGGTGTAATCCAGCGTCCATTGCAACGCCGCTTCAGCCGAAGCCAGGCCGCCAATCGCCACGGTCAGGCGCTCTTGCGGTAACTCCTGCATCAGATAGGCAAACCCGGCCCCCGCCTGGCCGAGAAGGTTCTCCTTCGGCACGCGCACGTCTTGGAAGAACAGTTCCGAGGTGTCCTGCGCCTTCATGCCGACCTTCTCCAAGCGCTTGCCCTTCTCGAAGCCCGGCGTATTCGCCTCCACCAGAAACAGGCTGGTGCCCTTGGCCCCGGCCTTCGGGTCGGTCTTGGCCACCACGATGACCAGGTCAGCCAGAAAGCCGTTGGTGATAAAGGTTTTCGAGCCGTTGATCACATATTCGTCACCGTCCAGCACCGCCGTGGTTTTCACCCCTTGCAGGTCGGAACCGGCGCCAGGCTCGGTCATGGCAATCGCCGTAACCATTTCGCCCGAGACCAGTTTCGGCAGGTATTTGTGTTTCAGCGCCTCGCTGCCGTAATGCAGGATGTACGGCGCGACGATATCCGAGTGCAGGGAAAAGCCGATGCCGGTGAGTCCCAGGCGCCCGACTTCCTCAATGACCACGGTGCTGTAGAGGAAATCCGCGCCCAGCCCGCCGTACTCTTCCGGCAGGTGCGAACAAAGCATCCCCGCCTCCCCCGCCTTGTTCCACAGCGCGCGATCGATGTGCCCCTGCTTCTCCCACTGCGCGTGATACGGCACGGCCTCTTTCTCGAGGAAAGTTCGCACGCTGTCGCGGAACAATTCGTGTTCGGGGCTGAACAGGGTTCTAGGGATCATGCGGCACCTTTCTTTGTTGTTGGAGGGATTCGGCTCTCAGAGACTAAGCCCCGCTTCCGCTACGGGACACTGGACACATCCGACAAAAAATAAGACGATCCAGCCGTCTGGTGACCACTTTCCCTTATAAAAACAAAACAAAAGTTGAATTATGTCTAAGCACGTCTCCCCGCCCTTGCGGCGCGTCAGCATCCTGGCCATCGACCGGGTTTTCGCTTACACCCTCATGCAAGCCAAGGATTTTTTCCACGTGGCCAGCCTGCGTTACGGCAAACAACTGGGCCACGGCCTGACACCGGCGTTCGAAACGCGTCTGGTCAGCCCCGATGGCAAACCGGTAAAAAGCTTCAGCGACGTGGTCATGCCAGTCGACGGTGGCTTGGAAAACGCCGATGTGATCATCCTCCCGGCGTTCTGGGACGACTTCGATACGCTGTGCGGCCGTTACCCGCAAATCCTGCCGTGGCTGCGCGAACAGCATGCGCGCGGTGCGGTGTTGTGCGGCGAAGCTACCGGGGTGTTCTGGCTCGCCGAAGCCGGGCTGCTCAACGGCAAGGAAGCGACCACCTACTGGCGCTTCTTCAATGCCTTCGCCGAGCGCTTCCCCAAGGTCTATCTGAATCAGGACAAGCACCTGACCGACGCCGACAATCTCTACTGCGCCGGCGGTACTACCTCGGCATGCGATCTCTATATCTATCTGATCGAACGCTTCTGCGGCGCGAACGTGGCGCAAGCCGTGGCCCGCGACATTCTCTACGAAGTGCAGCGCAGCTATTCGCCGGGACGTATCGGTTTTGGTGGGCAGAAGCTGCATCAGGACGTGATCATCCTGCAGATCCAGCAATGGCTCGAAGAACATTTCGCCGACAAATTCCGCTTCGAAGACGTCGCCCGCGAGCACGGCATGAGCATCCGCAACTTCATGCGCCGCTTCCAGACCGCCACCGGCGACAAACCGCTGCACTACTTGCAGCGCCTGCGCATCGAGACGGCCAAGGGCCTGCTTTCGGGCACGCGCAAGAGCATCAAGACCATCAGTTATGAGGTCGGTTACGACGATGCGAGCTTCTTCGCGCGACTGTTCCGCCAGCACACCGAACTGTCGCCTAACCAGTATCGTCAACAGTTTCAGCAGGCTGCGTAAACTTCCGCCAGACTGACGTCCCTGTGGGTGTAGTCCTTCCACGGGGACCGGCTTGTAAGTTGTGATTCGTCCGACACAAATGAACGAAAACAGAACAGCGTCTGGCTGTGTTTTACGACTGTTCGGACGTGCCTGCGCCGACCAGACTACTTCCCAAGCACATCGCATCAGGGAAGATCAACAGTGACCATCGGCTCCAGCTACAACTATCCCTCACAGGCTCCTGGCCTTGAAAAACGCAAAAAACGTTCGCCACAGGACAACTGGAAAGCCCGTTTCCCCAATCCGCCGGACCTGTGTTTTGACTACCGCGCGTTACTGGAGCAGCCAGGCGGAATCGCCCGAGCGACTGATTCGAGCCATCGAATCTGCATCATCGGCGCAGGCATCACAGGCCTGACGGCAGCGAGAGAATTGCTGCGCTGCGGCTTCACCCAGATCACGCTGATCGAACAGTCCTCGCGAATCGGCGGCAGGCACCTGACCGTTCCCGGCAGTCCTCAATCCAAGGCCAGCCATACCCCGTTCGAAATGGGTGCGATGCGTATGCCTTTGTTCAATCGCGAAGGAGAATCGCCGAAGGACGGTCGTTCGATGATGGCCTACTACGCGACGATATTCGACCTGGCCCTTTCAGACTTTGCCAATCCCGGCAGCCAATGGGTCAAATCAACCGGCATCTATCTGCGCGAGGGCAGCCTGTCAGAGCAGGCTACGCCGCAAATGCTTATCTGGAAAAACGCCGACGGTCAGACCCGTCCTCCCGGCGAGAAGCTGCAAGCGGTGTATGCAAAATGGAGAGCGTTCGCCGACCGCATGACCCGGCACGTTTGCGACAGTTATGCGAGCGAGGAATGGGAGTCCGTGTGGGCAGCTATTGTCGCCAGGTATCACGCCATTTCCTTCCGTGATCTGGTGAGCATGCCGGTGCTGCAACGCTGGGAAAAAGACGCGCCGGGCGATTTTGGCGGGATGGGAATGTCGCCAGAGGAATCGGCCATTTTTTATGCCATCGGCATCGGTGACGGCAGCTGGGGCGCATTTTATGATGTCTGTGCACTGTACCCGCTGCGCACTGCCATATTCGGGTTCAGCAGTCACTTGCAACTGGTGCTGGGTCGGGTAGATGAAAAAGGCGATCCTCTGCCTGACTCACCGCATATCCGCAGCAATGCGGTTTTCGATTCAACCGGGCTGCAGTTCGAAGGCCCGCGCTACCTCGGTCTCGCGGCGCTGAGTGAAAGCCTTATGTTCATCAAACCTGATGAAACAGCGAAGTCTTTCCACGAACACAGCCTGCAATACCGCGAAGGTTTGCTGACTGATAGCGCCGTCACTCGGCTGAAAAAGCTCGACAGCGGTAAAACCCGTGTCTACTACAACTGGAAGCAAAGTCGCCCCCATCAGGCCCAGGAACATTTCAGCGATTATGACTCCGTGATCATGACGCTGCCTTCGTGGTTGATCGAAACACGAATCAGGCTTGAAAACTTCACGGCACAAATGCTGCCGTTCGAAACGATCAATGCGTACAAGACTGCACATTGGGAAACCAGCTGCAAAGTGTTCGCGCCGCTGAAGAAATCCTTCCTGTCCGGCAATACCGCCATCCCCCAAGCGATCGTCACGGACAGTTTTATCCACGATGTTTATACCTACCGCTATAACGATCACTACAGCTACGACTGCATTCTTCTCAGTTACACCTGGGAAGATGACGCTACCAAACTCTGCTGTTTCAGCGACAAGGAGCTGGTCGCCAAATGTGCCGAAGAACTTGATCGAATCCTGATGAACTGCAGCAATATCGGGCAGCGCATCTCGCCTTTCATTGGCCTGAATCAGGCCGTCGTACAGCGCTGGATCACCGATAAGAACTCACTGGGGTGCGCCAAACTTTACCGCCCCGGCGCCTACTACGACGCTGTAAGCCTGATGAAATACAACCGCGACTATTCCAGTGTTTCCGGGCTGTATCTTTCTGGCGAGTCGTTTTCAGTGGATGCCGGCTGGACCGAGCCCTGCTTTCGCGGTGCCATCGATGCGGTGATTCATATTTGCGAAAAAACCTCGGCGCAGTTCAATGGCGGCTTCCAGATAACCGACTATCCACACTACCAGGCCGGACCATGAAGTTTTCAGTCACGCAATTCAGCGTCCTGAACGTGCATCGTCGATATGTGTTTAATCGTCCTAGGAGGCGTACTACAACTTAACCGGAAAGCGCCGACTTACCTTCCAGTGCTGACTCGACTCTTATGTTCCCCGCCACCCGATGGCGTGAAAACAACAATAAGGGATCATGAAAAATGAGTGAGTCAACAAGCCCTGTTCGTGTTGCGGTTGTGCAATGTGATCCGCAGGTCGGTACGCAAAATCGTGCAGCGAATCTGAGTAATAGCCTGGAGTTGGCACTGCAGGCGGTCAATGGCGGTGCCAACCTCATCGTTTTGCCCGAGCTGACAAACACCGGTTATTTCTTTCGCACTCGACAGGATGCGTTCGATCACGCCGAATCGGTTCCGGATGGGCCGAGCGTGAGCCGATGGGAGGATTTTGCCCGCCAGCATCAGGTGTATCTGGTAGCAGGGCTGACCGAGCGCGAAGGGGCACGGTTGTACAACACAGCCGTGTTGTTGGGACCTGACGGTTTCATCGGCAAATACCGCAAGGCGCACCTGTGGAATCTGGAGAAGCTCTGGTTCACCGCAGGCGATAGCGGTTTCCCGGTGTTCGAAACGCCGATCGGTCGTATCGGTCTGCTGATCTGCTGGGACATCTGGTTTCCCGAGGTCCCGAGAATCCTCAGCCAGCAGGGCGCGGACATTATCTGCAGCCTGAACAACTGGGTCTGGACACCACCTCCCTTGTTCGATGACGCCGGCAAGTGCATGGCTTCGTACCTGACCATGACCGCGGCGCACGTCAACAATGTGTTCATTGCGGCGGCCAGCCGAATCGGCGAAGAGCGTGGCGCTCGTTACCTTGGATGCTCTTTGATTGCTGGCACTAACGGCTGGCCGATTGGCCGCGTGGCGTCCGCCGACCAGCAGGAAATCCTCTACGCCGATATCGACCTGACCAGCTCGCGCAGTGCGCCAATCTGGAACGACCTGAACGATTTGCACCGTGATCGGCGCTGTGATGTCTACGATCGAATGCTCGGTTACACCCAGCATCCGTGCCTGCCGCGTTAACCGGAGGCCGGGCTATGGACATTCACGCAAAGCAACGCAAAACAATCGTGGCCAGAACCGCGATGGACAGCACCATTATCGGCCTGATTCTGGGTGCGACGGTTTTGATTGGCTGGCTATCGCTCACCCATCATTCGTTGTGGTCGGCGCGCTGGCCGGACTACAGCCATATGGTTTCGAGTTTTCCCGACGCTGCTGCCTGGCTGCGTTGGGTGCTTGGAGATATCAGCGAGGTGGCGTTTTATAAACACGAGTTTGCCTCGATTGGCCTTCTGGCCGGTGCATATCTGGGCTATTGGGCTAATCGAACGGGAAAAGCCTGGCAAGGCTTCACGATCTGTTACGGCAGCGGGCTCTGGCCGTGGCTGGTGACAAGCTCACTACTGGGTCTGGTGCTGAGCAATTTGCTGTGGGGCTGGACCGTCACCGCGACCAGTTGGCAGCCCACCTTCGCGGCATTCGTGTCGTTGCCTGCCGCAATGGTATTGATGTTCGGTGCAGGCTGGAAGGTCGCGATCAACGGAGCCATCATGGGCGCCCTGTTCGTGACACCTCTGTGTCTGCTGATGGTCAATTACGTATGCAACCCACTCGGTCTGCCCGTGGTGATTGGCAATGTTTCGGGCATGGCCATCGCCAGCATCGGCGCCTTCGTGCTTTGTCGCTACGTGCCAAGCCTGGTGAGACCAGCGGAGCCCGAGCCGGCTGCCGAGGAAGTCAGCATGACCGTGTCCGGCAAGGCGCCGGATTATGGCGTGGTATGGAGCATGCGCCGGGTCTTGGCGGATTTCTCCGAGGCACCTTTCTTCGGCAATGAGTGGGCCAGTCTGGGACTGATTGTCGGTGCGTTGCTCGCATTTACACTCAACCCGATGAGCCCGGTCTACGGCACTGGTCTGCTGCCGCAATTGCTGGTCGGTCAGGCGCTGACCTCGGCACTGGGCGTGGTGATCTGGCGCAGGCAGTGGATGGAGCGCGGTTGGTATCCGACTTATGTGCCGCTGGTGTCCGTTGTTCCGGCTGCGATCCTTACCTTCGGCGGCGCTTGGCAAGTGATCATCTCCAGTGCGCTGCTCGGCGCCCTGATCGCCCCGCCACTGGCCTGCGCCCTCGCGCAGCGGCTGCCAGGCTTCATGCATGGCTTTATCGGTAACGTGTTGTCGATGGCTCTCAGTACGCTATTGATCCTGCCAATCGTCGGATGGCTGGCCAGCCACTGATCTTTCCCCTGCCCCGGCTGGCATCTGGATAGTCCCCGGTACAGTCGGTCTTTCTTCGCGAGGTATCACATGGAACTGCCAAAACTGGCCATTGCCGCGCTCGGCGGTACTGTCAGCATGCAATCGACGCAAAACGGCCAAGGCGTCGTTCCGGCGGTGTCCGGCGAAGCGTTGCTGAACACCGTGCCGGAGTTGAATATGCTCGCACGAGCAACCGTCGAGACTTTCGGTCTGTTACCCAGCGCTTCGCTGGATTTCGAATACCTCTTGGACGTATTGAACTGGGCCAACGCGCAGATCAGCCAAGGCGTGGCCGCAGTCATCATCATTCAGGGCACGGACACCTTGGAGGAATCCGCCACTTTCTTCGATTACCTGTGGGCGCACGACGAGCCACTGGTGCTGACTGGCGCCATGCGCTCTGCCATGCAAGCGGGGGCTGATGGCCCGGCAAACCTGCTGGATGCCGGTCGCGTTGCGTTGGCGGCATGCAGTCATGGGCGCGGAGCACAGGTGGTTATCAACGGCGAGATTCACCGCGCCAGTAGCGTGCGCAAAGTCGATTCAATGGCCATGCACGCCTTCGCCTCGCCCTTGACCGGCCCTGCTGGCTTGATAGTGGAAGGCGCTCCGCGCTACTTCCATGCGCCGGTTGCGCGCCATGTTTTGCCGATGCCCCGAGACACCCGCCAGAATATTGCTTTGCTGGAAGCTTCGCTCGGTGCAGACAGTCTGCTGCTAGAGAAGGTTGTGGAGCTAGGTTACGCCGGCCTAGTGATCGCTGGCTTCGGTGCCGGCCATGTTTCAGCGGACTGGGCCAACGTCATCGAAGGCATTGCCCGACATATTCCGGTGATCATCGCCACCCGCACCGGTTGTGGCGCGACGGCGCAAGTGACCTATGGCTTCGTCGGCAGTGAAATCGATATGACGCGTAAAGGTGCCGTGATGGCTGGGTTCCTATGCCCGCGCAAAGCAAGAATTCTGCTCTGGCTTCTGGTTGGCTGCCAACAGCAATCAACGTTGGCAACCTGCCTCGCTGAACTGGCCCCATAAAAAAAGGCCTGCAATCGCAGGCCCTTTTTTGTCGCCGAGACTCCGCTTAAGGCTTGTGCGCCCGCGACAGAAACTCGTGGGATTGCATCTCCAGCAGTCGGCTCAGCGTGCGCTGAAACTCGAAGGTCAGGCGTCCGCCGGTGTACAGATCCTTCAACTCGACTTCAGCAGAAATGATCAGCTTGACGTTGCGATCGTAGAACTCGTCGACCATGTTGATGAAGCGCCGGGCGATGTCGTCGGTGGTGACGCTCATCTGCTCGACGCCGCTGAGCAGCACGGCGTGGAAGATCTTGCCCAGTTCGATGTAGTCGTTCTGGCTGCGCGGGCCGTCGCACAGTTCGCGGAAGTCGAACCAGGCCACGTCGTCGCAGGTGCGCAGAGCGCGGATTTCGCGGTTCTCGATGATCAGCACATCGTTTTCCACCGCTGCCGTGCACTCCGGCGTCAGTGCCTTGAAGCTCTTGCGCAGGCTTTCGTGCGCGGCTTCGTCGAGCGGATAGTGGAACAGCTCGGCTTGCTCGAGGTGACGCAGACGATAGTCAACACCGCTGTCGACGTTGACGATCTCGGTGTTCTGCTTGATCAACGCGATGGCCGGGAGGAAGCGCGCGCGCTGCAGGCCATCCTTGTACAGGCCGTCCGGCACGATGTTCGACGTCGCGACCAGGGTCACGCCGTTCTTGAACAACTCTTCCATCAGCGTGCCGAGGATCATCGCGTCGGTGATGTCGGAGACGAAGAATTCATCGAAGCAGATCACCCGCGACTCGGCCGCGAAGCGCTTGGCGATGATGGTCAGCGGGTTTTTCTCGCCGCCCAGGGTCTTCATTTCTTCGTGCACACGCTTCATGAAGCGGTGGAAGTGCGTGCGGGTCTTTTCCTTGAACGGCAACGCTTCGAAGAAGGTGTCGACCAGGTAAGTCTTGCCGCGACCGACGCCGCCCCAGAAATACAGGCCCTTGACCGGTGCCTGATCCTTTTTGCCAAACAGCTTGCCGAGCAAACCCGGCTTGTTCTGGTCAGCGGCGATCAAGTCGTCGTACAGACGCTGCAAGTGACGCACAGCAGTTTCCTGCGCGGCGTCATGGAAGAAGTCCGGGCGTTTCAGATCAGCTTGATATCGTTCTAGGGGCGTCATAATTCGTTAGCAAGGCAACAAAAACGGGCCGTCACTGTAGCGACGGCCTGTGGGAATGGCAATCGGCCCTTGGTCGGGTCGTGCCGCCTATCAGTCTTGAGCTGGAGTCAGCGCGACGCGCAACGCCTCGATGGCGGCGTCTCGCGCGGCAGCGTCGGCGAAGGCCGGGCTGTCGCCCACGCACTCACCGGCCAGCCAGACGCTGAAGCTCAGGTCATCAGTACGCACATCCAGCGACTCGCCGGACTGCAACTGTTTGGTCACCTGGCCGGCAGTCTTGCCGTCGGCGAAGTTGCGCGACAACAGCAATTGCTCGCCATCGGCCGCCAGCAGACGGAAACGGAAGCTGCCGTCGTCCTCGCGGAAGCTGACGAAACGTGCGGCTTTCGCGGCTTTCTTCTTGGTGGTCGCGGCGACCTGAACCTGATTGACGAAAGAACGCAGGCCAACGGCTTCACGCAATTCATTGAGGAACGGCGTGGCCACGGCGCGGGCCTTCTTCGCACCAATCTGCAGAATGTCTTCCAGATCCGCAGGACGCTCGATCAACTGGTGATACTTCTCGCGCGCCTCGCCCAGCTCATTGTCGAGCAACTGGAACAGGCGATTCTTCGCCTCACCCCAGCCCAAACCACCGAGCAGTTCGCTGCGGAACTCGTCAGCCTGCGCCGGAGTGGCGAAGGCCTGGAACAGAGTGAACAGGTGCGAGTTGTCCGGATCTTTCGCTTCGCCCGGGGCCTTGGAGTCGGTGACGATCCGCGAGATCGCGTCCTTCATTTCTTTCGCGCTGCTGAACAGCGGAATGGTGTTGTCGTAGCTCTTCGACATCTTGCGACCGTCGAGGCCTGGCAAGGTCGCCACGCTTTCTTCGATCAGCGCTTCGGGCATGGTGAAGAACTCTTTGCCCTGGCCGAACAGATGGTTGAAACGCTGACCGATATCGCGGGCCATTTCCACGTGCTGAATCTGATCGCGTCCGACCGGCACCTTGTGCGCGTTGAACATCAGGATGTCCGCTGCCATCAGCACCGGGTAGCTGTAGAGGCCCATGGTGATGCCGGCATCCGGGTCTTCACCGGTTTCGAGGTTCTTGTCCACCGACGCCTTGTAAGCGTGCGCACGGTTGAGCAGGCCCTTGGCGGCGACGCAAGTCAGCAGCCAGGTCAGCTCGGGGATTTCCGGGATGTCGGACTGGCGGTAGAACGTCACGCGGTCGACATCGAGGCCACCGGCCAGCCAGGTCGCGGCGATTTCCAGACGCGAGCGCTGGATGCGCAGCGGGTCATCGCATTTGATCAGGGCGTGGTAGTCGGCCAGGAAATAGAACGAATCGGCCTGGCTGTCGCGGCTGGCGAGGATTGCCGGGCGAATGGCCCCAGCGTAGTTGCCCAAGTGCGGCGTGCCGGTGGTGGTGATGCCGGTGAGAATGCGGGTACGGTTGGTCATGGGTAATCGCTTGTCAGACTGCAATCAATTCGAGAGACGCGGCAGCAGCAGATCCTTGAGATCGGTCAGCTTGCCGTGAAAAAAGTGTCCGCATTCTGCCACTTTCAGCAGCTCATGGGGGCGCTGGAGTTGTTCCGACCACTGGTAGACCAGTTGCGGATCGATGACTTCATCGGTTTCCGGCTGGATCACGGTCAACCCGCCGTGCTGCGGCAGTTGATCCTGTTCACCCAGACGCATCACCGCCGGGGCAACCATGAACAGGTGCTCAAGCTGCACGCCCTGGGCTTCGAGACGGCCGCCGAGACTTGCTGCAACAAATCCGCCGAAGGAGAAACCGAACAGGGTCAGCGGCAGATCCGGGTGTTTTTCCCGCAGCCATGTGGCGGCGGCCTGGGCGTCGTCGACTTCACCGGTGCCCATGTCGTGCGTGCCCTGGCTGGCGCCGACGCCGCGATAGTTGAAACGCAAGGTGATCAGGCCTGCATCGCGCGCGGTGCGCTGCAGGGTCGAGACGACCTTGTTGAGCATGGTGCCGCCCTGCACCGGGTTCGGATGGCAGATCAGCGCGATGCCGCGCGGCTGCTCGTTATCCAGATACAAAGCCTCAATTTGGCCGACAGGGCCGTCAATCACTACAGGGGTTTCACGCATCAGCAAGGGAGGAACTCCGTGACCTCGAATCGGGTCGACTCGTCTAGCAAATTGTCTGTGCCAATCTATTGCGAGTGAATCGCGGTATACAGCGCAGGTTCGAGCCGTTAACGTAAAGCAAAGCCGTTTATAGAGGAAGGACTCGTGGAACACTCGCTCTTAGTTTGGTTGTTACCGACTCTTGCCCTGGTTGTGGGTGTCGCCATTGGATTCCTGATCGCGCGCGTTGCGCCGAACGCCGCACCGAGCCGCACGCAGCGTCAACTGGATGATATCCAGGAGCGTTTCGACAGTTATCAGAACGAAGTGGTCACCCACTTCAACAGCACCGCGATGCTGGTCAAGAAACTGACCCAGAGCTATCAGGAAGTGCAGGACCACCTCGCCGAGGGCGCCAATCGTCTGGCCCTGGACGAGCAGACCCGCCAGCGCCTGATCGCCGCCCTGCACGCCGACGCAGCGCAGGCACCACGCGAACGCCTGACGCCACCGCGCGATCAGGAACCACCGCGTGACTATGCACCGAAGAATCCAAACTCGCCGGGCATGCTCGATGAGCATTATGGTCTGAAGAAGTAAGCAGTCTTCGCTGCGAACAAAAAGCCCCCGGACAGTGATGTGTCTGGGGGCTTTTTTGTATCTGCAATCTTCGCTGCGCTCGTCGGCCTCTTCGCGAGCAGGCTCGCTCCCACAGGGGGAATGCATTTCAAATGCGGGAGCGAGCCTGCTCGCGAAAGGGGCGGCACCGATGAAACAAAAAAATACCCGATCACAGGATCGGGCATTTCTTCATTCAGGCAATCGCTTATGGATACTGCTGCACCGTGCCCGGCTGTTGCTGCTGACCACCATACTGCTGGCCCGGAATCGCCTTCAGGTTGACTTCAACGCGGCGGTTCTGCGCGCGGCCGTTGACGTCGCCGTTGCTGGCAATCGGGTTATCCGGGCCGGCGCCACGGGCCGACAGGTTGGCACCGCTGACACCTTGCGAGGTCAGGTAGGTCGCCACGCTCTGCGCACGACGTTGTGACAGGTCCATGTTGTGCTGGCGGCTGCCGGTGCTGTCGGTGTAACCGACGATTTCGATCTGGTTCTGGTTGAACTCCTTCAGCGAGTTGGCCAGGTTGTTCAACGGCTGGTAGAAACTCGGGGCAATGTTCGCCGAATCGGTGGCGAAGGTGATGTTGCCCGGCATGATCAGCTTGATCTGATCGCCCTGCCGCTGCACTTCAACGCCAGTGTTGGCCATGCTCGCGCGCAGTTTCTTTTCCTGCTGGTCGGCGTAGTAGCCGTAGCCTGCTGCGGAGGCACCGACGACAGCAGCGCCGATCAAGGCGCCCTTGCCACGGTTGTCGTGACCGATGGCGGCACCGGCGAGTGCGCCGGCCAGTGCACCAAGGCCACCGTATTTGGCGGTTTTGCTCATGCCTTGCGAGCCACCGTCGGCCTGACCCTGATTGTCATACGGATTAGGCGAGGCGCAGCCGGACAGCACGGCCACGGCAGTAGCGACAATAATCAAACGACGCGTGGTGAACATGGAGAGCTCCTGGTTTTCTGCATTCTGTGGTGCAGCGGCCACTGATCAATCAATGGACCTGCGCGGGCGTTGGATCATGACAATGCCTAAAAATTCCGCCCGCTGCCCGTGACAAAAAATTCAGGCACGCACAAACGGGTTCTCGCGCATCTCATCACCCAGACGCGTGTCCGGGCCGTGCCCGGTGACAACCGTTGCGTCCTCGTCCAGCGTATACAGCCGCTGCTTGATCGAACGCACGATGGTCGCCTGATCGCCACCCCACAAATCCGTACGCCCTACCCCGCGACGAAACAGCGTGTCGCCGGCTATCAACAGCTTAGCCTCGGAAAACCAAAAGCTCATGGACCCGGGTGTATGTCCCGGCGTGTGCAGTGCCACACCGCAACCGCAGGCTAGTTCTTCGTCATCGCTCAACCAGCGATCCGGCGACGGCACCGGGGTGTAAGGCACGCCAAACATCTGGCATTGCATTTCAAGGTTGTCCCAGAGGAACTGGTCTTCCTTGTGCAGATGCAGGGTCGCACCGGTTTTCTCCTTCATCTGCCCTGAAGCGAGAAAGTGATCGAGATGCGCGTGGGTGTGGATGATGCTGACGACTTTGAGGCCATGGGCATCGAGGCGCGCCATGATCAGGTCAGGGTTGCCGCCCGGGTCGACGACGATGGCCTTTTTCGTGATCGGGTCGCCGATGATGGTGCAGTTGCACTGCAATGGGCCGACGGGGAAGGTTTCGCGGATAAGTGCAGGGCTGGGCGTGGTCATGGAAAAATCCTGGACAGGGTCAACGCCGTTGGCAACGGCCGATGGCGAATTTTACCGTCGCTAGAGCAATAACCCCAACGCCTTCGCCCGCGCCACTGCCTGCGTACGCCGCTCGACCCCCAGCTTGCTGTTGATATGGCTGGCGTGGGTTTTCACCGTGTGCAGGGAAATGAACAACTGCTCGCTGATTTCCTGATTGGAACAGCCTTGAGCGATCAGGCGCAGCACCGCCAGTTCGCGGCTACTGAGTTGTTCGGTAGTTGAGTTTTCTACGCTCGGGCGCGGCGCGGCTGTTGGAAAATGCGTAAGCAATTGCTGGCTGACGGCGTTGCAGGAAAGCGCCTGCAATTGCCCGCGCATCCAGTCGGCATGAATTTTCAGCAGCGCATCGAAGGGCTGGAAGACGCCGCCGGCAGCGGCTTCCAGAGCTTGGCTCAACGTTTTGCGTGCTTCCGGTTCGCGCCCACTCGACAGCAACAGAGCCACCTTCTGCGTCAACGCCATCACACTGAGCAACTGCCGCCCGGTCCGCTGGCCGTTTTCATGCAACACGTTCAACCGCCCTTCGGCGAGCATCGGTTGCCCCTGAATCACATCGAGCAGCGCCTGTTGCAGCTCCACATGCAGTGGCAGTTGCGGATGGAATTCCGGTGGTGCCGCAGCGTGTTCGCCGGTGTAGGTCTGGCCCAATCGTGCAAGCCACGCCTCGGCAAGATCAATGCGGCCCTGGGCCAGCCACAGCTCGCATTTGACCAGGGTGATCATCGCCAGGTAGTAGATCGGCGGCACGTCCCAGATGTGCATCAGGCGTTCGGCCTCGGCGAGTTCGGCGAAGGCCTTGGCGAACTCGCCGCTGGCGCCGTCGAGGCGGGCAATCACGCAGTGGCCGATCAGCACGCTGATGTCGCGACAGGCCCGCGCTTCGCCGATGCCGGCGAGTAGGCGTACGCGTGCAGCCTGCGGCTGCAAACGCATCGCCAGCAGGAAACCTTCGTACAACGTCAGCCGCGCGCGTACGGCGTACAGGCGTTGCGGCGACAGACCGCGCAGCCGCTCCAGGCCCTGATGCACTTCATCGAGCGCACGCAGAATCTCGCCCCTCGATTGCAAGACTCGAGCTCTGTCGTAGTGAGCCAACGCTTCGAATAATGGATTGCCGACCCGTTGCGCCAGCTCGAGGGATTCACGGTTCAGGCCACGGGCGCGCCACAGATCGCCGTCGGCGATCGCCAGATTGGACAAGGTCGACAGGCACATCAGCCGCTGACCATAACGCTTGGCCGGCAGGCTTTCCAGCGCCTCGCTGCAATAGCGCAGGGTCAGTTCGCGATGGCCGCGTCCGCGAGCGATGATCCCGCTCAGCGCCAGCCATTGCGCCAGCATGGATTTCTGCGCAGTGGCCGAAGGCGCCGGCAGGAAACGGCTCAAATGGCTGGCCAGCTCTTCAGCGGCGTCGAGCTGACAGGCCAGCCCCAGCGCCCAGCTGTAGAGCACGATCAGCCGTGGCGTGCTGATCAGCAGGCTGTCGGGCAAGTCCATTTTCCAGCGCAGCAGCATGCCGACGTTCTGCTCGGCGAGCAGTTGTTCTTCGGACAGGTTCTGTACCAGATTCGCCGCGACATCGAGATGCCCGGCACGCAAGGCCTGCTCCACCGCTTCGTCGAGCAGGCCTTGCGCATTGAACCAGCGGCAGGCGCGCAAATGCAGGGTGGCGTTGGGCACCATCGCCTGGGCGATCGGCCGGCTGCGCAACAAGTCAGAAAACAAATGGTGATAGCGATACCAGTGACCGTGCTCGTCCAGCGGCACCAGAAACACTTGGTGAGCGAGCAGAAAGCGCAGGATCTCCGCGCTGTCATGGGCTTCGCGGACGGCGTCGCACAGCTCGCTGCAAAAGCGTTCCTGCGGAGCGGTTTCGTAGAGGAAGGATTGCACTTCGGCGGGCAGGCAATCGATGACTTCTTCGAGCAGATAGTCGCGAATCAGCCCTTCGCCGCCGTTCAGCGCTTGCGGCAGCGCGGCATCGTTGCCCGCCTCAGCCACCGCCAGCAGCCAGAAGCGCAGGCCGGCGACCCAGCCTTCGCTGCGCTGGATCAGGCTTTCCAGTGCTTCGCCGCGCAGTGAGCTGCTGTGGCGGTCGAGCAAGGTCAGGGCTTCGTCGTGGGTCAGGCGCAAGTCCTGTTCGTGCAGCTCGAGCAACTGCCGCGACAGGCGCAGACGCGCTAGATGCCAGTCCGGGCGCTGACGGCTGGTGACCATCACCAGCAAGCCATCGGGCAGATGATTGAGGAAGAATTGCAGGCAACGATCCAGCACCGGCCCTTGGGCGAGGTGGTAGTCGTCGAGGACCAGCAGCAACGGCGCGGCAGGATCGAGATGCAGCGCCAGCTCATCGAGCAGACCGTCGAGCCATTCTTCAAAAGCGAATGGCTGATGACGCTGACGCATTTTCAGCAGACCAAGAGCGCCAGCGCCCAAGGCCGGAAAGTAGTCCTGCAGACCTTCGAGCAAGCGCTCGAGAAAACGTCCGGGATCATTGTCACGCGGACTCAAGCCCAGCCAGAGACTTTGCCAATGCGCCGGCAGGCTCTGACAGAACTCCACTGCCAGCGAGCTTTTGCCGAACCCGGCCGGGGCGCTGACCAGCAGCAACCGACCTCCGAGCCCGGCCTGCAGACGCTGGCAAAGGCGCGGCCGCAAGACATAGCCATCAGGCAGCGGCGGGCGAAAAAAACGCCCGTCCAGTGCTGCGACGGTGATGCTTGCGGGACCCGGAAGTGGGGACAGATCAGTCATGGCCGGCTCTTGTTCGAAGGCGATTGGCGGCGTTGCAGATGTCCGCAGCCTAGCCTTAAACGAAGAGGTAATGAAGGTCGCTGCTACAAATGGCTACAAAAAGGCTACAGACACAAAAACGCCCCGAACCGGTCGGGGCGTTTTCACGAGGATGCGGCCTCGGGTTTACGCAGGTTTAGCGAACACCATCCTGACGCAGAGCGGCCGGGGTGAAGTCGCTGGTGGTGGCGGTGAAGCCGAAGTCATACGCCTGCTTCTCTTCGTTCTTCATGCCCAGTGCCAGATAACGGCCGGACTGCAGGTCGTAGAGGGTTTCGAGGGCGTACCACGGCACTTGCTTGTCGTAGTAGTTCTCGGCATGTGCCTCGGCTACACGCCACAGTTGGCCACGACCGTCATAGTGGTCGATGACCGCTGCCTGCCAGGTGTCCTCGTCGATGTAGAAGTCACGTTTGGCGTAGATGTGGCGCTGGCCTTCCTTCAGGGTCGCGACCACGTGCCAGACGCGGCGCAGCTCGTAGCGTGCCAGGTCCTGGTTGATGTGACCGGCCTTGATGATGTCCGAGTACTTCAGTTTCGGATCGTCGAGTTTGTAGCTGTCGGAGGCGATGTACATCTCTTTCTTGCCTTCGAGCTTCCAGTCGTAACGATCCGGCGCACCGTTGTACATGTCGAGGTTGTCCGAGGTACGCAGGCCGTCGGCGGCAGTACCCGGGCCGTCATACGACACTTGCGGTGCACGGCGCACACGACGCTGCCCGGCGTTGTAGACCCACGCCGAACGCGGCTCCTTGACCTGATCGAGAGTCTCGTGCACCAGCAGTACGCCACCGGCCAGACGCGCCGGCGCGGTCACTTTCTGCTTGAAGTAGAACAGGATGTTGCCCGGGTTCGCCGGATCGTAATCCTTCATCTTGTCGCGGAACACGAACTGATCCTGGAAGTACACCAGGCTGTACGAGCCGTTCGGTTGCGGCGTGGCCTGGGTCACCAGACGGGTCACGCTGCCGCCGCGATAACGGGTGATGTGGTTCCAGATCACTTCCACACCGGTTTTCGGGATCGGGAACGGCACGGCGGTATCGAAGTTTTCCAGACCGTTGCCGCCGGACACCAGGTTGGTGCTGGTGGCGTTCTTCTTGATCGCGGCGAACACGTCATCCGGCACGGTGGCGCCGCGATGGGACGGATAGACCGGCATCTTGAAGGTTTCCGGGTAGCGCTTGAACATCGCGTACTGGCCCGGGGCAAGCTTGTCTTTGTACTTGTCGACATCCTTGGCGGTGATGGTGAACAGCGGCTGCTCACTGGCGTAAGGGTTGGACAGGAAGCCCTTGCTGTCGACGCTGCCGGCATTTTTCGGCAGCGGTTTCCAGGCCGGGATCGAACCGTCGGCATTACCGGCCATTTCCGCGCCCATCGGCGTCAGGCTCTTGCCCAGTTTATCCGCTTCGGCAGCAGGCACCGCCGCCATGACACTGGTCGCCAGCAGCGACAGGCCCAGAACACCGGCGTGGAACAGACTCTTTGTTATTTTCATAAATTCGTTCGTCCTGAAATGCAGTGCTTAGAAGTTCACGCCGAAGCTGAGCGCCACGAAGTCGCGGTCATCCACGGTGGTGTACTTGCCGTCGAAGAAATTGGTGTAGGCCAGGCTCGCGGTGTAGGTGTTCTGGTACTCGGCGTCGACGCCCAGGCTGACCGCTTTGCGACCTTCCTCGAAGTTGCCGCCAGGGCCTGGCGAGTAACCGCTCACGTCGTGGGACCAGGCCACGTTCGGCTTCAGGTTCACACCGGCAAACACGTCGTTGTATTCCCAGATCGCCCGACCACGGTAGCCCCACGACATCGACGTGGTGAAGCCGTCGTTTTCGCAATTGCGGCTGCGGTTGTTCTGCGGCGAACCCGGGCCTGCGCCGTTGATGGTGCTGTTGTTGAGGATGTTGGCGCAGGTATCGACTGTGCCAGTAGCCGGCAACTCACCCGGACCGTAGACCGGATCGCGGCCATAACGCTTGTCGGAACGGCTTTCCAGGCCACCTACGTAGGTCGCGCCGACTTCACCGACGAGGGTCAGACGGCTGGCGCCCATGACCTGATCGAAGAAGTGCGTGAACGTTGTCTGGATCTGGGTGATTTCCTTGCGCTCGTAACCATGCAGATCCTGACCCGGCACGCCAGTGAGCAGCGAAGCGTTGGTCAGCGCGCCGCCCAGTGGACGCACGCCGGCAAACAGGATGTCGGTGGAGTTCAGTTGTACCGGCGCGTTCGGACGGTAGCTGATCTCACCGCTCCACGCCGTACCGGTAGGCAGGGTGGTGGAGAAACTCAGGCCGTAGAGACGAATGTCTTCCGGGTATTCGATGAAGTAATTCGAATTGCCCGCGACCAGCAGCGGTGCGAGTGCGGCGAACGGCCCCGGCAGCGCGGCGGCAGTGTTGTAGACCGACTGCGGTGCGCCGGTTGCACTGAAGATCGGCGCACGGCTGTGGTAGTTCATGAAGTAGGCGCCGAACTCGGTGTCGAGTGGCTCGAACATGTATTTGAGGGACGCGCCCCACTGCCCGCTGTCGCGCGCGTCACGGTCCGGCCCACGGCGCACCAGCACGCCTTCTTGGTCGACGTTCACACCGTTGGCGGCCAACGGCCCCAAAGCGATCGCCGGAATCTGCGAACGCTTGTTCAGTACGCGCAGATTGCTGTCGCAACCGTCAGCAACGATGTCCGGCTGGGAGAAGAAGGTGCCGCAGTTGTCGACGACGGTCTGGTCCCATTCCAGTTGGTAGAACGCTTCGGCCGAGAGGTTATCGGTGAGGCTCTGCGACACGTAGAACATGTTGACCGGAATCAGGCCTTCCTTGATCTCGGCGCCCGGACGACGGAACGCGGAGACGTCGATCGGGTTGATCGAGTTGATGCCGCCGCCGATGAAGGTACTTTCACCCCAGCTCACTACCTGCTTGCCCAGACGCACGGAGCCCGGCTGATCGGCAATCGCGTAGTTGTGGTAGACGAAGGCGTCGAGGATCTGCCCGCCGGAGGACTTGGCGCCCTCTTTGCGGTTGCTGTCGCTGATGTCCTTGAATTCGCGGCTCTCGTCCTTCAGTTCGAAGTCGTACCAGTATTTGCCACGGACGAACACGCCGGTGTCGCCGTATTTCAATTCAAGGTCATGGATGCCCTTGAAGATCTTCGAAAAGGTTTCGCCGCTCTTGAAGTTGGCGTGCCCGTCATCGGAAGTCTGCGACAGGCCACGGCCGCCGTTGTTGACGCCGATAAGGTTCTTGTTCGGGCTCTGAGTAGACCAACTGGCACCGATCGACAGGGACGAGTCGAACTGGCCTTCGATTTCACCGACGTTGAAACTGACGCCGAATGCAGGCCCGGCGAGCGAGGAGGCAAGACTGACCGCCAGAGGCAGTTTCGCCCGGCGCCAGAACTGGTTTACTGAGGTCATCGACGCTACTCCATGTGCATTATTGTTATGGCAGTGAGTACTTTTAAAAACGCTGTGGAGGACCGGGCGCCAAGGCTGCCCGAAATCGCTCCAGAGTTGCTCGCCCCGATCAGTGCGTGTGCTCCGTTTCTAAAAAGTCCTTGAGCGGACTATATCCAGCGGGTGGTAGTGCTTGATCCCTCTAAAGTGTGATTTGCAGCCGCCAACCACTCTGGAACAGTCCTTTCGCCAGTCCGACACACGTCGGCAGGGCAAGGATGGCTGATTTTTTCGATTTCACAAGCCAAGCGCTTGCTTGGTGGGTCTGGCGCGCCGGTTTCGGCGCGCCAGCAGGCACTCAAAGTGTGGAAAGGAAGGTGCTGTTGTTGGCTTGCCACTCGGTGATGTCGAGGCGAATGCGCTTCTTGTCGAGCTTGCCGACGCTGGTCTTGGGAATTTCGGTAACAAGGGCGATCTGACTGGGGATCGCCCACTTGCTCAAGTGTCCCAGCTCGACGAACGGCTTGAGGTGTTCCTTCAGTTCCCGTGCACCGATCACCTGCCCTTCGCGGACCACCAGCAAGGCAAACGGGCGCTCGCCCCACTGCGGATCGGCGATGCCCACCACTGCTACTTCGCGTACCGCCGCATGCCGGCTGATGAGGTCTTCGAGGTCGAGGGAGGAGATCCACTCGCCGCCGGTCTTGATCACGTCCTTGATGCGATCACGAATATCGATCACGCCCATGCTGTCGAGCGTGGCGACGTCACCGGTGTGCAACCAGCCACCGGCCCAGAGCTCGGCGCCCTTCTGCGGTTCATTGAAATAGCCTTCGGTCAGCCACGGCGCGCGCAGCACCAGTTCGCCCTGGGTTTCGCCGTCGGCCGGAAGGAAGTTGCCGTCGCTGTCGACAATCGCCGCTTCGACCAACGGCCCCGGTACACCGGCCTTGATCCGGTAAGTGGTGCGCTCGTCTTCGCTGCCGGCCATCAGTTCGTCGTTGAGGTGCGCGCAAGACACCAGCGGCCCGGTTTCCGACATGCCGTATGCGGCCGTCAGCTGAATGCCACGGGCCTTGGCGTTTTCATAAAGACTGCGATTGAGTGCGCTGCCGCCGATGACGATCTTCCAGCCGCCGAAGTCGGCACCCTGCGCGGCTTTGGCGTTGAGCAGCATCTGCAGGATGGTCGGCACGCAATGGGAAAAGGTGACCTTCTCCTTGCGCCACAACTCCACCAGATACTCCGGATCGTAGCGCCCCGGATAAACCTGCTTGAGCCCGAGCATGGTCGCCACGTACGGCAAACCCCAGGCGTGGACGTGGAACATCGGCGTGATCGGCATGTACACATCGCTGGTGCCGAGCAGCCGTACGCTGTCGATCGAACCCATGATCGTCGCCACGCCGATGGTGTGCAGCACCAGTTGCCGATGGGTGAAATACACGCCTTTCGGATTGCCCGTGGTGCCGGTGGTGTAGAACGTGGTGGCGACCGAGTTTTCGTCGAAGTCCTGGAAATCGTATTGCGCACTCGCAGCGGCCAGCAGTTGCTCGTATTCGCCGACGAGGTTGGGCAGCTCTGCGGTTTTCTCCGGGAGATCGGTCAGCAGCAGGGTTTTCTCCACCGTGGTCAGCTGCGGCGCGATGGCCTGATACAGCCCGACGAACTCGCTGTTGACCAGCACGAAGCGGTCCTCGGCGTGGTTCATGGTGTAGAGGATCTGCTCCGGCGACAGGCGCACGTTGATGGTGTGGATCACCGCGCCGATCATCGGAATGGCGAACATGCATTCCAGGTAACGGTGGCTGTCCCAGTCCATCACCGCCACGGTGTCACCGGCCTTGACGCCGGCAGCCGTCAGCACGTTGGCCAGCCGCGCAACCCGCTCGATCAGGGTCGGATAGCTGTAGCGCAACTGGTCGCGGTAGATGATTTCGCGGGTTTTCTCGTAACGGGCGCCGGACATCAGCAGCCGTTTGATCAGCAATGGATACTGGTAGGCCCCATCGGCCGGCGGAATGACCCGAGTCTGCAACATAAGAATCCCTTTTCTGACTGCACGGTGTTGGCGGAGAGATTCGTACTCTAGCGCGCCAGCATGACAGTCAAATCAGCCAAAGGAATGATTTGCAGAGCTGTACAAATGCTAGCTTTGCGCCAGCATTTCGGGCCGAAGTTGAAGAAAACACGACCGGTGGGAGCGAGCCTGCTCGCGAAGGCGTCGGGTCAGTCGACATTTTTGGTGACTGGACTGGCGCTTCGCGAGCAGGCTCGCTCCCACAGGGATTGATGTGTTCCAGTTCTCAATGCATCTCGGTGAACGCGATTTTCACGCCGAGAGCGATCAGCACCGCGCCCATGGTGCGGTCGAACCAGTGGCCCATGCGCGCGAAGCCGGCGCGCACGCGGTGTTGGCTGAACAGCATCGCCACCAGGCAGAACCAGATCGCCGTCGCCACCGCCAGGTAAACGCCGTAACCGGCCTGCACGGCCAGCGGCGTGTGCGGATTGATCACCACGGTGAACAGCGAGAGGAAAAACAGCGTGGCTTTCGGGTTCAGGCCGTTGGTGACGAAGCCCGAGGTAAACGCGCCCCGCGCGGTGCGTACGCCGGTTTCCCGGTGCAAGTCATCGGTGACGGTTTTCGCCGGTTGCGCGCGCAAGGCCTTGAAGCCGATGTAAAGCAGATACGCGGCGGCGGCCCACTTCAGCGCGTTGAACAGCACGATCGATTGCGACACGATCAGTCCGATGCCGAGCAACGAATAGCCGACATGCAGGAAAATCGCCGAGCCCACGCCCAGCGCGGTCCAGGTACCGGCGCGGCGACCATGGGTCACGCTCTCGCGCACGACCACGGCAAAATCCGGGCCGGGGCTGGCCACGGCAAGCAAGTGGATCAGGGCAACGGTCAAGAACTCGGTCCAGTACATGGGGGCTCCTCAGGATTCGAATGTTCACACTGGGCTCATTGCCGAATGCTTTCCCTGTGGGAGCGAGCCTGCTCGCGAAAGCGCTGGGTAAGCCAACAGAGATGTTGACTGGGCCAGAGCTTTCGCGAGCAGGCTCGCTCCCACAAGAGTTCAAGGCATCTCGGTGTCGAGTAACCAATTGTTTCATCTGGTAGGCTCGGCAGAGTACGCCCTCCGCTCACAGCACAAAAGGTACAGTTGATGACGAACACGCGCCGCGCGGTATTCCTTGATCACCCTTCGCTGGATCTCGGCGATCTGGACCTCGGTCCGTTGCGCGAATGCTTCAGCGACTTGCAGCTGTTCGCCCAGACACTGCCGGAACAGGTCAGCGAACGCCTGCAAGGCGCCGGAGTGGCGATCACCAACAAGGTCGTGATCGACGCTGCTGCCATGGCTGCCAACCCGCAACTGAAACTGATCCTGATCAGCGCCACCGGCACCAACAATGTCGACCTCACTGCCGCCCGCACCCACGGCATCACCGTGTGCAATTGCCAGGCTTACGGCACGCCGTCGGTGGCGCAACACACGATCATGCTGTTGCTCAACCTCGCCACGCGCCTGGCCGACTATCAGAAAGCTGTGAGCGCAGGCCGCTGGCAACAGGCGAAACAGTTCTGCCTGCTCGACTACCCGATCGTCGAACTGCAAGGCAAAACCCTCGGCCTGCTCGGCCATGGCGAGCTCGGTGGCGCCGTGGCGCGATTGGCCGAAGCGTTCGGCATGCGTGTGTTGCTCGGGCAGATTCCGGGGCGCCCTGCTCGACCGGATCGCTTGCCGCTGGAAGAACTGCTGCCGCAGATCGACGCCCTGACCCTGCACTGCCCGCTCAACGAGCACACCCGGCATTTCATCGGTGCCCGCCAACTGGCCGCGATGAAGCCTGGCGCATTTGTGGTCAATACCGCACGCGGCGGCCTGATCGATGAGCAGGCGCTGGCCGACGCTTTGCGCAGCGGTCACCTCGGCGGTGCGGCGACCGATGTGTTGAGTGTCGAGCCACCGACCCAGGGCAATCCGCTGCTCGCCGCCGATATCCCGCGCCTGATCGTCACCCCGCACAACGCCTGGGGCAGCCGCGAGGCACGCCAGCGTATCGTCGGCCAACTGAGCGAAAACGCCCAGGCGTTCTTCAGCGGTGAGGCGCTGCGGGTCGTCAGTTGATAAACTGCGGCACTTTTTTTCAAGGAGCAGTTATGGATCCGCGCAGTGAAGTACTGCTTCGTCAGGCCGAGTTATTCCAGGGTTCGCTGCTGTTGGCCGGCCTGCCCGCCGACGATCTGCTCGGGCGTCTGCCCAATGCGTTCGGCTGGTGCTGGCACGCTGGCGATCAAGCCGCACTGGACGCGCGTTTCGAGGGCCGCAGCCAGTTCGGCGTAAACGTGCCCGAGCGTGAGTTCGATAGCGCGGTGGTGTTCCTGCCCAAATCCAAGGACCTCACCGATTACATTCTTAACGCCGTGGCGTCGCGTCTGGCCGGGCGTGAAGTGTTTCTGGTCGGGGAAAAACGCAGCGGCATCGAAGGCGCGTCCAAACAGCTCAATCCGTTCGGCAAGCCGCGCAAACTCGACAGCGCCCGCCACTGCCAGCTCTGGCAAGTCACCGTGGCCAATGCGCCTGAAGCGAAACCGCTGGAAAGCCTGGCGCAGACTTACGAACTGCCGCTGGCCGAAGGGCCGTTGAAAGTCATCAGTTTGCCGGGCGTGTTCAGCCACGGTCGACTGGATCGCGGCAGCGCCCTGCTGCTGGAGCATCTGGACAAACTGCCGAGCGGCCATCTGCTCGATTTCGGTTGCGGCGCCGGCGTGCTCGGGGCTGCGGTGAAACGTCGCTATCCGCACAATCAGGTGACGTTGCTGGATGTCGACGCGTTCGCCGCCGCCAGCAGCCGTCTGACCCTGGCCGCCAACGGCCTGGAGGCGGAAGTGCTGACCGGCGACGGCATCGATGCCGCGCCAATGGGTTTGAGCGCGATTCTGAGCAATCCGCCGTTCCATGTCGGCGTGCACACCGATTATTTCGCTACGGAGAACCTGCTGCGAAAAGCGGCCAAACATCTGAAAAACGGTGGCGAACTGCGCCTTGTGGCGAACAGCTTTCTCAAGTATCAGCCGTTGATCGAGGAGCACCTGGGCGTGTGTGCGATCAAGGCTGAAGGCAATGGTTTCCGGATCTACCGGGCCAAGCGCGGCTGAAAATTTGTTCTTGCCCAATCGGATTTGCCTAGGCAGAATCCGCTCCGTCCTAGGGGAGTAGTCTCCCACGAGCGCCATGCTCGTCCGGCATACGTCAACATACTTGATCCTCAGATCATGGCGTATGCGACCCAAGCGTCCGCACCAGACGGATCGCAGGGTTTGACAAGACCTATGACACGCACACCTTACCCGGGGCGGGAAGGCTGTACGTGTCATAGCCGTGTCGACCCGCCCCTTAGGAAATCCCTGATGCTGGACTCGCTACTCGTTCCCACCGCTATCGTTGCCTTGGCCGAAATCGGCGACAAGACGCAACTGCTCGCGCTGATTCTCGCCGCTCGCTTCCGCAAACCCTGGCCGATCATCGCCGGGATTGTCGCCGCGACTTTGGCCAACCACGCAGCAGCCGGTGCGGTAGGTGCCTGGGTCGGCAGTTTCTTCTCCGACGCCGTTCTGCACTGGATCCTCGCCGCCAGCTTCGCCGCCACGGCACTGTGGACGCTGGTCCCGGACAAAATGGATGACGACGAAGCCAGCACGGCGCGCAAGTTCGGGCCGTTCCTGACCACGCTGATCGCATTCTTCCTGGCGGAAATCGGCGACAAGACCCAGATCGCCACGGTGATGCTCGCCGCGCAATATCCGGAACTTTGGCTGGTGATTATCGGCACCACCGTGGGCATGCTGATTGCCAACGTGCCGGTGGTACTGGCGGGTAACTTTGCCGCAGAGAAACTGCCGCTGACCCTGATCCGCCGCCTCGCGGCTTCGGCGTTCATGATTCTGGCGATTGTTGCGGTTTATAAAGCGATGCAGAGCAGTGGCTGGGTTTAACCCCGTCTACTGAACTACCCAAAACCTGTGGTGAGGGGATTTGAAGGATCGTTCCCACGCTCTGCGTGGGAATGCCTCAAGGGACGCTCCGCGTTCCAATGGGACGCAGAGCGTCCCGGGCTGCATTCCCACGCAGAGCGTGGGAACGATCATTGGCTCAGGACTTCGGGGCTTTTTCGTACAACGGCATCACCTTCGGAATCGCTGCCTGCAACGCAGCAATGCGGCTGCTCGATGCCGGGTGAGTGCTCATGAATTCCGGTGGCGCGCCTTCGGAAGCCTTGCTCATCTTGTCCCACAGGGTGATCGCCGCGTTCGGGTTGTAACCGGCGCGGGCGGCCAGTTCCAGGCCGATCAGGTCGGCTTCGTTTTCGTTGGCGCGACTGTTGGGCAAGGTCATGCCGTAGTTGGCCACGGTGTCGGCCAGCGCCAGGCTGTCCTGACCCAGACCGAACAAAGCGCCGGCGCCCTGCTTGGCCATTTCCATGCCATAGGCTTTGGACATCGCCTCACGGCCGTGCTCGCGCAGGGCGTGGGCGATTTCATGGCCCATGACCGCAGCGATTTCATCGTCGGTGAGTTTCAGGCTGTCGATCAGCCCGGTGTAGAAAATGATCTTGCCGCCGGGACCGCAGTTGGCGTTGAGCTCATCGCTCTTGATCAGATTGACTTCCCATTGCCACTGCGCCGCGTCCGGGCGGAAGGTTGGCGCCTGGGCGATCAAACGGTTGGCGATGGTCTGCACGCGTTTGGCTTCCGGGCTGGTCTTGTCCAGCACACCTTTGCTCGACGCCTCGCCGACAGTTTTCTGATACGACTGCGCGTACATCTGGTCGACCTCTTGCGAGGACAGCATGCTGAACATGTACTGCTTGCGCTCCACGCCCACGGCGCCGCCGCTGGTGGTGTTGACCGACTGACAACCGGCCAGCAACAGCGCTGCGCTCAAAGCACTTACCACTAATGTCTTGTTCATTCAAAAGCTCCCTGAAAACCTGAGGCGTATCCTAGGCGGCTAATTGTATTGGCGCCAGATACAACGGACGCATTGCGCGTACATCCACCTAAGGCCGCAAGACTGGCTGGAAATTCCTCGACGCGCATTGAATCCGCCGTGCACCGATCCATCAGCGACATCGCGCGGCGATTCCGACCAACGTCTCTCATGGCCCCGCACACCCCGCCGATAAATCCCTCGCAGATTGTCCTCTTGCGTGCGGAGCTCCCATGAAGTTCAAGTCGATCCAGTTTTCCGTCGCCGCTCTGGCCGGCGCCATCGTCCTCAGCGTGGTCGCGGCGCTGGTGCTGTACGCGCTGTTCTCCGGCGCTCGCACTCAAGAAATGGTGCAACAGCGCACCCAGGCGCAGTTCGAGCAAGTCATCGAACAGCGCCTGACCTCGCTGGCGCAGACCCAGGTCAGCCAGATCCAGCGCGAACTCGAAGCGCCGCTGCTGATTGCCGGCGGTCTGGTACGGGTCAACGCCCTGCTCGGCACAACCGCCGCCGATGGCCAGCCGCGCCTGAGCGTCAGCCGCGAGCAACTGATCAGCCTGATCAAGGAAAACGTCGAAAAGAACCCGAAGGTTCTCGGCACCTACATCGGTTGGGAAAAAAACGCACTGGACCACAATGACGCGGCCTACATCGGCAGCGCCGTGGTCGGCATCGATCCGGCCAGCGGGCGCTTCCTGCCGTGGTGGTTCCGCAATACCGACGGCAGTCTGGGCGTGGACAAACTGGCCGATGTCGACGATCAGAAAACCTTGTCCACCGGGGTGCGCGCCAGCGAGTACTACCTGTGCTCGAAAGAGACGAAGAAAGCCTGCGTGATCGACCCGGCACCGTACAAGGTCGGCGACAAGATCGTCATGCTCGCCTCGTTCATTGAACCGATCATGGTCAACGGCGCGTTCCAGGGCATCGTCGGCGCCGACCTCTCGGTGAACTTCATTCAGGACATGCTCCTCGCCGCCAACCATAAGCTTTACAGCGGCGCCGGTGAAATGGCGCTGGTCGGCGGCAACGGGCGGATCGTTGCCTACACCAAGGACTCGAGCAAATTCGGTGAAAAAGTCAGCGACATCCTCGACGCCGAACAGGCCAGCAATCTCGCCAACCTCAAGCGCGACGAGGTCACCTATTCGGTGAATCAGGCCAAGGGCCGCATCGAACTGTACCTGCCGTTCGGCATCGGCCAGACCGACGCACGCTGGACACTGATGCTGCAATTGCCGCTCAACGCGGTCATGGCCGATCTGCAAAACCTCCAGGCTGATCTTGATGCCCAGCGCAAATCCGACACCTTCGGCATGGCCATGGTCGGCCTGATCATCGCCGGCATCGGCCTGCTGGTGATCTGGCTGGTGGGCCACGGCATTGCGCGGCCACTCAAACAAATGGTCGCCATGCTCGATGACATCGCTCAGGGCGAAGGCGATCTGACCCGGCGCTTGAGCAGCGACCGCAGCGATGAACTGGGCTCGATTGCCAAAGGCTTCAACACCTTCCTCGGCAAGTTGCAGGCGATGATCACCCAGGTGGTGACCTCGGTGCAGAGCGTCAGCGATTCCTCGGAACACACCGCCGACATCGCCATCCGCACCAACATCGGCGTGCAGAAACAAATGGCCGAAATCGATCAAGTGGCGACAGCGGTGCAGGAAATGACCGCTACCGCCCAGGACGTGGCGCGCAACGCCACCCAGGCAGCACAAGCGGCAAGCCACGCCGATCAGGCCGCCAGCCAGGGCATGCAGATCGTCCGCGACACCTCGAATTCGATTGGCGTACTGGCGGTGGAAATCGGCAAGGCTGTCGAGGTGGTGCAGACGCTGGCCAAGGACAGCGAAAACATCAACGCCATTCTCACTGCCATTCGCGGCATCGCTGAACAGACCAATCTGCTGGCACTGAACGCGGCAATCGAAGCCGCGCGCGCCGGCGAGCAGGGTCGCGGTTTTGCCGTGGTCGCCGACGAGGTGCGCAATCTGGCGCAGAAAACCCAGAAGGCCACCGAAGAAATCCAGAGCATGATCCAGCAGTTGCAACAGGGCACCCGCGATGTGGTGCGCGTCATGGAAGACAGCCAGAACCGCACCGACGAAAGCGTGCAACACGCGGCGAAAGCGGCCGAAGCGCTGGAAACGATCACTCAAGCGGTGTCGGTGATCAACGACATGAACACGCAGATCGCCAGTGCGGCGGAAGAGCAAAGTGCAGTGGCCGACGACATCAACCGCAATGTGATCAATATCGGTCAGGTGGCGAATGAAGTGGCCGGCGGTGCGGATGAATCGAGCTCGGCGAGCGCCGGGTTGACCAAACTGGCGGAACAGCAGCGGCGGTTGATCAATCAATTCAAGGTCTGAAAGATCAAGAGCCCCTCACCCTAGCCCTCTCCCGGAGGGAGAGGAGACCGACCGCGATGTCTTGCGCTATACATCGACCTGAAAAAAACAGTCGATTATGGATTCACAACAGATCGTTCAGGTCGGTGTACCTCTCAAGCATCCCCCATTCGGCTCCCTCTCCCTCCGGGAGAGGGCTGGGGTGAGGGGCTTTTGATCCACGCAAATCAAGCCGGGGTCAAACACTCCGGCCCATTCAACTTCGGATCATTCACCAGATTCGCCAACACCCGCTCACGCAGCGCCGCCGGTTCACTGGCGAGCAAACCCTGCAACACATGCAGCGGCGTTTCGGGATCAAGCCAGGCAGCCTGCCCCGCTTCATCGAGAATCAACGGTCGCCGCTGACTCGCCGCCGATTGAGTGATCACTGCCGTGCTCAGCCAGACCTGTTCCTGCACCGGATACGCTTCCCAGATCGCGGCGAAAAACAACGACGAGCCCTCCCCCGGCGTCAACCAGTACGGCCGCTTGCGCTGAGTGCCGCGCCATTCGTAGAAACCGTTGGCCGGCAGCAGGCAACGCCGCAGACGCAGCGCCTCACGAAACATCGGCTGCTCGGCCACGGTTTCGGCGCGAGCATGGGCCGGGGTCTTCGACAGATCGGTCAGCCACGGCGGTGTCAGGCCCCAGCGCGCACGGGCCAACGTGCGCTGGCCGTCTTCGTCGGCACGCAGCATCAACACCGAATCATTGGGGGAAATGTTCCACTGCGCCTGTTGATCGGCGGGAAAACCTGGCAGGGCCGCGAAGTCGCGGTTCCAGCGAAACAGGGCATAACGTCCACACATGGGGCAACACGACTCTGAATAAAACGAAGGCCAGCCTAACAGACCAGCGTGCCGGGAAAGCTTTCCGGTTCGTCGCCAGGCAACGGCAGCGCGGCATTGTACGCGGTGATCAGCTCGCGGGCGTATTCGGCATGATCGTTATCCACCGACAGCCAGAGCAGGCCGAAGATCGGCAATTCACCCGCACCGCCCACCAGATCACGGCCAATCAGATGCGCCTCGATCCCCTCGGTGGCGAGCATGCCCTTGAGCATTTCGCCCTCCATCAGGTTCGCCGGTTCGTAGATGCGCTGCATACGCGGCCCTCACTCGTTTTCGCTGAAGACTTCCAGATGCCACTCGTCTTCATGGACTTGCAGGACAAAGGTGATCGGACGACAGCACACCTGGCAGTCTTCGATATACGTTTGATCGCCGCCGGACAAATCCAGCGTGGTCTCGACTTCCTCACCGCAATACGGACATTCATACCGTGCATCTTCCAGCATCGCGGTCTCCCAAGTGACTTGTGCGTATAATCGCCGGTCTATTTGCAGGGCTATTTTTGTCTGACTACTTTTCAGACCGTGCCCTGCGGGTTTTCGATCAAACCCTTTACTTACCCTAGCCGTTTCCAACAAGAGAGCATGATGGGCGAATTCGATGCCATCCGACCTTACGACGACAGCGAAGTACCTGCGGTACTGGCAAGGCTGCTCGGCGACAAGGCGTTTCTAGATATCCTCACCCACTTCCGCTTCCCGCGTTTTGCCGGTGCCTTCGGCTGGATGCTCAAACCTCTTATAGCCCATCGGCTGCGTCGTGAGTTTGCCGACGTGAATTCCGTGGCTACCTTACAGGACAAAGTCGAGTTCTACGTCGACCACACCATCGAGCGCGCCACCGACGGCGTGACCTATACCGGTGTCGAGCAGTTCAAGTCCGGCAGCGCCTACCTGTTCATCGCCAACCACCGGGATATCGTCATGGACCCGGCCTTCGTCAACTACGCCGTGTACCACGCCGGCCTGCCGACGCCGCGCATCGCGATTGGCGACAACCTGCTGCAAAAGCCGTTTGTCAGTGACCTGATGCGCTTGAACAAGAGCTTTATCGTCCACCGCTCGATCACCGGCCGCCGCGAGAAGATGGCTGCTTATCAGTTGCTGTCGGCGTACATCAACCACTCGATCCGCAACGACTGCGCGTCGATCTGGATTGCTCAGGCTGAAGGTCGGGCGAAGGACGGCGACGACCGCACCGAGTCGGCGATCCTCAAGATGTTCCACATGAGCCGCAAGGACGAGCCGTTCGGCGAAGTGATCCGCTCGCTCAACGTGACGCCGGTGTCGATCAGCTATGAGTACGACCCCTGCGACCAGGCCAAGGCCCGCGAACTCTACATCCGCGCCACCACCGGCACCTACGCCAAGGCGCCGGGCGAGGATGACGTGAGCATTGCCAAGGGCATCACCGGCTACAAGGGCCGGGTCCACGTGAACTTTGCCGCGCCGATCACTGAGGTGTTCGAGGACACCAAGCAATTGGCGATCGAGATGGACAAGCAGATTCTCGGCGGCTACCGGCTGTTCCCGGTGCATTATCTGGCGTACGCGCAGTGGGCGGATGCCGATCCGCAACTGAATGTGCCGACGGCGGCCGAGGTGTTCCCGGCTGACGAACTGGCCAAGGCGCAGGATGAGTGGCAAAGCCGACTGGATGCCTGCCCCGCTGAGCATCGGCCGTACCTGGTGCTGCAATATGCGACGCCGGTGCGTAATCAGTATCGGGTCAAGGCTGGATTGCCGCTGTAAAGCAATAGCAAGATCAAAAGATCGCAGCCTTCGGCAGCTCCTACATGGGAATGATGTACATCCTGTAGGAGCTGCCGAAGGCTGCGATCTTTTGCTTTTAAAAGCGGGTGCTGATCCAGGAGACGATCAAAGCCAGGCCCAGGCAAGCAAATCCAAAGCGATAGAAAAACCGGTTCATGCGCAACGTCGCCCAATCGAGCATCGGCTCGGCATTGGGCTGCGCCTGGCGCTGGGCGGCGAGACTGGCCTGGGCGCGTTGCTCACGGCGGCGGGTCGCGTGCAGCAGCCAGCTGCCCGGAAAGGCCAGCAGCAAGGCCAGCAGGTTGATCAACTTGGCGGGATGGGCGGTAAACAGCGTCATCAAGTGCAGCGACATCACAGACCTCGAACTTAACCGGTGTGGCAGACGCCAGACCGACGACCGCGGCGCGAATTCTACCCAAACCCTGACGCCCTGCCCCAGCCTTTGCGACAAATAACCTGACAATCGACCGATGGCTGTCCTGTGTCATGGCATCGTCACGTGGATGCTTCACCCTGCGCGCCTCGAAACTCGAATGGAATGCGACATGCTGCACGCGGAAAACCAGGATCGCCTGTACCTCATCACTCCTTACGACGACCAGCAAAGCCTGATCGGCAGCCTTGCCTTCAACGTGCAGGATCGGCACTGGCTGGTGTATTGCGCGCTGGGCGGGCATCAGCATGCGGACTTGCCCGAGACGGATTTGCTGACCGGAGTGAGCGTGCTCGATTTTTATTCTCAGGCTGCCTGAACGTCAAAAGCACCCTCACCCTAGCCCTCTCCCAGAGGGAGAGGGGACTGACCGAGGTGTTTGCGGTAGATACGCCGACTTGAGATACCGCGCCGAATTCAGGTTTTGAAGCACACGCGATCGGCTCCCTCTCCTTGGGGAGAGGGGACTGACCGAGGTGTTTGCGGTAGATACGCCGACTTGAGATACCGCGCCGAATTCAGGTTTTGAAGCACACGCGATCGGCTCCCTCTCCCTCGGGAGAGGGCTGGGGTGAGGGGAATCGATTTCCCATACGACACAAATCCCAGATCCACAAAAAAGCCCGGAACCATCACTGGCCCCGGGCTTTTTCACATCTACGGAAAACTTACTCAGCCAGAACCTGACCCACGGTCGGGTCCTTGAACAGACGCGTCAGTGCGTCACTCAATACATCGCTGACCAGTTTGGTATTGGTCTCCTGATTCGGCGCCATGCCGAAGCGCTGGTCCAGGGACGCACCGTAACGGCCGCTGTAACGGCGGTTGGCGTTCTGCACGTCGGAGCGGAAGGTCGCGCCGATGGTGGCTTCGGTCACGTACATGCCTTCTTTCGGCGACTGGTATTTCAGCTCGGCCAAGGTCACGGTCAGCTGCGGCGCGTTAGGTGCGCTGGTGGTCGGGGTGAAGCCGAGCAGACGTACGGCAGCTTCGGCCTGGGCCTGCAGCTTCGGCAGGATCTGCTCGCGCTGCACGGTGATGGCGCTGGTTTCCGGATACAGACCGCCACGGGTACCGAGGGTCGGCGACGGACGACCGTCGACCACACGCACGATGACAGGCTGGCCGCGACCGACCGCTGGCAATTGCGTGGTCAGCTTCGGCTCCGGATTCAGTTGTTGCGGGCTGTGGGCGCAGCCGGCGAGGGTCAAACCGGCGACAGTAATCAAACCGAACAACAGGCGTTGCAACATGCTCTTCTCTCCAGAATCAGGCACAAACAGGCCGGCAGTATAGCGGTGGGCCACTGCGCGTAACCAGCGTCGCACAGTGAATACTGAAATGTCTGACAAACCCCGCCGAAAGCGGTTCCTGTCACACATTCTTCACCGTCCATACACCGCGACGTCACGGCCCACCGGCAAGCTTCACAGCAGTCCTCCTTCAAGGAACTCTGCCATGCGTTATCTGATCTCGCTGTTCGCCCCACGCCCGCTGCATCGCAGCTTTGCCCTGCTCGACCGCAACGGTCATTGCCAGGCCTTCAAGCAGTGCAGCCTGCAACCGATGGGCGACGGCTGGGTGGAAATCGAAGAAATCCGCCTGACCTGGCTGAACCAGCCGCTGCCCGCCAGCGCCCGGGTCGTACCGCGACAAATGCGCGCACGGGGTCAGGTGCAGTTGAGCATCTGACCGGATGCCTAATAAAAGTCATTAAACACGAGCAACTGCGCGCATTTCTTCGCTACAATCTCCCCCCGATTATAAGGACGTCTCCTGATCGGGCCCCGCAACACCGTCAATGCGCATGCATCGACATCAAAATCGCCCACAGAGAGCCGCCCACACAGATCGAGTGAAGTTGGCGCGCTTGCCTGTTCTTCCGGCAAAAACCCGCTTTTCGCGAATCTGCAGAGCTGTCATTCGCTCGGCCACCGCGTTGTTTTGCCCTAGCGGGCAGGTGCCAGGCCAAGGCAGCCCTTTTTTGAGGTTCACGTCTTCAAAAGAGCGTGAAAAAAACGGGTTTTCACAACTTCACAAGAGTGTGGCGAGCAAATGAATAGTTTTGCGTCTGAACATGCACCATTAGCGTCTGAAACAGCCCAACGACACAGGACCGGGTATACCTCGAACATCGGAGCCTGAAGCCTGTCCGCTACGGATTTGGTTGCACGAAAACGGATGACTCGACCATAAGTCGAATTGCCAGCCCTGCGCGAAAATGCGTTCATGGAACGCTTGAAACCAGGCCGCACGCATCCGTCGAAGTTGCGAAAAATTGCGAAGATTCGGACATGGCCCACCTGACCACGGATAGCCCGGGCCCACTGACCTGCCCTGGAACGCCTGGCAGCCATGCCGACAATTTGGTGCTGCAGATTTGGGAGACGCGTTAAATGGCGCATAACGAAGCAGTCGACGTAGTTCTGGTAGGGGCCGGCATCATGAGTGCCACCCTGGCCGTACTGCTCAAAGAGCTCGACCCCGCGATCAAGCTGGAAGTCGTCGAGTTGATGGATTCCGGCGCCGCCGAGAGTTCCAATCCGTGGAACAACGCCGGTACCGGTCACGCCGGCCTGTGCGAGCTGAACTACACCCCGCAGGCTGCCGATGGCAGCGTCGACATCAAGAAAGCCGTGCACATCAACACCCAGTTCGAGGTGTCGAAGCAGTTCTGGTCGTACCTGACCAAGAAGGGCACGTTCGGCTCGTGCAAATCCTTCATCAGCCCGGTACCGCACCTGAGTTTCGTTCAGGGCGAGAGCGGTGTGTCGTTCCTCAAGGAACGCTTCAATGTCCTGAGCAAGCACCACGCGTTTGCCGACATGGAATACACCGAAGACAAGGGCAAGATGGCCGAGTGGATGCCGCTGATGATGCCGGGGCGCTCGCCCGACGAAGTCCTCGCCGCCACCCGTGTGATGAACGGCACCGACGTCAACTTCGGCGCCCTGACCAATCAGTTGCTCAAGCACCTGAGCAGTGCCCCGGACACCCAGGTCAAATACTGCAAGCGCGTGACCGGCCTCAAGCGTAACGGCGCCGGCTGGACCGTCAGCATCAAGGACGTCAACAACGGCAACACCCGCGAAGTCGACGCAAAGTTTGTCTTCCTCGGTGCCGGTGGCGCGGCCCTGCCGTTGCTGCAGGCTTCGGGCATCGAAGAAAGCAAAGGCTTCGGCGGCTTCCCGATCAGTGGCCAGTGGCTGCGTTGCGATAACCCGGAAGTGGTCAAGCACCACCAGGCCAAGGTCTACAGCCAGGCGGCCGTGGGTTCGCCACCGATGTCGGTGCCGCACCTCGACACTCGCGTCGTCGACGGCAAGAAATCCCTGCTGTTCGGGCCATACGCCGGTTTCACCACCAAGTTCCTCAAGCATGGCTCCTTCATGGACCTGCCGATGTCGGTGCGCGCCGGCAACATCGGGCCGATGCTGGCGGTGGCGAAAAACAACATGGACCTGACCAAGTACCTGGTCAGCGAAGTGATGCAATCGATGGAACAGCGCCTGGAATCGCTGCGGCGTTTCTACCCGCAGGCGAAAGCCGAAGACTGGCGCCTGGAAGTGGCCGGGCAACGGGTGCAGATCATCAAGAAGGACCCGAAAAAGGGCGGCATCCTGCAGTTCGGTACCGAACTGGTCGCGGCGAAAGACGGCTCCCTCGCCGCGCTGCTCGGCGCATCGCCAGGCGCGTCGGTGACCGTTTCGATCATGCTCGAACTGATCGAGAAGTGCTTCCCGGCCAAGGCGTCAGGCGAGTGGGCAAGCAAACTCGCGGAAATCTTCCCGGCCCGTGAAAAGGTTCTGGAAACCGATGCTGCGCTGTATCGCAAGATCAACACGCAGAACAACATCGCCCTGGAACTGGTTGAAGAAAGCAGCGAGACGCCAAGCTTCGCTTGATCTTGCGGCATGAAAAAACGCCCCGATCGGGGCGTTTTTTCATGGCCTTGAAAAGCAAAAGATCGCAGCCTTCGGCAGCTCCTACACGGGATTGATTTACACCCTGTAGATACCGTCTTGAGCCTCACCGGGCAAGCGCAAGTTTCGGGTCATATGGCAGTCCTGACTTGAGCACTCCGTAAACGAAGTGCAGCAGCTTGCGCATTGCTGCGCAGATGATCTGCTTGGGAGCCTTGCCATTGGCTTCCAAGCGTTCTTTCATCGCCTTGATCGCTTTATTGTGTTTCAGCGCCACCATGCCAGGCATGTAAAGGCCTGCACGCAGCCGTGCTGACCCTACTCTTGAGATCAGGGTGTGACCTTTGAGCTTTCCTGATTCCTGCAGCTTTGGATTGAGCCCTGCAGCAGCGACCAGTTGGCGAGGATCACTGTATTTGCGCAAGTCACCCAGTTCGGCAAGCAATCGTTCAAGCGTTTTTTGTCCGATGCCGTCGATGGTTACGATGAGATCCCGCATCTGACGCATATCCGGGTCGTCATCGATGTGTTTTTTGATCGCCTTATGCGTTTCTACGATCTCTTTTTCGATATGGCGCAGAACGGAGTTGATCGAGTCTTTGACCTTTTCGTCGGAAACGTCCAGACGATTGAGCTCCATTTGTTCCATTTCCTGAAGGTCATCCAGGCGGCGCACCATTGCTTTTAACTGGCGGTATTTCAGCGGCTCAGGCGCCCATGGGTGAAGTTTTTGATCCTTTTCCCGGGCAAAGTCGGCGATCAGTTTGGCATCGCTTTTATCAGTCTTGATGCGGCGCAGTTCGCTGTCAGCGTACGCTTTGGTCGTAGCCGGGTTCACGACGCAGACCCGGAAGCCTTTGTTGTAAACGAATTCCGCGAGCTCCAAATGGTAGACGCTGGTGGCTTCCATCACGATCAGGGCCGAACGCTCGGCGTTTTTTTCTAGCCACGCCTCAAACTCTTTAAAGCCCTTTGGATCGTTGGCCAGCTTGGCCTTGGTTTTGTGCTTGCCGTTGGGCTGGTGTGTAGCGATATCAAAGGTGTTCTTTGCGATGTCGACGCCAACGAAACCGGACATGATTGATTCTCCACTTGTTCCCTGTTGCGATCATCACGTCACTCTGTCCAACCTTGCGAATGCGGGCTCTCGCCGCAGGCGGGCCCAAGATACCGTGCGAACTGTACGAGTGAGTGTGGAGGGCTGGAGCACGATCTACGTCACAGGCAAAAAGCCTAAGGAGCTGCGCGGCTTCCAAGTCCCTCCCTCGATGATCAGTCGAGAACTATCGCTCCTGACGGAGCGTTAGTCGAGATACAAGGAGCTGCCGCAGGCTGCGATCTTTTGATCTTAAGAGCGGGACTTTTCGATCAGCTCGATGTAGTCCGGGGCGTTGCGCTGATCGGCGATCAGGTCAACAAAGGTCTTGCCCTGCTCATCCTTGCCATCAACGTCATAACCCGCCGCAACGAAGAAGCCCAGAAAGCGCTCGAAATCATCGATGCGCAAACCGCGATAGGCCTTGATCAGTTTGTGCAGCGACGGCGAAGTGGCGTCGACCGGCTCAAAATCGAGGAACAGCTTGATCTGCTCATCGCCGATCTCGTCACCAATCACTTGTTTCTTATCTTTACGCATTGCCGACTCCAGCTCGTAGACATGACACGGGGCGGGCAGTTTACCCCTGCCCGACCGCCCGGCTCAACGCGGACGAATCGCCCCGGTATGAAGATCGGCCCAGATATGGCCATTGGCATAACTGAGGAACTGCACATACACCGTGTCGTTGCGCAGCAGATCCATCACCACGCGGTACTGAGCGAGCGGATAGAACAGCGTCAGGGTTTTGCTTTTGTCGTCGTAGGCCGGTTTTTTCAGGCTTTTGCTTTCGCCGTCGAAACTCACCAGCACCTGGTTGATGTTCGCGCCTTTGTTCAGAGACTTGCCCTTGAGGCGGATCAACAAGGATGAGGTGACCGGAATCGGCTGCTGATTGGACTGGCGCTGCGCACCGACCACCACCGAATACTCGCTGACCTGCAGCAGTTGCTGCTGCTCGGGTTCAGCGTCGCGCAGGGTCAGATCGTCCGGCGGCAGGAACTGGCTGTGCATCGGCGCAGCGGACAGCGGCAGGCTGAGGGACAGCAACAGGGCGGCGAGACTGCGGATCAAGAGGCGCATGACAGGCTCCGGGGGGCGGGGCCGAGCACTCTAGCATGGCTGTCGCGCAGGGATCAGCACACACAAAAACAACTGTGGGAGCGAGCCTGCTCGCGAAAGCGTCGTGTCAGTCAACATTAATGTCACTGACACATCGCATTCGCGAGCAGGCTCGCTCCCACAGGGGGCAATGCAGGTTCTTACATGCCTTTAACGGCGTAAATCCCGTTGGCGTTGCGCCAGTAGCCTTTGTAGTCCATGCCATAACCGAAGATGTAGCGGTCGATGCACGGCAGGCCGACGAAATCGGCTTTCAGGTCAGGACGTGCCTTGCGGTCGTGGTCCTTGTCGATCAGCACGGCGGTGTGCACTTTGCGTGCGCCGGCGTGTTTGCAGAAGTCGATGATCGCGCCCAGGGTATGACCTTCGTCGAGGATGTCGTCGATGATCAGCACATCGCGGTCGATGAACGAGACTTCCGGTTTGGCTTTCCAGAACAGGTCGCCGCCGCTGGTTTCGTTGCGATAACGGGTCGCGTGCAGGTAGGACGCTTCCAGCGGGAATTGCAGATGCGTCAGCAGTTTGCCGGAGAAGATCAGGCCGCCGTTCATCACGCAGAACACCACCGGATTGCTGTCAGCCAGTTGTTCGTTGATTTGTGCACCGACGCGAGCGATGGCCGCCTCGACTTCAGACTCGGTGTACAGGCAGTCAGCCTCTCGCATGATTTGACGGATATGCTCGAGATCAGCGGACATGGCGCTCTCCAGGGGTTGGCGGAATTGGAAAAGCGGGCAAAGGTACGCATCCCGCGAGGTCGAATCAAGCTCTTATGGACTAACGTACAGAATGTCCTATAGGACATCACCCTCGGATAGATTAATCTAGGCCGGTTTTTTTGCCCGCCGCCGGAGCCTTTCCCATGCCCATCCTCGAGATCCGCCATCCGCTGATCCGTCATAAACTCGGCCTGATGCGCCGCGCAGACATCAGCACCAAGAATTTCCGCGAGCTCGCTCAGGAAGTCGGCGCCCTGTTGACCTATGAAGCTACAAAAGATCTGCCGCTCGAATCCTACGACATTGCCGGTTGGTGCGGCACCGTGTCGGTGGAGAAAATCGCCGGCAAGAAGATCACCGTCGTGCCGATCCTGCGTGCCGGTATCGGCATGCTCGAAGGCGTGCTCAGCCTGATCCCGGGCGCCAAGGTCTCCGCTGTGGGCGTTGCCCGCAACGAAGAGACCCTGCAAGCGCACACCTATCTGGAAAAACTGGTACCGGAAATCGACGAGCGCCTCGCGATGATCATCGACCCGATGCTCGCCACCGGCAGCTCCATGGTTGCCACCATCGACCTGCTGAAAAAGGCCGGTTGCCGCGACATCCGCGCCATGGTCCTGGTGGCCGCGCCGGAAGGCATTGCTGCCGTCGAACAGGCGCACCCGGACGTCACCATCTACACCGCGTCCATCGATGAACGCTTGAACGAGCACGGCTACATCATTCCTGGGCTTGGCGACGCCGGTGACAAGATCTTCGGCACCAAGCAGAAGGACGCGTGACCATGCAGCAAGAGTTCAACGATCCGCTCTGGCGCACGGTGCTGTCCGGCGCGCAGATGCTGTTCGTGGCTTTCGGCGCCTTGGTGCTGATGCCGCTGATCACCGGCCTCGACCCCAACGTGGCACTGTTCACCGCGGGTCTGGGGACGATCCTGTTCCAGATCGTCACCGGGCGTCAGGTGCCGGTGTTCCTCGCGTCGAGCTTCGCCTTCATCACGCCGATCATCCTCGCCAAGGGCCAGTTCGGCCTCGCCGCGACCATGGGCGGCGTGATGGCGGCCGGTTTCGTCTACACCTTCCTCGGCCTCGCCGTGAAGATCAAAGGCACCGGCTTCATTGACCGTTTGCTGCCGCCGGTAGTGATCGGTCCGGTGATCATCTCCATCGGCCTGGCCATGGCGCCGATTGCCGCGAACATGGCGATGGGCAAGGCCGGCGACGGCAGCGAGCTGATCCACTATCAGACGGCGATGATGATTTCCATGCCGGCGCTGCTGACCACGCTGATCGTGGCGGTCTTCGGCAAGGGCATCTTCCGTCTGGTGCCGATCATTTCCGGCGTGCTGGTGGGCTTTGCCATGTCGTTCTATTTCGGCGTGGTCGATACGGCGAAAATTGCTGCAGCGCCATGGTTCGCTCTGCCGCACTTCACCGCGCCCGAGTTCAATTGGCAGGCGATTCTGTTCATTGTTCCGGTAGCGCTGGCCCCGGCGATCGAACACATCGGCGGCGTGATTGCCGTCGGTAGCGTGACCGGCCGCGATTACCTGAAGAAGCCAGGCCTGCATCGCACCCTGCTCGGTGACGGCATCGCCACCACGGCCGCCGGCCTGTTCGGTGGCCCGCCCAACACCACTTACGCCGAAGTGACCGGCGCGGTGATGCTGACCAAGAACTACAACCCGAAAATCATGACCTGGGCGGCGATCTTCGCCATCACCCTGGCGTTCATCGGCAAGTTCGGCGCGCTGCTGCAAAGCATTCCGGTGCCGGTAATGGGCGGGATTCTGTGCTTGCTGTTCGGTTCGATCGCGGCAGTGGGCATGAACACCCTGATCCGCCACAAGATCGACCTGGGCGAAGCGCGCAACCTGGTGATTGTTTCGGTGACGCTGGTGTTCGGTATCGGCGGCGTGCTGGTTGGCACCGGCACCGGTCCTGATGACTTCGGCCTCAAAGGCATCGCGCTGTGCGCGGTGGTGGCGATTGCGCTGAACCTGATCCTGCCGGGCAATGATGGCTGGAAGCAGAAGAAGGCGGATGAGCCGCTGATCTAAGGCTTTCAGATCTTCATCGCCTGACAGATAGCATTCGCGAGCAGGCTCGCTCCCACAGGTTGGAATGTATTTCCCCTGTGGGAGCGAGCCTGCTCGCGAAGTTTTTAAAGGGCCAGCGGCGCTCGTTCGCAGAGGGTCGCCAACGCCTTGGCCCATTGCGGGTCGTCGTTCAGGCACGGCACCAGCACCAACTCTTCGCCCCCCGCTTCGCGGAACTGTTCCTTGCCGCGATCGCCGATCTCTTCCAGCGTCTCGATGCAATCGGCGACGAACGCCGGGCACATCACCAGAATCTTTTTCACCCCGCTTTTGGCCAGTTCATCCAGCCGCGCTTCGGTGTACGGCTCGATCCATTTCGCCCGGCCCAGGCGCGACTGAAACGACACCGACCATTTGCCGTCAGCCAGCCCCATGCTTTTGGCGAAGGCGGCGGCGGTACGGAAACACTGCGCGCGATAACAGGTCGCCAATACCTCCGGCGAGGCGGTCTGGCAGCAATCGGCGCCCTTGAGGCAGTGATTGCCCGTCGGGTCGAGTTTGCTCAGATGGCGCTCAGGCAAGCCGTGAAAGCTCAGCAGCAGATGATCGTAGTCCTGCTGCAGATGCGGACGCGCGCTGGCGGCCAGTGCCTCGATGTATTCAGGCTGATCGTAGAACGGTTGCAGGATCGACAACTGCACGTCGAGCTTCCTCTCGCGCAACACGCGCCGGGCTTCTTCGATCACGGTGGTCGTGGTGCTGTCGGCGAACTGTGGGTACAGCGGCGCCAAAGTGATCTTCTTATGTCCCGCTTTGACCAGACGCAGCAGACAGGTTTCGATCGACGGCTCGCCATAGCGCATCGCCAGATCCACCGGGCCGTGTTTCCACGTCCGGGTCATCTGCTCCTGCAAGCGGCGGCTGAGCACCACCAGCGGCGAACCCTCTTCCCACCAGATCGAGGCATAGGCGTGTGCCGATTGCTCGGGACGCTTGATCAGGATCAGCGACACCAGCAGCCGCCGCAGCGGCCATGGCAGGTCGATCACGTAGGGGTCCATCAGAAATTGATTGAGATAGCTGCGCACATCGGCCACCGAGGTGGAGGCCGGAGAGCCCAGGTTGACCAGAAGCAAAGCGTGATCGGTCATGCAACGTCCTATTTCAGAGGCGGCTGGAGAGATCATCCAGAGCCGCGCGTAAATCCGTAAAGCGGAAGCTGAACCCCGCTTCCACCAGGCGTGCCGGCGTCGCACGCTGGCCGCCGAGCAATAACAGTGACAGCTCGCCGAGCATGACTTTCAGCGCCAGGGTCGGCATCGGCATGAACGCCGGGCGGTGCAACACACTGCCCAGGGTCTTGGCAAATTCGCGGTTGCGCACAGGTTTCGGCGCGCAGGCATTATAAGGACCGCTCGCCTGATTCCGGTGCAGAAGAAAATCAATCAGGGCGATTTGATCGTCGATGTGAATCCACGGCATCCACTGCCGACCATTGCCCAAAGGCCCGCCCAGCCCGAGCTTGAACGGCAGCAACAGCCGCGACAAAAAGCCGCCCTCAGCCGACAGCACCAGACCGGTTCGCACCAGTACCACGCGGATGCCGAGGTTTTCGGCGCGCAGGGCGGTTTCTTCCCAGGCGATGCACAACTGACTGGCGAAGTCGTCGATGCCCGGCGGTGATTCTTCAGTCAACTCGCGTTCGCCACCGTCGCCGTACCAGCCGATCGCCGAGCCGGAAATCAGCAGCGACGGTTTCTGCGCGCGAGTTTCCAGCCACGCCAGCAGCGTTTCCGTCAGCGTGATGCGGCTGCTCCACAGCAACGCCTTGCGACGATGGGTCCAGGGGCGGTCTGCAATCGGCGCGCCGGCGAGATTGACGATCGCATCCAGCGGCTCTTCGCCGAGGTCCTCCAGACGGGCAATCCCGCGCACTTGCGCGCCGCAGATCTGCGCGACTTTTTCCGCGCGGCGACTCCACACCGTCAGCCGATGGCCCTGCTCCAGCCAGTGCCGGCAGAGCTGACGTCCGATCAAACCAGTACCGCCGGTCAGCAATATGTGCATGACATCTTCCTCGCGTGGCGTTTAACCCGGATCACTAGTCTATTTTTATAGGCAGGGATCTTTTCGATCGGGCAGGCTCTATGGTTTAACAATAGGCCAAGCTGTCAGAACGAGAACGCTAGAAGTTATACCAAAAAACAGAATTGTACAGGTTTGATCGACGGCGTAGTCTGTACAGAAAGGTAAACGAGGCCCCTATGACTGTACCTATCGCAATCATCGGCACCGGCATCGCCGGGCTCTCCGCCGCCCAGGCTCTGACAGAGACCGGGCATACCGTTCAACTGTTCGATAAAAGCCGCGGCAGCGGCGGGCGCATGTCGAGCAAGCGCAGCGACGCCGGCTCGCTGGACTTGGGCGCTCAATATTTCACCGCGCGTGACCGGCGCTTCGTTACCGAAGTGCAGCGCTGGCAGAGCCGGGGCTGGGCCGCCGAGTGGGCGCCGCAGCTGTACACCTTCCAGGGCGGCCAACTGAACATGTCGCCGGACGAGCAGACCCGCTGGGTCGGCACGCCGCGCATGAGCGCCATCACCCGCGGCCTGCTCGATGGCCTGGACGTGCGGTTTGCCTGCCGCATCACCGAGGTCTATCGCGGTGAAGAACACTGGCATCTGCAGGACGCCGATGGCTGCACCCACGGCCCCTTCAGCCATGTGGTGATCGCCACACCGGCACCGCAAGCCACCGCGTTGCTCGCCGCCGCGCCGAAACTTGCCGGCGTCGCTGCCGGGGTGAAAATGGAGCCGACCTGGGCCGTCGCTCTCGCCTTCGAAACCCCGCTGGATACGCCAATCGAAGGCTGCTTCGTACAGGACAGCCCACTCGACTGGCTGGCGCGCAACCGCAGCAAACCCGGGCGCGACAGCACTCTCGACACGTGGGTGCTGCATGCAACCAGCGCCTGGAGCCGGCAACACATCGACCTCTCCAAGGAAGCCGTGATCGAGCATTTGCACGGTGCGTTCGCCGAACTGCTGCACAGCGCCATGCCTGCGCCGACCTTCAGCCTCGCCCACCGCTGGCTCTACGCCCGCCCCGCTACCGGCCATGAATGGACCACACTTGCCGATGTTGATCTGGGCCTGTACGCCTGTGGCGACTGGTGCCTGTCGGGCCGCGTTGAAGGCGCCTGGCTCAGTGGTCAGGAGGCTGCACGTCGCTTGCACGAACACCTGCAATGAATCGCATCAACCCGCGCAAATTGCTGCTGTCGAAGTGGACAGCAGCCCATCCGCAAAATCGCGAAAAACATTTTCTGGTCACCGAACTGATCCGCGACGAGGAAGGTACGGTGCTGGAAGTTGAATTGCAGGCTGTGCTGACCCAGCGTAGCGAGCGGCTGGATTGGCAGGTGCTCAAAGACAGCAAGCTCTGGTTACTCGGCTGGAAATAGATTTCCCTTGTGGTGGCGAGCCTGCTCGCGAAAGCGCTGTATCAGATACAAATTCCTTTGCTGACCCACCGCTTTCGCGAGCAGGCTCGCTCCCACAGATCAACGCCGCACAAAAATCTTATACAAATCATTTGACTTGTACATCCATCGATCTATGCTGAGGAAAAGTTGTACAGCAATAACTCTCTGTACAGGTATAGATTCGAGGTGCTCATGTCTACTGCTTCCCTGTCCAAGCCGAAGATCGCCATCAGCGCCTGCCTGTTGGGCGAAGAAGTGCGCTACAACGGTGGGCACAAGGAATCGCGGCTGTGCAGCCGCACCCTTACCGAATATTTCGATTTCGTCCCGCTGTGCCCGGAAGTTGCTATCGGCATGGGCATTCCCCGTGAGCCGATTCGGCTGGTCGGCGACCCTGAACAACCCGAGGCAGTCGGCACCGTTGACCGGACCATCAACGTAACCAGGCCGCTGGCCGAGTACGGCGAGAAAATGGCCGCCGAGCTGCGGGACCTTTCCGGCTACATCTTCATGCAGCAGTCGCCCTCCTGCGGGCTGGAACGGGTCAAGGTCTATCACGACAACGGCGCGCCAGTGAATGGTGGCGGACGCGGGATCTATGCGCAGGCATTCTGTGCACAGCATCCGGATCTGCCGGTGGAAGAAGCCGGACGCCTCAACGATCCGGTGCTGCGGGAAAACTTCATCACCCGCGTGCTGGCCTACAGCGCCTGGCAGCAAGTGCTCGCCGAGGGTCTGAGCCGCCGCGCCCTTACCGAGTTCCATTCGCGCTACAAGTACCTGCTGATGGCGCACAACCCGCTGCAATACAAAAACCTCGGCAAGATGCTCGGCAACATGGCCGACAGCGATCCCGCCGAACTCGGCCCGCGCTATTTCAGCGAGCTGATGGCCGCGCTGAAGAAATGCGCCACTCGCGGCACCCATTGCAACGTGCTGCTGCACCTCAGCGGTTATTTGAAACAATCGCTGAGCGCCGAAGACAAACAGGAAATGCAGCAGATCATCGGCCAGTACCGCCAGGGCATCGTGCCGCTCGTGGTGCCGTTGACGCTGCTCAAACATCACTTTCGACTCCATCCGGACCCGTACATCGCGCAGCAGGTTTACCTGCAGCCGCATCCGGAAAACCTCAGTCTGCGAAACGCGATCTAATGAACGATAAAACCGACAGCAGCGCCCGGGAAGACCTCGGCGCCGACTTCAAGAAAGCCCTCGACGAGGGCTGGTTGCCGATTCGCGAAGTCGCGCGGCAGACGGGCGTCAACGCCATCACCCTGCGCGCGTGGGAACGTCGCTATGGGTTGGTGGTGCCCCAGCGCACGCCCAAGGGCCATCGACTGTATAGCGCTGAACATGTGCAGCGGATCATGGCCATCCTTACCTGGCTCAACCGTGGCGTTGCGGTCAGTCAGGTCAAGCCTCTCCTCGACGCGCCGCAGGCCTTCACGGAAACCGTGGAAAACGATTGGCAGCGTCTGCATCAGACGTTGCTGTCGGCGGTCACCTCACTCAATGAGCGCGCGCTGGATGACAGCGTCAATCAGGCCATCGCCTTGTATCCGCCACGGACGTTGTGCGAGCAATTGCTGATGCCGCTGCTGGCCGAGCTCGAACAGCGCTGGCAGGGCCAGTTCGGCGCGCAGATGGAACGGACGTTTTTCTTTTCCTGGTTGCGCAGCAAATTCGGCGCACGCATCTACCATAACAACCGTCAGCTGCATTCGGCGCCGCTGCTGTTGATCAATCATTCCGACCTGCCGCTGGAGCCGCATCTGTGGCTGTGCGCATGGCTGATCAGCAGTGCCGATTGCCCGGTGCAAGTGTTCGACTGGCCACTGCCGGCCGGTGAACTGGCGCTGACCGTCGAGCATCTGCAAGCCCGTGGCGTGCTGCTGTATTCGAGCAAAGCCATGCAACTGGCGCAGTTGCCCAAGCTGTTGGCAAACGTCAATTGCCCGACCTTGATTGCTGGCCCCACGGTGCACATCCACCACACCGAGTTGTCCGCACGCACCGCCCAGACTGCCGATCTGTTCCTGGCTGAAGATCCGCTTGCCGCACACCAGGCGCTGCTCGAGCGCGGATTGATTTGATGATGGGTTTAATCACATGCAACTGATCTGGCTGCGCAGCGACTTGCGCCTACATGACAACACAGCCCTCGCGGCCGCCGCAGCGCGCGGCCCGACCGTGGCGGTGTATCTGTTGAGTCCGCAGCAATGGCTGGAGCACGACGATGCGCCGTGCAAAGTGGATTTCTGGCTGCGCAACCTGCGCGAACTGAGTCAGAGCCTCGGCGCGCTGAACATCCCGTTGTTGATTCGCAGCGCACCGCACTGGGATCAGGCACCGGCGGAGCTGCTCAAACTCTGCCGGCATTTGAAGGTCGAGGCGGTGCACGCCAACGAGGAATACGGCGTTCACGAAAGCCGCCGTGATGAAACCGTGGCCGAAACGTTGCGAGCCGAAGGCATCGAATTCCACAGTTACCTGGATCAGTTGCTGTTAAAACCCGGCACAGTGCTGACCAAGACCGGCACCTACTTCCAGGTGTTCAGTCAGTTTCGCAAAGTCTGCTACGAACGCCTGCATCGCTCGATGCCGGCACTGGTCAAGGCACCCGGCAAGCAGGCCGCGCTGGATATCGCCAGCGATGCAATTCCGGAGGCGGTAAAAGGTTTCGCCACACCGAGCGAATCCCTGCGCGCCCTGTGGCCGGCCGGCGAGCAAGAGGCGCGACGCCGCCTCGATACCTTCACCGACGCGCAGATCGACTACTACCGCAGTGAACGCGATTTCCCGGCCAAACCTGGCACCAGCCAATTGTCGGCGTATCTTGCCGCCGGCGTGATCTCGCCACGCCAGTGCCTGCACGCTGCACTGCAAAGCAATCAGGGCGAGTTCGAAAGCGGCAAGGTCGGCGCAGTGACCTGGATCAACGAGCTGCTGTGGCGCGAGTTCTATAAACATATTCTGGTCGGCTACCCACGTGTCTCCCGGCATCGCGCCTTTCGCCCGGAAACCGAAGCGCTGGCCTGGCGCGATGCGCCGGAAGAACTCAAGGCCTGGCAAGAGGCACGCACTGGGCTGCCGATCATCGACGCGGCGATGCGTCAACTGCTGGAAACCGGCTGGATGCACAATCGCCTGCGCATGGTCGTAGCGATGTTCCTGACCAAAAACCTGCTGATCGACTGGCGCGAGGGCGAACGCTTTTTCATGCGCCACCTGATCGACGGCGACCTGGCGGCCAACAACGGTGGCTGGCAGTGGAGCTCATCGACCGGCACCGACTCGGCGCCGTACTTCCGTATCTTCAACCCGTTGAGCCAGTCGGAAAAATTCGATGCCGAAGGCGTGTTCATCAAGCACTGGTTGCCGGAACTGGCCGGGCTCAACAAGAAGGAAGTGCACAATCCGGCGGCAGCCGGAGGACTGTTCGGCGTGTCCGGTTATCCGGCGCCGATCGTTAATCTCAGCACTTCACGCGAGCGTGCGCTGACGGCGTTCAAGAACCTGCCGTCGCGCCAGCCTGTGGGCGGCAGCGATGAGTGAATTCCTGCGCAGCTTCGCCCGCGAGTTTTGCGGGTTGAACAAAGACAACCTGCATCGCCTCGGCGAGCTGTACAGCGACGACATTCATTTCACCGATCCGCTGCACGAAGTTCAGGGCCTGGCACAACTGCGGGATTACTTCAGTGAGCTGTACGCCAACGTCAGCGATCTGCGTTTCGATTTTCATGGTTTCGACCAGATCCGCGAAGGTGAGGGTTACCTGCGCTGGGTCATGAGTTATCGCCATCCGCGCCTGGCCAACGGTCGGGAAATCAGGGTCGGTGGCTGCTCGCACCTGCTCTGGCGCGACAAGGTTTATCGCCATCGGGATTATTTCGATGCCGGGGCGCTGCTGTATGAACACTTGCCAATATTGGGCCGGGTGATTGCCTGGCTGAAAAGGAGAATGGGATGAGTCGTACACCTCCACGGCGGTATTGGTTGACCGGCGCCAGCAGTGGCATCGGTGCAGCCTTGTGTGAGGACATTCTGAAAAGCGGCGCACACCTGGCGGTCAGCTCGCGCTCGGCCGCGCCGCTCAAGGTTTTGTCCCAGCGCTACCCGGGCCAGGTGCTGGTGGTGCCCGGCGATCTGACCAACAGTCAGACCGTGCGCGAAATCGGTGAGCAGATCGCCGACGCCTGGGGATCGCTGGACAGCGTGATTCTCAACGCTGGCACCTGTGAATATGTCGACGCACGCCAGTTCGATTCGTCGATCATCGAGCATGTGGTGCGCACCAATCTGCTCGCCAGCAGCTACTGCATCGAAGCCGCCCTGCCGCTGCTGCGCAAAGGCACCGCGCCGCATCTGGTCGGCATGGCCAGCTCGGTGACTTACCTGCCGCTGCCACGGGCTGAAGCCTATGGCGCATCGAAGGCCGGGCTGCGTTACCTGTTCGAATCGCTGCGCATCGATCTGGCGGATGAAGGCATTGAAGTCACCATCATCAGCCCGGGTTTTGTCGAAACGCCGCTGACCGAAAGGAACGATTTCCCGATGCCGCTGAGCTGGCCTGCGGATAAAGCGGCGCGGCACATCTTCGCCAAACTCAAGGACCGTCCGCTGGAAATTGCCTTCCCGGGGCTGTTCATGGCCGCGCTGTGGCCGCTGTCCAAGCTGCCCGCTCGCGCGCAGCTGGCGATCGGCAAACGCATGGTGCGCAAGAACCCACCGCAGCGGGACCCGATATGAAAATCGCCGTAATTGGCAGTGGTATCGCCGGGCTCACCTGCGCCTACCTGCTGAACCGCCGCCACGACATCACCGTGTTCGAAGCGAGTGACTGGGTCGGCGGGCATACCCACACCGTACCGGTCAGCGTGGCCGGGGAATCGTTCGCCATCGACACCGGTTTCATCGTGTTCAACGACTGGACCTACCCGAACTTCATTCGCTTGCTCAACCAGCTCGGCGTGGCGTTCAAGCCGACCGAAATGAGCTTTTCGGTAACCGACCCGGACACTGGCGTGGAGTACAACGGCAACAACCTCAACAGCCTGTTCGCCCAGCGCAGCAATCTGTTGTCGCCGGGGTTCTGGGGCATGCTGCGCGACATTCTGCGCTTCAACAAAGAAGCGCAGCGCGACCTGGTGGAACTGCGCATCGCCGCCGATACCACGCTCGATGATTACCTCAAGGCCGGCGGCTACGGCGAGCGCTTCATCCTGCACTACATCGTGCCGATGGGCGCGGCGATCTGGTCGATGCCAATGGCGGAAATGCTCAATTTCCCGCTGCAATTCTTCCTGCGTTTTTTCAAGAATCATGGCCTGTTGTCGGTCAGTGATCGGCCGCAGTGGCAGGTCATCGAAGGCGGTTCCAGTGCCTACGTCGCGCCGCTGACCGCTTCGTTCAGCGACAGGATTCGCCTGACCTGCCCGGTCAGCCGCGTCGAGCGCAATCAGCATGGTGTGGTTATCCACAGCCCGGCCGGCCTCGAACATTTCGACAAGGTGGTGTTCGCCTGTCACAGCGATCAGGCTCTGAGGCTGTTGGCCAACCCGAGCGACGCCGAGCGTTCGATTCTCGGTGCCCTGCTCTACGCCGACAACGACGTCGTGCTGCACACCGACACGCGCCTGCTGCCGACGCGCAAACTGGCCTGGGCCAGCTGGAACTATCGCCTCGGCGGCGCCGGCCATACCCGCGCGGCGGTCACCTACAACATGAACATCCTGCAGGGCATCGAAAGCGACACCACGTTCTGCGTCAGCCTCAACCAGACTGCCGGCATCAGCCCGGATAAAGTGCTGGCCCGCTATACCTACGCCCACCCGCAATACACCCTCGCCGCAGCGGCCGCGCAAAACCGTTGGGGCGAACTCGATGGCGAGCAGCACACGCATTATTGCGGCGCCTACTGGGCCAACGGCTTTCATGAAGATGGCGTGGTCAGCGGCTTGCGCGTGGCCGCCGCGTTCGGTGAAACCCTGTGAACAGCGCACTGTATAGCGGCATGATTGGCCACCGACGTTTTTCGCCGCGCCGCCACGAATTCCGCTACCGCATTGGCCTGCTCTATCTCGACCTGAGCGAACAGGACGCCGTGCTGGCCTTGTCGCCGCTGGCGGGGCGCAGTCGTTTCGCGCCCTTCTCGTTTCGCGAAACCGATTACCTCAAAGCCTTCACCGGCAAGGGCATGCGCCTGATCGACGCCGTGCGTCAGCAGGTCGGTGCAGCCATCGGTCATGAACCACAAGGCGCGGTATGCCTGCTGACTCAGCCGCGCAGTTGGGGCCTGTCGTTCAATCCGGTGAGCTTCTTCTACTGCCATGAAGCCGACGGACAACTGGCGGCGATCGTTTGTGAAGTCACCAATACGCCATGGCGCGAGCGTTTTCATTACGTGTTGCCGGCGCAGACGCCGACCAGTCTGGTGGATTTCCACCAACATTTTGCTGTAGCCAAGGCGTTTCACGTTTCACCGTTTCTGCCCCGCGACCTCGAATACCGCATGAGCTTCAGCCCGGCTGCGCAAAGCCTTGGCGTGCACATGGCCGATTGGCAGGGCAACGAGAAACTGTTCGACGCCACACTGAATCTGCGCCGCGAACCGCTCGATCGTCGCAGCCTGCATCGCTATCTGCGGCGCTTCCCGTGGATGACCGCAAAAACCGCTTTGGCGATTTATTGGCAAGCACTGCGACTGCTGCTCAAGCGCGCGCCGATCTTCCCTCACCAGGCTGCCGACGGCAGCTTTAAAACCGCCACTGTGCCTCCGAAGGAGCCGCACCATGAAATCCTCTAGCCTGCCGCTCGGTCGCTTCAGCACCAACGGTTTGACCGGCTCGCTGCTGCGCCGTGGCGTGTTGCGCCAATTGGCCCAGCTCAAACACGGACAATTGATGGTCGTCGAGGATGGCGAACAAATGCTTTTCGGCACTCCGGGCAGCGCCCTGCTCGGCGAAGTCCATGTACTCGACCCGGCCCTGTGGGGCATGGTCGCCAGTAGCGGCTCGATCGGCGCCGGCGAAGCATTCATCCACGGCTATTGGAGTTCGCCGGACCTGACTGCTGTGGTGCGCGTGTTCGTCAGCAATCTCGATGTACTCGACGCCATGGAAGGTGGCCTGGCGCGTCTGGGCCGGCCCTTCGTACAAGGGCTGCACTGGCTCAATCGCAACACGCGCAAGGGTTCGCAGAAAAACATCGCCGCGCACTACGACCTCGGCAATGAACTGTTCGAACAGTTTCTCGACCCGACCATGATGTATTCCGCCGCCCAGTTCCTTTCGCCGAGCGACACCCTGGAACAGGCGCAACTGAACAAACTCGAGCGCATCTGCCAGAAACTCGCGCTCAAACCCAGCGACCACCTGCTGGAAATCGGCACCGGTTGGGGCAGCATGGCCCTTTACGCAGCACAGCATTACGGTTGCCGCGTGACCACCACGACGCTGTCGAAAGAGCAGTTCGCGTTCACTGCCAAGCGCATCGAACAACTCGGCTTGCAGGATCGCGTCACCCTGCTGCTCAAGGACTACCGCGACCTCAGCGGCGAGTACGACAAACTGGTGTCGATCGAGATGATCGAGGCGGTCGGCCATCGGTTCCTGCCGACCTACTTCAAGCAATGCGCGCAGTTGCTCAAAAGCAACGGCCTGATGCTGCTCCAGGCGATCACCATTCGCGAACAACGCTACGAACAGGCCAAGCGCAGCGTAGACTTCATCCAGCGCTACATCTTCCCCGGCGGCGCCCTGCCCTCGGTGCACAAGATGCTCGATGTGGTCGGCCGCGAAACCGACATGAACCTGCTGCACATGGAAGATTTCGGCCTGCATTACGCCAAGACACTGCGCCTGTGGCACGAGAACTTTCGCCTCGCCCATGGTCGCCTGAGCGAGCTGGGCTACGACGATTATTTCCTGCGTTTGTGGGAGTTTTACCTGTGCTATTGCGAGGGCGGGTTCCTCGAACGCACCATCGGCACCGCGCAATTGCTGCTGGCCAAACCGGCGGCGATGACCGCGCCGCTGCTCGGACGCTTCGATGCGTGAGCGAATCGCCAATGCCGTGCTGTTTCAGCTCGGCTGGCTGGCCTGCGTGCTCGGCGGCAACAGTTTATGGCTGTTGCTGGCACTGGCGGCGCTGGTGATTCATCTGCGCTGGATCAGCAGTTGGGCGGCGGAAGGTCGTTTGATACTGTGCGTGGTGATTGTCGGCACGGCGGTGGACAGTGTTCTGCGTTATCTCGGCGTGTTCCGCTTTGCAGACGCCTCGCCGCTGATTCCGCTGTGGCTGATGCTGCTATGGGCACTGCTCGCCACCACGTTGCGCCACTGCCTGGCCTGGAGCGCGCGGCCATGGTGGCTGGCCAGCGGACTTGGCGCGGTGGGCGGGGCATTGTCGTACTACGGTGGCGGACGCTTGGCCGGCGTGCATTTCCCTTACGGCGAAGTGTCGACGCTGATCGTCATCGGACTGCTCTGGGCAGGGCTGTTCCCGCTGTTGCACTTGATGGCACGGCGTCTGGCGCCGTGAGCGTCCGTCAGCGCTTTCACACCCACCGCGATCACTGCCTTACACTGCCCCGATGAAAACCATCCCACACACACAAATCGCCGAACCGGCGGTCACCTGCTCGACCTGTGCGGCGTGCTGCTGCCAGCTCGAAGTGATGCTGATCACCGACACCGGCGTGCCTGATCGCTTTATCGATACCGATGAATGGGGCGGCGAAGTGATGCTGCGTCTGGACGACGGCTGGTGCGCGGCGCTGGATCGCGACAGCATGATGTGCACGATCTATGAACGACGCCCGCTGATTTGCCGCGAGTTTGAAATGGGCGCGCCGGAGTGCATCGAAGAGCGCCGGGGAATTGCTACAGCCTACCGCTGATTTCTTTGACGGCGCAGAAACAACTGTGGGAGCGAGCCTGCTCGCGAAGGCGGTGTGTCAGCCACCATTTGAATTGACTGACACTCTGCTTTCGCGAGCAGGCTCGCTCCCACGTTGGTTCCGCGTAGGCGGATTACAGCGGCATTGTGTAATGCAGCGCGTAGCTTTCTACACCATCGTTGTCGCTGGACAGGCCGGCGTTGGAGTAGTGCGTGGCGCGGATGCCGACTTCGTGGCCGCCGTTGAAACGCAGGCCGACACCGATGCGGTCTTCAAACTGGAAGGAGCCGCCCAGGTTGTTGCTTTCGTATTCGGTGTTGGAGAAGAACGCCACGCCGATACCCGCTTCCACGTATGGCTTGACCGACTGACCGGCAAACTCGTAAACGAATACAGGCGAGAACGACAGGCTGTTGTTGCTGGAAGTCTTGTCACCTTCCCAGTACGTGTAGGCACCGCTCCAGTAGCCGGTCAGGCGACCCACGTCGCTCTGCAGCCAGCTCTTGTCCCAGTCGAAATTCATGCCTAAGCGATACGTCATTGTCGAATCGCTGGTACCGCCGACGGCGAATTCAACGCCAGCGGCTTGTGCAGTAATGCTTTGCCCCATCAGTGCGGCCGCAATCGCGGCCAAGCAGAATAGTCGCTTCACTTTGAAACTTCCTTTTCCGGAACGATCGTTTGGTTTTTAGTTGCTGCTGTCGCTATAGAAATCCGCGCTTGGTCAGAAGTTCAGCGTTTTTTTAGTTATTTCACATTTTTTTTACAAGTCGAAGTTTTGCACATTCGACGCAGTTTGGCCCAGCAACGGTAGGATTTTTCTGAGAGATTGCGGATCGCCGCTGGTCCAGAACTTCACCGGCTGGCTCGGACGTTGCGCCAGCAGATCACGCTCGGCGAGCAAGCGCTGCAACTGCCGGGCCACGGCAGCTCCGGTATCGATCAGGCTGACATCGTCGGCGATCATCGACCTGAGTAACGGCTTGAGGAAGGGATAATGGGTGCAGCCAAGAATGATTGTGTCGCAGTTTTGCGCCAGCAATGGAGCGACGTAACCTTGCAATAAAGTGCGTAATTCGGCGCTGTGCAAATCACCCGTTTCGATCAGTTCGACCAGTCCCGGACAGGGCTGGGTGATGACTTTTATGTCAGCCGCGAAACGATCCAGCAACGCGGCAAACTTCGCGCTCTGCAACGTGCCGGTCGTGGCCAGGACGCCAACCACGCCGCTTCGTGTGGCCGCTGCGGCCGGTTTGACCGCCGGTTCCATGCCGACAATCGGCCAGTCGGGGAAATCGCGACGCAGATCGGCAACCCCCGCTACGGTCGCGGTATTGCACGCCAGCACCAAAGCTTTGGCCCCCTGCTCGCGAAAAAACCCAGCCATCACGCTGCAACGCTCGCGGATGAATTCCGGGGTTTTCTCGCCGTAAGGAATGTTCCCGCAATCGGCGACATAAAGCAGCGATTCGTTGGGCAGCAAGCGCTGGATTTCGCCGAGGACCGACAAGCCGCCGACCCCGGAATCGAACACGCCGATCGGCGCTTCACGCATGGCGCGGGCCACAGACGCTGCAACCCGGATCACGCTTGACCCGTAATTCACGGAAGCGCGAGCCCAAGGCATCGATCAACAACAGTCGCCCCACCAAGGGTTCACCAAAGCCGACCAGCACCTTCAACGCTTCCAGCGCCTGCAAGCTGCCAACCAGACCGACCAGTGGCCCGACCACGCCGGCCTCGCTGCAGGTCAGTTCGGCTTCGCTGCCGTGACCGTACAGGCAGTGATAGCAAGGGCTGTCGGCACGCCGTGGATCGAACACCGACAACTGCCCTTCCAGACGAATCGCCGCGCCACTGACCAGTGGCTTGCGCGCGGCAACACAAGCGGCGTTAACCGACTCGCGCGTGGAAAAGTTGTCCGAACAATCGAGCACCAGATCCACCGCCGCCACCGCTGCACCGAGAGAATCCTCGTCCAGCGCCTGGCGATGGGCGACCAGTTGAATCTCGGGATTGATCGCGCCCAGGCGCTTGAGCGCCGAGTCGACCTTGGACATGCCGACACTGTCGGTGTCGTGAATGATCTGCCGTTGCAGATTGGTCAGATCGACCGTGTCGAAATCCGCCAGATGCAACTCGCCGACGCCCGCTGCCGCCAGATACAACGCCACCGGCGCGCCGAGGCCGCCAAGGCCGACGATCAGCACGCGGCTGGCCTTGAGCTTCAGCTGCCCGCCGATGTCGATGTGTTGCAGCAGAATCTGCCGGCTGTAGCGCAGCAATTCCTGATCATTCAGCACGGCAGGCGCCCCAGACTGATGCGTTGATGGCCGCCCAGATCGGTGCGGCTGTGGACTTCTTCAAAGCCACGAGTGAGCAGCAGATCACGCACGGCTTCGGCCTGATCATAGCCGTGTTCGAGCATCAGCCAGCCCCCGGTTTCAAGATGATCCGGCGCCTGCGCAACAATCAGGCGCAGATCATCGAGACCATCTTCACCGGCGACCAGCGCACTGGCCGGTTCGAAGCGTACATCGCCTTCGACCAGATGCGGATCGGCGGCGGCAATGTACGGCGGGTTGCTGATGATCAGTTGAAAGCGCTGGCCTGCAAGTGCGCTGAACCAATGGCTGTTCAGCACCGTAGCGTTGTTCAGGTGCAGACGCTGGCGATTGCGTTCGGCCAGGGCCACAGCTTCAAGCACACGATCCACGGCGGTGACTTTCCACGCCGGCCGTTCGCTGGCCAAGGCCAAAGCAATCGCGCCACTGCCGGTGCCCAGATCAAGAACCTTGGCCGGAGTTGCCGGCAGCAGCTCAAGGGCTGCCTCCACCAGCAATTCGGTGTCAGGACGCGGGATCAGCGTGTGCGGCGCGACTTCCAGATCCAGCTTCCAAAAGCCCTGCTGGCCGAGAATGTAGGCCACCGGTTCACCGCTACGCCGCCGTTGCAAATACTCGGCAAAGGTCAGCGCAGCCTCGCTCGGCACGATGCGCTCGGGCCAGGTATGCAGGAAGCTGCGCGACTTGCCCAGTGCGGCGGCGAGAAGCAATTCAGCGTCCAGACGCGCTGTGGGCGAGTCCGGCAACTCGGCAGCGCGCAACAGGCTGGCGATGATGGTCATTTATTCACCTATCGCTGCGAGTTGGTCAGCCTGATATTCAGCCAGCAATGGCTCGATCACGGCTTCAACGCCACCGGCGAGAATTTCATCCAGGGAATACAGGGTCAGGTTGACGCGATGGTCGGTGACCCGGCCCTGAGCGTAGTTGTAGGTGCGGATGCGCTCGGAACGATCACCGGAGCCGACCAGCAACTTGCGCTCACTGGCAATCGCGTTGGCCGCCGCTGCGTTCTGCTGATCGTTGAGTTTCGCCGACAGCCACGCCATCGCCCGGGCACGGTTCTTGTGCTGGGAACGTTCTTCCTGACACTCGACGACGGTGCCGGTCGGGATGTGGGTGATGCGGATCGCCGAATCGGTGGTGTTGACGTGCTGACCACCAGCGCCAGAGGAACGGTAAGTATCGACACGCAGATCCGCCGGGTTGATCTCGATCGCTTCGCGCTCGTCCGGCTCCGGCAACACTGCCACGGTGCACGCCGAGGTGTGGATCCGACCCTGGGATTCGGTGGCGGGTACGCGCTGAACGCGGTGCGCGCCGGACTCGAATTTCAGCTTGCCGTAAACGTTGTCGCCTTCAATGCGCGCGATGACTTCTTTATAGCCACCGTGTTCGCCTTCGTTTTCCGAGAGGATCTCGACGCGCCAGCCACGCCGCTCGGCATAACGCGAGTACATGCGGAACAGGTCGCCGGAGAAGATCGCCGCCTCGTCGCCACCGGTGCCGGCGCGGATTTCGAGGAAGACGTTGCGCCCGTCATTCGGATCTTTAGGCAGCAACATGCGCTGCAGATCGGATTCCAGCGTGACCAGCAACTCCTTGGCTTCGCGAACTTCTTCCACGGCCATTTCGCGCATGTCCGGGTCGTTGTCCTTGAGCAGCGCCTGCGCGCCTTCAAGATCGCTTTGTACGCCGAGCAGCTTTTTATAGGCGGCCACTACCGGCTCGAGTTCGGCGTACTCCTTGGAATAGGCGCGGAATTTGGCCTGATCGGCAATGACTTCACCGTCGCCGAGCAGCGCGGTCAGTTCCTCGAAACGGTCCTGGAGAATGTCCAGCTTGTTGAGCAGTGACGCTTTCATTGCGGTTTTTTATCCGAAAAACTATCCGGTGAGCCCTCAAGGGCAAAGAGTTCCTGGGCCATGGCCAGCGCATCGAGGCGGCCTTCGGCAGACAGCTTTTTCAATTGCACGCTGGGCGCATGCAAGAGTTTGTTGGTCAGGCCACGGGCCAGTTGCCCGAGCACGTCTTCGGCGTTGCCGCCGTTGGCCAGCAGACGCAGGGCTTTTTGCAATTCCTCGTCACGCAAGCGCTCGCTCTGTTGACGATAGGCCTTGAGCACATCGACTGCCGCCAGTTCGCGCAGGCGCACCATGAAATCGTCGGCGCCGACCGAGACCATCTCCTCCGCCGCTTGCGCAGCGCCCTGACGGCTCTTGAGGTTCTCGGCGACCACTTCGTGGAGATCGTCGACGCTGTACAGGTAAACGTCGTCCAACTCGCCGACTTCTGGCTCGATATCTCGTGGTACCGCGATGTCGACCATGAAGATCGGCTTGTGCTTGCGCAGCTTCAGCGCACTTTCCACCGCACCCTTGCCGAGGATCGGCAACTGGCTGGCGGTCGAACTGATGACGATGTCGCTGCGCACCAGCTCCGCCGGGATGTCCGAGAGCAGCACCGCGTGAGCGCCGAACTGCTCGGCCAACTGACTGGCGCGCTCGAGCGTGCGGTTGGCGACGACGATGCGCTTGACCCCCAGCTCATGCAAATGGCGCGCGACCAGCGTAATCGTCTCGCCGGCACCGATCAGCAGCGCCTGGCTGCGTTGCAGATCGCTGAAAATCTGTTTCGCCAGGCTCACCGCAGCAAACGCCACCGACACCGGGTTCTCGCCAATCGCAGTATCGGTACGCACCTGCTTGGCGGCATTGAACGTCGCCTGAAACAACCGCCCCAGCAGCGGACCGATGGTGCCGGCCTCGCGGGCCACGGCGTAGGCCGATTTCATCTGACCGAGAATCTGCGGTTCGCCCAGCACCAGCGAGTCGAGCCCGGAGGCGACGCGCATCATGTGACGAACAGCCGCATCGTCTTCATGCACGTAAGCACTGGCGCGCAGCTCGTCGAGACTCAGATGGTGATAATCGGCCAGCCAGCGCAGCACGACATCGGCCGACAGCTGATCCTGTTCTATATAAAGCTCACTGCGATTGCAGGTGGAGAGGATCGCGGCTTCGCGGCTGTCGGTCAGTCGGCAGAGCTGCTGCAAGGCCTCCACCAGCTGCTCAGGGGTAAAGGCCACGCGCTCGCGGACGTCTACTGAAGCAGTCTTGTGGTTAATACCGAGTGCAAGGAAGGCCATTCAAGGTCGCTGGTGGTGACGTGAAGCCGGCAATTGTCCTACTTCGAAAGATTCAGAACAACTACCGCTGACTATTGTCCCAATCGTCAGCCCCTATAATGGCCACAATTGAGTCTCGGTTATGTTTGGCCGAAGGCTTGTGTCATGATGATCCGACCGCAGGTTAGTCGTCCTCTTCCTATATGAATAGATCCTCCGCGTTGCTCCTCGCTTTTGTCTTCCTCAGCGGCTGCCAGGCCATGGCGCCCGTTGCGCCGGACGGCACCCCGCCGGTCGAAGACACCACGCCCGCGCCTGAAAAGCCCAAGGTTTACGGCTCGTTCAGCGAGGAAACCGTGTTCAGTCTGCTGAGCGCCGAACTCGCTGGCCAGCGCAATCGTTTCGACATTGCCCTGGACAATTACGTGACCCAGGCCATCAACACCCAGGATCCGGGCGTTTCCGAGCGTGCGTTCCGCATCGCCGAATATCTGGGCGCCGATCAACCGGCCCTCGACACCGCGCTGATCTGGGCCCGCAATGCCCCGGACGATCTCGAAGCGCAACGCGCCGCCGCCGTGCAACTGGCCCGCGCCGGGCGTTACGACGACTCCATGGTCTACATGGAGAAAGTCCTGCAGGGCAAGGGCGACACCCATTTCGATTTCCTCGCGCTGTCGGCCGCCGACACCGATCAGGAAACCCGCAACGGCCTGATGAAAAGCTTCGACCGTTTGCTTGAGCGCCACCCGAACAACAATCAGCTGATTTTCGGCAAGGCTCTGCTGCTCCAGCAAGACGGCGACAATCAAGGTGCGCTGACTCTGCTTGAAGACAATCCTCCGGAAGATGGCGAGATCGCACCGATCCTGCTGCGTGCGCGCCTGCTTCAATTGCTCAACCGTGGCGACGAAGCGCTGCCGCTGTTGCAAAAAAGCATCAGAAAATACCCGGAAGACAAGCGCCTGCGCCTGACCTACGCGCGCATGCTGGTTGAACAGGACCGCATGGACGACGCCAAGGCAGAATTCTCCACGCTCGTTCAGCAATACCCGGAAGACGATGAACTGCGTTACTCGCTGGCACTGGTGTGCCTGGAAGCCAAGGCGTGGGATGAGGCCAAGGGCTATCTGGAAGACCTGATCGCTCGCGAAAGCCACGTCGATTCAGCGCATCTGAATCTCGGCCGGATTGCCGAAGAACGCAATGACCCGCAAGGCGCGCTCATCGAATACGCCCAGGTCGGCCCGGGCAATGACTATCTGCCGGCACAGCTGCGTCAGGCCGATATCCTGATGAGCAACGGCAAAACCGTCGAAGCGCAGAGCAAGCTGGCGGCCGAGCGTGACGAGCAACCGGATTACGCGATCCAGCTGTATCTGATCGAGTCGGAAACCCTGTCGGCCAATAAACAGGACGACAAGGCCTGGAAAGTTCTGCAACAAGCGCTGCAGAAATACCCGGACGATCTCAATCTGCTCTACACCCGCGCCATGCTCGCGGAAAAACGCAATGATCTGGCGCAAATGGAGAAAGACCTGCGCCTGATCATCAAGCGCGACCCGGACAACGCCATGGCGCTGAATGCGCTGGGCTACACCTTGTCCGATCGCACCACCCGCTACGCTGAAGCAAAAACGCTGATCGAGCAGGCGCACCAGATCAATCCGGAAGACCCGGCGGTACTCGACAGCCTCGGCTGGGTGAACTATCGCCTGGGCAATCTGGACGACGCGGAGAAATACCTGCGCCAGGCGCTCGAGCGTTTCCCTGACCACGAAGTCGCCGCGCACCTGGGCGAAGTCCTCTGGGCCAAGGGCAATCAGCGCGAAGCCAAACAAGTGTGGGGCAAGTTCCTCAAGGATCAGCCCGACAGCACCATTCTGCGCAGCACCATCAAGCGCCTGACCGGATCCGAGAATCTTTAAACCATGCTTTTGCGCCACGTTATTGTTTTCAGCTTCATCGCCCTGCTCGCCGGCTGTTCGGGTTTCGGCACTCGCGAATCGGTCGAGGGCCACGGCAGCCCGGCCCAGTGGGCGGCGAATAAACAGCAACTGACCGGCCTCGATGGCTGGCAGATCGACGGCAAGATCGGCATCCGCGCGCCGAAAGATTCCGGCAGCGGCACGCTGTTCTGGCTGCAGCGTCAGGACTACTACGACATTCGCCTGTCCGGCCCGCTGGGTCGTGGTGCGGCACGCCTGACCGGGCGTCCGGGCAAAGTATCACTGGAAGTCGCCAACCAGGGCCGCTACGAATCGCAATCTCCTGAAGCCCTGCTCGAAGAACAGCTGGGCTGGAAACTGCCGGTGTCGAATCTGGCCTGGTGGGTTCGCGGCCTGCCAGCCCCGGAAAGCAAGAGTCGCTTGAATCTGGACGCCGACAGCCGTCTGGCCAGCCTTGAGCAGGACGGCTGGAAAGTCGAATACACCGCCTACACCGAACAGAATGGTTATTGGCTGCCCGAGCGCATCAAGCTGCACGGCACCGACCTTGACGTGACGCTGGTGATCAAAACCTGGCAACCGCGCAAGTTGGGGCAATAAAGCATGACCGCTGCACGCCTGACCCTGCCCTCGCCGGCCAAACTCAACTTGATGCTGCACATTCTCGGTCGCCGTGAAGACGGTTATCACGAATTGCAGACGCTGTTTCAGTTCCTCGATTATGGCGATGAAATCACTTTCGCCGTGCGCGATGACGGCGTGATTCAGCTGCACACCGAGTTCGCCGGCGTGCCCCACGACAGCAACCTGATCGTGCGCGCGGCGAAGATGTTGCAGCAACAGTCCGCCTGCGCGCTCGGTATCGACATCTGGATCGACAAGGTGCTGCCCATGGGCGGCGGCATCGGTGGCGGCAGTTCGAATGCGGCGACGACTTTGCTCGGCCTCAACCATCTCTGGCAGTTGGGCTGGGATGAAGATCGTCTGGCGGAACTGGGCCTGTCACTCGGTGCCGACGTACCAGTGTTCGTCCGTGGCCATGCGGCATTTGCCGAGGGCGTCGGCGAGAAACTGACCCCGGTCGACCCCGAAGAACCGTGGTATCTGGTGCTCGTGCCGCAAGTCGCTGTTAGTACGGCAGAAATTTTTTCCGATCCTTTGTTGACACGTAACACACCGCCCATTAAAGTGCGCCCCGTTCCCGAGGGAAACAGTCGAAATGACTGCTTGCCGGTGGTCGCAAGGCGTTATCCAGAGGTACGTAACGCATTGGATTTGTTAGGTAAATTTACCGAAGCAAAGCTCACCGGAACTGGAAGTTGTGTGTTTGGGGGCTTCCCAAGCAAAGCTGAAGCTGATAAAGTCTCGGCCCTTCTGACAGAGACCCTTACAGGGTTTGTAGCGAAAGGAAGCAACGTTTCGATGTTGCATCGCAAGCTGCAAAGTCTGCTCTAAAGGAATCAAGTGCCCGGCACTTGAAAGCAACAGATACAGGGGCGTCGCCAAGCGGTAAGGCAGCAGGTTTTGATCCTGCCATGCGTTGGTTCGAATCCAGCCGCCCCTGCCATTTTCTCTACTCATCCAGGTTACCCTCAGCCTCTAGGTACTGCGCGTGTCCAAGATGATGGTCTTTACGGGGAATGCCAACCCCGATCTGGCTCGGCGTGTCGTACGTCAGCTGCATATCCCTCTCGGTGACATCTCTGTCGGCAAGTTTTCCGACGGCGAAATCACAGCCGAGATCAATGAAAACGTTCGCGGTAAAGACGTCTTCATTATTCAGCCGACCTGCGCTCCGACCAACGATAACCTGATGGAACTGGTAGTGATGGCTGATGCCTTCCGCCGCTCCTCAGCTACTCGTATCACTGCTGTTATTCCTTATTTTGGTTATGCCCGTCAGGATCGCCGTCCGCGTTCCGCACGTGTGGCTATCAGCGCGAAAGTCGTTGCTGACATGCTTACCGTAGTCGGCATCGACCGTGTTCTCACGGTTGATCTGCATGCTGACCAGATTCAGGGCTTCTTCGATATTCCGGTAGATAACATCTACGGCTCCCCGGTTCTGGTGGATGACATCGAAGATCAGCGCTTCGAAAACCTGATGATCGTGTCTCCGGACATTGGTGGCGTCGTGCGTGCACGGGCTGTTGCCAAGTCGCTGGGCGTCGATCTCGGGATCATCGACAAACGCCGTGAGAAAGCCAATCACTCTGAAGTGATGCATATCATCGGTGATGTCGAAGGGCGTACCTGTATTCTGGTCGATGACATGGTCGATACCGCCGGCACCCTGTGCCACGCGGCCAAGGCCCTGAAAGAGCATGGCGCAGCCAAGGTCTTTGCCTACTGCACACACCCTGTGCTGTCGGGCCGGGCCATCGAGAATATCGAAAATTCCGTGCTGGACGAGCTGGTGGTCACTAACACCATCCCGCTGTCCGCTGCAGCACAAGCCTGTGCACGTATCCGTCAACTGGATATCGCACCGGTTGTTGCCGAAGCGGTTCGCCGCATCAGCAATGAAGAATCGATCAGCGCGATGTTCCGTTAAGGGCCCTGCCCTTCGCGAAATGTCTCGTTGACGAAAAGCGCCCCGCCCCGGCATTCCTGTCGGGGCGGGGCTTTTTTGCCCATACCGTGTTCGGCGCTGGTCGCAAACGCCACTCGGTCATGGCTATTTTGGAGATACAAAATGAACGATTTTACTCTGAATGCTGAAGTGCGTTCCGACCTGGGGAAAGGTGCGAGCCGCCGCCTGCGTCGTCTCGCCGCTCTGGTTCCAGCTGTTGTTTACGGTGGCGACAAAGCCCCTGAATCCATCAGCATGCTGGCCAAAGAAGTTGCCAAACTGCTCGAAAACGAAGCGGCTTACAGCCACATCATCGAGCTGAACGTTGGTGGCACCAAGCAGAACGTCATCATCAAGGCGCTGCAGCGTCACCCGGCCAAAGGCCACGTGATGCACGCTGACTTCGTACGCGTTGTTGCCGGCCAGAAACTGACCGCCATCGTGCCTGTACACTTTGTTGGCGAAGAAGCTCCAGTGAAGAAAGGCGGCGAAGTTTCGCACGTTGTTGCTGAAATCGAAGTGACCTGCCTGCCAAAAGATCTGCCTGAGTTCATCGAAGTCGATCTGTCGAAAGCAGAAATCGGCACCATCATTCACCTGTCGGACCTCAAAGCTCCTAAAGGTGTTGAGTTCGTTGCTCTGGCACACGGCGATGACAAGGCTGTTGCCAACGTCCACGCTCCACGTGTTGCTGCAGAACCTGCCGAAGAAGGCGAAGCAGAGTAATTCACTCTGTCATGCCGGGGAGTGAGCAAGTAACATCGCGGACTGGAACGTAGCGAGAAAGCGGGCGAGAACGCGGAGTTTACATCCATGGTAAATGAGCATTTTTCGTCCACTTTCGCCGCTTTCCCCGATCGCGGCGATGTTATCCACCACTCCAAGGAAGGGCCCCTATCGTGACTGCCATCAAACTGATCGTTGGCCTGGGAAATCCAGGCGCTGAATACGAACAGACCCGGCATAACGCAGGGGCCCTTTTTGTTGAGCGCATCGCCCACGCACAGAATGTGAATCTCGTGGCCGATCGCAAATATTTCGGCCTGACCGGGCGCTACTCGCATCAGGGTCAGGATGTTCGTCTGCTGATTCCCACCACCTACATGAACCGCAGCGGCCAGGCCGTGGCGGCACTCGCCGGTTTCTTCCGCATCAAGCCTGAAGAAATCCTCGTGGCGCATGACGAACTCGACTTGCCTCCGGGCGTTGCCAAGCTCAAGCAGGGCGGCGGCCATGGCGGTCACAACGGGTTGCGCGACATCATTGCGCAACTGGGCAATCAGAATACGTTCTACCGCCTGCGGCTTGGCATCGGCCACCCGGGCGTTGCCAGTATGGTTTCAAATTTCGTCCTGGGTCGTGCGCCACGCGCCGAACAGGAAAAACTCGATGCCAGCATCGACTTTGCCCTCGGCGTGCTGCCGGATATCCTCGCCGGGGAATGGAACCGCGCGATGAAAAACCTGCACAGCCAGAAGGCCTGACTTTTACCCGAGGGGAAACACCATGGGATTCAATTGCGGCATCGTCGGCCTGCCTAACGTCGGCAAGTCCACCCTGTTCAACGCCCTGACCAAATCCGGTATCGCGGCCGAGAACTTCCCCTTCTGCACCATCGAGCCGAACAGCGGCATCGTGCCGATGCCTGATCCACGCCTGGAAGCGCTGGCGGCCATCGTCAATCCCAAGCGCATCCTGCCGACCACCATGGAATTCGTCGACATCGCCGGCCTCGTCGCCGGTGCCTCGAAAGGTGAAGGCCTGGGCAACAAGTTCCTGGCCAACATCCGCGAAACCGACGCTATCGCTCACGTGGTGCGCTGCTTCGAAGACGACAACGTGATCCACGTGTCCAACAGCGTCGACCCGAAACGCGACATCGAAATCATCGACCTTGAACTGATCTTCGCCGACCTCGACAGCTGCGAGAAACAACTGCAGAAAGTCGCGCGCAACGCCAAGGGCGGTGACAAGGACGCCGTGGTTCAGAAGGCTCTGCTCGAGCAACTGATCGCGCACTTCACCGAAGCCAAACCGGCACGCAGCCTGATGAAGAACATGAGCGCGGACGAGAAAGCCGTGATCAAGGGCTTCCACCTGCTGACCACCAAGCCGGTCATGTACATCGCCAACGTTGCCGAAGACGGTTTCGAGAACAACCCGCACCTGGACGTGGTCAAGGCCATTGCCGAAGAAGAAGGCGCCATGGTGGTTCCGGTGTGCAACAAGATCGAAGCGGAAATCGCCGAGCTCGACGACGGCGAAGAGAAGGACATGTTCCTCGAAGCGCTGGGCCTGGAAGAGCCTGGCCTGAACCGCGTGATCCGCGCCGGTTACGAAATGCTGCACCTGCAGACCTACTTCACCGCCGGTGTCGAAGAAGTCCGCGCCTGGACCGTCAAGGTCGGTGCCACCGCACCACAGGCCGCCGGCGTGATCCACACCGACTTCGAAAAAGGCTTCATCCGTGCCGAAGTCATCGCCTACAACGACTTCATCCAGTACAAGGGCGAAGCCGGCGCCAAAGAAGCCGGCAAGTGGCGCCTGGAAGGCAAGGATTACATCGTCAAGGACGGCGACGTGATGCACTTCCGCTTCAACGTCTAACCAACAGCCGCACAAGAAAAAGCCGCGTTTGATACGCGGCTTTTTTGTGCCCGAAAGATTGTTAAAAGATCGCAGCCTTCGGCAGCTCCTACAGATGTACATCTATCCCCTGTAGGAGCTGCCGAAGGCTGCGATCTTTTGATCTCAAGCTTTTTTAGTACGCGGGAGAAAGATCGCCAACACACCAAACAACGGCAGGAATGAGCAAAGGAAATACACGTACTCAATCCCGTGCACATCCGCCAGATGCCCGAGCAGCGCCGCGCCAATCCCGCCGAAACCGAACATCAGGCCGAAGAAAATCCCGGCAATCATCCCGACATTACCCGGCACCAGTTCCTGCGCGTACACCACGATCGCCGAGAATGCCGACGCCAGAATGAAGCCGATCACCACGCTGAGAATGCTGGTCCAGAACAGATCGACATGCGGCAGGATCAGGGTGAATGGCGCCACCCCCAGGATGGAAAACCAGATCACTGCCTTGCGCCCGATCTTGTCGCCGATAGGCCCGCCGAAGAACGTCCCCGCCGCCACTGCGCCCAAAAACAGGAACAAGTGCAATTGTGAACTCGCCACCGACAGGTCGAACTTCTCGATCAGGTAGAAGGTGAAATAACTGGTGAAACTGGCCATGTAAAAATACTTGGAGAACACCAGCAGCCCGAGCACCACCAGCGCACTGGTCACCCTGCCCTTCGATAAGCCGTGCGTCGCGGCTTGGCCGGCCTTGAGCTTGAACAGGTTCAGGTGATTGGCGTACCAGCGGCTGATGCGGTACAGCACGAACAGCGCAAACACCGCGAACAGACCGAACCACGCCACATTGCCCTGGCCGAAGGGAATGATGATCGCCGCCGCCAGCAATGGGCCGAACGCGGAGCCGGCATTGCCGCCGACCTGAAAGGTCGATTGCGCCAGACCAAACCGGCCGCCCGAGGCCAGCCGCGCAACACGCGAGGCTTCCGGGTGAAAGGTCGACGAGCCGATACCAATCAGCGCCGCCGCCAGCAGAATCAATGGGAAGCTGCCGACCACCGACATCATCAGAATGCCGATCAAGGTACACACGGTGCCCGCCGGCAAAAGCCACGGTTTGGGGTGGCGATCAGTGTGGTAACCGACCCACGGCTGCAACAGCGATGCGGTCAACTGGAAGGTCAAGGTGATCAGGCCGACCTGGGTGAAGGTCAGGCCATAGTTGGCCTTGAGCATCGGGTAGATCGACGGCAGCACCGACTGGATCAGGTCATTGATCAGATGCGCCAGCGCCACCGCGCCGATGATGCGCATCACCAAGGGGCTGCTTTGCGGAGCAGCGGTCGCCGAGGCAGCGGCGGTCTGGACGTTGCTGATAGCCATGGAAAATTCCGGACAGCAGATGGGTGCCCGCAGGCAGGTGCGTCAATGTGCCATTTTTCGGTGCGCTCGCGCTATCCCCTTAGCCAGCTAACTAACCAACATTCCTATCTCGCGTAGGAGCTGCCGAAGGCTGCGATCTTTTGATCTTGCTTTTAAGCATCAAAGTCAAAAGATCGCAGCCTTCGGCAGCTCCTACAGGGGATCGCTGGTGGCGAAGGTGATAGCTCAACGCCATGGTCTGAATCTTGCCTTGCTTCTGCCCTTGAACACGATCGCCTTACAAAGGCGCTCGACAATGGGAAGTTTCGCTACAGAGCCGGCCTACAGAGCGGGCGAGGGTGAACTTTCGAGGCCTTTTAGAGGGCACGGGTCGTGAGCCAACAGCTCGCGATGCACGCCAATGGTGCGTGGTGTCCAGAGGAGTCATGAGGCATGCAGGCTTTCCTTTCACCGGGGATCAAATTGCTGGGGCGGTTTGGCTTCGCAGGTAAATTCCAATTGTTGTTTCTGCTGTTCATTCTGCCGCTGGCCGGCAGCCTGTTGATGATCGGCCATGACTATCGCGAGAAGCTCAATCTGATCTCGGGCGAACGTGCCGGCGTGCGTCAGCTGCTCGCGCTGGATGCGCTGGACAACCTGCTCGCCGCTCAACGCGACCGCGCCGCCCGCTGGCGCGCCACCGAGACCAATCGTCAGCCTACACCGGCCACCCTCGCCGCCATGGCCGCCTTCGACGGCGTGCAACCGGCAGTGCTGCAAGCCACCACAGAGCTGGGCAATGCCCTGAACCAGCAAGGCGCCGACGGCGCAATCCTCGAACGCTTTCAGGCGCTGCAAACCGCACTCAATGGCCTTGATTCGAAAAGCCTCAGCAGTGTCGGCTGGTGGCCGGACGGTTATGACCGCTTCACCAATGCCCTGGGCGCGCTGCAAGCCTTGCGCGAGCAGATCGTCATGGACAATCGCCTGACCCTCGCGCCGTGGCTGGAAACCTACCTGCTGACGCAGATTTCCACGCAACACGCACCGGACCTGATCGAGCGGGTCGGCCGTCTCGCCGCGGTCGGCCAGGCTTCGGTGGTCTCCGGGCAGTTCACCCTGCAGAGCCGCCTGCAGTTGCGCGACCTGCGCAGCCGCATCGGGGACGCCCGCGAGCAACTGGTGAAAACCGCCGGCCTGCTGGAGGCGCGTCTGCCAGCCGAGCTGCAAGCCTGGGCCGGCCAGTATCACGACAGCCTGAAACACCTCGACAGCGGCCTGAAAGTCCTCGACGACGGTGTGTTTGGCGGCAGCATCAACCTCAAGCCAGAGGACTTCGAACGCAGCCTCGACGCGCTGCTCACCGACCTCGCTTCCCTGCGCCAGCAATCCCTGGTCGCGCTGGATCAGCGGCTCGATGCGTATTACAGCTCGGCGATTCGCCAGTTCATTGTTGTCGCCGCAATCTTCGGTTGCCTGCTGTTGGCCGCGTTATACCTGTTCGTTTGCCTGCAAGCCTCGATCCGCCGTAGCGCCAGCGGCATCACCTTGCTAGCCGAAGCCTTGCGCGACGGTAACCTGAGCCTGCAAGTGCCGGTGGTGGGGCGCGATGAGCTGGCAGCGATCAGCACCGCGCTCAACGTCGCTGTGGTGCAATTGCGCAGCAGCATGCTCGGCGTCGACCACGAGACCTCGCAGTTGAGCAACGCGGTGCGCAGCCTCAACCAACACTCCAGCGGCGCCCTGAGCGAAGTCGAAGCGCAGCAATTGCAGATCAGCCAGATCGCCGCTGCCGCCACGCAATTGGCCGCCACCTCGCAAGGCGTCGCGCAGAGTTGCGAACAGGCCTCCGGCAGCGCCCAGCAAACCCGGCGCATCGCCGCCGACAGCAGCCGCGACAGCCAGCGCACCACGGCGAGCATTCAGCAGCTCAATCAGCGCCTGAACGACACCGCCGCCGCGCTCGGCCGGGTCAGCGAGCAAGGCCAGCAGATTCAACTGGTCGTGGACACCATTCGCGGCGTCGCCGAGCAGACCAACCTGCTCGCGCTCAACGCCGCCATCGAGGCCGCCCGCGCCGGCGAACAGGGTCGCGGCTTTGCCGTGGTCGCCGACGAGGTGCGCAGCCTCTCGCAACGCACGCAATCGTCCACCGCGCAGATCGCCGGCACCGTCGACAGCCTGCGCGCCACGGTCAACGAAGCGGTGAGCCTGATGGAAGCCGCCTGTGGTCAGGCGCAATCGGATGCCGAAGCGGTCACCGGACTCGGCGAACGCCTGGGAGAAATCGCCAGCGCCGTACAGAGTGTCACCGACACCCTGGCGCAAATCGCCACAGCGGTTGAAGAACAGGCCAGCACTGCCGACGAAGTCAGCGGCAATATCCAGCAGGTCGATCAAGCGGCGGTGCGTTTGCTCGAAGGCGCACGCGCCGTAAACCTAGCGGCGGACACCTTGAGCCAGGGTAGCGAGGCCCTGAGCGCCAATACCGCCAGATTCCAACTGCGCTGACGCCCTCCCCGGCCCCGATTTTCGGGGCTGGAGGATAAGCAGTTGAAAACAGGAAGAAATATTTTCGATTTACGCTTGACGCTTTGCCATTTCAGGGGAATAATGCGCGCCACTTGGCTACATAGCTCAGTTGGTTAGAGCATAGCATTCATAATGCTGGGGTCCGGGGTTCAAGTCCCTGTGTAGCCACCAAGTACTAAAAACGGCTTACCAAAAGGTAGGCCGTTTTTTTATGCCTCGAGAAAAGTCCTTTTCCTCCCGCTCCCTGCATGCAATTCAGATGCCTCCGTAAGAAAAAAGTAGATCTCTGGTACGAAACGGATCTTTCGTAGCATCAGCCACCTGTCGCTCTCTCCCCGAATCGCTCCTATACCGACAAGCTCCCCTGGCTCGACTCAGCGCCATACAGGGAGTTGGCATGCCTCAATACAAATACCTTCTCGACGATGACTGGTTATTAAATCCGTATAGCGGTGGCAGGGCCTGGTTTACTTTGCTTCCACCGAAAGCACCGGAGCCGGTGTACATCGAGAAGGATGAGTGGCCTGCGCCCAAGCCACGCGAAGACAGGGTCTTTGCCAAGTCCTGCACGCCGGACAACTGGTGTCGCACGGACGCTGGCACTGCCAAGGAGCCAGCCAGCAACTTCGGCAAGATCATGGTCGCCGGCGCCATGCTCATGCCCTCCGCCAGTACCGCTGTAGCGACGGCGATAGGTGCCGACCTGGCTTTGGGGCGTCTGGCCGGCGGCGGGATTTTGCAACAGCGCCTGAACTGGGCCATCCGTGGCGCCGGCGGGCCGGCCAGCGTGTTTGTGCTGGGAATGCTGCCGAGCAAAATGGCCGACGGCACGCTTCACACCGACGAAGAACTACGCCGCATGAGCCGCGCCACCACGCGCGTGCGTTTCCAGTTTCGTCGTGATGCCGAAGGTGTTCTGCGGGTCTACGGCATCCACTCCGGCGCCTCTGGCGACGACGCCGTACGCACGGTGAACGTCAAGTGGAACGCCGACAAGACCGCCATGGAGGCCAAGCTCAACGGCATCACCATTCTCTGGACGCCGCAACGCGGGCCGTTGGGATCGATGCCTCCGCTGGTTTATCCCGACCACGGTGAGGCACTCGACCCGATCCTCGTCCACCCGATCCCGGACAACACCGATAGCCAGATTGAGGGACTGCCGGGCGAGGATGTAACGGCCGAGGATTGTATTCTGGTGTTCCCGGCGGACACCGGGCTGAAGTCGTTGTATGTGGTTTATTCAAGGCCGGCGAGGCAGACGCCTGGGATCGTTACGGGGGTGGGTGAGGATGTGGGCGGTATTTGGCTTGACCATGCTCAAGCTCAGGGTGGCGCCCCTATTCCGACCAGCATCGCGGATAAACTCAGAGGGAGCGAATATTCTAGTTTTGATTCGTTTAGGCGGGCTTTTTGGGCCGTTGCCTCAAAAGACAGCGCAGTGGCACAACAGGTCAGCGAAGATAATCTACGACGTATGCGCAACGGAAATGCGCCCCGCGCCCGCTTAGGTGATGCAGCAGGGAAAAGGATCTCTCATGAGATTCATCATGTGGAACCGATATCCGAAGGTGGTGATATCTACAACGTAGATAACCTAAGGGTCTACACACCCAAAAACCATGTCGACGTACACCGTAAATAAGGGCATAGCATGAGCGACCCATTCATCAAAAGCAGCTTTTCCGACTATACCGAGCAGGATTTCATTGATCTCATAGATGAAATAAGAAAGGAGGATATAGCGCCGACAGATCTCCGTGCAGATGCATTGATTATGCACTTCAACAAGATAGTAGGACATCCGAGCGGGATGGATCTGATCTACTACCCCGAGCCCGGAGCAGATACAACATCTGCCGGAATAGCTCGTACAGTCATGGCATGGCGCGAAGCGAATCGACTACCTGGGTTCAAGACATGAATCCTGCCGCCCGTTTCATTTGAACTGTGGAACTTCAACTTGAGAACGTTATGACTAACATATCCGACTACACCGAAGCAGAATTCTTGAAATTTGTGCAATCTGTTCTTGCAGCCAACACAAGCCCAGACGAGATTCTCGATCCGCTGTTGTTTGAATTTGTACGTCTGTGTGAGCACCCAGCGGGCACTGACCTTATCTATTGGCCCGAGGATATGAAACAACAAACAGCCGAGAGCATTACCGAAATCGTGAAAAAGTGGCGATCTACCCATGGTCTGCCGGGCTTCAAGCAATGAGTTTCTGACTCACTAACCCTGCATCACTCTCAAGAAGATCGCACCACCCGAGCTACCGCTTTCGCGAGCAGGCTCGCTCCCACAAGGGCATCGTTTTCGGCCGATCGATTGGCGCGGCCGCTGAGCGGGAGGGCTGTAATCCCCACGCAGTTTGCACCCCGCCGGCCCACTCGATAAAGTCCCCGAAGACTTCTACCCCACGGACGGAGAGCCCGCGTGTTTCCAGCCCAGCCCTTGAAGCGCTTTCACCTGCCAGCCCTGACACTGCTTGTCAGCGCTCTGACCCTCACCGCATGCAACGCCCCGCCCTCTTCTTCGTTGCCGCTGGCACCGGAAGCCGCTTCCGGTTACCGCACTGATCTGCAAACCCGTCATGCCAATAAACACATGGCCGCTGCTGCCAATCCACTCGCGGCCGAAGCCGGGCGGGAGATGTTGCGTCAGGGTGGTTCGGCGATTGATGCGGCGATTGCGATGCAGGCGGTGTTGACGCTGGTTGAGCCGCAGTCTTCCGGGATCGGTGGCGGGGCGATGATTGTGTTGTGGGATGGCAAGCAGGTGCGCACCTATGACGGCCGCGAAACGGCGCCGGCCGGGGCCACCGAGAAGCTGTTCCTGAAGGCTGACGGTAAACCGATGGCCTTTACGCAAGCGCAGATCGGCGGGCGCTCGGTCGGTACGCCCGGGGTATTGCGGGCGCTGGAGCTGGCGCATCGACAACACGGTCGCTTGCCTTGGGCGAAGCTGTTTGAGCCAGCGATCAAACTGGCCGAGCAAGGCTTTGCGATTTCCCCGCGCCTGCATTCGCTGCTGACTGCCGATCCACTGATACGCCAGTCGCCAGACATGGCCGCGTACTTCCTCAATGACGATGGCAGCGTCAAAGCTGTCGGCACACGCCTGCAAAACCCGAAATTGGCTGCCGTGTTCAAACGTATCGCCAGCGAAGGTGCCGATGCGCTGTACAAAGGTCCGATCGCCGAAGAGATCGTCGCCAGGGTTCAACAGCACGCCAACCCCGGCAGCCTGTCGCTGAACGATTTGCAGCGTTATCAGGCCAAGGAGCGCGCGCCGCTGTGTACCGACTACAAGCGTTGGCAGGTCTGCGGCATGCCGCCACCGTCGTCGGGCGGGATCGCCGTGGCGCAGATTCTCGGCACGTTGCAGGCGCTGGAGACTCGCGCCCCACGCCTGTCGCTGACCCCGCTCAAACCAACGAAAACCGATAAGCCGGCCGGCATCGAACCGGTGCCGCAAGCAGTGCACCTGATCGCCGAGGCTGAACGTCTGGCCTATGCCGATCGTGCGCAATACGTGGCCGACACCGACTTCGTCCCGGTACCGGTCAAAGGTCTGCTCGATCCGGCCTACCTGGCCAGCCGCGCCAGCCTGATCGGCGAGCGCAGCATGGGCAGCGCCAAACCGGGCACACCGCCGGGCGTGCAGGTTGCCTACGCACCGGACCGCTCGCCGTTGCGCATCTCGACCTCGCAAGTGGTGGCGGTGGATGATCTCGGCGGCGCAGTATCGATGACCACCACCATCGAAGCCGCGTTCGGCTCGCACCTGATGGTTCAGGGTTTTCTGCTGAACAACCAGATGACCGACTTCTCGTTCATCCCCGAAGAGAACGGGCAGAAAGTCGCCAACCGCGTCGAACCCGGAAAACGCCCACGTTCGTCGATGGCGCCGACACTGATCTTTGATCGCAACACTGGTGAATTCGTCGCCACGGTCGGCTCGCCCGGCGGTTCGCAAATCATCGAATACGTAGCCAAAACCACCATCGGCCTGCTCGACTGGAACCTCGATGCACAAAGTGCGATCAACCTGCCCAACTTCGGCAGCCGCAATGGCCCCACCGAACTGGAACAGGGACAGTTCAGCCCGGCGCTGATCCAGGCACTCAAGGACAAGGGCCACACGCTCAGCGAAATCGACATGACCAGCGGCACCCAAGCGATCGTGCGGGTGAAGGATGCGCAGGGCAAAGCGACCTTGACGGGGGGTGCCGATCCTCGGCGTGAGGGAGAAGCGTTGGGGGACTGAAACACTGCATTGATAAAAGGCCTGTCGAGCAGCAGGCCTTCTCCCAGGAATAAATCAGACCGCCAACGTCTTGCCATCCACCCCATCCCCAATCTTCAGGAAATGCCCGCCCGCAACGTGATGCAGCGTGCGCAATCCATCCTGCCCTTCGAAATGCCAGCGCCCATCGCTGAACACACGCTCATCGGCCTGGGCGGCGATGACTTCGGCGAGGAACAGGTCGTATTGCTCGTGATTGCGCGGCTCTGGCAGCAGGCGGCATTCGAGCCAGGCAACACAACCCTCGAGCAGCGGCGCTTCAACCTGTTCGCCGGCAAAGGTGTGCAGGCCGTACGCCTGAAATTTGTCGTGCCCCTGGTTACGGGTGATTTCCAGGCCGGACGTATTGCCGACGGTTTGCACGATATCGGCCTGATTGACGCAAGGCACGTTCAGCACAAAGGTGCCGGAGGCTTCGAGCAACTGGCGGGTCCAGGTGGATTTGTCGAGGACGACGGCGACTTTCGGCGGTTCGAAATCCAGCGGCATGGCCCAGGCGGCGGCCATGATGTTGCGCTGCCCGTCGTGAGCGGCACTGACGAGAACGGTCGGCCCGTGATTGAGCAGGCGATAGGCTTTGTTCAGGGGTACCGGACGGCGTTGGGAGTCGCTCATGGGGATCTGCTCCGGGGGAAAAGGAGCCGATTGTAGCGCTGTCACTGGCGAAACACAGAACCTGTGGGAGCGAGCAGATGCGGCGCTGCCCCTCGGTGATCGTTCCCACGCTCTGCGCGGGAATGCATCCTGTGACGCTCTGCGTCACGCCAGCGAAGGAACGCGGAGCGTCCCGGGCGGCATTCCCACGCAGAGCGTGGGAACGATCAGTGCGGTATCAGTGAGAGAGCTGATTGGCAAACTGCCCCACCGCATCCACCACTTTCTGCGCACCGTCCTGAATCTCGACAATCACCGTGCCCGCCTCCGCCGCCAGCGCCAGGCCCTGTTCGGCCTGAAGCTTGCCGTCGGTCATCAGAGCCACGGCATTGCGGGCCATTTCCTGGTTCTGCCGTACCACGCCGACGATTTCGTCCGTCGCCTGGCTGGTGCGCGAGGCCAGTTGCCGGACCTCGTCCGCGACCACGGCAAAACCACGGCCCTGCTCGCCGGCCCGGGCGGCTTCGATCGCGGCGTTGAGCGCCAGCAGGTTGGTCTGTTCGGCAATGCCGCTGATGGTTTTGACGATCGTGCCGATCACCAGCGACTGCTCGTTGAGCGCCTCGATACCTTCGCCAGCGGCTTGCATGTGCAACGACAAATCACGCATCACGTTCACCGCTTCGGTGACGACCGTGGTGCCCCGTTGCGCGGTGCTGTCGGTTTGTTGCGAGGTGCTGTAAGCGATGCTGGCCGCGTCGGCAACCGCCTGCTCGCGGTTGACCTGATCAGTAATCACCGTGGCGAACTTCACCACTTTGTACAGTCTGTCGTTGGCATCGACCACCGGGTTGTAGGACGCTTCCAGCCACACCGTACGACCATGGCTGTCGATACGCTTGAAGCGGCCTGCGACGAATTCGCCACTGTTCAAGCGCCGCCAGAAGTTCTGGTACTCGGCACTGTTGTACTCTTCCGGGGCGCAAAACGTGCGGTGATGTTTACCCTTGATCTGCGCCAGGCTGTAACCCATGCCGTTGAGGAAGCGATCATTGGCGCTGAGCACATTGCCGTTGAGGTCGAATTCAATCACGGCGGTGGAACGCACCAGCGCACCGATCAGGTTCTCATGCTCGCGGGAGGCTTCGATGGTGCGGGTCAGGTCACTGGCGTAGAAGGAGATGTGTCTGATCCGCCCATCAGACGAGCGCACCGGTTGCACGATTGAACGCAGCCACGCCTCGTCGCCATTGCCACGCAACAGGCGCACGGCGCCGGCGAAGTGCTCGCCACGGCTCATCGAGTTTTTGAAGCGCTGATGGAATTCGTCGGTTTTGACGTGGGCCGGCACGATGTCTTCGATTGCCCGGCCGATCAGGTCCTGGCTCTTGTAGAACATTTCATCGAGAAAATTCTGGTTGACCGAACGAATCCGCCCGTCGGGCTCAAGGGTCAGCGCGAGCATTTCGCTTTCCAGGCTTTCCTTCACTTGTACAAGGCTGGAGAGTTCTTCGCGCAGAGCGGCCAGCTCTTGCTTCAAGCGTTTATTGAACATGGGAAAGCACCGATGGCAGGGTAGTTAGCGGATACAACCTTGCCATCGGCCTTGCGCAGCTTTTCTGAAGCCAGCTCCAGACCCGTCAGTCGAAAATAATCCGGCGCTTGCGGATCAGGCAGCGCCGGCCGCCTGACACGGTCCGGTACGTGGCATGCGCGCACCGAAATACGCCGCCGTCACACCCCCCACCGCGCCCATCACTGCACAGAAGATCACGCAGATCCATGGGCTCCACGGCATCAGACCAATCAGCAACAGCGGTGTGATACTTGCCCAGGCGGCGTAGGCAATGTTGTAGGTGAAGGAAATGCCCGACACGCGAATCCGCGCCGGGAACAACCCGACCATCACCGAAGGCACCGCACCTACTACCCCACAAGCCAGGCCGGCGACCGCATAGGCCATGCCGATCCAATGCCCGCCCATGATCAGACAGCCATACAACACGCCAATGCCCAGCGGCAGTAACAAGCTGTAGAGCATGACCGTGCGCCAGGCGCCGATGCGGTCGACCAGCAGTCCGGCGATCACGCAGCCGATATTCAGAAAAACGATGCCCAAGGCACTGAGGCCGAAGGTGTGGCTGGCGGTCATGCCGAAGGTTTTCTGCATCATCGTCGGGGTGATGACCACGAACACCACCACCGCCGAGGTCAGCACACACGTGAGCAACATGGCCGGCAGCATGGCCAGACGATGTTCACGCAGCACCGTGCGCAACGGCAGTTCGACCCGCGCCTCGCGCTGCGCTTCCATGGCCATGAACACCGGGGTTTCGCTGAGCCAGCGGCGCAGGTAAACGCCCACCACGCCGAACACGCCGCCGAGCAGAAACGGATAGCGCCAGGCGTAATCGAGAATTTCGGCAGGCGTGAAAATCTGTGCCAGGAAGGTCGCAGTGAGTGCGCCGATCAAGTAACCGAACGTCAGGCCGGCCTGCAGAAAGCCCAAGGCGTAACCGCGATGGCCGGTCGGCGCATGCTCGGCGACGAACACCCAGGCACTCGGCACCTCCCCCCCCACCGCTGCGCCTTGCAGGATGCGCAGCGCCAGCAACAGCAAGGGCGCGAAATAGCCGATCTGTGCGTAGGTCGGCATGATCCCGATCAGCAGACACGGCAGCGCCATCATCAGGATGCTCAGGCTGAACACCTTTTTGCGGCCCAGACGGTCGGCGAAATGCGCCATCAGAATCCCGCCCAGAGGCCGCGCCAGATAACCGGTGACGAAGATGCCGAAGCTTTGCAGCAAACGCAGCCACTCCGGCATTTCCGGCGGGAAGAACAACTGACTCAGGGTCAGCGCGAAGAATACGAAGATAATGAAATCGTAGATTTCCAGCGCCCCGCCAAGCGCCGCAAGGCCGAGGGTCTTGTAGTCGGAGCGGCTGAACGGCGCCGGTCGGGCTGGGGAGTTGGCAGTCATGACAAAGAACTCAGGCATCGGCAAAAACCAAGGCGCCCATGGTCTACGCAAAAGCACGGATCGACAACCCGTCAGACCATAGTCTCGGTTTGCGAAAACCTGCTCAACAAAAGGGCGGCGCTTGATTTACTGTTAGCGCCTGTCCAAGGGACCACGCCAACACCGACCAGCCGCCCATGTGGGAGCGAGCCTGCTCGCGAAAGCGTCAGTTCAGACAACCTGATGCTGAATGTGCCGACGTCTTCGCGAGCAGGCTCGCTCCCACAGGGTTCTCTGTGGCTGTCGAGCCGGGCGACTGCTCCCACGGATCAAAATAACCATAAAAAATCCGAGGTACTTCCCGTGGCCGTTGATATCGAAGATAGCCGCTCCGCGCGCTTTGCCCTGTGCTGTTCCAGTTTTGCCGAACGCTGGTTTCCCGATTCCTGGGTATTCGCCGCGTTGGCCGTGATCATCGTTGCGCTGGCCACTCTGGCCATGGGCGCCAAACCCACCGCTGCAGCGATGGCCTTCGGCGACGGCTTCTGGAGCCTGATCCCGTTCACCATGCAGATGGCCTTCGTGGTGATCGGCGGCTACGTCGTCGCCAGCTCTCCGCCCGCAGTCAAACTGATCGACAAACTGGCACGCATCCCGAAAAACGGCCGCTCCGCCGTGGCCTGGGTAGCGTTGATTTCGATGGTCGCTTCCCTGCTCAATTGGGGTCTGTCGCTGGTATTTGGCGGGCTGCTGGTACGCGCCCTCGCCCGCCGCACCGATCTGAAGATGGATTACCGCGCCGCCGGTGCCGCTGCTTACCTGGGCCTCGGCGCGGTGTGGGCGCTGGGCTTGTCATCGTCGGCCGCACAGTTGCAGGCCAACCCGGGCAGCCTGCCGCCGTCGATCCTGTCGATCACTGGCGTAATCCCGTTCACCGAAACCATTTTTCTCTGGCAATCCGGGGTCATGCTGCTGGCGCTGATCGTGATCTCGATCATCATCGCCTACGCCACCGCGCCCGGGCCGAACTCGGCACGCGACGCCAAGGCCTGCGGCATCGACCCGGCGTTCAACCTGCCGCCGCTGCAACCGCGCACTCGCCCCGGTGAATGGCTGGAACACAGCCCGTTGCTGATCATTGTGCTGGTGCTGCTGGCAGCGGGCTGGCTATTCCACGAGTTCTCGACCAAGCCGGCGATTACCGCGATTTCCGGCCTGAACACCTATAACTTCCTGTTCATCATGCTCGGCGCGCTGTTGCACTGGCGCCCGCGCAGCTTCCTCGATGCGGTGGCCCGTGCGGTGCCGACCACCACTGGCGTGTTGATCCAGTTTCCGTTGTACGGCTCGATCGCCGCGCTGATGACCACGGTCAAAGGCGCCGATGCGCAAACCCTCGCGCATCACATCTCGACTTTCTTTGTCAGCATCGCCTCCCACGACACCTATGCGCTGCTGATGGGCGTGTATTCGGCGATTCTCGGTTTCTTCATCCCGTCCGGCGGCGGCAAATGGATCATCGAAGCGCCCTACGTGATGCAAGTCGCCAATGACCTGCAGTACCACCTCGGCTGGGCGGTGCAGATCTACAACGCCGCCGAAGCCCTGCCGAACCTGATCAATCCGTTCTATATGCTGCCGCTGCTGGGCGTGCTCGGGTTGAAGGCGCGGGATTTGATAGGCTTCTCGTTTGTGCAACTGCTGGTGCACACGCCGCTGGTGCTGCTGCTGTTGTGGGCGCTGGGGACGACATTGGCGTATACGCCGCCGGTGATGCCGTAAGTCGATAAAAACGCACCTGCTCAAGGGCAGGTGCTCTCAAAACTTGGTTTGATCGCTGCTTTAGACGGGTCGCGCCTGATCAAGCACCTGCTGACGAAATTTCACTGGCAGGTCGCCGGGGGTCAGCACCTCGACCGCAACACCCAGCAGGTCTTCAAGCTCAACCTGAAGTCCGCCCAGATCAAAAAGCGTCGTGCCGGGCAGCGGGTCAACCAGCAGATCGAGATCGCTACCGTCCAGATCCGTCCCCAGCAATGCTGAACCAAATACACGCGGGTTGGCCACACGAAAGCGCCCGATCACTTCTCGGACGGCGGACCTTTGCATGTCGAGAGCAGTAGAAGGCTTCATGACTCACCCTTGGAAAATTCGATGTCGCTGCAGTCTAGCAGTGCGGACGCGCACCAGGCAGCGTGCTTGTTGGCACAGCCGTAACAATATGTGCGCTGCTTGGGTAATACCGCATTCAGGCAAGAATCCACACTCAACCGCTTTTCTGTCAAACACCACTGATCCACTATGAAGCGCCCCCAAATCGAGGGGAACCCACGCTGAAAAGGATCTGAGCATGTTCAAACTCGCAGGACTTACCCTCGTTGCACTGACGCTAAGCGCCGCCGTCCACGCCGATGTCGACGTAAAACTGGGCAGCACCGAGCGCGTCACCCGCCTCTTCGCCTACCCCAACAATTGCAGCGTGATCTGCTTTCGCAACTGGACGCTGGAGCAGACCGTTGCTCACTACCTGAGCCAGAGCGTCCAACGCGACGGTTACGCCGATGCCAAGGTGCTGGTGAAAAATGACAACGATCAGCTCTACGCCGAGATCACCGGAGTGCCGGACGGCTATGACAAGCCGCTGTCGGCGTTGCTCGACGCCGGCGACCTGGCTTATGCCGGCGCCAGCAAGCTGAATGCCGATGGCAAGTGGGCCTACAGCTGGTATCTGTTCCTGCCGCTGGGCATGGCCCTGGAAAATCGCAAGAGCGTCGAGTTGCTGCACTTCCCGCCTGACTACTCGCTGACCCAGGCGCAGGACTATCTGCGCTCGAACACCACCGATCGCTGGGCGACGTTGCTGACCGATAACGGCATCCCTGCCGGGCAGACGCCGGCTTATCAGACCATCATCGACATCGCGCCGATCGCCGCGCCGTCCAATGCCGGCGGGGATCTGGAGGACGTCTACGACTACTTCAAGGATTACCAGACCACGCTGGTCAAGCAGTTCAGCCAGACCGCCAGCGGCACGACGCTGCCGATGGTTGCGTTCGGGGCGCCGGTGCGCAACTGGATCAAGGAACAATACGGGCCGACCTTGGGGGTGCTGGGGCTGGCGAGCATCAGTCCGGCCGAAGGAGTGAATGTGCCGGTGCTCGGCTCGAATCATCCGAGCTATATCTGGTACGCCGCCGATCCGAAAAGCTATACCGGCGACGATGCCCAGGCGAAGGCTGACGCGGCGGGCTTGAAAGTCATGGGCCAGGATTTGAGTGCTGCCTGCTGGCAGGCGGCAATGGGCAGCAAACCGGGCAGCGATGCGCAGGCCACGCTGAACAGTTGCACGCAAACATGGCAGGTGACGCAAAAGGTCAAAACCTGCGAGTTGTTCTATACCTCGATCCGCAACCTCAGCGCTGAACAAGCGGCTGCCAAGTGCGCCACGCCACGCATCAAGACACAGCTGCAACAGCTGAAAGCGCCACTGCCTGCGGCCGCCGTGCCCGCACCAACTCTGTAATCGCTACTGGAGTCCCCCGTGTCAGCCAATGCTGACGCGGGCCAGCGGTGATCGCGCCTGTCAGGTTTGACAGTAGACCGCTACCTTCAATTGCGCGACGCTTGGATCCAATCATGCCTCGCCTGGCGGGGCATGGGCACAACCCGGAGGCAACACTCAACAACAAGGATCGTTATGAACAATCAAGCCATGGGCCGGCACCTTCCACGCGATACAGAAGGCATCTATCCGTTCGCCGGACTTCCGGTGCGACTGGGCTTTCCATCCTGCCAGGACTTTCAGATTATCCACGACGAACGTGGCATGGCCACGGCGGTGGTCGCGCGCCGCGAGTTTCTGCGCATTAGCCGAATGTGCCGGGTTTCCGGGCAATTGCTGCCCTATCGCTGTCGACAGACCCGTCAGTTGCAAACCGGCATCCACGTTTACGATCCGCGCTTTTGCGGTGTGCTCGAGCACGCCTGCGACCCGAATGTATTTCTCGACATGAGCGAATTGTGGCTGTGGGCCTTGAAAGATATCCACAGCGGCGAACATCTGAGCATCGATTACGCATCGACCGAAGACAAACTGCTACGCCAGTTCGCCTGCGATTGCGGTTCGTCGCGCTGCCGTGGCTGGATCACCGGTTACGACGAACCACCCACGCCTGAAGGCCAGCGCTTTTTACAGCGCTGGCGGCATCCAGGCAGAAGCTGAAAGCTGCGGTTACGGCGCGCCGACCGGACGCAAACGGTATTGCGGCGGCAACTGTTCGAAACCACTGATGGTGGTATTGAGACTTTTCCAGCGGCCATCCTTGATGCCGTAGATGCAGCCGTGGATCGACAGCGGCTGCCCGCGATGCCAGGCGTTCTGGATGATGCTGGTATGCGCGACGTTGGCCACTTGCTGGATCACGTTGAGTTCGCACATGCGATCGACCTGCTCTTCTTCGGTCGCCAGCTTGGCCAGTTCTTCGCGTTTCTCGTAGTACAGGTCGCGGATCGAGCGCAGCCAGCCGTCGATCAGGCCGAACTGGCGATCCTGCATCGACGCGCGCACGCCGCCGCAGCCGTAGTGGCCGGTGACGAGGATGTGTTTGACCTTGAGCACATCCACCGCGTACTGGATCACCGAGAGGCAGTTGAGGTCGGTGTGCAGCACGACGTTGGCGACGTTGCGGTGTACGAACAGATCGCCCGGCAACATGCCGACGATTTCGTTGGCCGGTACGCGCGCGTCGGAGCAGCCGATCCATAGATATTCCGGGGTCTGCTGGCGCGCCAGTTTGGCGAAGAAGTCCGGGTCTTCCTTGGTGATCGCGTCAGCCCAACGCTCGTTGTTATCAATCAGGTCTTGTAGATCGTGCATGGATAAGGCCTCAAGAAAGATGCGCAGGTTTGATAGACGACCACCCGTCGAAGTCACGCCGCCAGCGCAAAGTGTTTTCGTTGGAATTCTCGCGCGCCCGGTGAGTCCACTCAGTAAGGCCCACAGTATGAGGAATTGCCATGACTGATTCACGACGCCCTTATGATGCGGTGCAACCGGAACCCATCGACGATAACGAAGACCGCATGGGCTCGGTGCACGAGCTGGATTTCGACGACGAAGAGCCCAGCGCAAAAATCGGAGATGAACTGCCCGAGCGTGAACGTGAACAATTGATGCCGGCTGAGCGAGTGCGTGAGGCTGGCATGACCGGGGCTTCGGTGGATGATCATCAGCCGACCGACGACGACCTGAGCCCGGAAACGTTGATTCGCGAGGATGGCGCGCGCGATGCCGATGAACTCGGCGAGGGCAATCCGGCGGATTGGGATTTGAGCGAGGTCAGTGAAACCGAAATCGGCGGCGGTGACGGGCTGGATGAAGCGGAACTGGCGGATCTGGATCCGCTGGATGGCAAGCGCTGACCCGCTGACTTGAAATTCGCCCCCTGTAGGAGCTGCCGAAGGCTGCGATCTTTTGATTTTGCTTTGGATCTTACAAAAACAGGATCAAAAGATCGCAGCCTTCGGCAGCTCCTACAGGCCTAATCCACCAAGGTACAGGCCATCACCACCGCATCCTCACGCCCACCCACCGCCGGGTAATAATCGCGACGCCGGCCGATCTCGTTGAAGCCATACCGCTCATACAACTTGAACGCAGCCGTGTTGCTGTCGCGCACTTCGAGAAAGCACTCCCGCGCTTCAGCCGCGTACGCTCGCGACATCAGATGCTCAAGCAACGTCAGGCCCAACCCGCGCCCCTGATTTTCCGGCTTGACGGTGATATTGAGCAGGTGCGCCTCATCAAGAATGATCTGCACCACGCCATGGCCAACCTGTTGCTGGCCTTCGAACATCAGCCAGATCTGGTATTTGCCCAGGCCATCGAGAAAAATCCCCCGGGTCCACGGATGGCTGTACGCGGCGTATTCGATCTTCAACACAGCGTCCAGGTCCGCCTCGGTCATCGGGCGAAAGGTTACAGCCTCACTCATCGGATTGTTTCCAGCGCGCCATCAGCCGACGCATGGCTTGCCACACAGCGGCCTTGCGCTGTGGCTCTTCCATTAACAGTTCCAGACCGGGAATCGCCCAGGCCAGGCCCAGACCTTCGATCTGCAATTCACTATTGAACGCTTCGGCGTCCGCTTCCCCGGCAAACTTCAGCGCCGGCAGGCCGATCAGCCACAAACAGGCGCAGGGCGCCGCTTCCATCTGCACCGAGAGGAAACCCTGCACAAAGTCGCGCGCCGCTTCCGGCCCCTGATCCAGCGTGCCGCGATTGAGCCACGGCCAGCGCACCGGTTCGCCGACGATTTGCGGCGCATCCGGCAGACCGGCGGCGCGCAGCATGTCCTTGAGCAGCAGGTAGGCCGGATCGCGACTTTGAAACGCTTCGCCTGTGGGTAACTCGACCAGCAGCAGGCAGCGCCCGGCGCGCAGCAGTTGCAGGGCAAAACGCGGCGGCGGCACTGGCGCAGGCTTGACCACCACCGGCGTCTCGTCGATCTCTTCCACCGGTTTGGCGCCGTTGCGGGTACTGGCCAGCGACGGACGCGGCACCTCGATTTTCGGTCGCTCGGCCTGACGCGCGGCAGGCTGCGCCGGTGCTTCGGCCTGAGGCGCCGGAGCAACCGGTACCTCGAGCTCGGGCTCGGGCATCTCCAGCAGCTCGGGCCGCGACGGTGCGGCGAAAGGCAGTTCGGTGCGCGGCAGCCAGTTGACCACCTGCATGGCGTTCAAATAGGCGCGGCGGCGGGACTCGATAAGCAAAGGTCGGCCACTTGTGGATAACGGAAAGTGCGCTGATTCTACCGCCCTTCGCACAAGATCGCTCGCTGTTGATCGATACCCCGCGCTGCGCTGCGCCGCTGCCCTTTGGCCAAAGAATGCGACAGCCCGTCCCGAGAGTGAATCGCCGCGCCTGTGATGCAGTACAATCGCCGCTTTTAATCGCCAACCAGCCGGCCATTCCGATGATCGAACCCAAGCGCGTCTTGCGCGCCCTCGCTGAACACTGGGCACTTCTGGAGCCACTGTGCGAGCACTTCGACCAAGGCACCCTGAGCCTCAACGAACTGCGCACGCAACTGGCCGCCCAACAACTCGACAGCACGCCACAGGACATCACCAGCCTGCTCGACGTGTGGATTCGCCTCGATATTCTGGTTCCGGTGGCGAAAAGCCCGAACCGTTTCGAGCTCAACGCGCAGATCCACGACTTCCTCGCCTACCTGCGCCGCGAACACCGCCTCGGTCTGTGCCTGGAAATCGAAGCCTACCTGCGTCACCTTGAGCGTCTGGCCGGTTATATCCAGGACGCTTTCGACGTCCGTGACGGCAACGATCTGGCGCGCCAGTTGCGTTTGCTCGACATGCGTGTGCGCGACGTACTGAAGAAACTCGACAACGATGAACAGGCCCTGGTGGCCGTGGCCGAACGGGCGAAAACCAGCGACCGGCAGATTCCACTGCGTCAGCGTTACGCCGAAGTCCTGGCGACGTGGGACGAATACGTCGAGCCGATGATAGATCTGGTCAACGCCGACGGTGCCTTCGAGCAAGGCGTGCGCAAGGTCGAAACCGTGCTGCTGAAGATGCTCAGCGAACAGCAGCGCCTCGGCCATCTGGTCGATGACGACATGCTCCTGCGCACCCACGCACGCATCCTCGAAATGCAGACCAGCGCGCAACTGACCCTGCGCCATGCCCGCGAACTGCTGCTGCCATTGCGTGAAGAAGCGCGTCGGCATAACGCCGTGACCCGTGGCGCCGCACTGGCGCTGGCGGCGATCCGGCGTAAAGGCATCGACGCCGTGCCGCAAGCGGCGATGCCGCTGTTCACCCGCCCACAGAGCACCTTCCTCGGCAGCGCCAGTCAGGTCGAAGCCTACGTGTATGCCCTGGCGCGTTTCGAGCCGAAACCGGCGCGCTTCCCCAAGGCGCACAAAACCCAGAAGGCTGGCGACGCCCCACGTGCACCGCGCACCGTGCGCGAGATGGTCGATCGTTGCGAAGAGTCCCTGCCGATGCCGGACCTGATGACCTGGCTGCTGGAGCAGGAACCGGACGGCGCCACCGACGAATTGCTTTACTGGTTCTCGCGCCTGTCGCGGGAAAAACGCTTCAAGCGCGAGCGTCTGGAACGCCGCGAATACCATACTCACGAGCACCAGGTCAGCCTGCGCTCCTTCGCCCTGCTCTCGGCCAGCGATACCGCCGCCGAGGATTCTGCGAGCATCCCAAATGCATCTTGATCTTTCCGAACTGTCGCAACTGGCGCCGATCTTCCGCGAGTTGTTCAAGGGTTACCACGTCAGCCGCCGTGATCCTGAGCTGTACGCACAACTGTCGAATTTCCAGGACCAGTACCGCACGCTGTTCAAGGCGCTGGGCTTTGAACTGGTCTGCGACACCCGTGGCTTCTACTATTTCGTGCCGGACATGGCCGCCGCAGCGGTGAACAAGACCGCCCAGCGTCTGGCGCTGTTCACCTTCATCCTCGTTGAGCACCTGGCCGATCAGGGCCGCGACCCGATTGCCGTGCTCGACGGCGGCAGTCTCGGCCGCGAAGAATTGCCGTCGCTGCTGGACAAGTACCGCGACCTGTTCATTCAGGCCGAAGTGCAGACCGTCGAAGAACTCGAAGAAAAAATCATGCGCCGCATGACTCAGCTCGGTTTCGCCGGCGAAGAAAACGGTGTCTACCGCTTCCTGCCGCCGATGCACCGTTTCCTCGACGTGTGCCTGTCGGTACAACAGGACCGCGACCTGGCAGCCAGCGTGCACAGCGTATTGCCGTTGCCGGCACCGGTGCTGATCGACGAAGAAGCCGAAGCGAAATTCCTCGAAACCGACGATCCGCTCGACCTTTCCGAATTTGAAGAAGAAAGCGAAGAAGACGCACTGGCCCGCGCCATTGCCGAAGAACAGGAGTCCGATGCATGAGCCAGGAACGCTACGGCATCCGCCGCTTTGCCCTTTTGAACACCGCCGGTTACAGCCTCGGTCTGTTCCCGCTGGAAGAACCGTTGTCGGTTTACGGCGCGAACAACCTCGGCAAGTCGGCGTCGATCAACGCTTTGCAGTTCCCGATTCTGGCGCGCATGTCGGACATGAGCTTCGGCAAGTACAGCCTCGAACAATCGCGGCGCTTCTACTTCGCCTCCGACACCAGTTACATCCTCGTCGAAGTCAACCTGCCCCACGGCCCCCACGTGATCGGCGTGGTCGGTCGCGGCCCGGGCGGCGGTTTCGGGCACCAGTTCTTCGCCTACGCCGGCAAGCTCGACCTGGCGCATTACCAGAAAAACGACACCTGCCTGCGCCAGAAAGAACTGTTCAGCAATCTCGAAAAAGAAGGCCTGAAAGCCTACGAACTCAAGCCGGATGAACTGCGCCGCTTGCTGGTTGGCGGCCATACGTCGATCCCGCTCGACCTGACGCTGATCCCGCTGCGCTCCACCAGCGAGCAGAGCCTGAAGACCTTCCGCGCGCTGTTCATCAACCTGCTGCACATGCGCGAAATCACCGCGGCCAAGCTCAAGCAACTGTTCCTCGATGCTTTCGAACACAGCTTGCGTTCCGGCAGCGTCGACTACATTGCTGCCTGCGAAGAAGCCTTCCGCGATGTGCGGCGCATGGAGCAGGACTACAACTCGCTGGTCGCTGCCGGCCCGTTGGTTGAAGCGCTGGCCAACGGCGTGAAACAGCGCGATGTGCTGCGCGGCAAACTGCATCGCCTGTCGCCGCTGCTCGATTCCTTGCTCGGCACCTGGTCGGACTACGCCACGGCGCGCAAGGAAGAACTGACCATCCAGGCCGAGCACTACCGTCGCGAGCAGGACGACCTGCAGAACGATCAACGCGGTGGTACTCAGGAACTGATGCGTCTGGAACGGGAAATTTCCGGTATTCAGCGCTGGCTCGGCGAGTTGTCGGTGCTGAAGAACCGCTTCGCCCTGGTCGATGACGTCAAAGTGCTCGAGCAACAATTGCTCGCGGCCAAGGATGCACACGACGAACTGGCCGGTGCCTTGGCGCAGTCGCGTCAGTTCAGCGCCGAAGATCTCGAAGAGCGTCTGCGCGATCTGGAAAAACGCCTGAAGTCGGTGAAGCAACAACTCGATCACGCCGACAACAACAGCTACGCCCGCCTGCGCGAAGAGTTCTCGCAGCAGGACGTCGAGCGCCTGATGCGCCTGTTCAACAGCGCGCTCTTCAGCCTGCCGCTGGGTGAACACGGCATCACCCTCGACGAGAACGGTGAGTGGGTCAAATCGGTCGAGCTGATTCTTGATGGCTTCAAGGGCGAGCGCTTCGAAGTGCCGGGCCTGTCGATCGACATCTCGCACATTGAGCCGCCTGCCTTGCAGGCTCTGGCTGACCGCGCCGCGTTGCGCGATCAGAAAGAGCGTCTGGAAAAAGAGCTCAAGCAACTGAAAACCCAGCAGGCCGTGGCCGCCGACCGCGCCGCGAGCAAGACCCAGACCGAAGCGCTGTACCAGCAGGTGCTGGACGCACAGAAGGCGCTGGAAGATTTCCGTCGCACCCAGACGCTGAGCGCCGAAGAAAGCGACAAGCTTGAACAACTGGCGCAGATGGAAGCCGCGCAGGACGAACTCAAGCGCTCCAGCGATGCGTTCACCGAGCGCGTCCAGCAACTGTCGGCCAAGCTGCAACTGGTCGGCCGGCAGATCGCCGATATGGAGGCCAAGCAACGCACCCTCGACGACGCGCTACGTCGTCGTCAGTTGCTGCCAGCGGATCTGCCGTTCGGCACGCCGTTCATGGATCCGGTCGATGATTCGATGGACAACCTGCTGCCGCTGCTCAACGATTATCAGGACAGCTGGCAGGGCCTCCTGCGTGCCGATGGCCAGATCGAAGCGCTGTATGCGCAGGTGCGTCTGAAAGGTGTGGCCAAGTTCGACAGCGAAGATGATATGGAGCGGCGTCTATCGCTGCTGATCAACGCTTACGCGCACCGCACCGATGAAGCCCTGACCCTCGGCAAGGCGCGGCGCGCGGCGGTCACCGACATCGCCCGCACTCTGCGCAACATCCGCAGCGATTACGACAGCCTCGAGCATCAACTGGCGCTGTTCAACCGCGAGATCAACAAGCGGCAGGTTTCCAACCTGCAGAGCTTCCGCATCGTCCTCGCACCGAACAAGGAAGCGCTCAAGCACATCGACCAGATCATCCACAGCGCCGGGCAATATGAGGAAGGCGAAACCCTGTCGGTGTTCGACCTCAGCCAGAGCGCCGAGCAGGACAACAAGAACGAAGAGGCCAAGGAATATCTGGCGCGGCTGGTGGCAGCGAACCACAACCAGCTCGGCCTCAAGGACTTGTTCGAACTGGCCTTCGAGATCACCAAGGTCAACGGTCAACCAGTCATCCACACCGACATCGACGGCGCGGCCTCCAACGGTACGACCATGACCATCAAGGCACTGACCAACATGTACTTGTTGCTGCACTTGATGGATCGCGATCTGGCCGGCCGCGTGCGTCTGCCGTACTACCTCGACGAGGCGGCGGACATCGACGAGAAGAACCAGGCGGCGCTGCTGGAAACCAGTCTGCAACTGGGCTTCGTGCCGATTCTCGCAAGTGTGAAGCCGCAGGTCTGCGCCAGTGTCGCAATCGACCTGGAAGGCGGCAGCGGCCCGGCCGGGATCTACATCGATGAAGCGGACTGGAAGTACATCCGCCGCCATGATGTGGTCAAGGCCACGCTGAATGTGCAGGCGGATGAGCCGGAGCTGGATGCGGTTTGATCGGCTTTAGCTGAAGGCATAAAAAGGGCCGCGATCTGCTGGGATCGCGGCCCTTTTTTATGGAGTGGATTTTGTGTTGATTTGGCTGGCCCCTTCGCGAGCAGGCTCGCTCCCACAATTGGAATGCGTTCCCCTTGTAGGAGTGAGCCTGCTCGCGATAGCGTCGTCCCAGACGCTGAAGAATTACTTACCGAGCTGAATCTTCGGCGCCCAGGTCAGCCATTCATCCTCGAACTTGTCGAACAACGGGAACGTCTGCTCGGCCCGCGCCGGATTGCCCATGCGCTCGCCATCCGGTGTGGCGAAGGCAATGCCACCCTGAATCAGCGTCTCCAGCGATTCGGTGCGCACCGTCACGCCTTTGAACAAGCCGTAATCGAAGCCCACGCCGCTGGTATTCCAGAAACGGCTGCCGCTGCGCACCAGAGGCGCGTACTTCGGCTCGATCAGGATGTGCACCAACACACGGTCAGCTGTCTGGCCCAATTCATAACCGGTCACCTTTCCGACGGTGATCTCACGGTAAGTCACTGGTACGCCGGGCTTCAAGGAACCGCGACGTGCGGCGCTCAACACCAGACTCAGACCCGCTTCTTGCCTGGTGACTTCCGGCGCTTCGGCCAAGGCAACGAAGTTCTTCTGCGGGCCGAGATTCTTCGCCGCCGGCTGGACTTCGATGTATTTGCCAGTGACCAGCGTTTCCAGATTCTGCGTCTTGATCAAACCCAGTTCCGGCTTGACCACCCAGAATTGACTGCCGACTCGCGCAATCTTCTCCGGCACTTCAGTGATGCGAGCGGTGAGGATTACCGACTGCATGTCATCGGTCAGATCGACGCTTTCAATCTTGCCGACATCCAGCCCCTTGAAACGTACCGGCGTACCGCTGCTCAAGCCGTCAGCGCGATCAACCTTGATCGTCACTACCGCACCTTTCTTGTTCGCCTCATCGTGATCGGCGAACAGACGGAAGCGCGGGATACGTTTCTTCAACGGCGCATTGGCTTGCGGCGTTTCGAACGCGATACCGCCGGCCATCAGGGTTTGCAGGGATTCACTCTTGACCTGAATGCCGCCGGTCAAGCCACCCGTGAGGGTAATGCCGCTGACGTTCCAGAAGCGCGTCGAGGCGTTGACCAGGTTTTCATATTCCTTCTCGATGTGCACGCCGATGACCAGCTGCTTCTTGGTTCGGGAGAACTGGTAGCTCTGCACCGAACCGACCTTGACCTGCTTGTACAGAATCGGACTGCCGACATCGATCGAGCCCAGCGAGTCGGTGAACAGCACCAGATGCAGGCCTGGCGAACGCAGATCCAGCGGTGGTGCTTTCGGTCGCGCCTCGAACTCGCGCTTTGGCGCGGCGCCTTTATCACCCGGGCGCACGGCGATGTAATTACCTTTCACCAGCGCCTCCAGGCCGGTAATACCGGCAAGGGATATCGACGGCTTGACCACCCAGAACTGCGTGCCCTCAACCAGATAGTCTTCGGCCAACGGATCCAGAGTCAGCTCGGCTGTGGCGCTGTTCAGGTCCGGATCGACCTTTAGCGCTTTCAGGTTGCCGACCTGAATACCTTTGTACATCACCGGCGTGCGACCGGCCTGCAGGCCCTCGAAATCGCTGAGTTTGACCTTCACGCGAATCCCGGCAGCGGCAGCGTCGAAGTCTTCATAGAGACGGAATGGCAGGCTCGGATCGGTCGCCGGACTGTCCTTGCGATTCTCCGGCGTCGCGAACGCGATACCACCGGCGACGATACTAGCCAGGGATTCGCTGCGCACTTTCACGCCGGACAGGTTAGCGTCGATGCTGATGCCGCTGGCGTTCCAGAAACGAGTATGTTTGCGCACCAGTTTGGCGTAGGTCGGCTCGATGAACACTTTCAGTTCAACGGTGCTCTGATCCTCGGACAGCACGTAGCTTTTGACCTGACCGACCTTGATCTGCTTGTAGAACACCGGGCTGCCGCGATTCAACGAGCCGAGGCGATCGGCCTTGATGGTCAGGTGCAGACCGGGCTTGGCGTCGGACAGCGGCGGCTCTTCGGCCAAAGCCTTAAACTTGCGAACCGGCTCGCCTTCACCGGGACTGATGGCGACATAGTTACCCGAGACCAATGTTTCCAGACCGGTGATACCGGCCAGGGTCACGCTCGGTTTGACCAGCCAGAACCGCGTGCTGGTCTTAAGGTACTGCTCAACATCCTTGTTCATCTCGATGGTGGCGATCACCCCTTTCGAGTTGCCCTCATCGTCGAGCTTGAGCGTCTTGACCTTGCCGACCGGCATGCCTTTGTAGACCACTTCAGTCTTGTTGGCCTGGATGCCTTCGCCGCTTTCAAAGCGCACCTGAATCTCGATACCGGTCTCGGAATAAGCACGCCAGCCGAGCCAGCCGCCGATGATCAGCGCGATCAGAGGCAGCACCCAAATGGCCGACCAGTTCGAAGCCGGTCGGGTTTTCGCTACAGGCAAATCAGTCATGGTCGTCGTCCGACTCCGTGTTATCCCAAATCAGTCGGGGATCGAAAGTTACTGCGGCGAGCATCGTCAGAATCACCACAGAGGCGAAGGCGACGGCGCCCAGATTGGCTTCGACACTGGCTATCCGGCCGAAGTTGACGACCGCCACGAGAATGGCGATCACAAAAATATCGAGCATCGACCAGCGGCCGATGAACTCGATGAAACGGTACATCCAGATACGCTGACGGGCCGACAATGGCTGCCGACGCTGCACGGAAAACAGCAGCAGCGCGATGCCGACCAGCTTGAACGTGGGCACCAGAATGCTGGCGATGAACACCACGGTGGCGATCGGGATCATGCCGTGCTGAACCAGTTCAATCACGCCGGACATGATGGTGCTCGGTTCACCCTGGCCCAGAGAACTGACCGTCATGATCGGCAAGACATTCGCCGGAACATAGATAATGGCTGCCGTGATCAACAGCGCCCAGGTGCGGGTCAGGCTGTTGGGGCGGCGAGCGTGAACCTGCGCACCGCAGCGGGTACAGCTCTGCTCATCGACGTCAGCTTCCTGCTTGTTCAGTTCGTGGCATTCGGTGCACACCAGAATGCCCGCATCAATCGCCCGCATGGGCATCCTCTCCTGATAATGCCTGCCAGATCTGATGCGGTGACATCACCACCTCCAGCCAGACTTGCACCAATAACAAGCCAATGAAACATGCCAGCCCGAGGCCGACGGTGATTGCTGCCATATCCGCCAGCTTCACGATCGCGACAAGCACGCCCATGAGGTAGACCTCGAGCATGCCCCAGTCTCTGAGGTGGTGGTAAATACGATAGAGCAACAAGCCATAACTGCGGCCGACATTGAAGCGGATCGTCAGTAGGACAAACAGCTGGCACAACAACTTCAGTAACGGTATGGCCATGCTGCAAAGGAAGACGACGATCGACACACCTTGCATGTCGGTGCTGAACAGGCCGACTACGCCACTCCAGACCGTATCCTGCGAGGATTGCCCGAGGATATTGAGTTGCATGATGGGTAAAAAGTTTGCCGGCACGTAAAGTAATAACGCGGCAATTACCAGGGCGAGGCTACGCTGCACCACGTTATGGCGATGGGCATACAGTTCGTAACCGCAGCGCGGGCAGAGCGCTTTCTCACCATGGGCAAGTGTCGGCTTGCGCATCAGCAGGTCGCACTCGTGGCAGGCTATCAAGTCTTCCAGCGGTAAATCTGACAGCCCGGGGGCGTCAACCGATTCTGACATACAGGCTCTGGCTCCGATAAAGATGGGGCTATTCTAGTGTTCTGCTTCGAAAATAACTGTGCAATTTTGTTCGCCATAGCTCTGAAAAACTTTCTCGCAGGCAAAACAAAACCCCAACTGCTTTCGCAATTGGGGTTTCGGAATTTAATCTTGACGATGACCTACTCTCACATGGGGAA